>DATIWL010000093.1:0-51032 GCA_035519435.1 Terriglobales bacterium
TGCGATTCATACGAAAGATACCCGATCATCCAAGCCAGGCCGAGCACGATGCACGCAATGGCCACTCCAACGTATTTCAATAGTCTTCTCAAGCGGCGCCAGCATATCATGCGCTATCCCGAGGGTCGTCCGCTTTCAGTCCAACCTAAGCTCAGTAAGTTGGCACCTAGTGTTTGCCAGGCATCGCAGATTGCGCTGTTGTCTGCGACAACAAACCTATTCCGACACGCTTGGCGAGGCTGGCGAACCTCGGATCATCGCGGAGCGGGTCGGCGAGTGGTTCGCTCCCGAGATAGACAAGATATTCGGTTCTCTCCCGGACAGCCGCGTCCATAAACTTGAACGCGTCGTCCTTGTCGCCTAAGCCGGTATAGATCAGAGCGAAGTACAGCGCGGGAACATGGCGCTGGGTAGAAACGTTCTTGAGTTGTTCAATGATGTGTAGAGCATCGGTTCGTCGACCGGATACCGCGTATTCGTGCCCTAATAGGGCGAGCACGGCAGGGTCGTCGGGAGTCACCGAGAGAATCTTCTGGAAGGCTGCCTGCGCCTGGGTGTGCAGGCCCTTTTGTTGATATGCCCGTCCGATATTCACGAGGGCAATGAGGTAGGTGGGATCCAGCGCAAGGGCCCTCTGGTTCTGTTCGATCGTCCGGTCGAACTGACGTGCCTGGTAGTACGCTTCGCCCAGGGCCGAGGCCATCAGCGGGTTTACCGGATCGAGATCCACGGCCTTCATCCTCTCCTCGATCGCGTCCGGCAACTTGCCCATCACCGTAAGGGAGTACGCGTAAAACTGGTGACCTGTGGCATAACTTGGACGTAACTCGAGGGCGCGGCGGAATTCGAGGTCGGCGGCGGGAAAGTCCCACTCATAGGCCAATTGTGAGTATCCGAGAGAGACGTGCGCTTCGGCCAGTGTTGGGTCGAGTTCAAGAGCCTTACGAGCGGCTGCTTCCGCTTTCGGAAAGGCCTCATTGGGAGGCATGGAGGTGTAGGGCGCTGATCCGAAGAGCTCGTAACAATCTGCAAGGCCGGCATACGCGGGAGCATAACTGGGATCGAATTGAATCGATCGCTCGAACGATGCAGCTGCTTTCTGAATCTCCTCCGTAGTTCTCCTGCTCCAGAAGTACCTTCCTTCGAGATACGCGAGATAGGCTTCGCGATTGACTTCCCGTGCCGGCGGTGCCGGGTGGGGCAGTTTGATGAATACCTCGGACGCGATGGCATGGGCGACTTCCGCCTGCACACGCAACAGGTCCTTCACATCTCGCTCATAGCTATTGCCCCATACGACCGTCTGATTGTTGGTCTGAGTCAGTTGCGCCGTGACCGCCACCTGATCATTAAAGCGGCGAACCGTCCCCTGAAGCACATAAGATACACGGACGTTCCTGATCCCCGTCCCCCCTGCGGCTGTCAGGCGGAGAACCATGAGGCGATCCGGATGCAGCTGCGCCAGGCGCGCAACCATTTCTTCGGTCAGGCCGGCAGCGATGAAGTCATCCTTTGCATCGCCCAGGTTGCGGAACGGTTGTACGCCGAGGATCACTTTGGACGGCCAGATGATGGCAATGATCTTGGGGGTCAAATAGGTTAGAACGGCAATAAGAGCGGCGAGCCCTCCCCAGAAGAACACTCTTCGACGAAAGATCGGAAGCCGGGATGGAGCAGGAGAAACGACTTCCGGACTCGAGGGGACAGGTCCATCCGGCACCTTCGTCTCGTGTTCCCGCCACCAGGCATCCAACTCGCTCTTGAGGGCGAATACGCGCGACAGCTTGTCCGGACCAGCGGCCAGCCGCCGGACGGGCAGACCCATGGTTTTCTCCCACCGTTGAACCGTGCGGATTTCACGGCCCAGGTAGGCAGCAATTTCTCCCCATGTTTCCAGGCGCTCGCCGACGGGATGGTCAGGAATCGCTCGGCCGGGCGGTTTTGGGTCAGCCATTCAGCAGATCCCCGGGCGAAGAAGACCGAGTCTACCTTTGTTACAGCTGAATTCCTAGGACAAAGCGCGGCGATCCATCTCCCCCGGCTGGCTTGCCGCACGATGTCCCGACCGTTCGATAGCGACAATCAGCGACATAGGCCTCCTGTCCCACCATGTCGCTTGTAAGAGTGGCTGGGAACTCCCTCATAGTGAGGCGGTGGGACATTTCTCGTCTTTCTCTCCCAAAGGGGGCTCCTTGCCGCGTCCTGATTTCAGCCGGAACCAGTGGTGGGTGCTTTCGATCTTGATGCTGGTCAACTTCGTGAATTATGTCGACCGCCAGGTCATTTTCTCGATGTTCCCGGCAATCCGCCACGACTTTGGGCTCAGCTACCAGCAACTGGGGTATCTGGCCACCGCTTTTACGGCCGTTCTGTCCCTTAGCACGTTCCCGCTGGGGATATTGGCGGACCGTCTGTCACGACGATCGGTGATCAGCGCAGGTGTTTTGTTTTGGAGCGGCGCGACCTTCTTCAGCGGCCTCGCCGGGACCTTCCGCGCCTTGCTGGCGGCGCGGGCGTTGGTGGGAGTCGGGGAAGCTGCCTACACGCCCGCGGGCGCCGCCGTCCTGAGCGCGACCTTTCCGAAGGACGTTCGGGCGCGCATCCAAGGAGCTTGCGACATGGGAATGTTTGCCGGAGGCGCGACAGGAATTGCGCTTGGCGGTATCATGGCTCAATCCTTTGGTTGGCGAACTGCCTTCTTTTTTGTGGGGATTCCGGGTTTGCTGTTGGGCCTGAGTTCGATGCGGCTCCCGGAGCCGCATCACGATTCGTCTGATGAGCGCATGAAAGTGCGCGACCTGCTGCGGGTGCCCGCGTATCTAACCGTGCTCGTGGCTGGTTGGTTTGCGAGCTTTGCCGGGTACACCTACATCGCGTGGGGACCGGATCTGATTCAGGAACAGAAAGGCTTCACGGCACGGGAGGCTGGATTGGCCCTAGGGCTTACCGTGGTTTTAGGCGGGGCGTTGGGAATCGCGGTAGGAGCGTATTTGTCCGACCGCATTGCCCGCTTGCGGCCCTGGGGTCGCGCCCTGGTGATTCCCATCGGCTTCATCCTAGGTGCTCCCGCGATCTTCTTCGCGTTGCACACTTCGGCAAAGATTCCATTTCTCATTCTGTTCGGGCTAGGCGCGTTCTTCATGAGCTGGTACCACGGCCCGCTCACCGCCACCATTCACGACCTCGTGCCGGCTAGCGGACATGCCACCGCGCTCGGCCTCTACTACCTCTTCGTCAATCTCTTTGCTATGGCACTGGCGCCGCTAGTCGTGGGGCGGGCAGCCGATCGCTATGGCCTGATCAACGCCCTACACATCCCGATCGTTGCGCAACTGGTCGGGGGAGCTTGTTTTGCCGTTGTCGTATTCCTGATCCGCCGTCACGGGCTGCACCATCCGGTGCTGCGCCGGCACTGGGAGGGCCGAACGCTGGCGCCCTCACTGGCGACCGCGGAACTGGAAGCTACCAGCATCTGACGCCGAATCTCGGCCCGGGGCCCCCACAACTTCAGGAAGGAGCAAGCGACATGGGACAGCTGGTCACCATTGATACCAATCTCGACGCCAACCTCACTCCACCACCGGTGAAGCACTATCAGGCATACCGGCCAAAGCCGTTCACGCGTGCCGAGCGCGACACCACGACGCTCCTCTTTGGCGGACTCACGTGGAAGCACGAACGCCTGATGCAGGGCGCGTTGCACAACCTGAAGTACAACGCGGAGCCGTTGCCGAATATCGCGCGGGAGGATCTCGATGCCGGAAAGGAGCTGATCGATGTCGGCGCCTGCTGTCCCACGATCTTCACCACCGGCAGCCTGGTCAATTTTCTGAAAAATGAGGTCGCGCTGCACGGCAAAGATGAAGTCAACAAGAAGTACGTGTACCTGACTGCCGGCGCCTGCGGTCCATGCCGCTTCGGCCAGTACCACGAGTCTTATGCCATGGCGCTCGACGGCCTGGGGCTGCGCGACTTCCGGCTGTTCCTGCTGGCGCAGGATGAACTCGATCAGGGCGAAACCGGCGGCGGAGGTCTCGACATCAACATGCCGCTCAGCCTCGGCCTGATCTGGTCGATCCTCTGCGGCGATGTAATCACGGACCTGGAATACGCGACGCGTCCGTACGAAGTGAATCCGGGCCAGACCGACGCCGTTCTGAAGGACTGCATCGAGTACATGTACCAGGTCTTCAAGAACCGTCCCGATCACGGCGAAAAGCTCGGCACGTTGGCCTGGCACCTGACAACCAGCTACTTCACTAACGGGCTGCGCGAAGTGCGCCGCAGATGGGGTGCAATCGAGGTCGACCGCACCCGTGTGAAAGCACGGGTCAAAATCACCGGCGAATTCTGGCTGCAGACGCACGAAGGCGACGGCAACTACAACATCAAGAAATGGCTGGAGCAGGAAGACTCCGAAGTTGCGCCACCGCCGGTCGCGGTGTGGCTGCATTACCTGATGCATCCGGTGATTCGCAAACTGGAGCACAGGCACTCGACCAGCAAGCATCCGAAGCGCGACGACATGATTTTGAAGGCGGTCGAACGGCTCTACGTCCGAACGTACAACCGCTTCCGCAAAGCGCTGTCGGACATACCTAGCGAACTCCCGGACCAGGTAGAGCTGAAAGATCTCGCCGAGCCTTTCTATCACTTCGAGCTGCGCGGCGGGGAAGGGCACATGCTGATCGGGAAGGCGCTGTATGCCTATCACCACAAGAAAGCGCATATGATTTGCGAACTCTCGCCGTACTCCTGCATGCCGAATACGATGTCGATTGGCTCGATGGCGAATGTCATCGGGAAATATCCCGATCTGCTGTACGCGCCGATCGAGGTCAAAGGCGATGCTGAGGTGCACGCGCTCTCCCGCTGCCAGATGATCCTCACGGAGGCGAAGAAGCGGGCACAGGCGGAATTCGAAGTTGCGTTGAAGAGGACTGGGCTCACCGTGGAAGCGATCCGCGAATATGAGAAACATCATCCCGAGTTGCGGCGCGCGACGTACAAGGTCCCGCACAAGGGATATTCGGGGACATCCGCGAACTATGTGCTTCATCTCGCTCAGGATCGTGGCCTAGCCATGGCCTGAGTACAAACATGTAACTGCACCTGATGGTCACAACCAGAAAGCGAACGAGGTGAAGTGCATGGCGAACGGATTGGTACAGATTGCACCGATTGATGGGGAGCCAGGCGTATTCATGGCTCCCGTGCCTTCGCCCGCGGTTTTCGCGGGCGAGAGCCTGATCTGCGGCCTGGATGTCGGCAGCACGACCTGCAAATACACGCTCGCCACCGTGCGCGGCGACGTGCTGGCGCAGGCGTACGAGCGGCACAACACGCGACAGGCGGAGAAGATTCTTCAGTTCCTCACCATGCTCGAGTCGAAGCATGGACTAACCCCGGGACGGGACCGCGTCTTCTTCACGGGGTCGGGGGCGGGAATCATCGCCCCGCTGGTGGGCGGCAAGATCGTGCAGGAGGTGGTGGCCGTGGCGGCGGCGGTGGACAAGCTGCATCCCAATGTCCGCTTCGTCAGCGAGATCGGCGGCGAGGACATGAAGACGATCTTCTTCCAGGGAGAAGGCGCCGCGCGCAGCAAGCAGGTGCTGATGCAGAGCGCCTGCTCCGGCGGCACCGGAACGTTTATTGAAAAAACCGCGCGTAAGCTGGAGATTCCGCCGGAGACGCTCTCGAAGATGGGCTACAGCGGATATCCGCTGCACAAGGTCAGCAGCAAGTGCGGAATCTTTGCCGAAGCCGACGCCAACACCTTGCTGAAGGCGGGCGTACCGGTAGAAGAGATCATCGCGTCGTTGTTTGAGGCCGTTGTTTACCAGAACCTGGCGACGCTGACGCGCGGCAATACACCCATGCCCGAAATCCTCTTGCTCGGGGGGCCCAATCTCTTCTTCAAGGGTCTGCAGGAGGCGTGGCGGTATCACCTGAGCAAAGTCTGGAAGGAGCGCAAGGTGCCGGTTTCTGACGAGCGCGACGTCACCACGCTGATCCGCGTTCCCGACAACGCGCTGTACTACGCCGCGCTGGGATGCGTGGAAGTCGCGATGCGCGAGAACGGCGCAGCCGGCCTGTACACCGGGTACGAGCGATTGAAGTATTGGATCGAAGAGGGTCAGTACGAAGAAAAGAAGAAGATGGGACGGGGCGGACTCTGCAAAGACGATCTGGACCTTGCCACCTTCAAAGCAAAGTACGAGAAGCCCAAAGCGTCGGCGCCTCCGGCGGAGGTCGCAGCCGCGGGCGCGAGCCTGGGCCCGATCGTGCTCGGCTGCGACTTCGGTTCCACCACCGCCAAGGCCGTTTGCATGTCTCCGGAGAAGGAATTGTTGTTCTCCTGCTACGCGTTGAGCCGGGGCAATCCGATCGAAGATGCAAAGTCGCTGTTCCGCCAGGTGAGACAAGTCGCCAGCGATCAGGACATTCTCGGGCTGGCGCTAACCGGTTATGGCAAGGATCTGCTGAAAGGAATCCTCGGCGCCGACTGTCCAGTGGTTGAGACCATCGCACATGCCTCCGCCGGACTCCATTTTTTCCCTGACGCCGATTGCATTTGCGACGTCGGTGGTGTCGACGTGAAGATCATGATTCTCAACAATGGCGCCGTCACTGACTTTCGCCTGAACTCGCAGTGTTCGTCGGGCAATGGCGCATTTCTGCAGGGCGTGGCCGAGCGCTTCAACATTCCTATGGGAGACATGGCCGAAGGCGCCTTCAAGGCGCTGGCCATGCCACAACTTTCGATGGGCTGCGGCGTGTTCCTCCAAAGTGACATCGTCAACCAACAGCGCAAGGGATGGCAGGCCGAGGAAATTCTCGCGGGGCTGTGCGCGATCCTGCCGCTCAACGTGTGGATCTACGCTGGAGGGATGAACAACCTGCAGCAGGTTGGACGCAAATACATCCTGCAGGGCGGAACGCACCGCAACCTTGCGGTCGTAAAGACGCAGGTGGACTTCATCCTCAGCAAAGTGCCCGATGCCGAAGTTGTCGTGCATCCGTACTCGGGTGAAGCCGGCGCGATCGGAGCGGCGCTGGTTGCGCTCGACTGGTGGAAGAACGGCGGAAAGACGATGTTCCGCGGCTTCGA
Source organism: Terriglobales bacterium (assembly GCA_035519435.1). Taxonomy (GTDB): domain Bacteria; phylum Acidobacteriota; class Terriglobia; order Terriglobales; family Acidobacteriaceae; genus Acidiflorens. The sequence goes on from DATIWL010000093.1 coordinate 7,112, forward strand.
TTCCATCGAAAAGCTCACCTACAAGACGGCCACGTCTGTAGACACGGTCTGCCATTGGTGTCCCGTGAACTGCCAGCGGAGCTTCATCGATGTCGAACTGCTCGAAGGCAAAGGACGTCCGTGGAGCAAAGTTCCTCTGGCTTCGGGCTGGGAGCGGGTCATTGTCAACAATTCCTGTCCGAAGGGGTTGGTCGAAGATCTGAACGAAATGAAGGTCATCAAGGCCGGAATCGAGAAAACAAAGAATGCGTTTCCAAATGTTGCAGACATGGTTCGGCAAGAAGGCTTCCGCCGCAACTAAAAGCGCTCCGAAGAAAGATCGCTCGCAATTGCGTGTCGGCATCCCGAAGGTTCTCAACATGTGGACGACTCACCAGTTCTGGGTGGGCTTCCTGAAAGAGCTGGGCGTGCAGTCGGAGAACATCATCTTCAGCTCCGACACGTCGGAAGAGCAGGGCCGGGAGTTCGGCAAAGGCCGCGGGACGGTCGACTGCTGCTATCCGGTCAAGGCGATGAGCGGCCATTATGGCGAGCTGCTGTTTGGGCAGAAGAAGAAAATCCACGTCCTTTTGAGCCCGATGATTCACTCGCTCCCCTCGCTGCTCTACGGCCACGTCGTCGACACGGTGACCTGCACCCGCGTGATGGCCGGGCCGGAGAATATCAAAGCCGGATTTCTCAAAGAGCGGGATATCTTTGCGGAGAACAACGTCGTATATGCATCTCCCTTCGTCAGTCTCGGTGATCGGCACGTCGTTACCGAGCAGTTACACACCGCGTTGAAAGATGTATTTGATCTCAATCCGGAGGAAACCGCACGTGCGGTAAAGGCTGGATATGCCGCCCTCGACGGGGTTACGGAGCGCATTCGCAAGCAGGGGCGGGAGATTCTCACCTGGTGCGCAAAGAATCAGAAGCCGTGCATCCTGGTGCTGGCCCGCCCCTATCACATGGATACTGGAATCGGGCACGAGATCGAGGCGGAGATCCAGGCATGCGGCTACCCCATTCTCTGGCTGCAATACCTTCCGGGCGACATGGATCTGATGAACTGGCTGTTCGAAGCGGATCTCAAAGCCGGACGGATCAAGAACCCGTTCGACATCGCCGACGTCTGGACTTCTTCCTACAGCAGCAACACGAACGAAATCATGTGGGGCGCGAAGTTTGCCACACGGTGTCCCTGGATCACTTGCGTGGTGCGACTCTCCAGTTACGAGTGCGGCATGGACCAGCCGACCTACACGCCGGCGCAGAAGATCGTCGAGGCGACTGGCACGCTGTATTTCAAATTCGGAGATCTCGATTCCACGAAGCCTGCGGGAGGAATCAAAATCCGCGTGGAGACGATCTCGCACTACTTGGGCAAGTATTCGCAAGAGATAATCCAGCGCAAGCTGAGCTACCTGTCACCCCAATGCCCTTTGACGGATCTTCAGCTACGTCAATCGTTGTCAATCGATGTGGACTCGGCAGACCCGGTAGTCAGCGTGGTCTAGGTAACTTCATCACCGTAGAGGACGCAACCACGCCTCCTTCCGTTGCACGTTTCCCCACGTGACGTGAATCGTGCATCAGGTCGCGCCAGTTGAATTTCGACGAAGAGGCTGGTCATGTCGCGCAAGCTGTTTGGCATCGGTGCTCATGGAAGCATCGTGGGTGAAATCCACCGTGCACTCGCGGCTGCGGGAAGCAGTCCCGGAAGGGTCGACGAATTCTATGGTCAAAGCACGGCGACGGCCGTGAAACAGCTCCAGCGCAGTCTGGGCCTGCCGGTAACCGGGGACGTCGACGATGACACGTGGACGCAATGCATGCCACGCCCGATACCTTCATTGTTCGAGCGTGCCCTGGAACTGACGGTCGCGTTTGAAGGCCACAGCTACACTCTCGCCGTCGGAGATTTCGACGGAGCCTGGCTTACCTGGGGTATCGTCGGTTTCACCATGAAGTCCGGCAAGGTGCAGGAGATCATCTCGCGCTGCAACCAGTCGCATCCCGAATTGATCATGCAAGCGTTCGGCGAGAATGGCGGCAAACTCCTCGAGGTCATGGAGGGGCCGGGAAAGCAGCAGAAAGCCTGGGCCAGCAGTGTCTCGATCAACGGGCGACTCTCGCCCCCATGGCGCCAGCAATTTCAGTCTTTCGGCGGCTTTCCTGAGGTCCGGGCGCTACAACGCCAGTTGGCTCATGATGAATATTTTGTGACTTGTCTCAGGACTGCGCGCAGGTTCAACCTGCAATCGGAGCTGGGTATTGCTCTGTGCTTTGACATCCACGTGCAGAACGGTTCCATCAATTCCGCTGCAGGGGCTTTGATTCGGAGCCGTCTCGCCGGCAAGCCTGGTCCTGCCGAGCGCAAGTTGCGTGAAACCATCGCAAATGCGGTCGCTGATAGCGCGAAGCCTGCATTCCGCGAAGACGTTCGCTCCCGGAAGATGGCCATCGCAACCGGCCGGGGATACGTTCATGGTGCTGACTATGATCTCAGTAACTGGGGTCTCGGCGAGATTCCCGCAGGGGACATGGCTTTCGCCTGAAAGCCCGCCGCTTTCGGTATGCCTTCTGCCCGCCCGTTCTCATCCGATGCCAAGATTGTCCTGCAAGGAATTCCGTGGGCCGGCGTTCTCTTCTTGACGCCACGGGTTTCACGATCTTCTCCCAGGAGGTTCCCAATGCAGAAGCGACGCGGGTTTTCGCTGATCGAACTGCTCATCGTAATCGCTATCATTCTCATCATCGCCTCGATGGCGATTCCGAGCTTGACCGGTGCACACCGCACAGCCAACGAGGCTGCTGCTGTGAAAGCTCTGCAGACGATTAACACGGCACAGGTTTCATACAACTCCACCTATCCGACGATCGGTTTCGCCGCCAACCTGGCAATGTTGGGTGGAACCTCCTGCCTGCCTCCCAGTTCCCGTAGCGCGTGTCTAATCGACAATCAGATTGCCTCCGGAACGAAGCACGGCTACAACTTTGTTATCACAGGCCTGGCGGGGACGCCGGCGGCGACCTATCAAGTCCTCGCGTCGCCAACTGTCCCCAACCACACGGGCGTACGCTATTTCTGTTCGTTTGCGGACGGTGTCGTCCGCGTATCTGAATCGGCAATCAGCGCCTGCGATACGAACCTGCCGCCGTTACAGTAGGCACCGTGTCCCAGCTGGCGCACGATGGCGGTCTGGCGTTTTCTGATTCCAAAACAGGAGCCGGGGCGGAGGAAATGCTAAATTGGAAGGTTCATGTCCGCCCCGAATTCTCTCTTCGTACGGGCCGCAAAGGGCCAACCCACTGACCGCACGCCGGTCTGGTTCATGCGCCAGGCCGGACGCTACATGGCCGAGTATCGCGCGGTCCGCAAGAAGTATTCCCTTATTGAAATCTGCAAGAAACCGGAAATTGCCGCTCAGGTCACGATCGAAGCCGCGGAGATCCTCAACGTCGACGCCGCCATCATCTTTGCCGATCTGTTGCTCCCGTTGGAAGTGATGGGATTGCCCTTTCACTTTGCTGCTGGAGAAGGGCCAAAAATCGAAAGGCCGGTGCGCACTCCGCGGGATGTTGCCGCCTTGCGTACCGATTGCGCGGCAGATCTCGGATATGTCGCTGAGGCCGTCAAGCTGGTCTGCAAGCACTTTGGTGAGAAACTCCCGGTGATCGGTTTCTGCGGCGCGCCCTTTACGCTGGCCAGCTACATGATCGAAGGCGGCGGTTCGCGAAACTACGTCTACACCAAGAAAATGATGTACTCGGCTTCCGCGGCCTGGAACCAGCTGATGGAGAAGCTGGTGTCAGTGACAGCAGAGTATTCAGCCGATCAGGTCCGTGCCGGCGCTGATACCATTCAGATCTTCGACAGCTGGGTTGGATGCCTGAGCGTCGAAGACTATCGCCGCTACGTTCTGCCGCATGTAACCGGCCTGGTGAAGCGCCTGCAGACGACCGGCGTTCCCATCATTTATTTCGGCACTGACAGCGCCACCTTGCTGCCCTCGATGAAGGAAACCGGAGCGGAAGTCATCGGCCTCGATTGGCGGGTCCCGCTCGATGTCGGCTGGCAGAGCATGGGCCTCAAAGGGTCCGTGCAGGGAAACCTTGATCCGGTGCTGCTGTTCGCGGAATGGAAGGAATTACAAGGACGGGCCGGCGATATCCTTCGCCGGGCTGCCGGGCGTCCGGGCCACATCTTCAATCTCGGGCATGGCATTCTTCCGGAAACTCCCGTCGACAATGTCAAAGCTCTCTGCAACTTCATTCGCGACCACTCGGCGGAGTACAGAAGATGAACGCCTGTCCAATGGGGTTGGGTGAAGCTTGCTACTGCGCCAACCATGTGAATTCCTTCGCATCGGAGCCTTCCAGGACGGCTGTGCTCCTCCTGGCGCACGGTACACCTGAGAGCCCTGAACAGATTCCCGACTACCTTCGGTATGTCACCAACGGACGCCCGCTACCACCGAACGTCGTCGAGGAAATCAAGCATCGCTACTCCCTGATTCAGTTTTCGCCGTTGACTTGCTGGACCCTCCTTCAGGCGGATCATCTCTCGCAGTCACTGCGGCTGCCGGTTTTCGTCGGCATGCGCAACTGGAGACCGTTTATCGCCGATGCCGTGAAGGCGATTGCCACTGAGAAGTACGAGCGAGTCATCGCCATCTGTCTGGCTCCGCAGAATTCCAGAACGAGCGTTGGGCTCTATCGCCGCGCTGTGGTTGGAGATGGGAATTTCCCCTTCGCGCTCGATTTTGTGGACGAGTGGCACGACCAGCCTACTCTGGCAAAAGCTTTTGCCGAGAAATTTCGGGCCGGCCATGCGAAGGCCAACGCAGAACACGGAACCCGGTTGCCCGTGATTTTCACTGCTCACAGTGTCCCACAGAGAACCATCGCAGACGGCGACCCTTACGAGGCTCAATCCAAAGAGACCGCGGCCCTGGTTGCGAAAGAAGCTGGGCTAGATGCCAGTGATTGGACTTTCGCCTTTCAGAGCCAAGGCATGTCGGGCGGAGCATGGATTGGACCGACAGTGGAAGAAACAATCCTAAGTCTGAAAGCCAAGGGACATACCGGCGTGTTCATCCAGCCTGTCGGTTTTCTCTGCGACCATGTGGAAGTGCTCTACGACATCGATATCTTCTTTAAGGAATTCGCGCAGAAACAGGGCATGCGCCTGTGGCGGGCCGACTCGCTCAATGGGTCGCAGATGCTGACGGCGGCCTTGGCCGAACTTGTGCGCAGCAGAATCGGCTCACTGTAGTCTTCGCCCGAAAGCATCATCGACGTTCGGCGCGCGACTCATCGCGAATAGCGGATGTCCAAACGGATCGCCATCATCGGCGGCGGTATCTCCGGCCTTTCGGCGGCCTACACGCTTGAGCAAAAACGCCGCGCCGGTGTAGACGTCGAGTATGTCCTCTACGAGAGTGCGCCACGACTCGGTGGTGTCCTCGTCACCGATCGCGTGGATGGCTGTTTGGTGGAAGCTGGGCCCGACTCTTTCATCACCGAGAAACCCTGGGCGGCGGATCTCTGCCGCGAAATCGGACTCGGCGATCAACTGATTGGTTCGAACGACACGCAGCGCAAGACCTATATCGTCGTCAAAGGCAGACTTGTTGTGATGCCGGATGGCCTCATGTTCATGGTGCCTACGAAGATTCTGCCGACGGTCTTCTCCCCGTTGTTTTCCCTGCGCACCAAGATTCGAATGGCCATGGAATGGTTCCATCCTCCCCATAGGGCATCTGCCGACGAGACGGTGGCCGATCTGGTCCAACGCCACTACGGATCGGATATGGTCAATTTGCTCGCTGATCCACTGCTCTCCGGGGTTTATGGCGGCGAAGCGTCGCAACTCAGTGTGCGTGCCGTTCTCCCTCGTTTTGCGGAGATGGAGGCGAAACACGGCAGTCTCGGACGAGCGATGCTGGCGGCGAGAAAGAAGGTGGCTGCCGCCAAGAAAGGTCCGGCCCCACCCCTCTTCACATCTCTCAAAGAAGGCATGCAGCAGATGGTCGACACTCTGGCCGTCCGGATCGACCCGGATGCCGTTCGATCCTCGACCGCGGTCCAGTCAGTCCTTTTTCAAGACAACGGCTGGACCATTTCCGCCGGATACCAGAGCGACCATTTTGACGGCTTGATCATCGCAACGCCCGCAAGCGCGGCATCTGCACTGCTGCAAATGGCCGACGAGTCCCTGTCGCGGGAACTCGGCGAAATCCGCTACAGCTCTTCAGTGACCGTCACACTCGGCTACGACGAACTGGTGCGCCGCTCGCTCCCCCCTGGCTTCGGATTCCTTGTGCCCCGCAGCGAAGGTCGTCGCATGCTCGCAGCGACCTTCGTTCACAACAAGTTCCCCCACCGGGCTCCTGAGAATCGCGCGATTGTGCGGTGTTTCCTGGGTGGTGCCCGGGACGAAGAAATTCTCCAGAGCGGCAAAGACGAAATCCGGCGCATCGTGCGCGATGAACTCCGGCAAATTATCAAACTCTCTGCCGAACCACTCTTCGTTCGTGTCTACAAGTGGCAGGGCGCCATGGCCCAATATGGCGTCGGACACCTCGAACGTCTGCAACGCATCGAGACCGTTCTCCAGAAACTCCCGGGGCTTGGCCTTGCCGGCAACGCGTTCACCGGAATTGGCGTCCCCGACTGCGTCCGCTCCGGGAAACAGGCCGCGCTCAAGGTCCTATCGGCAATCGGTCTGGAAGAAACCGCTGCCTGACGCCACCACTGTTGCTTCAATTACCTCTGTAATCTCGTTCCCGGATACTGACGGGGCGAAACTGTACGCTGCCTGCGGGGTTTCTATTCGGAGAGGGGTGGGGAATATGAAGATCATCACAGGCCTGCTCATCAGCCTGCTATTGGCCGCAACGGCAGTCGCGCAGCAGACCTCCGATCACGACATGGGCAATATGCAGATGCCCGGCCATGACATGTCCAGCATGTCCTCTGACAGAGACGCTGGGGCACACGCCATGCGCTCCATGGAAGATCGGCATATGGACATGGGTCCGCACATGAAGATGACGGCCCTGCGCGAACCCAGGCCCGGTGATGCCGAGAAGGCAGCGAAAGTGGTTGAAGCGGCGCGCAAAGTCGCGGAGAAATATCAGGATTACCACGTCGGCCTCGCCGACGGATTTAAGATCTTCTTGCCGAACCTGCCGCAGAAGCAATATCACTTCACAAACTACCAATACGGCTTCGAGGCTGCCTTCTCCTTTAACCCAGAGCACCCCACCTCGTTGCTCTACGAAAAGCATGGCGATGACTACAAACTGATCGGCGTGATGTACACGGCTCCGAAGCGCTTTACCGAAGACGATTTGAACCAACGCATCCCGCTCAGCGTCGCGCAGTGGCACGAGCATGTGAACTTCTGTAAGGCCCCCGACGACCGTAAGAAAGAGTACTTTGGGGCCAACGCCAAGTTCGGCCTCCTCGGCTCAATTGCAACCGAAGACGAGTGCAAGGCTAACGGCGGAGCATTCCTCCCAGTCATTTTCAATTGGATGGTACACGTATATCCCTTTGAAAAAGACTCGGCGAAGATCTGGTCCGTCGAACGGCAACACGAACACGGCGCTGATTAGCCACGCTATTCCGTTGGCACGGTTACAGCTGCCTCGTTGGAATACGCGCTTTCCATGCCGCTGCTGTCGAGCGCTGTGATGACGTAGTAGTAAGTTGTTCCTGTAGCGACGGCCGTGTCCGAGTAGCTTAGGCCTGACTCTGGCGATGATGTGACCTTGGAGTACGGACCCTTGGAAACGTTGCCGCGATACACGTTATACCCAACCACTCCCGTCGTTCCGCTCGCATTCCACGACAAATCGACGCTGTGCGAAGCCGGCGTCACACCGGTACCGCTAAGCGCTTCGGTGCTTGGCGAGTTCGTTGCATTGCTCACGAACGACACGGAACCTGTGGCAGCTCCCGAAACCTGAGGCTGGAAGGTCAAAGTAAACGGGATAGATTGGCCGTCGGCAATGGAGACCGGAAGGCTGATGCCGCTCAGTGCAAATTCGGTACTCGTGCTCGAGGCTGTCGAAATTGTGATGGGGGAGCCAACGGCTTTCAAGACCCCGTTTGTTGTAGCAGTCTGCCCGGTATTGACGTTGCCGAAATTGTAGGTCGACGGAGAGAGAGTCAATTGGCCCGGTGTCATGCCCGTGCCGGATAAGCCCATGTTCAGTTGTCCATTAGAGGCATCGGATGTCACTGCGAGGTTCCCTGACGCGTTTCCGCCGCTAGTCGGCGCGAAAACGATGCCGAAAGTCAGACTCTGTCCGGCGGTCAGCGTGATCGGAGGATTGAGCCCGCTCACGGAGAACGCAGCACTGGAGAGCGAGGTCCCGGAGATTGTCAGGTTTGCCGATCCAGTATTACTCACTACCGCGGTCGCGCTTTGAGAACTGCCAACCATGACGCTGCCGAATGCCACGCTGGAAGGAGAAGCCGAGATCTGCGCTCCCGTAACACCCGATCCCGACAGCGCAACTTGTGCAGTCGATGTCCCAGTTCTGACGTTCTTCCACCAATTCTGTGTTACCAGCGAAACCGTGCCAGTATCCGTTGCAGCGGCCGGAGGCGAGAATGTCACACTGAACGACACGCTCTGTCCTACGGGAATAGAAATCGGATACTTCATGCCGCTGATGGCGTATCCCGTTCCAGTCACGCTTGCTTGAAAAATGCCAATCTTGCGTTTTGTGATGTTCTTCACGACTACGGTTTGGGATTTACTTCCTCCAACGACGACGCCACCGAAATTCAGCGTCGCGGGAGTAAGGGAAACCTGCTGTGCCACGACTGTGACCGCGAAAAATGAACTGACGAAAAACAGAAAGAAGAAGACACACTTCGAACCAATGGTTTTCACAGCTCACACCTTTCGTGCGCGCAAATGGCCGCGCAACGGGGGGATTGGTGCTGCGCTTCTCGAGACGAACTTTCGTCGAGAAATCCGCAGGATGATTGTGGCTGGCTACGACTGAACAGGACAGATCACTGCCGTCCACTCGAGGTGCGGAGAAAGTGCAATGGGCAGTGATGTGCGGATTTCAACGCTCCATGCGCAATTGGACATCATCGGAGCGATTACTGCGCTGTTCACTCACGATTTCCGGTGGGTTCGGGACGGCACAGTTTGTTACAAATCGCGTGCACCGTTATCATCGCTGCATCATGAAAACGGCACATGTGCTGGTTCTTCTCGCCTTGACGGGTTCCATTCTGGGACAGACAAGTGTGGGCTCGAAAGAGGTCGACGCTGTCTACTCACAAGCGCACGACCTCTACATCGACCTTCATCAGCACCCAGAGCTGTCGATGCATGAGACGCAGACCGCGTCAAAGCTAGCCGCGCGCCTGCGCAGCTTGGGCTACGAGGTCGCCGAGCACGTGGGTATCACCGGTGTGGTCGCAATCATGAAGAACGGCGCCGGGCCCACGGTCATGCTGCGGACTGAACTGGACGCTCTGCCCGTAGAAGAGAAGACGGGCCTGGCCTACGCGAGCAAGGTTCATGTCAAGGACGATTCCGGGCTTGATGTGCCGGTCATGCATGCCTGCGGACACGATCTGCACATGGCGTCACTGGCGGGCACTGCGGAAATCATGGCGCAGAGCAAGAATACGTGGCACGGCACGCTGATGCTGATTGGGCAACCGGCCGAGGAGACGATCGGCGGCGCTGAGGCCATGGTCAAAGATGGCCTCTTCACACGCTTCCCCAAGCCCGCGTACGGGGTCGCTTTCCACGTTGGTAACGGGCTTCCCGCCGGACAGATCGGCATCACTCCCGGCGTGTACAACACAAACGCCGACTCCATCCGCATCACGATTTACGGCAAGGGCGGCCACGGATCGCAGCCGTACACCGCGATCGATCCCATCGTCATCGCCGCGCGAACCATCCTGACGCTGCAAACCATCGTTTCGCGCGAGATCAAATCAGGTGAAGTGGCGGTGATCACGGTCGGCTACATTCGCGCCGGCACAAAAAACAACATCATCCCCGACCAAGCGGAAATGGGATTAACTGTCCGTACCCGTAATACCGAGGTCCGCACGCAGGTCCTGGCGGCGATCCATCGCATCGTCAAAGCCGAGGCTCAGGCAGGCGGTGCCCAGAAGGACCCTCTGGTCGAGCGCTTCGAGAGTACCAGTGCGGTGTACAACGATCCGGCTTTGGCGGAACGCCTGCGAGCGCCGCTTGCGGCCGCACTCGGCAAGGAGAATGTCATCGCCACCGAGCCGATCATGCCGTCGGAAGACTACTCGGTGTTCGTTGAGCAGGGCGTACCGTCGCTGTATGTCAACCTCGGCGGCGCAGACCCGCAGAAGTTCGCCGGGGCCAAGGCATCGGAAGCATTGCTGCCTTCGAATCATTCGCCGTTTTTCGCGCCCGATGTTGAACCGTCTCTGCGCACAGCAATTAAAGCGGAGGTCGCCGCACTTCGAGAGTTGCTGAAGTAGTTGGGCTGGCGTCCGATCCGGCGGATATCAGGATCGGCGATTGCTCTGCTATCCTGACTTCCTGTTCTGACCCTTTTCCGTTCATGACTGGCGTTGTCTCCACAATGCGATGGAAGGTCATCGTTGCCTTCGCGCTGGTCTATTTCTTTTGGGGTTCGACTTATCTGGGCATCGGCATCGCCGTCGAGCACATACCACCTGGACTGATGTGCGGGACGCGATTCACGATCGCGGGCATCTTCATGCTGGCATGGTGTGCGCTCAGCGGACGGCCAATCCGTCATTCCCCAACTGCGTTGTTTCATATGGCGGTCGTAGGGATTTTGCTGCTGACCGGCGGGAATCTCACGCTGTCGTATGCCGAGCAGGTTGTTCCTACCGGCCTCTCGGCGCTGATCATCGCCGTCACGCCGCTCTGGTTTCTTGTGCTCGACACGTGGTTGCTCGGAGATCACCACATTGCGCGACGCGGCAAGATTGGACTTGTGATCGGAATCATGGGGGTCATGGTTCTGATCTGGCCGGAACTCGTGTCACCGTCGTCAATCGGACGCCGCGAATTGTGGTGGTCGATCGCCCTGCTCGGAGGATCCTTCAGCTGGGCGTTGGGATCGGTGCTGGCGAAGAAATGGAAGACCGCGGCAGATCCTTTCAGCGCCACCGCGTGGCAAGTGACGTTTGCCGGGCTGGCGAATTTCATCTTCGCGGGGATCTTCGAGCGGACGGTGCCCGTGCAGTGGACCGCGCGTGGCATGGGTGCGATTATCTACCTTGTCATCTGCGGTTCCTGGATCGGCTACACCGCCTACATCTGGCTCCTGCAGCACGTGCCAACATCAAAAGTCGCGACCTATGCGTATGTCAACCCGGTAGTCGCCTTGTTCTTGGGATGGCTCGTGTTACATGAACGTATCGACCGTTACATCGTGGTGGGCAGCGCCGTCGTGGTGTCGTCGGTAGTGCTGGTGACGAGCGCCAAGGTGCATGCCCGCACAGTTGCGGAGGAATTGCCTCCTGTGGAATCGGCAGGGGACTGATCCCCGTTCGCACGGCATGTCTCCGGTCGCTACTATTCTGTATCTTCGTCGGGCTCGTTGACGACATCGACCACGCGCCCGCGGATTGAGAACACAATCTTTTGTGTGTCATCGGGCTGGAAGGTGACTCGGATCGGCGTCCGTTCCCATGTCGGAGCTGGGCACTCCGAATCGGGCGCATCGTCGCCGGCAGGCTCGCCCACGTCTTTCTTCAGGATGGGTTTCTTCCTGCCCACCTGAATCACCATCGCGAAGAGTTTCTTGCCGTCTTCCGAGATCCCGCAATAGGCAACGTAGTCGCGGTACCAGTTGGCGGTCGAATAGTATGGATCGAACTCCGGCAAGCTCAACGGTGTAACTCTTCCTGTCACGCGGTCAACCAGCAGCCACCCACCCCGCTGCCACTGCCAGCGAACGCGGTTTTCATTCGGGAGCGCGTCGTTGACGCGAAATACCCGACGGACCGCGAACAGCCGGTCGGTTAGTTCATGCGGCGCATCCGTCGTAAATTCCTTCAAACGCGTGTCCACAAGCAGGCCGCGGATCTTCAAGTCCAGCATCTTTTGCCCGGTCGTGTCTGGCCACTTCACCGGTACCCACGGGCCGAACGCCACGACGTGCGGTTTGGGTGCGGCCAGGCCAGACTCGGCCATGCTCACTAACACGAGAATCAAGATCAACCTGCGTGACATGCGAGTCAGACTGACACGCCGGCGAAGCTCGGACTATGACGGCTGAACATCGAAAATGTTCAGTTTCTCTGAGCGACGCTACGAAAAATCGTTTTTGCACCGTGCGCAAAATACCTCCATTGGTTACAATCAATTACATAAGGGTGGCGGCCATGACTTCTCCCCTCAAACCACGGCGGACAACTTTTCCTTCTGCGCCCCGCTCTTATCAGGATATGAAGGACTTGCTCGGGGGGCGGCGACAGCCATCGATTCTGGTGGTAGATGACTATCCGCAAAACGCGGAATTGCTGAGGGAATTGCTCTCTGGGCGAGGCTACCGGATTGTGGCGGTGCAGCATGCAGCCGATGCTGAAGCCGAAATTCGCCGCGACCCTCCAGATCTGATTCTTCTCGACGTCATCATGCCCGGCAAATCCGGCTACGAGCTGTGTCGTGAGCTAAAAAACGATCCCGCCACTCGCCTGATTCCCGTCGTCATGGTTACCGGACTTAGCGATCGACAGGACCGTGTCAAGGGCATTGAAGCCGGTGCTGACGACTTCCTCACCAAGCCGATTACCCCCGAGGAACTTTTCGCGCGAGTCAGTTCGCTTCTTAAACTGAAAGAATTCACCGACGAATTGGAAACTGCCGAGTCCGTAATCTGCACGTTAGGCCTAAGCGTAGAATCGCGCGATCCTTACACCGAAGGACACTGCGAACGTTTGGCCCGCGACGCGGCCGACATGGGGCGTCATCTCGGGCTCGATGACGAGAGCATCGTCGCTCTGCGGCGCGGCGGCTTTCTGCACGACCTTGGCAAAATCGCGGTTCCCGACGAGATCCTGAAAAAAGGCAGCAACCTGACCCCGGCAGAATGGGAAATCATGAGGAAACATCCCATCACCGGAGAAACGATCTGTCGGCCATTGCGATCGCTCCGCCTGGTGCTGCCGATCATTCGCCATCATCACGAACACTCCGACGGCAGCGGCTATCCCGACGGGCTTCGCCAGGGTGAGATTCCACTCTTGCCGAGGATTTTGCAGGTTGTCGATGTCTATGACGCGCTGCGTACGGCACGCCCCTACAAACCTGCTCTCAGTCACGAGCAGTCCGCGATTACCATGAGGGAAGAAGCGCACGCAGGGTTGTGGGATGCCGGACTTGTCTCAGAGTTCTTTCGCATGCTCGAGCAACGCCGCCGAGTGGCATAATTGAGTTCTCTCGGAAACTGAGAACTGCCTTTTGACTTACAGCCTGGTCATTCCTGCCTATAACGAGAGCGGCCGCATCAAGCCGACGCTGGATGAGATCCTCCGGCATATTGCACAACACCAATGGGACGCGGAGGTTGTAGTCGTCGATGACGGCTCCCGCGACGATACCGCCGAAATCGTCCGCGCCTATGCCCGCACTCAACCGTATGTGCGACTGGTGCAGAATCCGGGGAATCGCGGGAAAGGCTACAGTGTGCGTAACGGCATGCTCCACGCCGCGGGCGAAATCTGCCTGTTTAGTGACGCCGATCTGTCCTCGCCGATTGCTGAAGCTCAGAAGCTCTTCGATGCGATCGCTCAGGGCGCTGACATCGCCATCGGATCGCGTTGGCTCCGCGCCGAATTGCAGACCGAACGCCAGCCCCTGTATCGCCAGTTGTTCGGACGCATTTTCAATCTATTGCTCCGGCTCGTCCTGGGATTGCATTTCAAAGACACCCAATGCGGCTTCAAGGCGTTCCGCCGGGAAGCAGCGCAGAAAATATTCCCTCTGCAAAGAATTGAGCGTTGGGGCTTCGATCCCGAGATATTGTTCCTGGCGCGTCGCATGGGTATGACTCCGGTCGAAGTCCCGGTCGCGTGGGCTCACAGCGAGGGGACTCGCCTGCACCCTTTCCGCGATGGACTCCGAATGTTCGGCGATGTGATGCGAATTCGCTGGAATGCCTTAACGGGTGTGTACGCCCGACCACCCGCCGCCTTACCCAGCAAACTATAACGCGGCCCTGGCGGCTAAAGCCTTGCGGTGGATGGACACGACATGGATTCCGTGTGCCGCGTCCGCTTCGAGCGTCAGTTCTCCAGCACAGGTCTCACACAGCCAGAAGAACTCAAAGCCAGGTGACGATCTCTGGTACGAATCCGGTTCGGGGTAGGCAGCGTTCCGCCTTACAAAACGAAAGAGCTTGCCTCGATTCAGGTAGAGGAAATGGGCCGAACAGTCGGGGTTACTACACTTCGAGAGCATGGTTTCTGCCTGAGAACCTAACCGAATCTTACGGCTATTCGCTCTCAAAGAATTAGGCTTCGGAGGTGACGGAAGGTCCTGTTGGTAACCACTGCAACGTCCATTCGTGACTGCACTCTGGGCCAATAGCCCTCGCGCCAAATGGCTCACGCCCGCAATTTCTGTGGAGCTCCGGAGGCGGCGAGACGAGCCCGTTCCGCGACCTTGGTTCCCATTTCCTCAGTGCTGGACATTCCCTCGTCTCCCCGTGCCAGGTCGCGCGTGCGGAATCCGCCATCTAACGCGGAGAATACCGCTGCTTCCACGCACTCCGCCTCGCGCTGCAACTGGAAGGAGTGTCGCAACATAAGTGCCACCGAGAGGATCGCTCCCAGCGGATTGGCGATGCCCTTGCCCGCAATATCGGGCGCAGATCCATGCACCGGCTCGTACAGCCCCACCGGGCCGCCGATGCTCGCCGACGCCAACAGCCCCAGCGATCCGACCACCCCGCCGGCCAGGTCCGAAAGGATGTCGCCAAACATGTTTTCCGTGAGGACGACATCGAATTCAGCCGGCTTCAGGACCAGCACCATCGCTGCCGAGTCCACATATTGATGCGACAGTTGAACGTCCGGGAACTCAGCAGCGATGCGTGTCACCGCCTCGCGCCACAAGCGGGAGCATTCCAAGACGTTGGACTTGTCGACCGACAGTAGACGTTTGCGTCGACCCTGCGCCAGACGGAACGCCACCCGCGCAATGCGCTCGACCTCATCCTCGCCGTAGCGCATCGTGTTTACCGCTAGGCGTCTGCCCGCGTCGCCTGTAATGGATCTGGGCTCACCGAAATAAAGCCCGCCCAACAATTCCCTGACAATCAAAATGTCTGTGCCTCTGACCACTTCTTCCCGCAGCGGAGAACACGCCCGCAAGGCCGGATAAAACACCGCCGGCCGCAGGTTCGCATAAGCACCCAGGACCTGACGGAGGCGCAATAATCCAGCTTCAGCCCGCAACTCGCGCGGATAATGATCGAACGCCGGTCCTCCGACGGCTCCCAGCAACACGGCCTGCGACCGAAGGCACGACTCGATCGTAGCTTCGGGCAACGGATTACCGAACTTGGTCAGCGCCGCGCCGCCAATATCCTTTTCATCCACTTCCAGGCGGTGGCCAAAGGCATCAGCGATCTCTTCCAGCACGCGAACGGCTTGCAGGGTGACCTCCGGGCCGATTCCGTCTCCCGGAAGGGAAGTGACGCGCAGTTTCATAGCTTCCTCATTTCAGGTACACAAGGATACTCAAACTGGACGGCAGGCATGAAAATTCCCGGGGTCCAACAGGGGTCAACAAGTCGCAGCGGGCGCCGAACCGGGGCCACACATCCTTACACGCCCCAGAGGTAGTCTTCCTGTTCGCTGTGGTGATCGGCGAATGAGATCGGCATCGTTGCAGGGCCACCTGCGCCGGTCACCGCGGCAGGAAATGGTGTCGGAGGTACTTCGTGCGAACCCGCAACAGCCGACGCAGCTCGCGTGATCGGAAGCGTAGCCGAAGCCGGAGGAATACGCTTGCCGCGCACTTCCTGAATCAGTTCGAGGAGGTGGCTGTCCTGGACCTTCTTGATTCTGTCGGCCAGCACAACGAACTTGCGGTATACCTCGTCGAGTTCGCGGCGTTCAAACTGGTGGCCCAGTTGTTCGCAGCGGAGCGCCAGCGCATGACGTCCCGAGTGCTTGCCCAGGACCAGCTTCGAATCGGGGACGCCCACCGACTGGGGCGTCATGATCTCGTACGTGAGCGGGTTTTTGAGCACGCCGTCCTGATGGATGCCCGCTTCGTGCGCGAATGCGTTCCGTCCAGTAATCGCTTTGTTCGGCTGCACCGGCACGTGCGTGATCTCGGCCAGCATCTGGCTCGAAGGAAAGATCTGCTCACTCGCAATACCCGTCTCGAAGGGATAGCGATCGGGTCGCACCCGCATGGCCATTACGATTTCTTCCAGCGAGGCATTGCCGGCACGCTCGCCGATGCCATTGATCGTGCACTCCACCTGCCGCGCTCCAGCTTGGACCCCAGACAGGGAGTTCGCCACCGCCAGGCCCAAATCATTGTGACAGTGCGTCGAGATCGTGACTTTGTCGATCCCTGGAACCGTTTCGCGCAGAACTCTCAGAATGCGCGCATATTCCTCGGGCATCGTGTAGCCGACGGTGTCCGGGATGTTGACGGTGGTTGCCCCCGCCGCTACCACAGCCTCCACTACCTTGCACAGGAAGTCGCGGTCGGTACGGGTGGCGTCTTCCGGCGAGAACTCCACATCGGAGCATAACGACTTGGCATGCCGGACAGACGCTGCGGCCTGCTCCAGACACTGCTCGCGCGAGATGCGCAGCTTGTATTTCAGATGGATGTCGGACGTTGCCAGAAAGACATGGATGCGCGGCCGCGCTGCTTCCTTGAGCGCTTCCCACGCGCGATCGATATCTTCGTTTCGCGCGCGCGCAAGACCGGCGATAATAGGCCGCCGCACCGAGGCGGCAATCGCTCGTACGGCTTCAAAGTCGCCGTCGGAGGCGATCGGAAATCCAGCCTCGATGACGTCGACGCCGAGACGATCAAGCTGCTGCGCCAGTCGCAGTTTTTCCTGAACGTTCATACTGCAGCCCGGCGATTGCTCACCGTCGCGAAGCGTGGTATCGAAAATCGTAACTCGAGGTCGGTCCATAGATCCTCCATGTCCTTCGAAGGAATAAACTTCTACTCTAAGAACTGGCGCGTCAAAAGAAAAGTTTATTATCTTTACGGAAACGTTAGAACAACTTATAATATTAGTTGCATTTATCATATCGGCACATTGATTAAGAATCATCAGGAGATAGCGAAGCCACCAGAACTCGGCGCGGGCTCTCGACCCCTATGGACCTGTCCCAGCTGGAAGTCTTTCTCACAGTAGCCCGAGAGCGGCGCTTCTCACGTGCCGCAGAGAAGCTCTATCGCACTCAATCGGCAGTCAGCCAGACCATCCGCAAGCTCGAGCAAGAGATTGGCGAGCCTCTCTTTGATCGCTCTTCGCGCGAAGGCATGCTGACCGATGCCGGTCAGGTGCTCGAGGAGTACGCGGAAAAGCTCCTCAACCTGAGGGAGGACGCCCAGGGAGCTTTGGCGGAGTTGCGAGAACTGCAGAAGGGCAAGCTGGCGATTGCCGCCAATGAATTCACGGCTCTGTATCTGCTCCCCGTTCTGGCGGAATATCGCCGCCGTCATCCCATGATCAGGATCACCGTGCAAAGGGCCCTGGGCAGCCACATCCCCGATGACATCCTCAAGCATACGGTCGAATTTGGAGTGCTCTCCTATGACCCGCAAGACCCACAAATCGAGTCCACCGTTGTCTACCTCGATGAGCTGGTTCTCGTCGTTCCACCCGGTCATGGGCTGGCCTCAGCGGGCGAAGTGAGCATTCGCCAGTTGGGCACGGAATCTTTTGTCGCCCACATTGTGGCCTCGCCCTACCGCGACAAGGTGATTGAGGCTTTCCGCTTCCACAAAACGCCCCTTCATATGGACGTCGAACTTCCCACGCTGCAGGCGATCAAGCGGTTTGTAGCCATGGGGAACGGAGTGGCGTTGGTGCCGGAGATCAGCGTAGAAAACGAGATCGCGCGCGGGGAGCTGGTTCGCGTCGCCGTGCGTGAACTGCATTTTGAGCGCCAGCTCCGGCTCGTCTATCGCCATGAGGCCACGCTCTCGCACGCTGGACGTGCATTCCTCAAAGTGGCCGAGGAGTTCGCCAAAGATCGCGGCAATCGCTACCTCTTTCAGCGCGAGAAGTAAGAGCGGGATGTCGGCGTCTCCTCACTGACGGGTTGTCAGGCGGAGCAGACTTCCTCGCAATACATTGCTGCGGCGGCGTCCGCCACATTCGCATAGGTATCGAACACCGACACCAGATTGGTCAACTCCAGCAGACTGCGGACTTGCGGGCGCGGCCCGGCAAATTTCAACGAATGACCGGCTGCATCGGCCCACAAGTACAGAAGCACCAGTTCGCCCAGGCCCGCACTGTCGACCGACTCTACGCCAGCTAGGTCGACGATCAGCCTTCCCGTCGTCGGTAATACATCGGCGACGACGCGGGTCAGAGCGCGCGCTTCCGGGCCAAAAATGATCCGGCCTTGGCAATGCAGAACCAGGGCTCCGCCGCTTTGCACCTCCAGGTCGAACCTGAGCGTCTTCTCGCGACGCAAAGCCACGCCACTGGGCTGCGAATCCCGAACGCCATCTGGATTTTCCGGTTTCATGGCTCTAACTTAATGCTGTAACTTGTGAACTATGGTTGCAGAAAAATGAAATTCTCATTAATTCAGCAGATGCTTCCGGAATGGAGTTGCAGCGATTTCCGCCGCACAATCTGGCGCCTGTGGGCGATGTCGATCTTGGGAGCAGCCTTAGTCCCGTGGTCTGGGTGCAATCGCGCGTCCAGGGAGCCCAGCGAAGGCGGCGCCGGCTCGGACCACATTTCGCAACGGGACACCCTTCCTCCCCAAAAAATCACGCGCGGCGTGCTAAAGCTCCAGAAATCTCTAAGATTTCCGTTTGAGGTGCCGGCACACGTGATTGCGCCTCGTATACGGGGAGAATTTTCGTCGTTCGTTCAAGCAGACAATCGCGTGACGATCAGCGACGACTCCACCAACGTCGAACTCATGATCATGACTGAAGAGCAGTTCGAGGCATTCGATCAGAAGCGTTCGGCGGAGAGTTTCTATGCGACGGAGCCTTCCCATAAACAAGCGGTTGACCTGACGCTGCCTGCGACGCAGGGTATGCCGGTTCGCTACTATGCTGTTTTTCGGCGATCCAGTGACGGCCCGGGCCCAATCTGGCTCAAGGTTGACCTGACGGCCGAGTTTGAAGCTCCGCAGCCCTAGAACCGCCCCGCCTCCCCGCCTGGCTATTTTCGCTTGGAGTCGGGCGGCACCAAGGGTCGCCGGAGTGGCACAATCGCGCCTTTGGAGGGATCCGCTGCCGCGGTGGCTCGGGTCAGCACTTCGCGCTGAATGTATTGCACAAACTCCTGAATCTGGCGCTGCATTTCTTCCATTCGCTCGCGCATCTGCAGAATGATGGCGATTCCGGAGATGTTCACGCTGAGATCGCGAGCCAATGTCAGGATGAACTCCAGCCTTTGCAGGTCTTCGTCCGTATAAAGCCGGGTATTGCCTTCTGTCCGGCTCGGCTTGAGCAGGCCCTCGCGTTCGTAAAGGCGAAGCGTCTGCGGGTGGATGTCGTACATCTCCGCGACCGCCGAAATCATATAAGCACCTTTAGATTTACGTTTGGTCACGCGTTCCCTCGCGGCGCTCGGGATTTCGCCTGCGGGATCCGGCTTCGCTCACGCCCGCAAGACGGCTCAACATGTACGCGCCCTTGGATTTACACTTGGTCATCTCGCAATACTGTACAACGTCGGCAGACCGTAGCGAACTCAGCCGTTTGCCGCCGAGCGTAAAGGTCGCGCCGCTCTACACCCGCCGCTCGTTTGCTGGTCCTTCCTGCCGACCGACTTTGTAGGCTTCCCGCACAAAGCGGGCCAGTTCGCGATCGATCTCGTCCAAGCGCGCCAATCGGATCCGGTGGACATAATCGTTCGGCGGATAGAATTCAATCCGATACAGCCGCGGATGCTCTCGTCGTCGCTTCAACCACAGGCCGATTTCCAGGCGATTCTTTCTTACCAGCACACCCGCAAAGCGAGCCCGGGTTTGGAAGACGATACGTGTCTTCTGTGCATAGACGGTCGAGGAGCCGAACGTCCGCACCAAAGAGTTAAAGGCTTGAAACAGTTTGCGGGTAATGGGGTCTTTTCCCTTGAAGTGATCCGCAATGCGGTAGCGACCGCACGAATGCCACATGTTGCGCGTCACGAACTTGTGTCGGCACTTGGGACATGTCCACAGCGGTCGTTTCCTTTTCGCGGGCACTCCGGTTGATCCTCTCGGGCAATACTACATCTGGCTGCCAGACACCCGATTCGAGAATCGACAAAATCTGGCGAAACCACTGATTTTCGACTCATCGCAGCACCGTCCAAATTCCTGAACGGGCGGCACTTCTGGTCCTGGACTCGATTGCATCCGTGACACTTCTCTGGAAAAATACTCCGGGGTTTCCTCCCATGTCCCAGATCGGAAGTTTTGCGCTGCTATTAGCGCTGGGTCTCAGTGCATATTCATTCCTGGCCGGCCTGCTGTCGCTGTTCGGACGCGATCCGGGTTCGCTGCGCCTGGGCGAAACCGCGCGTCGAGCGGGCATTGCCACTTTCGCGGCGGTTGCGCTGGCTTCGGTAGTGCTGGTAACCGCTGCCTTCAAAGACGATTTCACGATTGCCTATATTCTTCACCACAGCAATCGCGAACTCCCCGCGGCCTACAAGTTCGCCGTGCTCTGGTCGGGACAGGAAGGCTCTCTGCTGTTCTGGTCATTGCTGCTGGCTGCCTATGGATTCGTTTTGCGTCTTCGTTATAAGACTGACCAGCGCCTCTTTGCCTACGCGTCAGTGATCATCGCCGCTGTCCAGGTTTTCTTCCTGTTGATCTTGAATTTTGCGGCGCATCCGTTTGGCATGGTGACGGGTACTATCCCTGAAGATGGCAATGGCCTGAACCCCCTGCTCCAGTATCCGGAGATGGTCATCCACCCGCCGATGCTGTACCTGGGCTACGTCGGTTTCACTATCCCATTCGCGTTTGCCCTGGGTGCTCTGATCATGCGCTACCCGGGCGAGAAGTGGATTCACATCACCCGCCGGTGGACCATCGTCACCTGGGAATTCCTGACCATCGGAATCTTCCTCGGCATGCACTGGGCCTACTACGTGCTGGGATGGGGTGGATATTGGGGTTGGGATCCGGTCGAGAACGCTTCCTGGATGCCGTGGCTGGCAGGCACTGCCTTTCTGCACTCGGTGGTGATGCAGGAAAAGCGGGGGATGCTGAAAGTCTGGAACATGTGGCTGATCTTCTCCACGTTCCTGCTGTGCCTGCTGGGAACGTTTCTGACGCGCTCCGGTGTGATCAGTTCCGTGCACGCCTTCGCGCAGTCGTCGATTGGCGACTGGTTCGTCGTCTTCATGGCGCTCACGCTTGCGGTTTGTGTGACGGCGTTTGTGATCAACAAGGATCACCTCAAGAGCGAGCACAAGCTGGAGTCGCTGGTTTCGCGCGAATCGAGTTTCCTGTTCAACAATCTGCTCCTGCTCGTCGCCTGTTTCACCGTGTTGTGGGGAACGCTGTTTCCGATCCTCTCCGAGTGGGTCCAGGGACACAAGGTCACAGTGGGCCCGCCGTTCTTTAACCGCGTCATCGTACCAATCGGCCTGTTGTTACTGTTGCTGACCGCCCTTGGACCGCTGCTGGCCTGGCGCAAGACATCGATCGAAAGCCTGAAACGCAACTTCCTTCTGCCCTTCCTCGGAGCACTCGTCATCGGATTCATCATGATCGGATTCGGGGTTCGCCCGTGGGAAGATCCGTCGTACTTCTACGCGACGATGGCGGCCGTCCTTGCCATGCTGGTGATCTTCACGGTGATCTCCGAGTTCGTACGAGGCGGCCGGGTGATCGCCGGCAAGAGCGACATGAATCTGCTGTCGGCGATGGTCCACCTTTGTCACCGCAACACGCGTCGCTACGGTGGATACATCGTGCACTTCGGCGTTGCGCTGGTCGTGATCGGATTTCTGGGTTCTGCGTTCAACAAGGAAGCGGAAATGGAGATGGGTTTTGGGGACAAGCTTCAGATCGGCCCCTACACCTTGGTCTGCCAGTCCTACACTCAGGATGACAATCCCAACTATGCGAACGAGTGGGCGATCATGAACGTGTTCCGTGGTGGACGCCAGATTACTACCATGTATCCGGAGCGCCGTTTCTACAAGTCGAGCGGGCAGCCGCAGACGATTCCGCGGATCTATCCCAGCTTCAAAGAGGACGGCTTGCTGGTGCACGACCTGTATCTGGTTTATGAGGGCCGTAACGAAGACACCGGCCATCCCATCATCAAGGCGCACGTGAACGCGCTTGTCTCATGGATTTGGATCGGGTTTCTTCTGATCGTGTTCGGAACGAACGTGTGCCTGATTCCGAGCGCAGCACCGGTCCGAGCCGTGTCTACGGTCCCGGTGCGGGAACCCGCGCGTGCAGGAGCAGGAGACTGATATGCGCCCAATCAGATTTCACCTGTGGCGGCTGGTTCAGGCAGGAGTGGTGGTCCTGGCGATTTTCGCATTCTCGGGCGCTGGCGACGACGATGCCCGCTTCAAGAAGCTCGGCCACCATCTCATGTGCACCTGTGGGTGTGGACAGATCCTGCTCGAATGCAATCACGTAGGGTGCCAGTCGTCCGACAAAATGATCCGGCAGCTGTCTGCTGCGCTCGACCGGGGCGACAACGACGATCTGATTCTTCAGGGCTTCGTGCAGGAATACGGTCCGACCGTCGTGGCTGCCCCTACCACGACCGGCTTCAACCGTGTTGCGTGGGTGATGCCCGGGCTGGTCCTGATCCTAGGGATGGCTTTCGTCGTGTATGTCGTACACGCGTGGAAGAACAAACCTTCTCCCCAGCTTGCCGATGGCATCACAATCCCGCCGGCGGGCGAACTTGATGACTTCAAGCGCAAGGCACGCGAGGAGACCGAACTATGAACTGGTTCTTCTGCGGAGTATTTGCTCTCGCAACTCTGTACTACGTGTTTTTCTTTCCCGGGGAGGTCTACGCTGGCCCGGAAAAGACCCGGTTGTTGTATCTGCGCGAACGCAAGGAAGCCGTCTACGAGAATCTCCGCGACTTGAACTTCGAATACAAAGCTGGGAAGGTGCCTGACGCCGATTATCAGTCGATGCACGCGGCCTTGGAAGAAGAGGCGGCAGCGATCCTGGCTGAGATCGCGCGACTGGAGCAGCAGCCAGCCTAAGCACGCGTCCCGCCGGTGGAGAATGCCCGGCAAGGGAAACCATAAGGAGAAGATTTGAACAACTCCATGACTCCGTCTCGGGCCCTAGGATTGTGGCGTATCCGAACCGTTGCCTTCCTGGTCTTGCTCTCAAGCATCGCCTCCGCCCAGACTCTCTCCGGCGTCGTCACCAACGGCACGAACGGCAAGCCTGCTGCGGGCGACGAGGTCATCCTGATCAATCTCTCAAAAGGCATGGAGGAAGCGGCAAAGACCAGAGCGGATGCCGCCGGGAAATTCAGCTTCAAACTCACCGACGGCGGTGGCCCACACCTGATCCGCGCTGTTCACCAGGGGGTGACCTACCACAAGATGGCGCCTGCGGGCACCAACTCCGTCCAACTTGATGTTTACGACGTTGCCAGGAAGATTGCCGACCTTAGCGTGACCGCGGATGTGATGCGCTTCCAGACGGATGGCGATGCGCTTCACGGCACGCGCTTGTTTGCTGTGAACAATGGCTCGACTCCGCCGAAAACGCAGATGAACGACCACAATTTTGAGTTTTATCTGCCGGAAGGCGCAAAGATCGAGTCAACCCAGGCGAAAGCACCCAATGGTCAGCCCATTGCCGCGGATACTGCGCCGCAAGCTGAAAAGAACCGATATGCGATTGCCTTTCCACTGCGTCCCGGCGAGACTCAGTTCCAAATCGAGTTCACCATGCCGTATTCCGGCAGACTGAACCTCGATCCCAAACCGCTTTACCCTGCGCAACACGTCGTTGTCGTTCTTCCGAAGACGATGCAGTTCACGCCCGCGAATCCGCAACTATTTCAATCGATGCAAGACCCGAACTCGAGCGACACTAACGTTCAGGTCGCGCAGCAGACGCAGGCCGGGCAGTCGCTTGCATTCACCATTAGCGGCACTGGCACCATTTCCGATTCGCCGTCGCGAGTCGCCTCTGGTTCCGCGCAATCGCAGGGACGCGATACGCGGCCTGGCGGTGGACTAGGTGCGCCCATTGATGCTCCAGACCCGCTGCAGTCGTTTCGTTGGCCAATTCTTGTCGGTTTTGGATTGATCCTGGCGATCGGCGCCTGGGTTGTCATGAAGCGGAAGCCGGCAATTTCAGTGGTGACAACTGGCACGCCTTCGCCGGCGGACACACACACTCCGCCGGGCAGTGCCACACCTGGAACCGCGGGCCCTGCAGCATCGAGCACGACTCCTGCCGTGCCAAAATCTGCCATGCTTCTCGAAGCTCTGAAGGAAGAAATGTTCCAGTTGGAAGTCGAACGAAAGCAGGGGAAGATTTCGTCAGCGGAGTACGAGAAGGCGAAGGCCGCTTTAGACCAGACGCTCGATCGAGCGCTAAAGCGCCAGGGATAAAGGCGGTTAGCCATCGGGCAGGCGCTGATGAGCCGTGCGCCGTCTCCCCGCATCTAATATCATCGAGTCATACATATGGGAAATACTTTCAAAACTGCATTTCTCCTGACGGCCATGACGCTGCTTCTTCTGGTGGCTGGACAGGCTTTGGGCGGCCGCAATGGCATGACCATAGCGCTGGTCTTCGCAGCGCTCATGAACTTTGTCTCTTACTTCTTTTCCGACAAAATTGCGCTCGCAATGTACCGTGCGCAGCCGGTTTCGCGCGATGACCTGCCGCGTGTCTACAACATCGTCGAGCGTCTTGCCCAAAAGGTCGGGCTGCCGATGCCCAAGGTGTACGTGATTCCGAACGATTCACCGAACGCATTCGCGACTGGCCGAAGTCCGGAGCATGCTTCGGTCGCCGTTACCCAGGGAATCCTCGGCCTTCTGAACGATGAAGAGCTCGAAGGCGTTCTTGCGCACGAACTCGGACATGTGCGCAACCGCGACATCCTGATTAGCTCCGTAACCGCCACGCTGGCGGGCGCAATTACGTGGCTTGCTTCGATCGCGCGTTGGGGAATGATCTTCGGCGGCTACGGCGACCGCGACGATCGCCGTGGAGGCGGTGGCCTGGCCGCGCTCGTCATGATGTTCCTCGCACCGCTGGCGGCAACGCTGATCCAGTTGGCGGTCTCGCGCTCACGCGAATACGGAGCTGATGACACTGGCGCGCACTGGACTGGCAATCCCTACGCTTTGGCGAGCGCCCTCGCCAAGATCGATGCCTACTCACGGCGCATGCCGTTGGTGGCCAGTCCCTCGACCGCACACCTGTTCATCATTCAACCGTTCTTGGGCGGGATCAGCTTCGGCAATCTCTTTTCAACCCATCCGCCGACGGCGAAGAGAATTGAGCGGCTGACGGGGCGTCCGGCGGAGTTTACACAGTAGCAGCTCTCAGCTCCAAGCTCGCCGCTTTCAGGAAGGAGCGCCAGCGGAGTTTTTGATCTGCTCTGAGAGCCGAGAGCTGACCGCCGAGAGCTTTTCTGTGACGTACGTAACCGCCTCGCCTCCGTGCCCACATAGTAGAATCCAATTCTGATGTCCTCCCAGATCGGTACCGCTGTCGCAAGCCGGGCCGCCCAGCTCGAAATCAGCCTCCGCAAGGTCATTCGTGGCAAGGACGACGTTCTTCGCCTGGCGCTGGTCTCGGTCTTTGCCAAGGGACATCTCCTGATCGAGGGCGCTCCCGGAGTCGGCAAGACCACGCTGGGTCAAGCTCTCGCCCGAGCCATCGATTGCAGTTTTCAGCGAGTGCAGTTCACCAGCGATATGCTGCCGTCGGACGTGCTGGGGATCTCGATCTACTCGGCGATTGAGCAGAAGTTCGAGTTCAAGCGTGGACCGGTTTTCGCCAACGTTCTCCTCGCCGACGAGATCAACCGTACGACGCCGAAGACGCAGTCTGCTCTTCTCGAAGCAATGAACGAAGGCCAGGTTACCGTTGACGCCCATTCCTATCCGCTGCCGCAACCGTTCCTGGTGATTGCCACGCAGAATCCGATTGAGCACCACGGTACCTATCCGCTGCCGGAGTCGCAGCTCGACCGTTTTCTCATGCGCGTCAGCATGGGGTATCCGGACGGCGAGGCCGAGCGCGAGATCCTCCGCTCGGAGGCCGGCACCGCTCAGCTCGAAAACCTGCGCCCGGTACTGAATGCCGCCGATGTGCTCGACATCCAGCGGGCCGTCACGCAAGTGCACGTCGACGACGCGTTGATCACCTATGCGCTGACCATCGTTCGCAAGACCCGCGAGTCGGAACATCTCACTCTGGGTGTTTCTCCGCGCGGCTCGCAGATGTTCTATCGGGCCGCACAGGCTATGGCCTTCCTTGAAGGTCGTGACTACTGCACACCGGAGGATTTCAAGCCGCTGGCCGTGCCCGTCTTTGCTCATCGGGTGGTGGTCAGTTCGCTCTATGCTTCGACGCTGAAAAGATCGGAGCAGGCCGAACAGATCATGCGCGAGATTGTCGATAGCGTGCCCGTGCCTGTGTAGCGCACGTGTTTCCGGCAGCGCCTGCCGGAGCGCAACCAAATCGGACTTCCTGCGACGCGCATGTCCCGTCTACAATTCACTCACGCTTGGGGGTGAGGGATGGCAACAATCTACGAAATTGCACCGGATGTGTATCGCATCAGTGTCTTCTGGCCCGAGATCGATCTGTCCTTTAATCATTTCCTCGTCAAAGACGACGAGCCGCTGCTGTTCCACACCGGCTTGCGACGCATGTTCCCGGATGTGCGCGAAGCAGTAGCGAAAGTAATTGATCCATCCGCACTGCGGTGGATCTCCTGGAGTCATTTCGAATCGGACGAGTGTGGTGCGCTGAATGACTGGCTGGCGATCGCGCCCAATGCCCAGCCCGCGTGTTGCATGGTCGGCGCGCTCGTCAGCGTGAATGACTTCTCGGCCCGCGAGGCTCGTATTCTTGCTCCGCAGGATGTGCTCACCACCGGTAAATGCCGGTTTCGCTATTACCACACGCCACAATTGCCGCACGGCTGGGATGCAGGTGTCTTGTTCGAAGAAACGCAGCACACGCTCTTCTGTTCGGACCTGTTCCATCAGAACGGCGACGTCGAGCCTCTCACCAGCAAATCGGTCGTCGATCGTTGCCGCCAGGTCTTGACCGCTTATCAGGCAAGCCCACTCGCGAATTACGTGCCCTACACCGTGAACACGGAGGCCATTCTCCAGGGTCTGGGGTCTCTCAACCCGAAGACTCTGGCCGTCATGCACGGGTCCAGCTTCTCGGGTGATTGTGGCGGGGCGTTCCAGGAACTCTCGGCTGTCATGAAGGAAGTGCTCGACCGGCCGTCGTATGAGTTCCCGAGGTAGGCGCTATCGAAGGCAAAGGTAGCGTGGATCTCCGATGAACGTCGTGAGAGTCGCGCGTTCTGGCCTACTACGAACCAAGCTTCGAGGTGCGCGCAATGGCGGCCACCATCATGCCCGACAGGAACTGCATGACCGCGGCATCATCATGATCGAAGGCGTTCGGCGCCGACGACAAGACTTCAAACACGCCCAGTGTGCGGCGGAAATGTCGCAGGGGCGCAACCAGAATCGACCGCACGCCCAGATGCCGGCAGGCGGCCAGGTCCACGCGCGGATTCGCCTCCGTGTCAGGACAGATCATCACCTCACCGCTGCGCACGCACTCCATGGAAAGGCCGCTGTCGGTTTGCAGACGGCAGCCGATATCCGGCGCCGTCCGTCCGGTGCGCGCCCGGCACACGATGTCGTTGCCCTTGCGCAGTGCGATTGCCGCTCCGGTAGCGCCCGTCAGGGTCTGCGCTTTCTCTGCGATGATGGTGATGCCGGGCTCCAGATCGAGATCGCCCGGATAGATTTCGTGATGCCGTGATGTCCCACCGCTGTGGACGAGGGTCGGCCCCGGCTGGCGTACACGCAGATGATGGCGGCTGGAAAGGTCGGACACGGGCTGCTTTCCTGCCAGTTCCTGTGGAACTTCGGGGACCGTATTCAGCAATGTCCGCACCAGCAGGTCAAGTTCGGCGTCTGCGATCAACCGGGCGGTCTGCTGTCCGTGCAGCGACCCACCCAGGACGCGCGACAGGCATAACACGGCCGCGCTGCCACAGGCCAGGCAACGAGGCGTATTGTTCTCACTGAGAACCTCGCACTCCACGCAAAACACGGCCAACTGCAGGCGCACAAAACCTACATCAGCAGCAGCGAGCGAACCCATCATGTGACAGATTTCCTCCGGAATGACCTTGGGGGAAAGTCGAAGGTAAAGTTCGGCGCACTTTGCCGAAAGTAACGGCGCTGGTTCCCGCTGTGGATAAGTGTTTTCACGCGTGGTTCCCGCACGTGCGCCCAGAGGTCCGCGCGAAGAATCAGAAGCCCTGGCGCCACCTCGGCTCCGGAGAGTCAAGAACTCACACCACGCTGCAACGCTCTATAATCTCGCCGTATGTCATTCCTTCGTTTTGTTATGCTGCTGTCCCTGGTCGTCTGGCTGGGTGGGCTGATCTTCCTTGCATTCGTCGTTGCGCCGACGGCGTTCACGCCGGGCCTGCTTCCAAGCCGTCATCTGGCCGGATCGCTGGTCGGACGTTCGCTCGACTTGCTGCACTGGATGGCCATGGTTTCCGGGCTTGTCTTTCTGATCGCTTCCATGACTTACAGTCGGAGGACGGCCGGCAACGCGCGGCCGCTGGCCGGACGGCACCTCCTCATCGCGCTGATGCTCCTGCTGACCGTGATTTCGCAATTCGCCATTTCGCCGCGCATGCATGCCATCCGCGACCAAGTCGGCGTGATCGACAATGTTCCCCTTGACAGTCCGTTGCGCGTCGAGTTCAACCGGTTGCACGTCTGGTCTGAGAAATTCGAGCAGGGAGTCTTGCTGCTGGGCCTGGTCGCGCTTTATTTGACGGCCCGCGCCCTTCACTGATCGTGGTAACGGAGAGCCGTTGATTTATTCTGGTAGGTACCGAGAACGGGTGTGCCTTAGAACCTGACACCTGAAAGCTGAAACCCGAGACCTGACTTCATGAAATCCGGCATCATCGGCTTGCCCCAGGCAGGCAAATCTTCGCTGTTCCGCATTCTGACGAAGGCGCATCTCTCCGAGCACGCTTTTGCCAATCCTCGCGAAGCGCACGTCGGCATCGCCAAGGTGCCGGACGAGCGTCTCGACAAACTCGCCGCCCTGTATCACCCGAAGAAGCTCACGCATGCTTCGGTCGAGTATGTCGACGTCGGCGCCATCGGCCAGGAGGCGCTCAAGGAAACAGCGTATCTTGGCCATCTGCGACAAGTGGACGCTCTGATCCATGTGCTGCGCGCCTTCGAGGACGATGCCATTCCGCACGTCGGTGCGATCGATCCGCTCCGCGACATCAAGAACGTCGAATTTGACCTGATGGTCAGCGATCTCGGCCAGATCGAGAAGCGCCTGGATCGCCTGGAAAAAGATCTGAAGAAGATGCGTTCTCCCGAACTCGAGAACGAAGACGAGCTCTTGAAAAAGGCCAAATCTCACCTGGAAACCGAAAAGCCTCTGCGCGAAATGGAGATGACGCCGGAAGACAAGAAACGCATCCGGGGGTTCATGTTTCTCAGCGAAAAGCCGATGCTCTACGTGCTCAATATCGGCGAAAGCTCGGAACTGGGCAAAGACCTGGAAGCAGCCGACGGCAAATACAAACTGGGGGAGGTTGCGTCGCGGCCGAACGCCGGCGCCAGCGCTATCTGCGGCAAGGTTGAAGCGGAACTTTCGGAAATGAGCGATGAGGACGCGGCCGAGTTTCTCGCCAGCTATGGACTGAAGGAGAGCGGGCTCTCACGCCTGATTCGCAAGAGCTATCACCTGCTGGGACTCATGTCGTTTTTCACCGCGGGTGAAGATGAATGCCGTGCCTGGACGATTCCCGTCAATACCCGCGCCGTGAATGCCGCCGGCGCCATCCACTCCGACTTGGAGAAGCACTTCATCCGCGCGGAGACAATTCGCTGGGACCAACTACTGGAAGCCGGTTCGGAAGCCAACGCCCGTGCCAAAGGCACGTTGCGCCTCGAAGGGAAAGACTACATCGTGCAGGATGGCGATGTCATGCACATCCGCCACAGCGGATAACGCACCCGGGGCACTGGTTCTTGCGGGGAAGGCTATCTACAGCGCCAGGCCCCGGGGTCCGTGGACAACATCAATGTTCGTAACGGCCCTGACTGGCCCAGAGGCGGACTCTCTCCTCCACAGAAAACGTTTGCGCCGGCTCGCCGGCGAATTTCGTTTCCAACGTGAAGGCGTGTGCCTCCAACGGTACCGTGACGTACGATCGGGTCCTCAGGAAGGCGCGGACGAACAGCTCCGAGTAGCGCTGCAGGCCGAGAACTTCGATCTGTACCGTGTGAACCAGAACGTGAAATAGAGCTCGGTTGCTGATCTGCTCATGAAACACGATCACATCGCCGAAACTGAGGGCGGGCATGTGGACCAGGTCCGGCAGGTTGGTGAACCCTGCAGACCAGGCTTCCGCGAAGAACGGTGGGTTTGAGACTCGCCGCCCGCGGAGCGTGACCGCGCGCACCTTCTCCAACAAGTGCGGTGAGAAGTAAGGAAACAGCAGCTGCCGGTGGTCCGCCGAAAGTGGCTCGCCTGTCGGCTTGAACTGTTCCCGTTGTTCCTGAAGATATTGAGCTAGTTTCGCGATGATGTCCCCAATGCGGCCTTCGTTCAGCGCGCAGTCGCCGTTGGTCAGCGAATCGGGTTGCGAGATGTGCTGGGCAATGTATTGGTAGTAATCATGCAGGGCGTTGGCTGAAGACATGGCCCTGCGGAGAATGTCGCGCTGCGCGTGACGCGCTATATCTTCTGCAGAGAAACGCAGACGGAGGCGGTCTGTTGCGCATTGCGCGCTCAACAATTCCAGTTGTGCGTGTCTCAGTTCCGCGTTCATTTGGACAATGGCGACGCGGTCGCCAGGCTTATCCCACGAAAACATCCACGACTCCTACGATAAGAACTGCACAGGATGGGGCCCTTTTTCTTGAAATTCATGATACTTTAACATTGTACATGCAACATGTCAATCAACTTTACGGGCGGCCAAATCACGAATATCGTTAGTAAATCGTATTAGTTAGCGAAAAGACACGTCGGCCTGTCGATTTGTGACTTAGAGTCGCACATGATGTCTGGAGGTGGGGCTATCTTATACGTTGTACAATTTACCGTGGCGTTCTAGGATAACGCTGATGCCTCCGATTCCTGATCGCAAGCTTGAAGAGCGCATCCTCAACGTTGCCCAGCGGCTATGGCGAACCCGCGGCGACAAGGGACTGACGCTGCGCGCCGTGGCGCGCGAGGCCAGAACGACGACTCCCACTCTTTACAAAAGATTCCAGAACAAGAAAGCGTTGCGGCTGGCATTGTCGTTGCGTGTGCGGGACGAGATGAACGCGGAATTGTTTTCCTCTCCCAGGCTCGAAGACGTTTACCGGCGTTATCTGCGTTATGCCGAACAACATCCGCACGAGTATGAGCTGCTGCAACTCGCATGGGCGCCGTACGTCCTGGTGCCGGGGAACAACCGGCCGGGACGCACATGGGTGCTTAGCCAATTGGCAGCCCGGTTCGGCGGTGAACCGGATGAATACGCCCAGTTCTTTGACACCTTGTTCTTGACCTGCCACGGTGCGGCGACGGTGTTGGTAGCCACCGAGGACGCGCGTGCGCGGCAGACAATCCGCGATAACTGTATTCGCGCTTGCGACAGCTTAATGGAGCACGTACACATCTTTCTCGACAGTCGAAAGCCGGCCCGTCCGCGAGCGTGAGACTATGGAAACCTTCTCCCGCACCTGTTAGTCTTGCCCGTCCGCATGCATCCGATCACCATCAGTCTTTTGCTGGGCCTGACCGCGGCGGCTGCCAACGTGTTTGGCGGCACCATCATCGTGCAGCGGAGTTGGGAGCGCCGCTACCTTAAGTACTTCATCGCGCTCGGCGCGGGGTTCATGCTGGCGACCGCGCTGGTCGAAGTCGTTCCCGCGAGCCTGGAGTTGAACGGGAAGAAAGCCGCTTTTCTCGTGTTGATCGGCTACCTGATCGTTCATTTCTTCGAGCACACGCTCAGTCCGCACTTTCATTTCGGCGAAGAGGTTCACCGGGACGAATTCATGCACGCCCACAAGGGCTACTCGGTCCTGCTGGGGCTGATCATTCATACGTTTTTCGACGGCATCGCCATTGCCTCGGGGTTCCTGGTCTCCAGCTGGCTCGGGTGGATCATCTTTCTCGCGGTTTTTCTGCACAAGATTCCGGAAGGCTTTACCGTTGCCTCGGTCATGCTCGCCAGCGGCCGTAGCCGCGCCACCGCATGGTGGGCCTCAGCGCTGCTGGGTGCCGCCACCATGGCCGGAGTTTTCACAATGGCGTTGTTCCGGCATCAGGTGAGTTCAGGATTGCCGCTGGCTGCGGGAGTGACCATCTACGTGGCTGCGTCAGACTTGATGCCGGAAGTGAACCGTGAGCCGGGAGTGAAGATGGCGCTTGTGGTATTCCTCGGTGTCGGTCTGATGTTTCTATTGGATCATTTCTTCCACGCGCACTGAAAGCTCTCAGCGGTCGGCTCTCAGCCCTCAGGAAGCCAAAGCGGTATCAACAGATTAATTTGCGCTCAACTCCTTTAATCCATTAATCCATTAATCCATGTGCTCCTGCTGCGAGCTGGCTTACTCCACCTGATGCTTTGCCGTATACCCCTCACGCGCGTAAATGACAGGCTTTACATCCTTGCCTTTTTGATCCCGGATTTTCAGCGGTCCGCCGTCCGGTCCTTGCAGCTCCACCTTCAGCTTGCGATACGTGCCGTCAAGCTTCGCGTTGGTCGGATGGTACGCAAGCGTGTACTGGTTGCGGACGTCGGCTGCAATGTCGCGGAAGATTTCCGGCAGCTCTCCCTCGAAGCGCGGAAAGTATGCGCGCCCTCCCGTCAGACGGGCGAAAGTATTCATCTGGTTGTCGGCCTGCAGCCAATCCGTCGTGATCGGCCCGCTTGCGCCATGCGCTTCATACCATTCGCGGACCTCGCGGCCGATGCTCACGGCATAGATCGTAGTGTCTTTCGTCGACTTGACCTTCTTGAGGATCTGGTCAAGGTTAAGCTTGCTGAACGTATCGCGTCCGGAAGACACCAGAATGATGTACTTCTTGCCTTCGATGCGATCGACACGATCGAGCGTATCGAACAGAGCATCGAACAGGTTTCGCTCAGAGAAACCCGGAATACGCAGCATATTCAGCGCGCCCAGTACGGCCCGTTTATCCTGCGTGAAGTCCACCAGAATCTGCGGCTTCATGTCGTAGAACACCACTGCGACCCAGTCGTCCTTCTTCAACCCGCTCGCAAACGTGTATGCCGAGTTCAGCGCGTCGTAGTTGTACTGGTAGCTGTTGGCGGCAAACTCGATCAGCAGCACCGCTGTAATCGGCGCCTCCGACTGATTGAAATTGGTGATCTTCTGCTCCACACCGTCCTCGAGAACCTTGAAGTTCTCTTTGTGGAGCCCCGGGATGAACTGTCCATCTTTCGTCGTGACCAGCACGTCGAGGCTAACCAGAGGCACATCCACTCGGATGGAGTAGTCGGGCATGCCCTCGATCTTCTTGGGCCTCTCGGGCGGAGGCGGCGGAGGCTCTTCCTTCTTCTTCGGGATCGCATAGGGCCCGGCATCATTCTGCGGACCACCGGCTTCCGGCGGGGCCTCTTGTTTGTTCGGATTCGGAGGCTGCTGACTTGTGTCCTGAGCCAGAAGAAAAACGCTTAATCCCGCCATGACGAGCGCAACCAGCGAGAGCAGAATCAATCTCTTGCGGAGAGCCGAGAAGCCGGCTTCGCAACCCTCAAAGTGGCCTGAAAACATCGAAAAAACCTCAAAATAGACTGTGCTAGTATAGATGCAACCACTTCGCGTTTGGGATATTTTGCAGGCCTGAAAAACGCCTCCTCTGCTGGCAAAACCACCGAACAACGCGCGAAGCAGAAGGAAATAAGTCGTTGATTTTGTACCTCCGGGGCCATTCATGAGGAAGGTTGTCTTCTCACTCGCCGCCCTCTTCTGTCTCACGTCAGCCACCTGGGTCACAGCAGAGAATCCGTCGTCAGATCAGTCCTTGCCGGCCATCATGCCGCTCAGCCAGATTCATTCGGGCATGCAGGGGTCGGCCTATACCGTCTTCCAAGGCACCAAGCCAGAGCCCATGGACGTGGAAGTTCTCGGTGTGCTGCACAACGTAAACGGACCTCGTGGTGACATCATCCTCGTGCGCCTGCATGGGACAAAACCGGAGTACACAGGAGTTGTAGCCGGCATGAGCGGCAGCCCGGTCTACATCGACGGCAAGCTGATCGGGGCTCTTGCATTCCGTATTGGAGAGTTCTCCAAGGAGCCAATCGCCGGAGTGACCCCAATCGAAAAGATGCTGGAAATCGATCCTGCCGACAAGCGGCCCGGCGCGGCACCGGCTGCTGCACCAACTGCAGAGCCGGCAGGCGCGACCCGCGCTTCCAGTCCGGCAGAGAGTTCCGGGCTGTCCTTGCAGGCTTACGGCAACTATCTGAAGCCGATCGAAACACCGCTCGTCTTCAGCGGTTTCTCCGAGGAAACCCTCCGCCGTTTCGCGCCTCAGTTTGCTTCTGCCGGGATCGTGCCGGTCATGGGCGTTGGCTCGTCCAGCGATCGCAAGCAGCCGGAGCCGATAGTGCCAGGGTCTGCAGTCAGCGCCGTGCTGGTTCGCGGTGACATGGACGTCGCGGCCACATGCACAGTCACATACGTTGATCCCCAGCGCCTGCTCGCCTGCGGCCATCCGTTGATGCAATTCGGTCGAGTGGACCTTCCCATGACGAAGGCCACGGTGCTGACGACGTTGCCGTCGCCCCTGAATGCTTTCAAGATTGTGAATACTACCGAAACGGTTGGCTCATTTGTGCAAGACCGCCATAGCGGCATCCTCGGAACCATGGGGAAGGAACCGAAGATGATTCCCGTGACTGTGACGGTCCGCGGCGGCCAGGCGCCGAAGGAATTCCACAAGGAATTCCACTACGAGATCCTGAACAATGCGCGGCTCAGCCCGGTCGCTATGATGGCCACCGTGTTCAATGCTCTCCACGATACGAACGAATATGGGGACGACACAACGTACCGCATGAATGGCGCCCTCAGCGTAAAGGGCTACCCGGATGTCACGCTGAAAAACATGTTTGCGCCGATGGACAACGGCCAGCCGGCCGCCGCCCTCGCTGCCGCAACCATCGGGGACCGGTTTGGCCGCATCTACGACAATCCCTACGACGCACCCGATATCCAGGGCGTGAAGCTGGATTTCGACCTCGTCCGCGATCGCCGCTCCGCGAAGCTGGAGGCATCCCGCACCGACGCAACTGAAGCCCGCCCCGGCGACGAAATCATCGTCGAGACCGTGCTCCGCCCGTACCGGGGGGAGCGGATCGTCCGCCAGATTCCGATTCGAATTCCGACGTCGGCGTCCAAGGGGATGCTGCGCATCCTGGTTAGCGACGGCGATACCCTCGACCGCCTGCGCCGCGGCATGCCGCTTGCCAACCGCAAACTCGGCCTGGCCTCGACCATTGCGCTCTTGAACAAGGAGCATGCCAACAATCGTGTCTACGTCTCCTTGTTCGAATCGGATCCCGAAGCGATGGTGGCCGACAAGGTCATGCCGACGCTGCCTCTCTCAGTCATGAATGTGATGGACAATATGCGCGGCACACAAGAGATGGTCGTGTTGAACGAGTCTTCCGTCAACGAGGCCTCGACCGATCCCCTCGATTACGCGGTTGCAGGTGCGCAGATGCTCACGATCAACGTGAAATAGAACAGGCGCGGGAGCAAGGCTGCCCGCCCTGTCCGTTTCCATGGGCGACTGGCGTGCCTGCGCTCGTTGTTTCCTGGCGCTACAATCAATGGAAAGCTCTGCAGCTTCTGCTCACGATGCCGCATCCGCTGCAGGCACTCAGAACTCTTCCTGAAATGAGGATCTCATTGGCTCAGAAGATATCCTTCCTGCTGGCGGCCGTGTTGTCTTCCACCATGGCCTTCGCCGAGGGCACCCGCACCTGGCAACAAGCAAAATTTGAGGAGCTCGTGAAAGGCACACCGAACGGGGTCGCGCTGCTCAGCAATGGCGGGCTGGAACTGGCGCCCGCGTTCAAGACCGTCGCCACCCTCCCCTCAACCTACGTGTGGGCCATCGCCTCCGACCCGGCCGGCAATGTGTACGCAGCAACCGGATCTCCCGCGCGTGTCTATCGCATCACTCCTGACGGACAGAGCACGCCGATTTTCGATCCCCAGGAGTTGCAGGTGCAGTCCCTGCTCGTTGACAAACGTGGTGTGGTTTTCGCCGCCACTTCTCCTGACGGAAAGGTGTACCGCCTCGAGGCATCCAAGGCGCCGGCCCCGGCCCCCGCTGCCTCAGATACCTCCTCGAAGCCTGCTGCCGGTTCCTGGAGTGCAACTCCCTACTTCGACCCGGGCACGAAATATATCTGGGACATCGTGCTCGACGATTCCGGCACGATGTACGTTGCGACCGGCGACCACGGAGAAATCTACAAGATCACGCCCAGCGGCCAGCACTCGCTGTTTTTCAAGAGCGACGAAGTGCATATTCGTGTGCTCGCCCTGGACCCGAAAGGGAATCTCATCGCCGGCTCCGACGGTAGTGGCCTCATCTATCGGATCTCTCCCAGCGGAGATGCATTTGTTCTCTACAGCGCACCCAAGAAGGAGATCACCGCGCTCGCTCTCGACACGGCCGGGAATATCTACGCTGCCGGGGTTGGGGAAAAACGTCCGGGGATAGCTCCGCTAGGACTCATCATGCCCGCCGTAGCGGCACCAGCGCAGATCCAGACCGGCGCTGCCGCGCCCCCGTTGAATCCGGGCGTGACTCCTGCTGGCCCGATCGTCGCGCCGTTTCCGGCGCCGGGATTAGGAGCGACTGGAGGATCCGAGATCTATCGCATTGCTCCTGACGGCGCTCCCGCTCGCGTGTGGAGCTCGCGTGAAGACCTTGTCTATGCCCTGGGCTTCGATCGTCGCGGCCGCCTGCTGGCGGGTACGGGCAATCGCGGCCATGTCTTCGCCATCAATGGGGTCGACGATTTCACCGACTTGCTCAAGGCCAGCGGCAGTCAGATCACAGCGTTTGCCGGCGCGCCCGGCGGCGGACTCTATGCCTCAAGCAGTAACCTCGGCAAGATTTTTCTCCTCGGCCCCGGACCGGGGACAGAGGGCACCTACGAGAGTGACGTCTTTGATGCGAAGGTGTTCTCGCGTTGGGGCCGGGCCAAGATCCGGTCCAGTGGCAATGCGGAGCTCTTTGCCCGCAGCGGGAACGTCGATAATCCCGACCGCAATTGGAGTCCGTGGACCAAAGTCGACTCCCTCACTGGTTCCGAACTCAAGGTTCCAGCCGCCCGTTTTTTGCAGTGGAAGGTTGTGCTGCATGCGGGCAACCCGGAGCCTCGTATGGAGAGCGTGCTGCTTTACTATCTCCCGAAGAATGTCGCACCGCAGATCGATGAAATCATCCCGCAGCCCGGATACCGCTACCAGCCAATTCCGCACGTAACCGGTACCGAACCGCCTGCTCCGGGCCAACCCCGGTTCGACCCGCCGCCGCCCAGCATTCGTGATCACGATTCGATCGGCATCCGTTGGTCGGCTCACGACGACAATGACGACCAACTGGAGTACGCGCTCTACTACCGCGGAGACGGTGAATCGCGGTGGCTGCTACTGAAGGATCACCTCAGCGATCGTTACTACTCGTTCGACGCCAGCCTGCTGCCCGATGGCGGTTACACTGCGAGAGTCGTCGTAACGGACGCCCCTTCCCACTCTCCGGGTGAAGCACTCCAGGATGACAAAGAGAGTGCCCGCTTCGAAGTCGATTCGACGCCTCCCGCGATCACGGCGCTGGTCGCCACCCAGGAAGGCAACCAGGTTCACGTCCATTTCCGGGCCACGGATTCATTCTCCACAGTCAAACGCGCCGAGTTCTCTTTGGATGCAGGTGATTGGCAGTTCGTGGAACCTGTGGACCAGTTATCAGATTCGACCACAGAAGACTATGACTTCCGCGTGCCACTGCCCGCTTCCACTCCAGCCGCAGCATCCGCAGCGCAGGTTTCCAACGACCATGTGGTCGTTGTGCGCGCCTACGACCGCTTTGACAACCTCGCTACAGCAAAAGTGGTGGTGAAGGGGAAGTGAAACGGAGCGCCTCTGTGCTCCGCTCACCTCTCTCCAAAGATCACAGATGGATTCGTCTCGGTGGAATCTGTTCGGATCATCACAAAATGCTGGATCGCAGTGATTGCTTTGTTGGTCTTGTCGAACGGCGGGTTGTCGAGCGGGTAAATCACGTAGTTTGTGTCTGCAGGTTGTGTGAGATTTAAGGGGCCGGTACCGGTGTCTGTTATGTCGTAGGTGCCGACCAACGCCTGACCTGTAACATGGGTCGTGTCGTTCTGATCTTGCTGACCGACGAGCGTGAAGTTCGGCAATGCCGAAGTCAACAACAGGTTCATTAAGATCTGATCAGCGGACGGGCTCCCCGAATTTCCGGTTGACGCCTGTAGTGAGCCCGCCAGTTCCGCAGGCGCCAGGCTGGATCCCTGCAGGTCCATCGTGCCCGTATAGACCGTGGAGCTTGAGTTGTCGATCGAGAGCAGGAAACCGCGGTTTGCGGCGCTTGAATACAGAACAAAATGGACCGGCGGAACTGCCGGACTTGCCGTCGCGTCCCCAAGGAAGTCGATGGTGTAGCGCCCGCTGCCCGTCGATGCAAATGCGTAATTCGTGACGTCCTTCGCCGAAATGATGGTCCCGGCATTGTTGGCATCATAGAAGCCGGACCAATGCCCGGCGCTATCACCTGACCCGCTCGTCAGCGAGACCAGCCTCTGACCCGAAGCGCTTACACCGGTCAGGTTCGCGACCCAAGAACCGATGAAGTCTGAGTTCCCATAGGCCGGCGTCGGATCCTGGAAGACGATTGTGCCCGAGGCCCCAGGGCTGGCCAGTGGATCATCGACCGAGATCATGAACAACGTGAGGGGAGTGGTGTCCTTCGTTGTGAGCCCGCTGATGACATAGATAGCGTAGTTGTAGGTTTTCCCCAGTGAACTTGAAGTCAGCGTCAACGTGCCACGCCCAGGATGCGGGTCGCCCGTGCCATCGATGCTGTAGGTTCCCACCAGATCCGTAGCCGAGCCGAGCGTGCCATTCTCGTTCTTATCGAGCATCCCAGAGCCGATGTTGCCCGCGCCATCCGGCTTAAAGGTTCCCGCAAAGCCCGCCCGTTGGGTCCCGGTCGTGGTCACGCCTGTCAGTCCGAATGCGAACGTCGCTCCGCTCGGCAGCGCGCTGTTCTTGAATTTCGACGTGGTGGCCTGTGCGATTTGGCCCGAGGCGTGGCGGCCTGTGCTGTCGTCCTCGATCATCCTCGCTTCGCCGTCCGCATCAATCGCGACCTTGTACTTGCGCGTTCCAGCCGATGTGTTCATCGTCAGCGTGCCGTGACTGTTGCTGTCTAGCGCTAAGCTTCCCCCCGTGATTGTCGGGCTAGAGTATGCGTTGATCGTAAGGTCGTCTTCGATTCCGGCGGTGATCGCTGTACCATCGGCATTCGTCTTGAAATTACCCGCCGCTGCAATCGATCCACTCGCATCGTATCCGGTCAGATAAAACGCATACGTGGTATTGCCGTCGAGACGCGACGCGACGACGTTGAAATCTACCGTCGCCGATACCGTTGTTTCCGCTGTCGAAGTGGCAGTGACATGACCCGTGGGATTGCCGGGAACTGAATTGGGCGCGGTGAGCAAGCCCGTGCTTGCGTCGATGGTTCCGCAGGCATTGCCGCCGGCATCGCAAGCCAGCGACCACGTAACTCCTTGCGGTTCTTCATCAGGGGCGACGATCGAAGTGAACTGTTGTTGCGTACCTTTCGCAACATTCAGGGGGTCGCCTGTCAGGAGCCTCGGAGTGACCAAAACCGTGAGTGGCAGTACCTTTATGGAATAGGTGCCCGTCTTCGTGGGACTCGATACGAGTGTCGCCGTAATCGTGACCACCAAACCGTCGGTTGGCGCCGAACTCGGAGCCGTATACAAGCCGCTTGAATTGATCGTTCCGCAGGCATTTCCTGTGCAACTGGCTCCGCTGACGCTCCAGTTCACCGCAGTATCGGCGGTGCCAGTAACCTTGGCCACGAACTGAACCGTGAGCGACGCGCCAAGGAGTTGCTTGTTTGATGGGCTGGTGTCTACGGTGACCACGATATTGTGACCCGTGTGACCGCCGCCCCCGGTTGCGCAACCGGTCCAAAGCACCGCACTCAGCAGCATCGCCACAGCCAGAAAACTCTTAATCATCGCGAAATCTCTTTTAGTAACTGGGCCATCAACCCCGAAAACCCAAATCGCACCGCCAAGACAGGGACCGGAATAGTGCTTTCGATGCAGCCTAAAGGCCAATGGGCTATTTGAATCAGTGAGATACAAATCTGTTTGAATCCAGAGCACTTGCCTCACTGAGGATTGGTGCACGGCGCCGGGCAGTATAGCGCCCTGCGCAACAAATTGCACCTTAGAAGCGGGAGTTTTTTACTTGGGTGTGACGCGGGATCCGCGCTTTGCGGTATCGACCAGCGGAACCAGATTGGCAGACGAGATCCCCAGCGTACCGCCGGAAAATCCATCAAGATAGGCGGCGTTCACGCCCACGACTTCGCCATGCGTGTTGAGGACCGGGCCGCCGCTGCCACCACGCGCGGTTGCGGCGTCGTAGATGAGCTTGTCTCCCGAGACGTCGCCGATGTGCCCAAATGTCGCCGATGGCCGAATCAGTGAAAGCGCCGCCAGTTCGCTCGCCGTTCCCGGGTCATCCTGATGCGATGACAGCCGTTCATATACCGCCGCGGGTGACTTCGCCACCATTCCCGTTACTCCCATCGGGTAGGCCAGCACAGTGATGGGATCGCCCACGTGAGGGGGCGCCTTGGCCAACGCCAGGGGTTTCAGGCTTTCCGTGAAGGGAGTTTCTTCGATCTTCAGAACGGCCAGGTCTCCATGCTTCGCCAGGACTACGGGTTGCAGCGCGACCGGAAGCGGCGATCCCGGAAAGTACGCTTCCAGTTTCTCCAGCACCGGAGTGCCACCGCGACGCAGTGCAACCGCAGCCTCACGATCTCCGTACCACGGCTCAGCCACATGCCGGTTGGTCGCGAGCAAGCCGGGCGCGACGATGAATCCGGTCCCGGCAACCCGCGCGTGAATCTGAGACGTGCCGTCGGAGCCCGATACACGATAGACGCCGAAAATATATGCGACCGAGTTACGGGCATCATCGACGGCGGACGTCGAAAACGCTCCCTGCCGCTCCAGATCGCTTACTTGCTGGGAAAGCTGGTGGACCTGCTGTTCCAGGCCGGCAGTTTCAGGCGGGGCGTAGTAATGCGCCATGACCAGTGCGCCGACCAATGCCATGACGCCTAACGCCGCCTGCACAAAGCGCTGCCAGCTTTCGACAACCTGCGAATCCTTGGACTCGGAATCGAACATGGACGAAGCACCGCATCCGCCCGGCGCGCAGGAGGGAGGATTCCGGGCGGTAGACCTCTATGCTGCCGGATTCGGAGGTGATGGAGTAGGGTACCGAAGTCGAAGAGCCCGCCGTGACCAAGGTAATGAGGATCGGGCCGGCTTCCCGAATCCGTAGCAGCGGCATAAGAAAGCCAGGGAGTGAGCCCAGGCTGAGATCCCAGGATGTGAGCCCTTCTTTAAGGCTCCATAATCGAAACTATATCTTTTCCAGCTCTCTCACCGTTCGTTCACTGTCAACATTGCCCGTGTTCAGCGTCGAGGCCGGCTCAAACAGCAGCAGCCAGCATTCCTCTTCAGCCACAGGCTTGTGCTCAACTCCGCGCGGCACCACGATGAACTCGCCTTCCTCGATCCACTCATGCCGGTCGCGAAACTCCATGCGAAAGCGCCCCTTCACCACCAGAAACATCTCGTCTTCGTTGTCATGATGATGGAAGACGAACTCGCCCTTGAGCTTGTCGAACTTGACGTGCTGGCCGTTGAGTTCGGCCCCAATGTAGGGCTTCCAGTACTCGTGGATCTTGGAGAATTTTTCGGCGATGTTGACTTTGGACATGCGTCTCCTGCGGGGCTGGTGCCATTACTTCAGATTCATTCGTGGCTGCAGGGGTCGCAGAGAAATGCCCCAAGGGAGCATAGAAAGCAAAAGGCGCCGGCTTTCGCTGACGGCTTCCCAACACCTAACAACTGAGACCTGACACCTAGCTCTCGTACAGCAGCACACCCTCCGCCTTCTCCGAATCCACCGGACGGTAGTACAGCTTGTTGTCCTCGAGGAAGACCTCGATAAACGCCGGCCGCGTGGTAATCGTGCCCTGGATCAGGGCTTCCGAGAGCGGGTCTTCGATGTACTTCTGCAACGCGCGCCGCAACGGACGCGCTCCGTAGCTGCGGTCGCCGAGCGTCTGGGTCAGAATCCATTTCTTGGCTTCGTCGGTCACGGTCACCGTGATCGAGCGCTGCGCCAGGTTCTGGTTCAGCTGGCTGATCATGAGTTCGAGGATCTGGATCAGGTCATTCTCGCCGAGCGCGTTGAACAGGATCACTTCATCGAGCCGGTTCAGGAACTCGGGATTGAAGGTGCGCTTGACTTCGTTTTTAACGAGGTCCTCGACCTTCTCCGAAACCATGTCTTCTTTCGTCGACTGGAAGCCCAGGCCCTCGCGCTTCATCAGATGCCGGGCTCCGATATTCGACGTCATGATCAGGATCGCGTTCTTGAAATCAACCGTATTGCCGAGACCATCGGTCAACTGGCCATCTTCAAACACCTGCAGCAGGATGTTGAACACATCTGGGTGCGCTTTCTCGATTTCATCAAGCAAGACGACCGAGTAGGGCGCGCGCTTTACACGCTCGGTAAGCTGTCCGCCCTCTTCGTAGCCCACGTATCCCGGAGGCGAGCCAATCAGCTTGGAGACCGAGTGCTTCTCCATGAACTCGGACATGTCGAAGCGAACCAGCGCTTTCTCACTGCCGAACATGAATTGCGCCAGGGTGCGAGCGACTTCGGTTTTGCCGACGCCCGTCGGCCCCAGGAACAGGAACGAACCGATCGGCCGATTGGGACTCTTAAGCCCGGCCCGCGACCGCCGGATGGCGCGCGCCAAAGCGCTGATCGCCTTGTCCTGGGAAATAATCCGCTTGTGCAGTTCTTCTTCAATGCGCAGCAGTTTCTGCGTCTCTTCTTCTTTAATCGAGGTGATGGGCACGCCCGTCCAGCGCGATACCACGTCCTCGATGTCCTCCCGACCGACGACACCGGTGGAGGATTCATCGAGGTGGTATTTTTCGCGAAGAGCACGCAGGTTCTCGCGCTCTTTGCGTTCTTCGTCCGAGTAGAAGCGCGCCTTCTCGAACTCGTGGTTCGCGATGGCGTTCTCCATGCGGTGGACGATGAAC
>DATIWL010000094.1:0-3339 GCA_035519435.1 Terriglobales bacterium
CCGGCAGCTTCAGCAGGTGGTCGCGCCCATCGCGTTCGATCCGGACGAGCTAGTCGCGCAAGTCCTCGCGGCCACAACCTATCCGACCGAAGTGGTGGAAGCGGATCGTTGGCTCGAAAAGCATTCACGCTTGAAAGGAGAGGAACTCGCGAAGGCAGTCGACCGGACGTGGGGCGTGGCGGAGCCGTAGTTGGGCCGCCGCGCAGCCCTCTGTTTGCCCTACTACTTTTCCCGTCGGGAATCCACGCCCATGGCCGTTCTTCCCTAGGCCATGGGCTCTTTTGGGTTGCACTCGCAAACGCAAAGAGGGATCAATGTCGAAACCAGT
The DNA here is from genome assembly GCA_035519435.1 of Terriglobales bacterium. Classification (GTDB taxonomy): domain Bacteria; phylum Acidobacteriota; class Terriglobia; order Terriglobales; family Acidobacteriaceae; genus Acidiflorens. Next base: position 329 of record DATIWL010000094.1, read on the forward strand.
GAAGAACATCAACGAAATCACTTCGCAGCGAAGAAGCCGTCCTCTTTTCGGATGGCGCTCGATATTGGTTCTCCTGCCGCTGAGTTTTGGCGGCTGGTATTTCTGGACCGAGGCTGGCAATGCCCGGGCGAGTAACTCGGGCGGAAGCATTGCAGCAGGGACGAGCGGTAGTGGGCCGGCCATACCGGTCGTAGCCGCCCACGCTAGTCGTGGCGATATCGGCGTCTACATCACCGGCCTCGGCAGCGTGACGCCGATGTACACGGTTACCGTCAAGACTCGCGTAGACGGCGAAATCATGGCCATCCACTACAAGGAGGGCGACACGGTCCAAAAGGGAGCGCCGTTACTCGAAATCGATCCGAGGCCGTACGAGGCGCAACTCAAGCAGTATGAAGGTCAACTGAAGCGGGATGAGGCGTTGCTTGCGAACGCCAAAGTGGATTTGGATCGCTACGCCACCCTGATGAAGACCCACGCGATTCCGGAACAGACGTATGCCACTCAGCAGGCGACCGTCGCTCAGGACGAAGGGCAGGTGGAGATGGACAAGGGCCTCATCGAGTCCACCAGGCTGAATATCTCGTACTGCCACATCGCGTCGCCGCTCACGGGACGAATCGGGCTGCGGCTCGTCGATCCCGGAAACTACGTGCAGGCGAGCAGCGGAACCGCCCTGCTGGTGATCACGCAGACGCAACCGATCAGCATTATCTTTCCGGTGGCGGAAGATCAACTGCCTGCCATCCGCTCGCGTACGCGCTCCGGGCAGAATCTGCATGTCGAAGGCTGGGACCGGGAGCAACAACATCGGCTTGCCATGGGCGCGCTGGTCACGATCGACAATCAGATCGATCAGACCACCGGCACCGTTCGCTTGCGCGCCGACTTTTCCAATTCGGATGACAGGCTCTTTCCAAATCAGTTCGTTTATGCGCGCCTCCTGCTCCAGCAGAAGCACGGCGTCTTGCTCATCCCCATCGCGGCGGTGCAGCGTAATGGCAGCAATACTTATGTTTTCGTCGTGAGCGCGGATTCCACTGTTGCGATCCGAAATGTCGAACTCGGCGCCGCTAACGGCGAGGAAACCGAAGTCGCCAAAGGTCTGACGCCGGGCGAGGTGGTGGTGCTGAGCGGCGTAGATAAGTTGGTCGAAAGCGCCAAAGTGTCAGTCCAATTGCGGGACAAGAAATGAGTCCTTCGCGGATATTCATACAGCGTCCCATTGCGACGTCGCTATTGATGATAGGCATTCTCCTGGCCGGCGCTGTCGCGTACAAGCAGTTGCCAGTCTCGGCTCTTCCGGAAGTGGACTATCCGACAATCCAGGTAGTCGCGTTCTATCCCGGAGCAAGCCCGGAAGTCATGGCGTCTTCGGTCACGGCCCCGCTCGAACGCCAATTCGGGCAAATGCCCGGCCTGCAGCAGATGACCTCGACAAGCTCCGACGGCAGCTCCGTCATTACTTTGCAGTTCAACCTCAGCATGAATATCGATATCGGAGAGCAGGAGGTCCAGCAATCGATCAATTCCGCCGGAACTTATCTGCCGGCAGATCTTCCCACGCCGCCCATCTATAACAAGATCAACCCGGCGGATACGCCCATCCTGACGCTAGCGCTGGCTTCGAGCACGCTACCGCTTTCGAAAGTCGAGGACTTTGCCGATACGCGTCTCGCGCCCAAGATCTCGCAGTTGCCCGGCGTCGGCCTAGTGAGCATTTCCGGCGGACAGAAGCCGGCGGTCCGGGTGCAGGCGAATCCCACCGTGATGGCCTCCTACGGCCTCAACATGGAGGACCTGCGCAACGCGCTCACGGCAGCGAGTGTGAATCAGGCCAAGGGAAGCTTCGACGGAAATCGCCAGTCGTACCAGATCGCCGCCAACGACCAGCTGCTCTCGAGTGCACAGTTCGCACCTCTGATAATCGCATACCGCAATGGCGCCCCGGTCAAGCTCACCGACGTTGCCGACGTGAAGGACGATGTCGAGAACGTGCGGCAGGCGGCGTGGATGAACCAGGCGCCCGCCGTGATCGTGAATATCCAGCGGCAGCCAGGCGCAAACATCATCTCGGTTGTCGACCGCATCAAATCCCTGCTTCCGCAGCTGACCGCGACGCTGCCGAAACAGGTGCAGGTCGCCATTGTCACCGATCGCACCAACACCATTCGCGCTTCCGTCGCGGACGTCCAGTACGAGCTGATGCTGACGATCGGATTGGTCGTGATGGTGATCTTTCTGTTTCTCAGAAACGTCTCGGCGACGATAATTCCCAGCATTGCGGTGCCGCTCTCGCTTGTGGGCACGTTCGGCGTGATGCACGTGCTCGGCTACAGCCTCAACAACCTGACCCTGATGGCGCTGACGATATCGACCGGCTTCGTGGTCGATGATGCCATCGTTATGATCGAAAACATCACCCGTTATCTCGAGGAAGGGGAAACCCCGCTCGAGGCCGCGCTGCATGGCTCCGAGCAGATCGGCTTCACGATCATCTCGCTGACGATCTCCCTGATCGCCGTCCTGATTCCGCTGCTGTTCATGGGCGACATCGTAGGGCGGCTGTTCCGCGAATTTGCGATCACTCTGAGTGTCACGATCCTGGTTTCCGCCGTCGTCTCGCTCACGCTGACGCCGATGATGTGCTCGAAGTTGCTCCGCCACAAACGGGAAAATCAGCAGGGCCGTTTCTACAGGGCTTCGGAGCGAGCCTTCAACTCCATTATCGAGTTTTATGGGGGGACGCTGCAGTTCGTCCTGAGATTTCAGAAAACGACGCTGCTCGTGGCAGTAGGAACACTGGCCTTGACGGTGGGCCTCTTCCTCATCATCCCGAAGGGCTTCTTCCCGATTCAGGATACCGGAGTCATTCAGGGCGTTTCCGAGGCGCCGCAGTCGGTCTCGTTCTCCGAGATGTCCGACCGGCAGCAGGTGCTGGCGAACGTCGTACTGAAAGATCCGGCGGTTGAGAGTCTTTCCTCTTTTATCGGCATCGACGGCACCAATAC
>DATIWL010000095.1:0-4906 GCA_035519435.1 Terriglobales bacterium
TGCTGAATCCTTCTAACTCCAGTAGAATCTAAGGATTCGAAAGGGCATTTGAACCGACAAGAAGGCAGCGATCCATCCCAACTATCACGAAGTGCGCGTGCACTGCGCCTGCGGCAACGCGTTTACCACCCGTTCCACTCATCACGGCGACATCAGCGTTGAAATCTGCTCGGCTTGTCACCCGTTCTTCACCGGCAAGCAGAAGCTGGTTGACACCGCCGGACGCGTCGAACGCTTCCGCCGCAAGTACGCAAAAAGCGACGCCGGCAAGGCCGAGACGGCCAAGAAATAACCTGTGGCGAGGGCGTCCTCGCCCACGATCCCATTGCAATGAAATCGAGCCCTCGCTCCGGCGGGGGCTTCGCTTTGTTCGAGGCTTAGAATACTGCTGTGCGCAAGTTCTGGGACAACTCGGACCCATGTGGCGCGGGCGCCCTCGCCCGCGTGCCGGACGGCACGATCGATGCTGGCAGCGTCGAACAGCGCACGTTGGCGCGCCGAGTCTTCCCCTCGACTCTCAACATCGGTGGCGTCGCGATCCGTCCCGCCACCGTTCTCGCCCCCATGGCTGGCGTCACCGACACCGTTTTCCGCCGCTTCATCAAGAACCTTGGTGGATGCGGCCTGATTATGACCGAGTTCACCTCGGCCGACGGCGTTCTCCGCAATCCCAAGGTTCGCGGACGCTACCTGCACTTCTACGAAGACGAGCATCCCATCTCGGCGCAGCTATTCGGCAGCGATCCGCGGCTGCTGGCCGACGCGGCGCGGGTCGTGGAAAACCTTGGTTTCGACCTAGTCGATCTGAACCTTGGCTGCCCGGCGAAGAAAGTCGTGAAATGTAACGGCGGCTCGGGCCTATTGCGCGACCTGCCGCTGATCCGCAAGATTTTTGAGTCCGTCCGCGGAGCGGTGAAGATCCCCTTCACAGTGAAGTTCCGCGCTGGATGGAGCGACGACGAAATTGTCTGCGTCGACCTCGCCCGCATGGCCGAAGACTGCGGCCTCTGCGCCGTCGCCCTCCATGCCCGCACCCGCGAGCAGGGCTACAGTGGCACCGCGCGCTGGGAGTGGATCGCATCGGTAAAGCAGGCGATCAAGATTCCAGTGATCGGCAACGGAGACATCCGCACCCCCGAAGACGCCTGCGCCATGGTCGCCCAGACCGGATGCGACGCCGTCATGATCGGCCGCATGGCCCCGGCGAACCCGTGGATCTTCCGCCAGATCGAGCAATATGTGGACTCTGGTTCCTACGTGCAACCGGCCGAAGCCGACCGTTACCAGATGATCCGTACCTACTTCCAGATGCTGCTGGAAGAAGAAATGCCCGGTGCAGAAGGCAAGATGAAGCAGTTCGCGTCATGGTTCACGCACGGCGTCGCGGGCGGAGCCGCGCTGCGCAAGGCGATCTACGAGGCAAAGAACGGGACGGAGATTCTGGAGAACGTGGAGCGGTTCTTTGAAGCCAAATTGTTAGTCCAGTCCGCGCAGAGCTAGCTTCCCTTTCTCCCCGTGCTCCACAACTCCCCACGGTGTTGCCGGGTCGTGGGTGAAGACGGTCAGCCATCTCTGCGGGATCGCCTCCGCGTAGTACTGCTTGCGGCTTTCGATGGCCTGCAGCGGATACAGGTCAAATGACATTCCCCAAGTGAGGTCGAGATGCGCGGTGGTCGGAATGAGGTCCGAGATGTAGCAAGCCGTCTTGCCTCCGCTCTTCACGAAGGTCGCCTGCATGTGGGCCGTGTGGCCGGGATAGGTTCTGACCGAAATTCCCGGCACAATCTCTTCGCCGCCGTGCAGCAGGGTCATCTGGCCACTCTCGACTAGCGGATCGTAATTCTCGGGGATGAAGCTGATGGCATCACGCTCACTCGGCCGTCGCGCATATTCCCACTCGCCGGCGGGAGCGTAGTACTTAGCGCGTGGAAACGTCGGAACGACCACGCCGTCCTTGCCTCGCACCGTATTCCATCCGCAGTGATCAAAGTGCAGATGGCTATTGATGACGATGTCGATGTCGTCGGGTCCCAGACCGACGGCGCGCAGGTTGTCGAGCAATTGCGCCGGTTGCGCATAGATGCGGACCATCTTTTCGGAGAGCTTGTTGCCGATCCCGGTCTCGATCAGGATGTTCTTCTTTCTGGTGCGAACAAGCAGGGAATTCAGACCAGCATGAACGCGGTTTTGCTCATCGGCCGTAACCTTTTTCGACCACATGACCTTCGGCACGACGCCGAAAAATCCGCCGCCATCGAGAAAGTAAGTGCCGTCGGAGATGACAGTGAGTTCGAAATCGCCAAGCGTCGTTGTGTACATAACTTAATGAAGCTCTCAGCTCCAAGCCCTCAGCTCTCAGAAAACCATGAGCGCCGGAAAGGATACGAGATCTGCTGCAAGAGCCTAAGAGCTAAAAACCTGACAGCCGACAGCTGAGAACTTATTTCAACTCCTTGTTCCAGAACTCCTCCATCATCTTGAACAGATGCGTGCGCGCGTCCGAGCCCGAGATGCCGTGCGTCTTGTTCGGATACACCATGAGCCGGAAGGGCTTTCCCGTCTTGATCAGCGCGTCGGTCATCTGGATGGTGTTCTGGAAGTGGACGTTATCGTCTCCCGTCCCATGCACCAGAAACAGCGAGCCGCGCAGGTTTCCGGCCGCGCTCACGATGGAGTCGTCATACCCCTTAGCATTTTCCTTCGGCAGGCCCATGTAGCGCTCGGTGTAGATGGAGTCATAGTTGCGCTGGCTGGTCACTGGGGCGACCGCAATCCCGGCTTTGAATCGGCCCGAGTGCGTCAACGCAAACAAGGTCATCGATCCGCCGTTCGACCACCCCCAGATTGCGGTGCGCGACGGATCGAGTTGCGGATACTTCGCCAGCAGCTGATCGAGCCCGGCGAGTTGATCCTTCAGTTCGACGGCGCCGAACTGCCCGCGCAAAGCGGCGCTGAACTTGCGTCCGCGATTCGGGCTGCCGCGGTTGTCGAGCGTAAAGACGGCGAAGCCTTCTTGGACGAGCATTTGGTGGAAGAGCGCATTGGTGCCGCCCCATGCCTTCTGCACTGTCTGTCCCGCCGGGCCGCCATATACGAACACGATCAGCGGAACATCTTCGTCGGCAGCATCTTCGGAAGGCATCAACAGAGAGCCGTACAACACGGTGCCATCGTCGGCGTTGAACTCGAGATACTGCGGCGCAACCAACCCATAGTCGGCGACGCTGCGGCCTTCCCAGATCTTCTGGCAAGGCCCTCCGCTGGTACAGGCGGAGAGGCGGGGCGGCTGCAAGGTATCCGACTGGTGTTCGATATAGTGCCTGCCATCGTCGGCGAAAGTGCTCGTCGAAGTGCCCTCGCCGGAGGAGACAGGCCACACAGCCGAGCCATCGAGCTTGACGGCAAAGACCTGCTGACGCCGCGGGTCATCTTTGTTGCCGACGAAATACACTGTGCCGGTTTGCTCGTCGACCCCACTGATTTCGATGACCTCGTAGTCGCCGCTCTCCAGCTGCCGTTCTGGCTTGGCATCGGCGGCCAGGGGGTCCTTCCCATCAAAACTGTAGTGATAGATGTGCGTGTGGCCGTCGCGCCAGCTGGTCCAGAGAAAGCGGTCGCCGGACTTCAGGATGCGGAAGTCGTCATTGACGTTCACCCACGCTCCCGGGCTCGTTTCGGTCAGCACCTTGCGTGTGCGGCCCGATCTGGTGTCAATGAAGAACAGGTCCATTGTGTCCTGCTTGCGGTTCAGCAATTCGGCCCAGGCGTACCCTTCGCGGATCCAGCCGAAACGAGGGATGTAGGTGTCGTCATCCTCGGTGAGCTTGATCCAACGCACTTTGCCGCCGCCGCTTGAAACCGCACCGAGGCGCACGATCGGGTTTGGATCTCCGGCCTTGGGGTACTTCTCGCCATCGACGCGGGGATGTGTCGGCAACCAATCGGTGATGGGGTAGATCGGAACGTGAGTTTCATCCATCTGGAGGAACAGGATGTCGCGGCCTTCCGGAGACCAGAAGAAGTTGCTGCGAACGCCGAGTTCCTCCGCGTAAACCCAATCCACCTCTCCGTTCAGAATTTCGGCGTTGTCGTCTTTGGCGTCCTTGTCCTTGTCTTTATCCCTGTCTTTGCTTTCATCCCGCGTGATCTGGCGTTCCCCTTCTTCGCCTGATACCGGATGAACGTAGAGGTTGTGCCGCCGCACATAGGCCAACCGCTTGCCGTCGGGAGAGAATTTCGGATCGTCGCTGGGATCAGGCGACGAAGTCAGCTGGACTGCGGTGCCGGTGCCCAGATCGTAATACCAGAGCTGTCCTTGCGAGTCGAAAAGCAGGTGCTTGGAATCGGGCGACCAGATGTAGGCTGCGACGTGATAACGGGTCACGCGCTCTTTCTCGCGCTCGTCCCGAATCCTGCTCACGGGTGGCGCCAGTTGCGCCAGCTTCGACTCGCTGACGAGGACTTTTTTCTCGCCCGTGGTCACGTCGACGTACCAGAGTTCTCCGTGCTCGCCGCTGTCGTCGCGCTGCACATAAGACACTTTCGTCCCGTCGGGGCTCCATTTGATGTTCTCTGGAAGGCGTCCCGTGATCCCACCTTCCGCGAAGATCGCTTCGATGGTGAGTTGTTTCGACGGCGCAGTCTGAGCCGCGCCGATGGATGATGCCAGGACTAAGAAGCCAAAAGAGAGCAGAAGTCTTTTCACTCACAAACTCCGATCAAAGTCATGAAGTCGGTCCCGCACTTCGGCCCGCATTGAAACTCCAAAGTGTACAGCCTGAAGAGGGTTTGCGTCAGAAGGATTGTCCGGCTCCGCGCGGGCTGGGAGAGAAACCGCGCATGAGCCTGCGCGCACCCTGCGGAACGCAATTGACACTACACCCCGCAGGCGTTAGTCTCGCCCCGG
>DATIWL010000096.1:0-3388 GCA_035519435.1 Terriglobales bacterium
TTGGCATAAAACCGCAGAATCTTGTACGGAGCGCTGTTCGAACTCGGCGTGTGCGCGCTCATGCGGAAGCCGTAGGGGATCGGCTCGAAGGTCTTATGTTTTTCGTGGATCGAGTGCCGCGTCCGCCACCACCACGCCTGATGTACGAATGGCCCGTGCGCGGGGTCCATCAGACCAATGATGCCGTGATCGACCGAGCACGGCAGATCGGCGGTGAGATAGGCGAGTTTGTACTTGTCGCTGAACTTCGGGACTTCGGGCGCGGGAGTAGGAGCCGGAGACGGCTTGCTGAAGCCAGCCCCTGCCGGCGCGGGGTCGGGAATAAACACCCAAATGAAATCGTCGCGCTCCTCGCAGGGATAGCTGCCCGCATAGATGCGGTCGACTTTCAACTTCTGGTCAGCGACCAAAGATGGCACCAGCGTGCACTGCCCGGTGTGAGCCTCGAATTTCCACCCATGATAGGAGCACTCGACCAGCGCACCGTCGAAACCACCGCACGAAAGCGGCATGCCGCGGTGCGGACAGGCATCGCGCAGCGCAAAGGGATCGCCTGCGCGGTCGCGTCCGAGGACGAGTGGCGTCTCCAGTAGCATGCACTTCGTGAGCTTGCGTCCCAGTTTGTCGCTGGGCAGAGCCCGATACCAGAAGCCGAACAGCATCAGGGAGTCGGGGGTCTTCTGTTCGAGTTGCGATTCCTCGGGCATGTGACTGCTGAGGATATCAAAAGCTCTCGGCTCCAAGCTCTCAGCTCTCAAGAAAACCAGATGTGCAGGCGCGATTAGATGAGAGCTGAGAGCTAAGAGGGGGTTTTATTTCAGTCTCGTATTCAGATTCGCGTAGGCTTCCTGCGCCGTTCCCGGCTCCTCAAGGTGAGTAAGGAAGATGTGACGCAGTGCGGCCGGCCCGATGCGGCCGTCGATATAGGCATCGTAGAGGTCGTTCCCGAGCAGGCACCCAATCTGCTCGAGTACATACTCGCGCTTGCGCCCACTGAATTGCAGCGCTCGCATCCATTCCACTCCCGCCAGGCGCTTTGGCTGAGTCCGGCCGGGTTCGCGATGCCAGGCAAGAAAATCGAGGGCATCGACCGCGTCCGGATAGTGGAGCGCAGTCTGCTGTTCCAGATCCTCCCGCGTCAGGTCGAACATCTGACGGAGATCTGCATCGCGAAATGCGGGACGCGCCGGATGCAGAATGCGCGAGCCGAAGCAGGCCAGGGCATTTTCCAGCGTAGCGGCGAAGAAGGAGTCGTTGGGTGTTCGTGGTTCCGGGACCTTTCCATTGACGCGGTTCGGCAGTCCACGGCAGGCGTGGTGCAAGAAACGCGCGGCATCTTCGGTGGCGGAGGTCATGTCGAACTTGCGAATATAGAAGGCGTTCAGCGGCGCCAGGTACGCGCTTCCGCGCTGGTGAACCTGTTGCAGCATGGTTTTCCGCTGGGCGACTGAGAATCCCTTTCGCGAGAGAAGCCGGCGCAGCAGCGCGTCGGAGTTGCGCGAGTAGACTTCGGGCATCAGATCGATCAACTGGCGCGGCTGGGTCGTGTTGTGCGCCGAATAGACTTTGATCCCCAGAAAACGCACCAAGCCATCAATCAGGTTGTAAACCGTCGGACCGAGGTCGGGAGCATCATCGTCGCGCACGCAGCGGTTCAGGTAGAGGCGGTAGTTTTCGTACTTCTCCAGTGGCGTAGCATTGAACACACAGAGGACGTCATCAGCGACTCGGACCGCCTCGACATGTTCCGATTGTTCGCCGGCAGCGCGCCAGTAAAGCGCGTCCACATTCTGCAGGAGGGTCAGCATGTGCTCGTCGGGCAGCACGGCGCGCACCTGCTCCGGGAGATGGCGCGGCGCGAGATGCGATTCCCCGAACAGAACCAGCAGGAGCGCGTCCGGATGGCGCTGCCGCATTTCGGAGATCTTCTCAGCGGCGTGACGATCGCGCGCACCGATCTTACGAAGATCCTCGCGCGGCATGCAGTCGAGCCCATAGATGCCGGCGGCATGTTCCCTGGCAGCAGAGAGCAGTTCGAAAAAGGGAGTCCAGTCATATCCCCAATCGAGGTCGAAACGAATGCGCTGGCGGAACTCAGCTTCGTCGATTTCGCCGCTCCACCATTCGTCGACGATGTGCTGGTCACGGGAGAAAATCGTTTCGACGCCCAGGACGACGGGGCGGCTTCGCAATTCCGAATTGCGGATCAGGGAGGCGAGGTAACGTTGCGAGCCGGGCAACGCATGGTAGTCGCCGACGAGCACGATGCCGAACTTTGCCACGGCTTCGGTTACTCCCATCGTCGTGAGAACGGTATCGTAGGAGCGGTAGGCGTCACGGAAGTCGCGTAGATACTTGCGGCCGCCGGCGTGATCGTAGCTGCGGATTTCGCGCTCAACTCCGGCGAGCGCATGAAGCTGCGCCGCGCTGCGCCGTGACCGTAAAATGCCGTGCGAGGCCATGTTGGTTTAGAAGGCAAAACGTCGTGCGCCGGCCCACCGGAAGTTGGTTGATGTCTTGATTGTTGATCCTCGATTTCGGTTGTCGGCCAACCGTAATCAACGAGCAACGCTCAATAAATCAGCCGGTTACGCGAGTGGCGACTTCCGGTTCTGGTTGATTTCCCAAACGCGAAGCGCGAGAATCTCGACTTCGCCAAATCATCATCCAAAATCGTCAATCAACAACTCCCGGAGGGCCTGCCTTGTCTTTTCACCCGCCACAAAACCTGACCGTCGCTACCACCGGCGCCAGTGGATCCTTATTTCTCAAGCACCTGCTATTGACGATCGAGCGCGATGAGCGGGTGAAGACTGTCAACTTCATCGCTTCCGACAGCGCCCTTCGGGTGATGGCGGAAGAACTTGCCATCGAAGGCCGTTCCGATCTCCTGCGTCAGATCATCGGCTCGCCCAGCGCGAAGATTCAGCAGCAGGCGAATGCCGACATCGGCGCCAACGTGGCCAGTGGGTCGTACCCTTCCGATGCAATGATCGTGATCCCGTGCAGCGTGGGTACCCTGGCCCGCATCGCCAACGGCGTTGCCTCTCACCTGATCGAGCGGGCTGCCGATGTCACGCTCAAAGAGCGCAGACCGCTGGTGTTATGCGTGCGTGAAACGCCACTGAACAAGATCCACATCCGCAACATGTCGCTCGCCGCCGACGCAGGCGCGACCATCTTTCCGCTGATTCCCGCCTTCTACTACCGCCCGCAGACCTTCGAAGCCATGGCCCAGGAGTTTGCGAATCGCGTGTTGGGCCACATCGGACTGGGGCAGCAGGATGCGTATCGGTGGAAAGGCTAGCTCTCGGCTCTCAGATGTCAGCTCTCAGGTCCTTCTCCAGCCCTCCGTTGGTTTTCGGAGAGCTGACTGATAGCTGCGAGC
>DATIWL010000097.1:0-8084 GCA_035519435.1 Terriglobales bacterium
AATAGGTTTTTCATTCGGTCCCCGATCGCCCAGAGGGAAAAAGGCGGGCAGGAATGCCCGCCCCACACGTACTTAGTCGGCCGCGGCTGCTGTCTTGCCCAGCCCTACCTTCAAGTCCGCTGCCAGCAACTGATGGAACAGTTGTTCGCCAGCCTCGCGGCGAACGGACAGTCGCCCGGCCTGGTACACCCGCGACTTCAGTCCGCGCTGCACGGCTTCACAGATGCCGAGGTCTTCGTCCTGTACGCGATTGCCGACGGCGACGCTCTGCTCGTTGTACTCACGCGCTTTCTCGCTGACGTCGGAGAAGTAGAAATCGAAAATCACGCGGCAGTGATCGACATCGACCGGAATGACGAGGTTTGTATCCATGTAGCCTTCGTAGCAGTTGAACATCCAGTTCGGATACTGCCAGAAGTACCACGCGCGATCGCCGCGGCGCGTATTCGAGGTGGCAGCATCTTCGTCGCCACTAACCATCGGGCTGGATTGCAGGCAATAACGGTCTTCGTTTTCGATCGTGTACTGCCTGTAATCGAGAACCGAACTCAGGCCTTTGTGGAGATGCGGCACGTGATAACCGCCGTCGAGATAGTTGTCGACGAACACCTTCCAGTTGCAGGCGATGTCGTAAGTCTTCGTGGTGAAATAGCGCAGCTTGCTCAGGCCGAGCGGCGCAGCTTTCTTCAACATGCCCCCGAGAAAATCGTGCAACGATCCCGCCGCCGGATCGAGGTTGACGAAAACCAGCGTTTCCCAGGCATCGACCTTGACCGGTACGAGGCCGTTATCTTTGCGCTCGAAGTTCTTTACGCCGTCGAACTCCGGCATGCCCTTGAGCGAGCCGTCGAGGCCGTAGTTCCATCCGTGATAGGGGCAATGCAGGATCGATGCGTTGCCGCAGGGTTCGGTGACGACCGCCGCAGCATGGTGGCGGCAGACGTTGAAGAAGGCGCGCAGCACGCCGTCGGCACCGCGCACCGCGACGATCGGCTCGCCTGCGACGGTAGCGGTTACGAACTGACCGGGTTTCTCGACCTGATCGACGCGGCCGATGACCTGCCAGGTCTTGCTGAAAACCGCCTGCTGCTCGAGTTCGTAGATGCGCGGATCAACGTACCATGGCGCGGGAATCGTCGAGGCATCCGACAAAGACGCCTGGTCGTCGTAGCTGTCAAGGATCTGATGGAGGCTGGCAGCGGTCATGCTTTCTTCCCCGGATTCTGGACTTTTTCTGAACCAATGGCACGCCGCATCAATTCCGTGAACTGCTCGATGCGGGCTTCCTTCTTTTCTGCAACCGATCCCTGCTTGCGAAACAGACCGGGATCCAACTCTTCTGTGAGCAACGCATCCTGGAAGCGGTCCATGGTCCATTCCAGGATGGAGCCGATCATGTCGGCATCGAGATCGGAACGCAGCTCGCCGCGGCCCGCGCCGTAACGCACGAAATCACGCCAGCCATAGGGGTCTTCGGAAACGAGGAAGCGGTTGATTTCACGGCGCAGCGCGAGATCGGTGCCGTAGTTCCCGACCAGATAAATACGGTACGACGCCCAGTTGTCGCGGACCATGAGTTCGGTGCGGCCCAGCCAGTAACGGAGCATCTCGAAGAAACCGTGTTTCTGGATCTCCGCAGGCGCTTCCATGTACTTGGGAAAGGAGCGCACAGCCTTCTTGTAGGCCTCGAGAAAGAGGCCGTCTTTGCTCTTGAAATGCTGGAAAACGGAACCCTTGGCAATATTCAACTCGGCGGCGATGTCCTCCACGCGCGCGGCGCTGTAGCCGTGTTCCGCAAAATGGCGGATGGCGGTATCGACAATCCGCGCCCGCTTTGCTTCCGAGCGCGGCCGTGGCTTCGCGTCCACCCGGAACTGCGTCCGTTTGGCAAGACTATTGGTGATGCTGTTCATTGCTTGACCCCAGGTCAATGAAAGATACAGTACCGGGAAACCATTTTTCAATGGCATTTTTCAATGGATTTCGTTAACTTCGCTTACCCGCAGTGGGGCATTTTTTGACCAACAGTCATCGATGACGAAGGACACATCGAGCCGAGTTTATGACGCCATTGTCATCGGCGCAGGCCACAACGGCCTGACCGCGGCTTCGTATCTCGCGCGCGCCGGCATGTCGGTGCTGGTACTCGAGCGCCGAGATATCGTCGGCGGATGCTGCGTGACGGAAGAGATCGCGCCCGGCTGCCGCGCTTCCACGACTTCCTACATCGCCAGCATGTTGCGGCCGGAGGTGATTCGCGACCTGCGCCTGGCCGAACATGGACTGCGCATGGTGCCGTGCGATCCGGCATTGCAGGTTCCCTTCCCCGATGGACAACTGGTTTCCTGGTGGGCCGATCGAGAGCGCGTGGTCGCGGAACTGCGAAAGATTTCCGTGAAGGATGCGGAGACGTTCGTCCGCATCGACGATCAACTGAAGAAGCTGGCTCGCTACCTGCAGCCGTTCTTTCTCGAGCCGCCGCCGGAAGTCGACACCGGATCTCTCAGCGGATGGAGCGACCTGCTGCGCGTGGGCAAGCGCTTCCGAGGCATTTCGAGTGGAGAGATTTCGCAGCTGGTTTCGTTTTTGACAGGCAGCCTCGGAGAGTTTCTCGACCGCAATTACGAATCGGAAAAAGTGAAGACGTTGTTCTTGGCCAACAATGTATATGGCAAACACGGTGGACCGTATCAACCCGGAACGGCGCTGGGCCTGCTTTTTCACCTGCTGAGCGGCGGCGAGCACGAGTTGCAGGGATTCTATGGACACGTCATGGGCGGCATGGGCGCGATCACTTCGTCCATGGCGGCCGCGGCTCGAGGCTTTGGCGCCGAGATTCGCACCAATGCCTCGGTGGCGCAGATCGATTCACGCAATGGCGTTGCGCGCGCCGTGATTCTGGAAGACGGAACCGAGATTCGCGCGCGATTGGTGCTCTCGAACGCCGATCCCAAGCGAACGTTCCTGAAGATGGTCGCGGAGAAAGAATTGCCGGGCGAGTTCCTGCACGCGGTCCGAGGCATCAAGATGGACGGTCCCTGCGCCAAGGTGAACATGGTGCTTGCCGAAGAGCCGCGTTTCACGGGCACGCCCGCACACTACGATCCGCAGCAGCGGTCTTTGTTCACGCTGGTGCCGTCGCTTGAATTTGCCGAGCGCTGTTACGATGTCGCCAAGTTTGGAGAAATTCCCGATCAGCTCTGGGTCGACTGCGTGATCGGCTCGAATGCCGATTCCTCGTTGGCCGGTCCCGGCAGGCACGTGATGACCTGCTTCGTGCAGTACGTTCCCTACAAGCTGCGGCAGGGCACGTGGGACGACAACCGCGAGTTGCTGGGCGACCGCGTGGTGAGGAAAATCGCCGAGTATGCACCGAATGTGCCCGCGGCAATCGTCGCGCGGCAGATTCTCACGCCCCTGGACCTCGAGCGAACCTACGGTCTGACCGAAGGCAACATCTTCCACGGCGATCTCACGCTGGAACAATTGTTCTTCAATCGTCCGGTCGCCGGGTGGTCGCGGTACCGTACACCAATTCGTGGGCTTTACTTGTGCGGAGCGGGAGCGCACCCGGGCGGTGGCGTCACCGGAGCACCCGGCCACAATGCGGCGCAGCAGGTATTGCGCGACTGGAAGAAGGGCAAATTCAGGGAGGTGGCGGCATGAGCACGAATGGCGCTCCCAAAACTGCCGACTTCATCATCCTGGGCGCGGGTGTCATGGGCGCGTCGATCGCCTTTCACCTGGCGCAGCGCAAGACTGGAAGCATCGCGATCCTCGACAAGGACCACGTGGGAGCGGGCGGCAGCAGCCGGTCGTCGGCGCTCATCCGGATGCACTACAGCTTTCCTCCCGAGGTGCAGCTTGCGCTCGTGAGCCTGGAAATCTTTCAACACTGGCGCGAAATCGTGGGCGAAGAGGGCGCGTTCCGCAAGACCGGCTTCGTGCGTATCGTGCATCCGAATGAAACTGAACGGCTCAAGCAGAACGTCGAAATGCAACGTTCGGTCGGCGCGGTGGTCGATCTCATCGATCGACGCCAACTGCAGGAACTCGAGCCGGACTGGAATGTCAATGAAATCGAACTTGCAGCCTACGAGCCGGATTCGGGCTACGGCGACGGCAACGTGGTCGCCAGCGATTTCCTGAACCGTGCGCGGGAAATGGGCGCCGTCTATCTTTCGAAAACGCCGGCGACTGAATTTCTGCTTCACAACGGGTGCATTTGCGGCGTGCGAACTGTGGCCGGCGAAATTCACGCGCCCGTCGTGATCGCCGCAACCGGGCCGTGGACGCGGCCGCTTATCAAGAACGCAGGATTCGATCCGCCCATCGAGACCGAATATCACCAGGTCGCAATTCTGAAGAACGCGCCCGACATGCGGCCCGGCGGATGCGCCTGCATCGATTCGGTAACTGCTACGTATTTCCGCTCTGACGGCGGCGACAAATTTCTGGTCGGCGATTTCTATGGCCAGCGCCCGGTCGATCCCGATAACTTCCCGCAACGCGCGTCAGAGACGGAGCTGGAAGAAATCATCGAGCGCGCCAGCCGCCGTGTTCCCAAACTGGAGAATGCGGAAGTGATGCGCGGCGTCACCGGCGTGTATGACATGACGCCCGATTCTCGCCCCATGCTGGGGCCGGTGCCGGGGATCGAGGGGTTGCACCTCTGCGCGGGGTTCTCGGGCATGGGCTTTAAGATTTCTCCGGCGATCGGCTTGGTGATGGCCGAGCTGGTGCTCGACGGGAAAGCGACGACCGTGGATATTTCAGCGTTTCGTCCCGAGCGATTTGCCGAGGGCTGCCCGATCAAGGCAGAGTTTGAGTACAAGGACGACTAGGTCCGGCAGGCGGGCAGGAATGCCCGCCCCACACGGGCTCGATTTTGCGACGACGAACGACCAACGACGGTTTCAAGGAGCCAACATGGCAAAGAAAGGCATTCTCGAACGGCTGAAAGACGGTCCCGTCCTCGGTGACGGCGGCTACCTGCTGGAACTGGAAAAGCGCGGATGGGTGCGGCCCGGTCCGTTTACTCCGGAAGTGGCGATCGTCTACCCCGAAGCCCTCAAGCAGCTGCACATCGAGTTTCGCGAAGCCGGCGCCGAAGTGCTGCAGGCGCTCACGTTCTACGCCAGCCGCGACAAGCTGGCCACTGTCGGACTCGAAGATCGCGTTGAGGACATCAACCGCTCCGCCGTGCGCGTGGCAAAAGAAGTCGCGGGCGATCAGTGCCTGGTCGCGGGCAACCTGAGCCTCACCTGGATGTACGAGCCGGGCAGCGCGTCCGCCGCTGACCGCGTGCGCGAAACCTTCGACGAACAACTGCGCGTGCAGACCGAAGAAGGCGTCGATTTCATTATCGGCGAAACTTTCTCGTGGCTGGGCGAAGCGTTGCTCTGCGTGGAGCGCGCCAAGAAGACGGGGCTGCCCGTCATGGTGACCGTCTGCTTCGAGAACAAGAATGAAACCGCCGAGGGCAAGACGGCCGAAGAGGCGGCCAAGACTCTGCTCGATGCCGGCGCTGATATCGTCGGCATGAACTGCCTACGTTCGCCCGAGCACACTCTGCCTTCGATGGAGAAAATGCGCAAGGCCGTCGACGGCTATCTCGCGTGCCAGCCCGTCGGCTACCGCACGCCGAAAGAGAAGCCCGACTTCACCAGCGTTCCGGAATTTCCCTACGGTCTCGATCCGCTGCAACTCACGCGCAAAGAGATGGGCGAGTATGCGCTGCAGGCGCGCGACATCGGCATCAACTACATCGGATCCTGCTGCGGCTCGGTGGCGGAGCACGTCCGAGAAATGGCGCGTGTTCTCGGCAAGCTGCCCGCCGAATCACGCATCTGGAAAAAAGGCGGAGCCAAGCCGATGTCGGCCTATGAATACTACGACCACGACCAGATGGCGGCGAAATAAACAGCAGGCGAGTGCGGAGCCACGGGCGCTCAAGATTCGATACAACTCAGCGGGCCAGAAGAGCATAGTAAGGATCGAGAGGTCTGTATGAACACCGAGTGCACTCGCCGAAGTTTGCTTCAGCAATCCCTCACCGTCGGATCGACGGTGCTGATTGCTGCGACCGTTCCTGATGTCCTGTCCGCTGAGCCGTCGGCGAACAAGGAACCAGAAGTCACCGCCACCGAAGACCTGATGCGGGAGCATGGCGTCATCCGCCGTGCTCTGCTCGTCTATGCAGAATGCATTCCCCGTTTACGTCAAAATGCGGCGGGAGTCGATGCAGCCGCGCTGCACCGCACCGCACAACTGTTCCGCACATTTGGAGAGGACTACCACGAAAAGATGCTCGAAGAGCAACACATCTTTCCGACGGTCCGGAAGATGAATGGCGAACTCGCGCACTATGCGGACATTCTTGTCGCACAACACGCGCGCGGCCGCGAAATCACGGACTATATCCTGTCTGTGACCGGCGGCCCGAAAATCTCCGCCAATCATGCCGAGCCTCTGGCCCGGGTATTTGAAGGATTCGTACGCATGTATGAAAATCATGCCGCCCGCGAGGATACGATCATTTTTCCGGCATGGAAGAAGAATTTCACCGACAAGCAACTTGATGAACTTTCGGACGAGTTTGAAGATATCGAGCATCGCATGTTCGGGAAAGACGGATTCGACGATGCTGAAGAAACCATTGGCCGCATTGAAGGAAAACTTGGCCTGGCCGACCTCGGCCAGTTCACTCCACCCTCTCCGCCGAAGCCCTGAACTGCGAGGAAAGCGTGACCGCATCCGAACGGCCTTCCATCCGTGAACTGGCGCTCGTCTTCCTGAAGCTGGGGACCATTGCCTTCGGGGGGCCCGCGGCGCACATTGCCATGATGGAGACGGAGTTCGTACACAAGCGTGCATGGCTGAGCGGGGAAGAATTCGCCGATCGGCTGGCAGCAGCTAACCTCATCCCCGGCCCGAGTTCGACGGAGCTGGCCATCTTCATCGGCTATAAGAAGCGCGGATGGCGCGGGTTGATCGTCGCCGGGGCATGCTTCATTCTTCCCGCGGCGGTCATCGTTTCGCTGATTGCCGCGGCCTACGTGCGCTATGGCGCGCTGCCACAGCTTGAAGGAATCCTGCGAGCAATCAAGCCGGTTGTGATCGCGATCGTGGCGCAGGCGGTGTGGAACCTGGGGCGTACAGCTGTGAAGTCGGTATTCCTCGGCGCATTGGCAGCGGTCTGCGTTGCGCTGAGCGCGATGCACGTGGGCCCACTCGCCGTGCTGGCGTGCGCCAGCATGGCGTCGTCCTTGTTCGTTACTCTGCGACAGAGAGCAACGCCTGCTCTGATGGCGCCAATGGGTGTCCCACTGGGCGTGGCCGCATCAGGTGCTGCGGTCAGCGTTGCTGGACTGTTTTTGTCTTTCCTCAAGATTGGCGCAGTTGTCTTCGGAAGCGGCTACGTCCTGTTGGCCTTCCTGCGAGCTGAGTTCATCACACGCCTGCACTGGTTGACCGAGAGACAACTGATCGACGCGGTTGCGGTCGGCCAGTTCACTCCCGGCCCGGTCTTCACTACGGCGACATTCATCGGATATATCCTCGCCGGAATTCCCGGCGCTGTCGCCGCAACGGCTGGAATCTTCCTGCCGGGATTTCTTCTGGTCGCACTCGGCGGTCCACTCGTGCCGCGCATTCGCCGCTCGCCCACGGCTTCGGCGGCACTCGACGGCGTCGTCGTGGGTTCCGTCAGCCTGATTGCGGTTGTCGCCTGGCAACTCGCCAGAGCCGCGATCGTGGATTGGTTCACGCTCATTCTCGCGCTCGCGGCATTGATCGCGTTGATCCGCTTCCGCGTGAATTCGATCTGGTTGATTGCCGCGGCAGCGGTGGCAGGATGGATCGCGGGAGGGTAAACTGCGCTATCGAAATCAACTTGAGGACCAGTCTTGTATGAAGCGTGTGTGGGTTCTCCTTGCTCCCATCATGTTCTGCGTAACGGTCGTGTCCGGTCAGGCACAAACCGCGAAGCCGGACCGCTCCGTAGCCATCACCATTGACGATCTGCCTGCCGCGTCAAATACGTTGTCGGCAGCGGAGATCACCGCCATGACGACCAAACTGCT
>DATIWL010000098.1:0-59514 GCA_035519435.1 Terriglobales bacterium
AAGGCGAGTTATACGATTGCGGATGCGGCTCCTGCGCACCGACCTGCGATGATTCATCGCGCGATCCACCATCCTGCGGAACAGTCGGGGGGACATTAATGGGACGATTCACCGGCATTCTCGGTCTTGCAATAATCCTTGGGCTCGCTTACGCATTTTCAACCAATCGCAAGGCGATCCGTCTGAAGACCGTGGGATGGGGACTGGGACTGCAGGTTCTATTCGCCTTTTTTGTGCTGAAGGTTGAGATCGGCCGAGATCTTTTTCAGAGGGCGGGTGACTACGTCAATCAACTGCTTGCGTATGCATTCGCCGGATCAGAGTTCGTTTTCGGAAGCCTTGGCCATAAAGCGTCACCATCATTCCCCTTCTACTTTGCGTTCCAGGTATTGCCGACGGTGATTTTCATCTGCGCGCTGTTCGCGGTGCTCTACTACGTCGGCATCATGCAACTCATCATCCGGGCGGCGGCCTGGCTCATGACGCGGTTCATGGGCGTGAGTGGAGCTGAATCGCTGAACGTGGCAGCCAGCATCTTCATGGGGCAGACGGAAGCTCCGCAGACGATCCGTCCGTTTCTCCCCGACCTGACGTACTCTGAGTTGATGACGGTGATGACGAGCGGCATGGCGCATGTTTCGGGAAGCATCATGGCGGCTTACATTGCGTTCGGCATCGAGCCCAAGCACTTGTTGAGCGCGGTGATCATGACGGCGCCGGGAACGCTGCTGATGGCCAAAATGCTGGTGCCGGAGACCGAGGTTCCAAAGACGGCTGGAAAAGTCGTCATGCCGAAGGAAGAGGGGCACACCAACCTGCTGGGAGCGATTGCCCGCGGTACGACCGACGGCCTGCACATGGCGCTGAATATTGCGGCCATGCTGATTGCTTTCCTCGCCCTGATTGCGCTGCTGGATGGCATCATGGGCGGAATTCACGCGCACGCGGCCTGGTTCCCCACGAGCCTCGAATTCATCCTGGGCAAGCTATTTGCGCCGATCGCATTCATCATCGGAATCCCGTGGCATGACTGCGCGGCCATCGGGAACCTTCTAGGCGTGCGCATGGTGCTCAACGAATTGGTAGCGTTTTCGATGTTGGGCCCGCAGAAAGCCGGCCTCGATCCGCGGTCGTTCACGATCGCGACGTTTGCCTTGTGCGGGTTTGCGAATTTCAGTTCGATTGGCATTCAGCTCGGCGGGATTGGCGCGCTCGCTCCGAACAAGCGCGGGGAACTGGCCAAGCTTGGACTTCGCGCGATGCTGGCAGGGACGATGGCGAATCTGATGTCGGCATCGATTGCGGGAATGTTGCTCTAGGTCGAATTTCACCGGGCCTAAAGGCCATCAAGATTGAGAATCTGACGCGGCGCCTAAAGGGCCGCTCTTCCACGTTAGGGCGCGACGCTCGAGAGTATCTCGTCAGTGGTGACCAAGCGCGCTCCCAGACTCTGCAATTCCGCGACTGTCTTGTCTCCGACCGTCGAATCGAGAGTCTCGATCGCATCGCGGACGATAGCAACTTTGCGATTCCGTGCGAGTAGTCCCTTCGCGGCACAGTTCACGCAATATTCTGTCACCACACCAAAGACGACGAATTCGGGTTTATCTCCGAGGCGCTTGACGAGTTCATCGGCGTGAAGTGTCTTGAATACGTCGAGAGTCTGCTTTTCCAGAAGGATCTGCTGGTAGTTGTCGAAGCGCTCGGGCAACCGGGCTGCGGGCGTGTTCTCGATGCGCACGACGCGATCCGCCAGTGCTTCCGGCACGAGTTCGGAACCAGGCTGGCCTTTGAGGCAGTGGGGCGGGAACTGCTGGAATTCGGGGTCGTTGGGCGGATGAAAGTCGCCGCTCGAGACCATGAAGACTTCGTCGCGGCGGGCGGCGTCGATAAGGAGGCGAATGTTAGGGAGGAGTTTTTCCGCGCCGGGGACGTAGAGTTTGCCGCCAGGGAGCACGAAGTCGCGCTGGACATCCACTTCCCAAAAGATGAACTCGCGGGATAGCATTTGGAGCACTCTACTTGCTTGTAACACCGGGAGCGTCGAGAGGACAAGGGGCGGTCGACGGCAACGTGAAAATGCCTTGCGGGGACGTGGAGCCGCGGGTTGAGTAGGGGTCCTTCGACTGCGCAGGAACTTCGCTGCGCTGCGTTCCTGCTACGCTCAGGATGACACGGGGAAAGTTGGCATCGACGGGACAAGCTAATGGCTCAGGACGAACCTAAAACCACAACTCAAACCAAGCTGGTGGTTCGCAATATCGGATTGCTGTTGAGCGGCGATCTCGATCAGCCAATTCTCGACGCCGATACCGTCGTCGCGGTCGGAGATCGCATTGTTGCGGTCGGCAAAGAAAAGGAAGTCGTCGCTTCCGACGCAACCGTCACGATCGACGCCAAAGGCGTTGCGCTTGTTCCCGGACTGATCGACAGCCATGTGCATCCGGTGTGCGGCGACTGGACTCCGCGACAGAACCAGCTCGGATGGATCGACAGTTATCTGCACGGCGGCGTGACCACGATGATTTCGGCGGGCGAAGTGCATACGCCGGGGCGGCCGAAGGATGTTGTCGGTCTGAAAGCGATGGCGGTGTTTGCACAGCGGGCGTTTCACGCATTTCGTCCGGGCGGAGTGAAGATCTATGCGGGCGCACCGGTTCTTGAACATGGAATGGTGGAAGATGATTTCAAAGAACTCGCCGCGGCTGGGGTAAAGCTACTTGGCGAGGTCGGGCTGGGCAGCGTGAAAGATGGCAAGACTGGACGCCAGATGGTTGCGTGGGCGCGGAAATACGGCATCCAGAGCACGATTCACACGGGTGGGCCGTCGATTCCGGGGTCGAGTCTGATTGATAAAGACATGGTGCTCGAAACTGACGCCGACGTCATCGGGCACGTCAACGGCGGACACACGGCGCTGCCCGACGATCAGATTGTGGCACTGTGCGAGCGGTCGATGCGGGCGTTGGAGATCGTGCACAACGGGAATGAGCGGGCGGGGTTGCTGGCGTTGCGGACGGCGAAGGAGTTGGGGCAACTTGGCCGCGTTATCTTGGGTACCGATTCGCCTGCGGGATCGGGAGTGCAGCCGCTGGGGATTATCCGAATGATCGCGATGCTGTCTGCGCTGGGAGAAATTCCGGCGGAAGTGGCTGTATGTCTCGCGACCGGGAATACGGCGAAGATGCGCAATCTCAACTGTGGTCTCATCACGCCCGGGCGCGAGGCGTCGTTCGTGCTAATGGACAAAGCACAGCATTCGGCAGGGAAAGACTTGCTGGACAGTCTCCGCAAGGGTGATTTGCCGGGGATTGGAATGGTGATTGCTGGTGGCGCGGTGAGTTGTCAGCGCAGCCGGAACACGCCGCCGGCGACGAGGGTGCCGGAAATCGCGGGACGCTAATCGAATACATTACTATGCTGCCGCAGCACGAGTGCCACGACGACAACTTTTCCTGAAATCGAGTAGAATACCGGGCCATCTATGCCAGATGTCGATGTCAAGTCTTTTCGGTCGAGCCTCAATGGCCAAGTTTTCGAGCCAGAAGATGTCGGCTATAACGAAGCTCGCCGGATCTGGAATGCAAGCATCAGCAAGCATCCTAGGCTAATCGCCCGATGTACAGGAATTGCTGACGTGATTGCCGCAGTCAGTTTCGGTCGCACGAATAACTTACTGACGGCGATTCGTGGCGGCGGCCACAATGTTGGGGGAAGAGCGCTCTGCGATGACGGTCTGGTTATTGATCTGTCTCGAATGCGTAGTGTCTTTGTAGATGAAGCAACGCGACGAGTTCGAGTGCAAGGCGGAGCAACTCTTGGCGAGATCGATAGAGAAACTCATGTTTTCGGGCTTGCCGTCCCTTGCGGCATAGTGCCCAAAACCGGGATTGGTGGGCTAACGCTCGGAGGCGGAGTTGGCTGGCTCATCCGCAAGTACGGAATGTCCATCGACAACTTGCTGTCCGCGCAGGTAGTGACTGCCGATGGAAAAGCTCTTACCGCCAGCTCTTCGGAGAACCACGACCTGTTCTGGGCGCTTCGCGGCGGAGGCGGAAACTTCGGCGTTGTTACAAGTTTTGAGTTTCAGGCGCACCCGGTGAAAACGGTCTTAGGCGGGCTTCTGCTTTACCCGCGCGAAAAAGCTTTTGACGTGATTCGCAATTTTCGTGACTACATGGCGTCAGCTCCGGATGAGCTGACAGCATATGCCGCTCTCCTTCACGGTCCAGATGGTTCTCCGCTGGTCGGAGTCATTCCTTGCTATTGTGGCGATGATGTCAATGGGGAGCGCGTCCTGCAACCTCTACGGAAGTTCGGCAGCCCGATTCTCGATGGCATCCAGGCTATGCCCTTTCCAGCGATGCAGGCGTTGCTTGGCCCGTCGTTCCCGGATGGTAATCACAATTACTGGAAATCCACGCTGCAACGAGAATTGCCGGACGATGCGATCTCTGCCATTGTCGAGCATGCGAACCGGCTTCATTCCCCCCTTTCCTGTGTTGTTCTCGAATATTATGGGGGCGCCGCAGGCCGGATCTCGAGCGACGCCACGGCCTTCCCCCACCGCAGCCTGCCATGGGATATCTTGTATATCGCTCAATGGACCGATCCAAGACAGACAAACGTGCATCGTGATTGGGCACGATCCGGCGAGGAAATACTCAGACCATTTTCGCAAGACGCGCACCTGATGTCCGCACTCGACATCGAAGAAGAAGACGTCATAAAGACCGCATTTGGTCCGAACCTGACGCGATTGGCAGCGATTAAACGGAAATACGACCCAACGAATTTCTTTCGGGTGAACTACAATATCAAACCGGACGCTCAGGCAAGCGCATCGAAGGGGTAACCTTCCTCCACTCGCGATCCAGCACCTGCCCTACTCCATGCCGAGCGACGCCGCAATCTTATTCTTATATTCCCTCGCTTTGGCGATCGCCGCAGCTTCGTCCACCGTCAGCAACTTGTGATCGTGCATGACGACGCGGCCGCCGATCACGACCGTCTTTACGTCGCTCCCTTTCAAGGCGTAGGCGATCTGGGCATAGGGCTCGTACATCGGAACTGCGTTCGGTTCGTCGAGGCTGAGCAGGATCACGTCGGCCTTCTTGCCTCTTTCGAGCGAGCCGATTTCTTTCTCCATGTGGAGGGCGCGGGCGCCGTCGATGGTTGCCATCTCAACGACTGCCTTGGCATTCAGCGCCAACGGGCTCATGCGGGTAATCTTCGCGAGCTTGGCGGCGAGGTCAATCTCTTCCATGATGTCGAGGTCGTTGTTGCTGCCGGCGGGGCCGTCGGTACCGAGGCCGACGGCGATTCCGGCGGCGCGCATTTCGGGAATGGGCGAGACGCCGCTGGCGATCATCATGTTGCTCGACGGATTGTGCACGCATCCGACTCCGCGCTGGGCGAGGGTTTTGCGGTCGGGCTCCTCGACGAAAATGCAGTGAGCAGCAACCACGTCGGGACCGAGGATGCCTAGCTTGTCGAGGTACTGCACTGGGGACATGCCGTTATTCTTTTGGCTGTCTTCGGCTTCTTTCTTCATTTCAGAAACGTGGATGAGGATCGGCGCGTGATATTTGCGGGCGAGCGCGGCGGCGTCCTGAAGCGTTTTCTGTGAGCAGGTGTAGATCGAGTGTGGCGCTGGGGCGGCGTGGATCAGAGGATCGCCCTGCCATTTCTTCAGAAATCGCTCGGTGTAGTCGAGCATGGCGGCTTCGGTCTTGTTGTCGGGCGCGGGGAAGTCGATGAAGGTCTCGCCCAGCACGCCCCGCATGCCGGCCTTCTTGGTTTCGTCAGCGATCGCGTCCTCGAAGTAGTACATATCGGCGAAGGTGGTGACGCCGGAGCGGATCTGCTCGGCGAGCGCGAGACGCGTTCCCCAGCGGACGAATTCCTCATTCACATTCTTCGCTTCGGCAGGAAAGATGTACTTGTAGAGCCAGTCGTTGAGGGTGACGTCGTCGTGGATGCCCCGGAAGAGCGTCATTGGGACGTGGGTGTGTCCGTTGATGAAGCCGGGGAGGACGAGAGTGTTGCGGGCGTCGATGGTTTGTTTGGCGACGTATTTTGCTTCGAGCTGCGCTCGGGGGCCGACTTCGGTGATCGTTTCGCCAGTGATGGCGACGGCGCCGTCGTCGAGGATGGCGCGGCTGGCGTCCATCGTGATGACGGTGCCGCCGGTGATGAGGAGGTCGGCGGGAGTCTTGGATTGGGCGTGGAGACCGGCAATCGGAACGAGAAGGATCAGGAGGATTGTCGAACAATACAGTGTCGTTTTCATTGCGCTTCCTGCGTGACCTCAGCGGCTAAAGCCTGCTATTCAAAGTCTCTTATCGCAGCGCTGAAGCGCTGCGCAGCCCAAAAGCACCGAACCGTGTTTTGACGTGCTGCATGAAGCGGTTCCGTGAACTGGCTACCGCAATCCATCCTCACCCTTTATCTGTTCCTTCGTCAGGCCGCCGACACGCGCCAGAGGGCGGCCACTATCAGTGACGGCGATTGCGATCATGATTTCGTTAGCGCGGGGCGCGTCGTTGAGGCGGACTTCCATGCCATCAAAGTGGCTACGGACGTAGGCGGCGTCTTTGTGTCCGAGCGGGATGTCAAGGACGACACCCAGACCTCCGCGCTTCTTTGACGACGGAATCAGGGCCGTACCTTTGCCAAGGACCTTGCGAACGGGCGTGCCGAGTTTCGGATGAAGAACGGCGGCGGCGTGTTCGAGTTCGCCATTCTCGCCGACGGCAGCTGCCTTGCCGTAGCTTTCTGCCTTCGGCCCGTCGATGCCGAGAGCTGCGACAGCGCGCTGGGTGAGCAAGTCGCCGAGTTCTTCGCCGATGGCCATCAGTTCAGTGAGATCCTCGACGTATTTTCCCGCGCAGGGATTCTCGATCACGGCCACGGCGGCGGCGCGTCGCGTAGGCGGATTGATCGGGCGGCCCATTTCTGTGCACGTTTCTTCCACGAAGGTTGCGATTTTGCGGATTTTGGCTTTCATCGCAGGCCGTCCTCTCCTTTAATTTCGGACGCTTTCAATCCGCCGACGCGGGCATGAACGCGCGGGCCGGTGGTCATGACGAGCGCAAGAAGGATTTCGTCGGCACGGGGTGCGTCGGCGAGGCCGACTTCCATGGCGTCGAAGTGGCTGCGCACGTACGAAGCGTTGATGTGGGTGATAGGAACGTCGAGGCGCGCGCCCGGGTCGCCAACTTTTTTTGTCGAGGCGACGATGGCTTTCGCGCCGCCGAGGGCCTCACGCATGGCATAGCCTCCGGGGACATGCCACAAGGCGCCGTGTTCGATCTCGCCGTCCGAGCCGACGATCGCACCTTTGCCATAGCCTTCGATTGACTTGGGATCGCCGCCGAGAGCTTTCACCAGCGCACGGGCCATTTCGAGGCCGAGAGGTTTGAGGTCGTCCATGAAGGATTCGATTTTTTCGACGTAGGCTCCGGCAAAAGGATTGTGAATGACGGCGAGTGCGGCGGCGCGCTTCAGCGGTTGCTCGGCGATGGGGCCGCCTTCGTGGAAGATCTCTTCCACCGAGAGAAGACGCTTGCGGAGTTGGACGTCTGGCATGGATCAGATCCGGGTGATGCACGAGTTTCCATAGTCTAGTTTTAGTAGACGTTCAGGAAACCTCAGCGGCTAAAGCCGCCTTGCAAGATAGGCAGCTTATCGCAGCGCTGAAGTGCTGCGCCACCCAAAACCGACTCCGCCGTTGAGTTTGTGTGGATGCCGCGTGGGGCCTCGACCAGGCGAGTTTCACCTTGGAGATTCAAAGCGGCAGCATGGATGAGGCCCTGGCCACGCAGCGATTCTGCGACGCGAATTCCTGCGGCGAGTGCAGCGTGGACCTCGTTGGGCGTGAGTTGGCCGACAGACTGCGTGACGAGACGATCTCCGAGATCGGTGTCGGGCTGGAGTTCCTTCGCGGGGATGCGAACGATGGTCGGGTGTCCGGGCAGGTCAATCGCGTTGGCGATGATGGTGGCGGCGGCGTCAGCCATCGCGGCGGTGCCGGCGAGGACGGTAACGGCGTCGGCGATGCCAAGAGAGAAACTGCGGCCGCGCCAGCCACTGGTCGCGATGCCGCGGATCGACGTGGCGGCGTCGATTGTAGTTGTGCCAAAGAGCGACGGGCGGTCCGGGCGCTCGACCATACCGATGGTGAATTTCTCGCCCGGTGCAAGGTGCAACGCGATGTCGCCGCCATCGTTAACATAGGCGCGGGAAAGATCGGCAGATCTGGTCATGGCTCGCAGGATTTCTTCCGCGACGGCGCCGGCGACGGCGGCCATCGGCGTAATAAAGGTTGAAACGGCGTAGGGCGTGACGGCGGCGGCCATGCGGCGTGCGATCGGCCCTTGAGGGAGCAGCCCGTTTACGCGAGTTGGCTGGCGCAGGAAGACGAGTTCGCCGCACAGTTCGTCGAGCACGAAGTTGAACCGCGCCACGGCGGCCCGATACGCAGCTTGGATTTCTGCCAGCGCACCGAAGGCTTCGATGATCAGATCGATCGGGCCGTCGTGCATGTGCAGGCGGCGGCCATCGGGCAGGAGGCGGATTTGAGCGCGCGGGTTCATTTTTGCGGAGCTTTTCCGGATTGAAGCGGCCACGGATTGTCTTCGCGTGGCGCCACGGTTTTACTGACTTCGTCGTTGCGGCGGATGGAACTGAGCGGGCGGACATAGTCCATGTGACCGCCGAGAGCGGCATAGTTGGCTAGCTTCATCGTAAATTCGATCGGAGCGACCAGCGCGGGCGTGGGAACGTAGCCGAAGGCGTTTTGCGGTATGCGGCTGACGTCCACCATGTAGGTGATGCCGCCGCCGGGCCAGACGTAGACGGGAGCGCCGCCAGAGGTGACGCGGGTGAGGGCGTCGCGGACGGAGAGAGTGAGTTTGACTGGATTCTCGGTGACCCCGGCGCGGAGTGAGCCTCCGGCACCGCCCATGAATAAGACTGTGCAGAGCGCCGGCTCGCAGTTTTCGCGGATGCGCGCGACCGATTCTTGCAGTGAAGGCGGCAAGTCTTTTTCTACCGGCCGAAGCGCGTCGTCCAGTTCGTAGTATGCAAATTGTTCGCCCGTTGTGCTGACCATCAGCAGGCTTAGGCCGGGCTTGGCAATTTCAGGATCGAAGGGCGCAAGGATCGAGAGCGGATCGGTGATGCTGGTTCCGCCCCAGGATGTTCCCGGCTCGGCGACCTTGAAGTAGCGGCCGGGCGTGGAGCGGCGGCCTTTCATCTTGATTCCCGTTTCCGGGACGCCGAAAAGTTTGCCCGCCTGGTGCTCCGACAAAACGCCGGTGATGTGATCGTCGACGACAACGACTTCGTCAACCTTACCGAACCATTGTTTCGCGAACATGCCGATGGTGGCCGAGCCGCAGCCGACCCGCATGCGCTCTTCCTGCACACCGTCGACGATGGGTGGCTTGCCGGCCTGCACGACGATTCTCGCGCCGTCGTCAATTTGGAGTTCGACGGCCCTACCGTTGCAGAGATGAAGCAGGGTGTCGCAAGTGACGGTGCCTTCGTGGCGGCTGCCGCTGGTCAAGTGGCGGACACCGCCAAGCGAGAGCATCTGCGAACCGTACTCGCTAGTCGTGACGTGGCCGACAGCCTCGCCCTGTGCGCGCACCGTGCTGCATTCGGCGCCGAGATGGCGATCGGTGTCGATCTTCAGCTTCACACCACAGTAGCTAAAAATACCCTCGGTTACGACCGTGACCATGTCGACGCCTTCAACCTGCGACGAAATGATGAAGGGCGCGGGCTTGTAGTCGGGATAGGTCGTGCCAGCGCCGATGGCGGTCACGAAGGTTTCGGCGTCGTTGACAAGGTTGCCGTCCCACTCTCGGCTCTTGCCGAGGAAAGGCACAAGCGAGTCGCCGCGGGACTGTGCGCGCTCGAGCATGACGTGGGGGTCGAGACGGACGAGTTGGCCGTTGTGATTCCCGTAGCGGTCGCAGGAGCCGGTGCGTCCGGGCTTGATGTAACAGAGCACGGGACAGGCGTCGCAGCGGATGGCGTCGTCAACCACGATCATGTAATAGCCTCAGCGGCTGAAGCCGGCTATTCCTACACCACGCTATCGCAGCGCTGAAGCGCTGCGCCACCCAAACGCAAAAGTCGTGTGGACGTTCAGCCATGAAGGCCCTCCTTCTGCTTGGCGAGAATCGCTGCGCGCACGCGGTCGGGAGTGGCGGGAATCCTCCGCAGGCGGATTCCGACGGCGTCGTGCAGGGCGTTCAGAATGGCTGGCGCGGTTGGAATCACGGCTTGCTCACCAATCCCTTTCGCGCCAAACGGGCCGATGGGCGTGGGATCTTCAATGAGAATCGATTCCACGAACGGGATGTCACCGGCGGATGGAATGAGGTAGTCGTGCAGGTTCTCTCCTTTGCCCGGGAAAAATTCTTCCATCAACGCCAACCCTAACCCCTGTGCGACGCCGCCTTCGATCTGCCCTTCGATCAGCGTGGGATTGATGGCGCGGCCAACGTCGTGAGCTGCGGTGACTTTCAGAACCTTCACGGTGCCGAGGTCGGTGTCGACTTCGATTTCAGCCATGTGGGCACCGAATCCGTAGGCGGCATAGGGGACGCCTTGGCCGTTTTCGTCGAGCGGGCTGGTGGGCGGGTCGAATGTGGCCTCGGCAGTGATGACGTAGCCGTGCTGGTCGAGCGGTAGAGCGGCGAGGTCGATGGTGCGCATGCAGTCCTTGTCGCGGATCGTAATTTGACCGTCGCCGAATTGAAGCGCGCCGCAGTCGAAACCCTTGGCGAAGGCCAGGATCGATTGCCGCAGTTGAGCTCCTGCCATGTGCGCGGCTTTTCCGGTTACCAGGGTCTGCCGCGATGCGGAAGTCTTGCCGCAATCAGGCGTGACAGCAGTGTCCCCGGAAATCAAGTCAAAGCGGTCGATGGGAGCGCCCAGCGCATCAGCACAAATCTGCGTGACAATTGTGTTCGAGCCCTGGCCGATGTCGACCGCGCCCTGATGCAGCGCGATGCGGCCATCCCGTTTCAGACCGATGCGCACGGTCGAAGGATTGGGCAGGGAAGTGTTTCCGCAGCCGTACCACATGCCGGCAACACCGACGCCGCGCCGTAACAGACCTTTTGAATTCTGGTTGAACTCTGCTGCTGATTTTCGCGCAACCTGCCATTTTGGCTTAAGCGCCTCGAAGCAGGCGCGAATGCCGACACCCTCGCCAAGGACCTGTCCGGTGACGGTCGGAGTCTGACCATCGAGCGCGTTGAGGATGCGGAACTCCAAGCGGTCCATGGCGAGCTCATCTGCTAGGTCGTCGTAGAGTTGCTCCTGGGCGATCGTAGCTTGCGGGACGCCGAATCCACGGAATGCCCCGGCTGGCACAAGGTTTGTGTGCACAGCCCGCGTCCGTGCCCGGTAGTGGGGCACATAATAAGGACCCGAGGCGTGCACCGGCACGCGCGCGGCGACAGTCGGTCCCCAGGAAGAATATGCGCCGGTATTGAAGTCGGCAGTGAAGTCGACCGCCTGCAGCTTACCGTCGCGGTTACAGCCGGCGCGAATTCGCATGCGAGCGGGGTGGCGCTTCGTCGTCGAAATGATGGATTCAGTTCGCGAATAGACCATGCGGACGGTCTTGCCGAGATGCCATGTCGCGAGTGCAAGGAATGGCTGCACAGACAGATCGAGCTTAGAGCCGAAGCCGCCGCCGACAGCGGTCGGAATGATGCGGACTTTTTCGGGAGCGATGCCGAGGATCGCGGCAATGTCGCTGCGATCCATGTAAGGCGACTGCGTGCAAGCCTGGATCTCAATCCCGTCGCCGACCCGGCGCGCAAAGCCAGCTTCGGGCTCGATGTAGGCATGCTCGACGAATCCAGTTTCGTATTCGGCTTCCACGATGATGTCCGCTTGAGCCATGGCGGACTCGACATCTCCGCGGACGACTCGCCCGCGGACGAGCACGTTCTGTTCGCGATGAGCATGGATTCGCGGGGCGTCTGGCGCGAGGGCCGCGTCGATATCCTGGAGCGGAGGCAGTTCTTCCCAGACGACGGGGAGCCTCGCCAGATCGAGACGCTCGACAACGGCCGGATCGCCGACAACCGCCGCCACGGCCTCGCCGCGATAGCGTGCTTCGCAATGGGCGAAAACCGGTTGATCGGCGAAGCGCGGAATCACGCCGTAGCAGTCTCGTCCCAGAACATTTTCCGCGGTAAAGATTGCCTGAAGGCCGGGATTGTCGCGAACGAAGGCAGCGAGATCTCCAAACTGAAAGCGAGCCCGATGATGGGGGCAACGGACGGCGCGCGCAGCGAGGGCGCCAGCGGGGGTTTCATCGGCGCCGAAGATCTCTGCGCCTTCGACTTTACTTTTTCCATCCAGGCGAATCAGACGTTTGCCAACAGCGTTGCCTGCCTGAGGTGAGTCTGACGCTGGGCAGAGATCGCCCGCTTCAAGAATCGCGGCGAGAATCTTGCGGTATCCGGTGCAGCGGCATAACACGCCGCCGATCGCGTCCATCACCTCGGTCTCGGATGGAGCGCTATTTCTCTCGAGCAATGCCGTTGCCGCCACCAGCATTCCCGGTGTGCAGGCCCCACACTGGGCAGCACCGTGATTGAGAAACGATTGCTGCAGTCGCGCACCGGCAGCTCGCTGCGAGAGGCCTTCGACGGTCGTGATGTTGCGTCCGGCAGCCTGTCCGGTTGGGACCAAACAGGAGCAGACGGGCTCACCATCCAGCAGGACCGTGCACGCCCCGCAATCACCGGCGTCACATCCAACTTTGGTCCCAGTCAGGCCGAGTTCGTCGCGCAGCACTTTCGACAGCCGCGTGAGAGGAGGACTGGACACGGAAGCGTCGCGCCCGTTGACGCGAAAAGCGATGGGCGTTGCAATTGCCGCGGCCGGAACTTCGTGGGTGGCTGCCATTCAGCTGCCCCCCACACAGGCGCCAAGAGCACGACGAACGAGGGTGAGAGAGGCGTCGAAACGATATGCGGCGGTGGCACGGACGTCGTCGATCGGAGATAGCGGCGCGAGGTGGGCGGGAGTCACGAGCGCACTCAACTGACCGCGAGCGGGCGCTCCCGCGAGAGCGTGCTCCAAGGCGGTCAGGCGTCGCGCCACCGCAGAGCAGGATCCGACGGCGACGCGAGCAGCCACAATGCGGCCACTATCCAGGAGAACGATGGCCGCTACCATCGAGATTGAAATCACGAGGTACCGGCGGGCCCCCAGCTTGAGAAAAGATGAAGCTGCATTCTCCAGGGTTCGCGGTACCCACACCGCTGTGAGCAACTCATCCGGACGACGTTGCGTCTTACGGTTGCCGACGATGAACTCGACCAGGGGCATGCGACGCGTGCCTGCTCGGGAGGCAAGTTCGATCTCCGCATCGAGCGCGAGGAGCGATGGGACGCCGTCGGCTGCGGGAGAAGCGTTGCAGAGGTTTCCCGCGACCGTTCCCCGGTTCTGGATCTGAAGCGAGCCGATTTCGCCTGCTGCAGCTTTCAGAGCGTCGAAGCCACGCGGCAAATCGGCCCGGAGAATGTCTGACCAGGTGGTAAGGCCGCCAATGCGGACATAGTTCACGTCGCGCGTTACGCCCCGCAACTCGCGCAACTCCGAAACGTCGAGGACTGGTTCCAAGGCTGCGCGCTCTCCCAGGGCTGGATAAAAATCAGTGCCACCGGCAAGTATCCGGATGCCCGGAGTAGCGAGCTGCGCAACGGCCTCCTTCAGGGTTTTGGGCCTGAGATACAAGGTTTGGGATCCCCACGCGGATCAGCGATCAGTGCGAAGCGCAGCTAGAATTCCGATATTCTCGTACGAGCGTGGCGATTTGTACAGCCAGAGGAAAGTGGGTCAAGCGCGTGGAGGGATGTGGTGCCACATCGGTCAACGGCGGGGATGCTCCATTAACGGGCGGCGATTCAAGCAGTTATCGTCAGGGTGAAGCATCATAGGAAAAATCTATCGGATCAACGCAAATCCCAACGGCTGCGATAAACGCCGCACGCCGTAAAATAGATTTGTGGGGGCGTGGAGTGTTTCTCCAGTCTCAGATTTCCCATCTAAGGCAGGCGCAGAGCCAATGAAGGTGCAGTTTGTGTGCAGGGGAGGGTGGTACCGGTTTGGATCAACACAATGACGTAGTACAGGACCTGGAGCAGGGCGAGGAATCGCGAAACGCGAGCCAGGTATTAACTCTAGAAGAAATTGCCAATCTCACGGCCGAGGGCGGCAAGCCGGCGGAGACGCTTTCGAACGTCGTCGC
The DNA here is from genome assembly GCA_035519435.1 of Terriglobales bacterium. GTDB lineage: Bacteria > Acidobacteriota > Terriglobia > Terriglobales > Acidobacteriaceae > Acidiflorens. The sequence continues at coordinate 14,294 of DATIWL010000098.1, forward strand.
GCTGATTGCGAAACGCTTTGGTACGGATGTATGTTCCGCATACCTGCTTGAGCCCGACCGTTCCACGCTGGTTCTGGCGGCCACACTTGGGCTGCGCCGCGAGGCCGTCGGCAGCCTGCGGATGACGCTCCATGAAGGGCTGGCAGGATTGGTCGCCGAGCAGGTCCGCCCAGTGGCGGTAGAACAGGTCAAGAGTCATCCGCGATTCAAGTATTTCACCGAGGCCGGCGAAGACGCATATCAGTCGTTCCTGGGAGTGCCGCTGATCGACCGCGGCGTCCTGCAGGGCGTGCTCGTGGTGCAGACGGTCGAGCCTCGAGTGTTTCCGGAGCATGAGATTCGCCTGCTGTCGGAAGCGGCAAGAGAAGTTGCGCCTGTGGTAAGCGAAGCGCGCACGCTCGACCGCTTCATCGCTCCGGCGCAGGAACGTTTGTGGTCCTTGGCCCGCAACCTGTGGTGGAGTTGGGATCACGATGCGGTCAATCTCTTTCTTGACCTGGACCCGGTGCGGTGGAGCCAGCTGAATCACAATCCGGTCACGCTGCTAAGCGAATTTCCCTTGCGGCGGCTGGAAGCACGCGCTGCGGAACTGGTTCTCGATAGCCGCATCAACTACGCGTACCGCCGGCTGTGTGAGTATGAAGAAGCTGAAAAGACGTGGGGGGCGCGGCACGCGGGGATATTGCGCACGCGTCCGGTCGCGTATTTCTCAGCGGAGTTCGGGCTGCACGAGTCGCTACCGATCTATTCCGGCGGCCTGGGCGTGCTCGCCGGCGATCACATCAAGAGCGCGTCCGATCTGGACATTCCGCTGGTGGGAGTGGGCCTCTTCTACGGCCAGGGGTATTTCCGGCAGAGGCTGGATAACGACGGCTGGCAGCGGGAAGAATATCTGGAGACCGATGTTAACCAGCTGCCGATGGAGCCGGCAATCGGCAAGAACGGCCAGCCGGTGGTCGTGCAGGTGGATACGCGACACGGCTCGATCCGGGCCAAGGTGTGGCGCGTCAAGGTCGGGCGCTGCAATCTCTACCTTCTCGATTCCGAAGTGGAGGGGAATGCTCCCGAGGATCAGGACCTGACGTCACGTCTGTACGGCGGCGACCGCCGCGTGCGCGTTCACCAGGAGTTGCTGCTGGGAGTGGGCGGGCTGCGCGCACTGAAGCAGCTGGGCATCACGCCGGGAGTTCTTCATCTCAACGAGGGACACAGCGGTTTTGTCGTGCTGGAGGCGATCCGCCAGCGCATGGAAGAAGAAGGAATTTCCTTCGAGAAGGCAGTGCCGCGAGTCGCGCGCGAAGTTGTGTTTACGACGCACACCCCGGTGCCCGCGGGGCACGACCGATTCAATGCGGATCTGATCGAGGAGCACCTGGGGCCGTTGCGCGAGACGCTGGGGCTGAGCCGGGAAAGCTTCATGGCGCTGGGCCGCGAGAATCCCAACGACAGTGAAGAGCCGTTCTGCATGACGGTGCTGGGGCTCCGCCTGTCGCGGCGCGCCAATGCAGTCTCATCGCTGCATGGGGAAGTTTCGCGGGCGATGTGGACCGGGCTGTCGCCCGGAAAACACGAGGATTCCGTTCCCATCGGACACATCACGAACGGTGTCCACGTGCCGTCCTGGCTTGCGCCGCAGATGTTCCGTCTCTACGAACGCCACCTTGGTCCGGGCTGGCACCTGCGCAGCAGCGAGGCGAAGATCTGGGAGGGCATCGACGACGTCGACGATGGGGAACTCTGGGAGACGCACCTGAATCTGAAATCGCGGCTGATCGAGTTCGTCCGTCGCCGCGCCGTGCGCCAGGCGGCGCGCCGAGATGAACCGGAGGAGGTAATACAGAAACTTCGCGGCGTGCTGAGTCATGATGTGCTGACCATTGGCTTTGCCCGCCGTTTTGCCACGTACAAACGCGCCGACCTGATTCTCACGGACATGGAACGGCTGGCTTCGATGGTGAATGACCCGAAGCGGCCAGTGCAGTTCGTCTTCGCGGGGAAGGCGCATCCGCATGATGAGCCGGGCAAGCGAGTGCTTCAGCAAGTCGCACGCCTGATGCGGAATGCGCAGTTCTCGGATCGTTTCATATTCGTCGAGAACTACGACATCAATGTGGGGCGGCAGATGGTGCAGGGGGTCGATGTATGGCTGAACAATCCCCGGCGGCCGCTCGAGGCTTCAGGTACCAGCGGGCAGAAGGTCGTGCTCAACGGAGGGCTGAATTTGTCCATTCTCGATGGCTGGTGGGCGGAAGCCTATGACGGGCTGAACGGCTTTGCCATCGGAAGGGGACGAACCCACTCCGACATGAAGGTGCATGACACGCGGGACGGCGAGGACCTGTTGCGCGTGCTGCGAGAGGAAGTGATTCCGCTTTACTACCAGCGCGACCGTGACGGTTTGCCGCGAGGATGGATCAAGCGGATGAAACGCACCATCCGTACCCTGGGGTGGCGCTTCAATGCCGACCGTATGGTGATGGACTACACGCTGAAATGTTATGTCCCAGCGGCGGGCGGCACGTCGAGCGATATGCGCCCGAATTTGTGAGTTCGCTGCGGTTAATGTGCATCCGGCGCGTACAAAGGTGCAATTTCTTGTCCGCGCCCGAGGCGGCGTACCGGATACGCTTGACGCCGTTCCAGGAGGGGGACTACCCTTCCTGACTAGAGGTATTTGGCCCAGGTTCTCCCCTGTCGCTCCTCCTAAGGATCGGCGAAACCCGGCTCCAGTGGCTCAATCCCGACGGCAGGAGTTTGTGATGAAGAAACGAAACAGGCAGCGCGGCTTCTCCCTCATTGAGCTGCTGATCGTAGTGGCCATCATTCTCATTATTGCTTCGATCGCGATCCCGAACCTGCTGCAGGCCCGTATGTCGGCGCACGAAGCGTCTGCGGTCGAGGCGATCAAGACCATCAACACGGCGCAGATTTCGTATGTGTCCGCTTATCCGACGATCGGGTATGCAGCGACGCTGAGCGCTCTTGGCGGGACCAGTTGCGCTCCGCCGAGCCCGACGAGCGCATGTCTGATTGATTCGCAGCTGGCGTCCGGGACAAAGAACGGCTACAACTTCACCATCATCGGCGTGAGCGGGAGCCCGGTGGCGACGTACCAGATTGTGGCCGCTCCTGCGGTGCCCAATCAGACCGGCAGGCGCTACTTCTGCTCCTTTGCCGATGGAGTACCGCGCGCGTCGACAACCGCGATCGCGAGTTGCGACTACACGATTCCTCCGCTGCAGTAGTTGCGGGCGGCCGGGGATTAGTCGATCCAAAACACAGCGCCACGTGAAATCGGCGGAAGCCGGTAGAGCGTAGCCTCACCTTTCTTCTCGCCTCTCAGTACTTGCTCTTCGCCGAGATAGGGCAGAAATTTCGCCTTGTCACCGGCACGCGCGTTGACCGTGACGCCGGTCTCGGGATCCTGGTTGGCATTTTCGCCGCCTCGCAGTCCTTTGAAATTCGCGAAGTAGACGTGCAGTTTGCCGTCCACACGGGCAATATGAGTCGCGACTGCGGACGAAGCTTCAACCGTGACCTCAGGATTTGCCGGCAGGGCCTCAAGAAACTGCGATTGACTGGAAGGAGACGCGGCAGGGAAATCGCGTTCCAGCAACTGCGTGTAAGCCTTGCCGGGACAATCCGCGAAACGAACGATGTTGGCCTGATTGGGCAACGTCGTGACGTCCGTTCCAGTAACGATCAACCTCTTGCCTCTCTTCACGAGATCGCGGAGCAGGTTGCGCTCGGAGTCGTCGAGCACGCGTACGTCGGGGAGAATCAGGGCTCCGCCACCAAATTGCGCAAGGGTACGCGGCGTGACGACCTGGTACGACAGATGTTTCTGCAGGAGCATGATCAGAATGCCCTGGTAGGAACGCAAGAACTCGGTCGAGCCATAGTTCCGAGTCGCGGGTGAAAAGTAAACGCCGATCGGATTCACGGGCAAGCGCGGACGGTAAAACGTCTGCTCGTGTTTTTCAATCCAGGCGAAGATCCGTTTGCGCGTGTCGAGATCGTTCGATCCGGACATCACGTGGCCCTTCGCGTCCCAGGGGTTGGCGCCGACCATGACTTGCGACATGAACAGATTTTCCATGGCGTCGCGGGGCACGATCTTCTTGTCGCCGTCCCAGGAGTAGTTGAGTATCCACGTCGCCTTGCCTTGGGCGAAAGCGCGGAACGAGGCCATTCCCACTTGATAGCGGAACCAATCGAGTGGCGTGCGGGACCCCGCCATGTGGTTGCCGCCGCCGAATTCGTACTCGTGTGCGATGGCGTCGTTGACCGCATAGAGGCTGTAGACATCGGATCCGACGCGAACCGCTTCTTCCTCGATACCCGGATAGATTTCGGGAATGGTCTTGATCTCCGGATTCACGGACTTCGCGGTTTTGTCGATTTCGCTCATGAAGTCCGTAAGAGTCTGAATGCGGAAATCCACCCACTTACGGAAGTTCGGATCGGAGAAGTCGCCGAGTTTCAAGTCGCGCTTCGCGTCGAGTCCGGTCTGCCGTTGGAAGGCTGCAACGGTGTAGTCATCGAAGCTGGCCCACGAATCTTCCCAGCCGTCGAAGTGAGTCATCCAGTACGGAATGTCGACGTAGATGCCGTCGATACCTGTCGCGGCGATTTGCCGGACGCGTTCCATATAGGTCTTGCGCCACTCAGCCGCGTAAGGGCTAATCCAGACATCCTCATCGCCCTTAGCGATCCAGAAGGCCGAGCCACCACCGAAGATTGCCGGCTCGCCCGTGATCTTCCGCTGCAGCCAGTCGGGATGATCCTTGGCAAGCGAATGCGGCGTCTGGTCGGCGTTCGCGGTGATGCATTCGAGTCCGGCAATGTAGACGAAGGCATGATTTCCGGCTTTGTGCGCCTGCTCGGCCACGGCGCGAATGGCAGCCAGCTTCTCGTCAGGTCGCAGGAAGGTCTCGTAGCGGCCGGGGATGTCGTTATCAACTTCGATGCCGAAGACGTGGCTTTCCTGTGCCTCGCGGACAATACCCGGCGCAGCATCTTTCGCATGCAGTCCCCAGGCAGCGATGCGAACGTAGTGCGTCCAGTTCTGGTCAGAAGGAATTGCAGCAATGAGGGCCAGGAAGATCACAACCAAACCCAAGAGAAGAAGACGTGAATAGCGCATCATGAATCCCTCACGATGGTGAGATAAGGAAGAACAGAGAACTCAGGGTGAGACGGACGCGACACCGCCGCTTTCACCCCGGTCGCTTTGGCTCGAGGCATGACCAGGGAGAGCCTGGGCCTTGTTGCTCAGACTCTCCCTACGAGCCGTTAGAATTCGAAGCGCGCTCCGAACTGCATTCGGCGGAAGTTGTTGGTTGTGGACGTGACGGTGCCCAAGGCGCCATCGCCCGACCCGACATCCGGGAAGGCAAAGCGCTGATGATTGAAGGCATTGAACACTTCCGCGCGTATCTGGAGAAGCTGTCCCTCGCGGATCTTGAATTCTTTCGACAGGGACATATCCAGATTGCGGATCCCGTCACCCCGCAAGTTGGAGAAATGCCGGGGCGCATTGCCGGGGATGTTGTCACCAGGGTCGCCGAAACAATCCTGATTCAGGACAGTTCCTCCCGATCTGGCTGCCTCCCGATAGCTCAGTCCGGTTGAAAGTTGCGAGCAGAGAAGGCTCGGCCGGGGATTGCCGTCGACCAGCAATCCGGCACTGTTGTAGATCGCCAGCGGCTGACCCGACTGCACCGTGGCAACCGTGTTGAACGACCAGCCGCCGACAATCGCATCGGCCACTCGGTTCATTCCACCTCCGATCCATCGGTCTCTGCCAACGGGGAGGTCGATGATGATCGCGGCCGTCAGACGGTGAGGCGTGTCGTTGGAACTGATCCCGTGTTCGGCCTTGAGATCGTCGAGCAGTTGAGGGTTGTCGAGGTACAGGTTGCCCAGCCACGCGTTGCGCCCGGAGGAAGAATCATCTGTGGACTTGGAGAAAGTGTAGTTGCCTTCGAAGCTGACGTAGTGGCTGGCGCGCTTCTGGAAGCGAATTTGCAGCGAATGGTACCAGGAGTTGGCGTTCAGAGTCGGCAGTCCCTCGAATCCGCCGTCAAACTGCGGGAAGGGTTCCAGCAAGAGAGCTTGCGGAATCGTGTCGTCAACATAGCGGGAGTCGGCGACGTCGGCCGGGTTAAAAATTGGAGTCGGCGGACACCACGAGCCGGTCAGCGCAGCACCGGTCGTGAAGAAGCACTGGAAAGGATTGGGCACCTGCGTGTTGAGATAGTCGGTGACGGCGGTATTGACGTCGGCAGGATCATGGTCGGGGTTCAAAGCCGCCACCAGCGCATTGCGGGTTGAGGAGGGGATGAAGTTGCGATTGCGAGTGGACATGCCTCCAGCGCCAGCCCACGGCAGGTGCGTGCTGCGATTCGCGGAGTAGTCCACAGCGACGACAATCTGCCCCGGTAACATGTGCTGAATGCCCAGGTTCCACATGTAAATCTCGGCGTTGCGCGCGGTCCCGGTATCCAAGTCGCTGGAGTTGCCGAAGCCCCACTGCGCCAGGCTTCCATAAGTGTTTCCTTGGGGGCCCGACAAGCCGCCTGGAAATGGGCTGTCGCAGCTGGGCTGTAACGATGAAGGCCCGAGGCAAGCGTATTGATGTTCGTAGTTGTCTTTACTGAAATACATGACGGCCGTCTTTGCGAATGGCGGGCCGGCATACTGATAGTTGGTGGCGATGTTCATGCCGTAGAAAACTCCAGCCCCGCCACGCAACACAGTGTTGGTCGCAAGCTGATAGGCAAATCCTAAGCGCGGAGCGAAATTGTTCCGGTCCACGGGGGAATTGCGACGGCCGGAGGTGGGGAACACCGTGGTTCCCTTGATATCGCCGATCTGCCCAAATTCGGGAAACATTCCGGAAGCGTCGCGATCTACTGGAATGCTGATTCCGGTGTCTCCCGTGAAGTCGCTGAAGGTCAGCCGGTTGTGTCTCTCGTTGTAAGGAGTGCTCCACTCGTAACGCAAGCCAAGACTCAAGGTGAGCTTGGACGTGACCTTCCAGTCATCGTGTATATAAAGTGCCGTTTCTTTGGACTTGTCTGCCACCGCCGGAACCAGATGGATCGAAGCTCCGTAGGCGTATCCGGTCAAAATTGTGGCGAAGGGATTTCCCTCGTTGTTGTCCCCCAAGCCATTATTCGGCTGTGAGGTGGTCACATCGCGAGAGAAGTTGAAGATGCCGGTTGGGTTGTCGGGTTGCCAGAAGTTATTGAGGAAGACGCGCTGCTCGCCGCCGAACTTGATGGAATGCCGTCCCTTGACCCACTGCAGGCCAGAAGAGTAACTGACCAGAGTGTGGGCGAAGTGGGTGTCCACGCAGCATTGCGTAAACAGCGAGAGGAACGGGTCATCAACGCCGATGGTTGGCATACGGGTGAGCCCGTTGGCCGCAAGGACCGACGAGAAGCCCACAGAGCCGAGGTCGGGATAGTTGTTGCTGATGCCGGGGGCATGGACACGGTCCACGCTGAGACGGCTGGTCAGAAGTGCGGTCGGAGCGATGGACCAGTTGTACTCCACACCACCGTTCTGGGCGTTCGTCATGTAAATCGCGCCGTCGCCCTGATCACTGCCGATGACGGTTGGCGCTACGAATTCGTCATGATGACGGCTGTAACGCGCGCCGAACTTGTGACTGGCAGTGAACTGATGATCCACCTTGACGTCAAATTGCCAACCCGGATCGGTACCAATAATGACCTGGCGCCAGTTGGGATCAGGAAAAGTCGCGTCGGGTATGTTGGCGTGCGGATACAAGTTCAGAATCGCCTGGCCGATCGGGTCGATCTTGTCCGGAGGAATCACGTCGTTGACCCCGTCGAAAGAGAATCTGTTCCGGGGATCGGTCGGGCATGGCGCGCCTCCCTGGTTCCCAGCGCACGGGTCGTAGATACCGTTGCTGTTTGCCGGGCTTTGCGAGAAATCTCCGGTACGCTCAAGGTCCGTGGGAACGACTCCTTCCAGGTTGATCGGGTCCTGCTGACGGACCTTTTCAAAATCGACAAGGAAGAAGGTCTTGTTCTTCTTGAGAGGACCACTGAGGGAAAAGCCATACTGATCGCGAACGTGGTCGGGCTTGTCGCCGGAATTAAAGTAGTCGCGAGCGTCAAATGTCGAGCGCTGACCGTACCACCAGCCGCTGCCATGAAATTTGTTGCCTCCCTGCTTGAGCACCATATTCACAATCGTGCCGCCGTTATTGCCGAACTCAGCAGAGAAGCTGTTGTTCTGGACCTTGAACTCCTGCACGATCTCGACCGAAGGCTGGTAGTAGACGTTGGAGTTGCCGCCTTCGCCCTGCTCCGGCGCACTGATGGGACTGCCATCGAGGGTGACCTGGGCGGTAGCGTTGCGCTGGCCGTTGGAAACGAAATTCGTGCCGCTGGGGTAGTTGTCGTTGATCCCTGAACCGGTTGTTTCCGTGACGCCACCTGCCAGATAAACGAGGCCAAACATACTGCGGCCGTAGAGCGGGATGTCGCGCACGTATTCGTTGGTGACGTCGGTGCCGAGCGCAGCGCTCTCCGTGTCGAGCAGGGGCGGAGCAGTGGTCACCTCGACGGTCTCGGTTACTTTTAGCGGGCTGAGCGAGAAGTCAAACGTGGTTTCCTGGCTGACAGCGAGGACCACGTTCTTCCTTTCGATCGCCCCGAAGCCCGGCGCCTCCACTTTCAGCGTGTAGGTGGCGGGGCGCAGGCCAGTCAGGATATAGAGGCCTTGCTGATTGCTGTGCGCGACGGAGGCGATGCCCGTGGCATCGTTGGTGATGGTAATGGTCGCGTTCTGGACCACGGCGCCCGTGGGGTCGGTGACGGTGCCACGGATCTGTGATGTGTAGCTCGCCTGACCGAAAAGGCAGCCGGCTACGCATAGCAAGAAGAAGATGGAGACGGAGATCTTGTGACACATCGACATAGGAGGACTCCTCGGGAACAGGGCTTTCGATGTGGCTTACGGATGCTTACGATTAGATACTTTTACTTATCTTTAGCAGCCGAGTCAAGGATTTTGAGGCGTCGGCAAGCGGATTCTTTCCGGGGCAAAAAACGGCTCCAGAGAGGCGCTGCGGCAATGTCTACATCGCGTTGAGCTCGCTGTACAGAGCTTTGCTCAGCGAAGCCTGGCGCACAGGGTCAAGCTTGGCGCCGTGGGCGGTGAGATAGAGGACGTCGATGGCCATCTGGCCTTCGGTCTCGATCAGGGCGATTTCGATGTTGCATCCGTGTTTCGAAATCTGCGAGCACATCTTGTAGAGGAGGCCAGGGCGGTCCTGGGTGATGACCTGCATCAGCGTGCTGTGGGCGGAACAGGTATCGTCAAAGTCGATTTGTGTCGTGATCTTGACCTTGGTGCTGTGTCCTTTTTCCGACCGCAGACGGTCTTGCAGCATTCGCGCTACATCTGCCTTGCCGGTGATCACGGCGGCGATGCTCTGCTTGAATCGTTCCCACTCCGGAATGTTCAGTTCGAGGGTGCGGAAGCGATCGGTGAAATAGAAGGTATCGACGACCGTTCCCGAGGCATTCGAGAATGCATTAGACTTGACGATATTCATGCCCCAGGCAGCCAGGGCGCCGGAAACGGTGGCGAACAGAAAAGGCCGGTCGGCAGTGAGCAGGGTGAGTTCGTACCAGTGGCGCACCTGTTTGAGGCTGAGCTGAACCGGCTCCTTGCCGAGCTGCACCGCCATTTCGGCGTGGGCCAACACCTCACTCACGGTGTGAGTGTGCAAGTAACGCTGCGGCAAGCCTTCGAGAAAGCTGTTGATCTTCTTTCCGGCCACGGGCGCAAGCGAATGCAGGTGTGAGAGCGCGGCGTTGCTGTCATCGGTGTGCACACGCTGGTCGGCGCTGCGATTGAGATAGTTGGCGGCGGAAATATAGAGCTGCCAGAGGTTCTCGGCCTTCCACGGCGTCAGGGCCTCGGGATTGACGGCCTTGATATCGGCGTAGGTCATCAGGCAGAGCATCTTCAGGCGCTCTGGGACACCCACCTTGTCGGCGAATGCTTTCACATTGACAGGATCGAAAATGTCGCGGCGCATGGCTGCCGACATTTCCAGGTGGCTGGCCACCAGATAAAGAAGCGTCTCGCGATCCGCCGGATCCAGATCGAGCCGTTCCGCGGAGCTTCCCGTGAGCTGCAGACCAGCTTCGACGTGACTATCGCCCGGTACGGCCTTGCCGGAATCGTGGAGCAGTAGCGACAGATAAAGCAGTTCAGGCTGTTCGAGTTCCTTCAGCAATCCGGCGAAGCGGCGGTCCACTTCGGACTTCGATTCCTTCAGCTTGTGCAAGTGCTCGATCGCGAGGAAAGAGTGCTCATCGACCGTGTAGCGGTGATAGAAATCGCGGACGACCAGCGCTTCAATCCCGCGCAACTCAGGAAGGAGCACGGGCAGCAGCCGGAGGGCGTTCATGGCGCGCAGGGCGTCGGCGGCATGCGGCTGCACGAGCGTTTCCTGCAAGTAAAGCCACAATTCGGCGCCGCGCGGCGGAGTCGCAGCGAGGGAGGGCAGAACCTGCTCGATCTTGTATTCGGTAGTCGTGCTGAGTTTGACGCCGTGCTCGGCCACGAAATGGAACAGGCGCAGCAGCATTTCGGGATCCTGCAGCGAGTTCGGCTGCTGCAAGAACACCAATCCATCGACGACCGAGAAATCCGGTGAGGAGACACGCGAGCGCCAGCTCTGGAACTGCCGCGAGAGCGACGACCAGGCCGCGGGAATTTCCTCCAGCAGCTGCACGCCTACCCGGTGAACGGCACGCGCATGACCGAAGTAGATACGCATCCAGTCGGCTGCCGTCGCAACCTCGAAATCAGCGGCGCCGATCTTCCTCGTCGCGGCCTCGTCCTGCGCCTCCCAGGTCAGCGTGTTGTCGTGACGACCGTGACGAAAATGCAGAAAGCACCGCACCGACATCTGGAATTGCAATGCATCGTCGAAGGCGCGGCGTGACGAGGCGGGAAGAAGCGTCGTTGGGTCAGGCCACATCTTCAACTTCTCGATGGCGGAGATGAGCGCCAGCCAGGTCGAGACGTTGTGGTCCCGCAAACCGCCCGGGCCGTCCTTTACGTTCGGCTCGAGGTGGAACACTGTATTGCCGAATTTCGCGTGGCGGGCGCGGGTGATGTCGCCCAGGTTCTGCACCAATTTCTGGCACTCACGAGATACCAGCCGCGGAATGGTCTTCTCCCGCAGTTTGGAAAACAGCTCACGATCTCCAGCCAGGTAGCGGCAATCCAGCAGCGAGATCGCAAACTCGACGTTGTTGGGGTCGAACTTCTCGCATTCTGCCAGGGTGCGAGTCATGGGGCTGAGTTTCAGTCGCAAGTCCCAAAGTTCCCGGGAAAAGCGGCGTACTGCGTCCTTGAAGGCAGTTTCGCCTCCGCTGTTGGTGTGCAGAAAGAGGAGGTCGATATCGGAGTGGGGAAAGAGCCAGCGGCGCCCAAAGCCACCGGTCGCTACCAATGCAAAATCCTTAGGGGCAGCGGCGTCGGCAGAAATGATGTCATTCCAGAGCCGCAGGAGAATGGACTCAACCAGAGCGGTTCGCCGGTCGAGGGCGGACCTGCCGTCACCAGACAGGGCGAATTCTTCCTGAATGGCTGCGGATTCCCTGGCGTACAGCTCTCGTAGATCGCTGCTGGCAATGGCCACGGTGTTCATTTCGATGACGCTCCCCCACTTGCGCGTCAGTTTCCATGCGTGAGAGGGAGGTCGATCTCCGCCGACTCCAAAGCCATATCGTGAGCGCGCTCGTTTACAGCGCGGCGTCGCCCCGCTCCCCATTGCGGATGCGAACCGCTTCGTCAATACGGGAGTAGAAGATTTTGCCGTCGCCGATCTTGCCGGTGCGTGCGGCATTGGTTATGGCATCTACCGCCTTCTCGACCATGTCGTCGGCGAGCACCATTTCGAGCTTGACCTTAGGGATCAGATCCACCGTGTATTCGCGTCCGCGGTAGAACTCGGTGTGACCCTTCTGACGGCCGTGGCCGCGGGCTTCAAACACAGTCATCCCTTCGACGCCGATTCCGTGCAAGGCGTCTTTCACCGCATCCAGCTTAGACACCTGAATTATCGCTTCGATCTTCGTCATAAGTTAGCCGCTCGTCGCTAGTTGTTGGTCGCTTGTAGTTCCGTTATATGAAGCTGGTTTGCCGTCAACTGGCGACGAGCAACCAGGAACCAGCGACTATGCCGGCGACTCCCAATAATAGCCTTCTTCTCCGTGTTGCGAGAGATCGAGACCTTGAATTTCGTGGTCTTCCGGAACCCGCAGGCCAATCACAGTATCGACAAGCTTGAGGATGACCAGCGTGCCTACCGACGCCAGCACCCAGGCAATCGCCACACCGACGAACTGGTTCAGGACCTGGTGGGCATTGCCTTCCAGCAATCCCGATGGCAGAGGATGGCCGTCCGCGGCTTTGAAGATAGGATTAATGGCGCTCGAGGCGAAGATTCCGGTCAGCAACGCACCGAGCGTGCCGCCCGCGCCGTGCACGCCGAAGGCGTCGAGGGAATCGTCATAACCGAACAGCATTTTGACTTTCGCGACCATCAGGTAGCAAAACGCCCCCGCCAGCAGGCCGATGACGATGGCCGACATCGGGGAGACGAATCCTGCTGCCGGGGTAATGGCTACGAGCCCGGCGACGGCGCCTGAAATCGCTCCGAGGACACTGGGCTTGCCGTTGCGGAACCACTCCGCCACGCTCCAGCCGACCACCGCTGCCGCAGCTCCGAAATGGGTCGCGACGAATGCGCTGGTCGCCAGGCTTCCGGCCGCCAGCGCGCTCCCCGCATTGAAACCGAACCATCCCACCCAAAGCAGACACGCTCCGATGAAGCTCAGCACTACGCTATGCGGAGGCATCGGCTGTTTCGGATATCCGAGGCGCCGCCCCAAATAAAGCGCGCACACGAGCGCCGAAACACCGGACGTGACATGAACGACGGTGCCGCCGGCGAAGTCGAGAGTCGGGAATCGTCCGCCCAGCACGGCATTCAGCAGCCCGCCTTTGCCCCAGACCATGTGTGCCATTGGCGCATAGACAATGAGGGACCACAGCACCAGGAACAGGCTCATGGCGCTGAACTTGATCCGCTCCGCAAAAGCGCCTGTGATGAGCGCGGGCGTGATGATGGCGAACATCAGCTGATAGACCATGAAGGTCTGGAGTGGAATGGTAGCGGCATAGTCGGAGTCGGGGGCAGCTCCGACGCCCCGCAAGAACACGTTTTGCAGTCCGCCGATGAAGGTGGTTCCTGGGCTGAAGGCGAGGCTGTAGGCAACCAGTCCCCAGAGGATGGTCACGACAGCCATCATGGCGAAGCTCTGCATCATTGTGGCCAGCACATTTTTCTTCCGCACAAGCCCGCCATAGAAGAGGGCGAGACCGGGGCCGGTCATCAACAGGACGAGGGCAGAACTCATCAGCATCCAGGCGTTGTCGCCGGAACTTTTGGCATCGGCAACCGCTTGTTCGAGTTTCGCGATGCGCTCGGCTTGAGGGTCACTGGTGGAAGCGGCTGCCGGTGCCGCCTGCGCAGCCGCCATACAAGGAAGTAAGCACAGCAGGAATGCGAAAGAGAGTGTCAGCAACTTTGCCATTGAGACCTGTCGGCTCCTTGTCCCCGCATGCGGGTGCACGATTAAAGTACCTGTCCGTGCATCTTTTCGGAAGAGAGAAGAATTTATTTCAGGGATTAGAAATGCTTATGTGAAAGCCTGCGCGCTCCGCGGCAAGACATCGCGAAACGGAATGACCGCCGCACATTTGCGTGGCTGCGGAAATCTCAATTTGTCCTATCGAAATTCTGAATTGTACTTCTATGGTTCTCACGCGTTAACAATAAGATGCAACCCTTGCCGGATGAACAGGCTAGGAGATCCCTGCAGATGAACGCCCAACCTGCATTGGCCGAGCCGGAGTTGCCACGAACAGCATGGGATGGTCTTCCAATCGCCGCGGTCTGCCGCCCGCTCGGGGGCTGTACGATCCTGCGCACGAGCATGACGCCTGCGGTATGGGATTCGTTGCCAGCATCAGGGGCGAAAAGAGTCACGAGATCATCGAGCAGGGCATTCAGGTTCTCATTCGCCTGACCCATCGCGGTGCCTGCGGCTGCGATCCCGAAACCGGCGATGGCGCCGGCATCCTGATTCAGATTCCGCACAAGTTCTTCGCGCGCGAGTGCGCCCAGTTGGGCTTCACTCTGCCCGAGCCGGGCGCGTACGGCGTGGGCATGACGTTTCTACCGGTCGAGAAGCACCCGCGCCTGCAGTGCGAAGGCATTCTGGAGCGCATCGCGCGTGAGGAGGATCTGAGCGTCCTGGGGTGGCGCGATACGCCCGTGGATGGATCGGCGGTCGGGCGCGTGGCTCGCGTCTCGCAGCCATACATTCAGCAAGTCTTCATCGCGTGTCCCGCAGGACTGGACGAAGACGCCTTCGAGCGCAAACTGTATGTCGTTCGCAAGCGGGTTGAGGCGGAAGTCGAAGCCTCGGAGATCGAGGAGAAAGGGATGTTCTACATCCCGTCGCTTTCGGCGCGGACGATCGTCTACAAAGGCCTGCTGCTGGCGCCACAGATTGCGAATTTCTACGGCGAGTTGTCCGATCCCGACGTGACGAGTGCGCTATGCCTCGTCCACCAGCGCTTTTCGACGAATACGTTCCCGAGCTGGCAACTCGCGCACCCATATCGCTACATTGCTCACAACGGCGAGATCAACACGCTGCGCGGCAACGTCAACTGGATGTACGCGCGCCAGTCGATTCTGAAGTCGCCACTTTTCGGCGAGGACCTGCAGAAGCTCTATCCAATCATCACGCCGGGCGGCAGTGATTCGGCGAGCTTCGACAATGCGCTCGAGCTGCTGTTTCAGACGGGGCGTTCGATACCGCACGTAATGGCCATGCTGATTCCCGAGGCGTGGGCTGGGAATCCGCACATGAAGCCGGAGAAGCGCGCGTTCTACGAGTACCACGCATCGCTGATGGAACCGTGGGATGGGCCGGCGGCGATTGCCTTCACCGATGGCCGCGTCATTGGCGCAACGCTCGACCGCAACGGCTTACGGCCGGGCCGCTACATGGTCACACACGACGGCCTTGTGGTGCTCGCTTCCGAAACGGGCGTACTCGATATTCCGCCGGAGCGGATTAAAACCAAGGGGCGCCTTCAGCCGGGCAAAATGTTCCTCGTTGATACCGTTGAAGGCCGGATTATCTCCGACAAGGAAATCAAGAAGAACCTAGCCGGACGCCAGCCTTACGCCGAGTGGCTGAAAGAAAACCAGATCACGCTCGATCAACTGCCCGAGCCGTCGCGCGTTCACGCCTCCGACCACAACACGATCCTGAGCCGGCAGCGCGCGTTCGGCTATACCGACGAAGACCTGCGCATGATCCTCGAGCCGATGGCAGTGAACGGCGAGGAACCGGTAGGTTCGATGGGGACGGACACTCCACTTGCTTGTCTTTCGGACCGTCCGCAGCCGCTGTTCAATTATTTCCGGCAGCTGTTCGCGCAGGTGACGAACCCGCCGATCGATCCCATCCGCGAAGAGATGGTGATGTCGCTCGTCAGCTACATCGGGACGGAGCGAAACATCCTCGACGAAACGCCGGAGAACTGCCACACGCTGAAGCTGCCGCATCCGATCCTGACGAATCGCGACCTCGAGAAATTACGGCGCGTGTCGAAAGGGGATCTGCTGGCGACGACTTTGCCCGCGCTGTTCCGCGCCGAAGACGGTGAGGCGGGCTTGCGCAGCGCTCTTGATGAACTCTGCCGGCGCGCGTCACTGGCGGTGAAATCCGGTTACACCCTGTTGATCCTGTCGGACCGGGGCGTGGACAAGAACTACGCCCCCATCCCCAGTCTGCTGGCGCTGGCGGCGGTGCACAATCTGCTGGTTCGCGAAGAAACGCGGACCCAGGTGGCATTGATCATCGAATCGGGCGAACCGCGCGAGGTGATGCACTTTGCGCTGCTGATCGGCTATGGTGCCAGCTCGATCAATCCATATCTTGCGTTCGAAACGCTCGAAGATATGGTCTGGCGAGGGTTGTTGCCCGACGAGATCGACGCCGAAAAAGCGCAGAAGAATTTCATCAAAGCGATCAACAAGGCGCTGCTCAAAACGTTCTCGAAAATGGGCATCTCGACGCTGCAGAGTTACCGGGGCGCTCAGGTCTTCGAAGCAATCGGACTGAACCAAGACCTGGTGGCAGCGTACTTCGCCGGAACCACATCGCGGCTGGAAGGTATCGGCCTCGATGTGCTCGCCCGTGAAGGGCAGATGAAGCATGAGCATGCCTTCAGGCCGGTCGGCGGATCGGAGACGGAGCTGGCAATTGGCGGCAGCTATCATTTCCGTGTCAATGGCGAATATCACCTGCTGAATCCGCTGACCATCAGCAAGCTGCAGCAAGCGGTGCGACAGTCGAGCTTCAAGACATTTCAGGAATACAGCGACCTCATCGACGACCAGAGCCGCAACCTGGCGACGTTACGCAGCCTGATGCAGATCAAGAAGGCCGAGAGCCCAGTTCCGATCGAAGAAGTCGAACCGGCGAAAGACATCGTCAAGCGCTTTACGACCGGCGCCATGTCATTCGGTTCGATCAGCAAGGAAGCTCACGAGACTCTGGCCATCGCCATGAACCGTATTGGAGGAAAGTCGAACACAGGCGAGGGTGGGGAAGACGAAGAGCGCTTCAAGCCGGACCCAAACGGCGACCTGCGGCGGAGCGCGGTGAAGCAGGTAGCGTCGGCACGGTTTGGCGTGACCACGAACTATCTTGTCAACGCGGACGAACTGCAGATCAAGATGGCGCAGGGCGCAAAGCCCGGCGAAGGTGGTCAGCTTCCCGGGCACAAGGTCGACGAAGTCATTGCGCGCCTGCGGCATTCCACGCCCGGCGTGGGACTGATCTCGCCGCCTCCGCATCACGATATTTACTCCATCGAAGACCTGGCGCAGCTGATCTTCGACCTGAAGAACGCGAACCCACAGGCTCGAATCGCGGTGAAGCTGGTTGCGGAAGTGGGCGTGGGTACGGTTGCGGCGGGTGTTTCCAAAGCGCATGCCGACGTCGTGCTCATCAGCGGTGACAGCGGCGGTACGGGGGCTTCGCCGCTGAGCTCGATCAAGCATGCGGGCATTCCATGGGAACTGGGCCTAGCGGAAACGCAGCAGGTGCTGCTGTTGAACGATCTGCGCAGCCGCATCCGTGTGCAGACCGATGGCAAGCTGCAGACCGGCCGCGATGTGGTGATCGCTGCGCTGCTCGGCGCCGAGGAGTTCGGCTTTGCCACGACGCCGCTGATCGCGATGGGCTGCATCATGATGCGCAAATGCCACCTGAATACATGTTCCGTGGGTATCGCAACGCAAGATCCGGAACTACGCAAGCACTTCCAGGGGCAGCCCGAGCACGTCATCAATTTCTTTTTCTTCATCGCCGAGCAGGTTCGCCAGTACATGGCGCAGATGGGCTTCCGCAAAGTCGACGAGATGGTTGGCCGGGTTGACATGCTCGATGTGCGTCCGGCGGTCGATCACTGGAAGGCGCGAGGCGTCGACCTGTCGGCGATTCTCTACAATCCTGCGTTGCCGGCGCGCGTCGCGCGGCATTGCGTGCAGAAGCAGGATCACGGGCTTGACGCGGCTCTTGATCACCAACTGATCAAGCAGGCGCAGCCGGCGATCGAGAACGGCATACCTGTCGAAATGAGTTTCCCCGTGCGCAACGTGCGTCGCGCCGTGGGCACCATGCTGAGCGGAGAAATTGCGCGCCGCTACGGGGCCGATGGACTGCCCGACGACACGATTCGCATTCACCTGTCCGGTTCGGCCGGCCAGAGCTTTGGCGCATTCCTGGCGCGCGGCATCACGCTCACGCTGGAAGGCGACGCCAACGACTACACAGGCAAGGGGCTTTCGGGCGGAAGGCTAGCGGTGTATCCGCCGCGCAGCGCCGGGTTCGCAGCGGAGGAGAACATCCTGATCGGCAACGTTGTGCTCTACGGCGCAACCAGTGGCGAAGCGTTCTTCAACGGCATGGCGGGCGAGCGATTCGCTGTGCGCAACTCGGGCGCGACTGCGGTGGTGGAAGGAATCGGGGATCACGGCTGCGAGTACATGACGAAGGGACTGGTCGTGGTGCTCGGCGCCTGCGGCCGCAATTTCGCCGCGGGCATGAGCGGCGGCGTCGCCTACGTCTTCGACGAGCGCATGGACTTCACCGAGAAAAGATGCAACCGCACCTCGGTCGATCTCGAGCCGGTGATTGAAGCGCGCGATGTGGAAACGCTGCGCGAGTTGGTCGTGCGCCACGGCGAGATGACCAGCAGCCGCCGCGCCCGCTGGATTCTCGATCACTGGTATGAAGCGCTGCCGCGTTTCGTGAAGGTGTTCCCGCACGAATACAAGCGCGTGTTGGGCGTGCGTCGCAGCCGGCAGGCCTACGTTCCAGGACAGAGCCTGCCCACCTTCGCGCTGGCGGAGGTGCAGCATGGGTAAGACTACCGGCTTCATGGAGTACGGTCGAGAACTGCCGACCCGCAGACCGATTCTGCAGCGCGTCAACGACTGGTTCGAGATCTATCAGGAATTTTCCGAGGACAAGTTGCGCACGCAGGGCGCCCGATGCATGGATTGCGGCGTTCCGTTCTGCCACACCGGCTGCCCGGTCAATAACGTGATCCCCGACTGGAACGACCTCGTCTATCGTGGACGCTGGAAAGATGCGGTTCGCCAGTTGCACGCGACCAATAATTTTCCGGAGTTCACCGGCCGGATCTGCCCGGCGCCGTGCGAGGCAGCGTGCGTGCTGGGAATCAACCAGCCGCCGGTGACGATCAAGCAGATTGAGAAGAGCATTGTCGAGCGCGGATTCGAGGAAGGCTGGATTCTGCCCGAGCCTGCGCGCCATCGGACGGGGAAGAAGGTTGCGATCGTCGGTTCCGGACCGGCGGGGCTTGCCGCAGCGCAACAACTGGCTCGCGCCGGGCATTCGGTAACGGTCTATGAGAAGGCCGATCGCGTCGGCGGGCTGCTGCGCTATGGCATTCCGCATTTCAAGTTGGAGAAGCAAATCATCGACCGCCGCGTGGAGCAGATGGAGGCCGAAGGCGTACGTTTTATCACCAATGCTCATGTCGGCAAGACTGTCGACGTCGAAGATATGCAGCGCGATTTCGATGCTATTGTGCTGGCCGGAGGCGCCGAGCAGCCGCGCGACCTCAGCGTGCCCGGCCGCGAACTCAAGGGCATTCACTACGCGATGGAATTTCTGCCGCAGCAGAACCGGCGATGCCTGGGAGATGAACTCGATGCCGCGTTCGACATCGTTGCCACGGGCAAGCGCGCCGTCATCATCGGCGGCGGCGACACCGGCGCCGATTGCCTGGGCACCTGCCATCGGCAGATGGCGCACTCCGTGCACCAGTTCGAGATCATGCCCAAGCCGCCCGATGAACGCTCGCCACAAACTCCGTGGCCGCTGTGGCCGATGCAATTGCGTACCGAAGCCGCACATGAAGAAGGCGGCATTCGCGACTGGAGCATTGCAACGACTTCATTCACGGGCGACGTCGATAGCAGCGTGAAGCAATTGCATGCGGTGCGCGTCGGGCCGCCGCCAAGATTCGAGCCGATTGCCGGCAGCGAATTCACGATCGAGGCTGATCTTGTGTTGATTGCTATGGGCTTCCTCGGCCCCGTCCGCAATGGGATGATCGAGCAGTTTGGCGTTGCGCTCGACGCACGCGGCAATGTCGCGACCGATGAGAATTCGATGACGTCGGTTCCTGGAGTGTTCGCAGCCGGCGACATGCGACGCGGGCAGTCGCTCGTAGTGTGGGCGATCTCCGAAGGCCGAAAGACGGCAGCGTGTGTCGACCGCTACCTGAGAGAACTGGGCACTGCGAGGGTCACCGCGCAGACGGCCACAAGCAGGCCGACGGCGGTGGCGTAGCAGCGCTCGTTCGGAGCGGCTACACCTTAATCATGCCGCAGTAAATGGCCATTCCGACGACCGCATCCACTCCCATTTTGTCCAGGGTTTCAACTTCTTCTTCACTGCGAATTCCGCCGGCAGCGATGAACCGGCGCGAAGTAGCAGATCGTAGTTCGCGGATCATATCGAGCGGAATCCCTTGCAGCAAGCCTTCTGTGTCGATGTTGGTGTACAGGAACGCGGCGCAGAACGGTTCGAGAGCTTTGATGAACGCCAGCGTCGGGATGGCCGTCGTCTCTTTCCATCCCTTGATGGAGACGAAGCCGCCACGGGAATCGGCGGCGAAGACAAGTTTTTCCGGACCGCATTTTTCGGCGAGCATTCGCGCGAACCCGATATTGATCACGCCACCTGCAATCAGCGACGAGCCGACGATCACACGCTGCGTGCCGAGTTCCAACATCGACGCGGCGGCTTCGAGCGACCGGATTCCGCCGCCGACCTGACAAGGCAGCTGCCTGGCAAGATCACCGACCAGTCCAGCATTACTGCCACGTCCCATCGCCGCGTCCAGGTCGATCAGTTGAACCAGCGGATATTTTGCGAAGCGATCCACCCATTCCTGAAAATTCGTGAATTCGAGCGCCTTGCGTTCGCCCTGCACGAGTTGGACGATCTTGCCGCCCATGAGATCGATCGACGGAATCAGCACGGATACCTCACAGGGATACCCTCCGTACCCAACTCGGCCTTGAGATCGGCGAGGCGGCTGTAGCCATAGTGGAAGATCGAAGCCGCGAGCGCAGCATCGGCATGGCCTTCGCGGAAGACCTCGACAAAATGTGCGGCACCGCCTGCGCCGCCCGATGCAATCACCGGAATGCGGACGGCATCGGCGACGGCTCGGGTCAGTTCGCAATCGAATCCGGAAGCTGTGCCATCGCGATCCATGGACGTCAGCAGGACTTCTCCAGCGCCGCGGCTCTCGGCCTGCTTTGCCCACTCCACGGCGTCGCGTCCGCTTGACGTGCGCCCACCACGCGTGAATGCCTCCCATCGTGGTTCACCGCCGAAGCGCTTGGCGTCGATCGCGACGACTACAGCCTGTGAACCGAAACGGTCGGCGATGCGCGTGATCAGGCCGGGATCGGCGAGCGCAGCGGAGTTCACGCTGATCTTGTCGGCGCCGGCGGCGAATACTGCGGACGCTTCCTCCAGCGAGCGGATACCCCCGCCGACGGTGAAAGGAATGAAAAGCTGGCGCGCAGTCCGGCGTACGGTGTCGAGCAGGGTGGCGCGGCGCTCGTGCGATGCGGAAATGTCGAGCAGGACGACTTCGTCGGCGCCCGCCTCGCTGTGCGCCTTCGCCAGTTCGGCGGGATCGCCCGCATCGCGCAGGTTCACGAACTGCACGCCCTTGACGACGCGTCCAGCGGCGACGTCCAAGCAAGCGATGATGCGTTTCGTCAGCATAGAACAGTTGCTAGTTTCTGGTTGCTAGTCGAATCGGCCGCTTCCACTACCATCGTTTCCACTAGAAACTAGAAACTACAAACTGCAAAAATTCCTCAACAACTGCAGCCCGATCTCCCCAGATTTCTCCGGGTGAAACTGCACGGCAAACAGGTGATCGCGTTCAACGGCGGCAGAGAACCGTCCGCCGTACTCGCAGCAGGCGACGGTCGTATCGGTTACGGGTACACGAAACGAATGCGTGAAATAGACAAAAGACCGCGCCGCGATGCCGCGGAATAACTTCGACGATGGCGAAATCTCGAGCTGGTTCCATCCCACGTGCGGCGACTTTACCTCCGGCGGAAAGTGCTCACACGCACCGGGGAACAGACCAAGGCCACGTGTCTCAGGCGATTCCCGGCTGCCTTCAAACATCCACTGCATGCCCACGCAGATGCCAAGAAAGGGACCTAGCCGCGCGATCATATCGGAGATCGCGTCGCGTAATCCTGAGCGGGCGAGCGATGCGGTCGCGGCGAAGTTTCCCACGCCTGGCAGGACCACGCGATCGGCCTCTGCTACCACCGCCGGATCAGCCGTGATCGTCGCCGCGCTCCCGAGAAAGTCGAGCGCCTTCTTAACCGACACGAGATTGCCGGCGCCGTAGTCCACGATTGCGATCCTGTTGCTCACAGCACTCCTTTCGTGCTGGGGAGCAGACGGCGCATCTGCGGGTCGCGCCAGCAGGCGGCACGGACAGCGCGGGCAAAAGCCTTGAAGAGCACCTCGATCTTGTGATGATTTGATCGCCCATACATCGTGCGGACGTGAACGTTGCAGCGAGCGCCGCGCGAGAAGCCTTCAAAAAAGTCGGGCACGAGTTCTGACTGGAGGTCGCCGACCAGCCGCGTCTTCACCTTGGTATCGATCACGGCGGCGGTCCGTCCGCAGAAATCGACCGACGCCAAGCCGAGCGTTTCGTCCATCGGCATCACGAAATACCCGGCGCGGAGAATGCCGCGCTTCGTGCCCAGTGCCTTGTCGAAGGCCTGCCCGAGGACGATGCCGACGTCTTCGACCGTGTGGTGCTGGTCGACGTCGAGGTCCCCGTGGGCCTTGAGCCTCAAGTCGAAACCGCCATGGTGCGCGAAGAGCTCGAGCATGTGATCGAAGAAGCGGATGCCGGTCGAAACCTGGTATCGACCGTGGCCTTCAATTACCAGCGCCACCTCGATTTGCGTTTCCTTGCTCGATCTCCGAATGGATGCCTTTCTCATTGTCGTGATGCCCCCTGCGCCAGGCCCAGTTTGCCGATTGTTTCCTGCAAGGCTGCGAGCAGGCGTTCCGTGTGTTCGTGCGGACCCAGCGTGATGCGCACACAGCCTTCGCATCCGTAATCACTGGAGCGGTCGCGGACAAGGATTCCATGCCTGCGCATTTCCGGAACAAACTCGCGCGAAGCGATCCGCGCGAGCACGAAATTCGCCTGACTCGGCCAATAGGGAATCCCTGCGCTTGCGTAGAAACCTTCCAGATGCGTGCGACCGTCACAAACCTCACTGACGTACTGGCGGACATAATCTTCATCGGCGAGAGCGTCAGGCAGGCATGCCAGCGCGACCGCATTCACGTTATAGGGTGAACTAACCAGGCGGACATCGTGCAATTGGTCAGCGGCGCCGAGAAGAACGCCGATCCGTAAGCCCGCGAGTCCGTAAGCTTTCGAAAATGTTCGCGCGACGAAGACGTTGGGCAACTGTCGCCAGGCAGTGACGAGGGTTTGGCCGCAGAACTCGAAGTAGGCTTCATCGACGAGCAAAGCCGCGTTAGGCGCGGCGTCAGCGATTGCAAGAAGATCTTCTCGCGCTGTCACTGCCCCGGTGGGATTGTTCGGATTTGCGATGGCAATCAAGTGTGTTCGTGGACTGATGCGCCGCAACACCTCCTGCGTGGGGAAACGGAAATTCTCGCCCGCAGGGATGCTGACGACCAGAGCGCCCGTGGCCGCTGCATAAATTGGATACATTGAAAACGTGGGGGCGACGATCAGCGCTTCATCGCCCGGTTCGAGATACGTTTCGCACAGCAGGTGAATGGCTTCGTCGACGCCGTTGGTCAGGAGCAGCTCTGTCGGCTTCACACCAAGAAAACCGGCGACTGTGGCTTCAAGCGGCTCGCGCTCGGGATAACGCGCGAGCGCTTCGAGATCCAGCCTGCGGAGTCGTTCGAGCACGCATGGCGAGCAGCCTACGGTGTTTTCGTTGAAATCGAGGCGCAAACCTTCGCGTCCACCAAGCGGCGGATGATATGCAGGCAATGCGCGCACCGCCTCTCGCGCCTTAAGCATGAGCGCTCCTGACGCGAATCGAGTGGGCGTGCGCTTTCAGGCCCTCGGTTTCCGCCAGCGATTCGACAGTCTTGCCGATGCGCTGCAAGCCGGCCGATGACAACTCCTGTACGGTGATGACCTTTACGAAGTCGAGTACGCTTAACCCGCCGCGGAATCGTGCCTGCCCAGCCGTCGGCAGCACGTGATTCGGGCCGGATGCGTAGTCGCCTGCCGCTTGTGGAGAATAGTCTCCGACAAACACCGAACCGGCATTTTCGATGAAGGGAAGATCGTCTTTAGGGACGGTAATGTGTTCCGGCGCCAGCCCGTTCGCCCATTCGCGGGCTTGCTCCTTCGAAGACGCCAGAAGGATCGCGCCGCTCCTCTGCAAGGACCGGCGCGCGATGTCGTTGTCTCTTGTCAGGGCTGCGACTTCGCTAGCAACAGCCTTGGCCTGCGGGCGACTGGTCGTGATGAAAATGGAAATTGCGTCCGGATCGTGCTCAGCTTGCGAGACCAGATCGGAGGCAATGAATGCCGGCTTGCCCGAATCGCTGAGAACCACCGCTTCCGTGGGCCCCGCAAGAAAATCAATCGCGCAATCGAACGACACGAGCTTCTTGGCGGCGGTGACGTAGGCATTGCCCGGTCCGACGATCTTGTCGACGCGCGCAATGCTGTCGGTCCCGTAGGCGAGGGCAGCGATGGCGTGGGCGCCGCCCACTCGATAGAACTCGCTTACGCCGAGCATCGAGGCAGCGGCCAGAACCTCGAGAGACGGGTGGGGCGAGACAACCCGTATGTTCTTCACGCCCGCCACCCGAGCGGGAATGACCGTCATGAGCAGAGTCGAAACCAACGGATGCCGTCCACCGGGCACGTAGCAACCGACCGATTCGAGCGGACGTACGAGCTGTCCCAGACAGATTCCATCCCGTTGCCGCATCCAGGCGGCCGGCTTCTGCCACTCGCAGAAGCGCCGGATGTTGGCGGCGGCCTGCCGAAGTGAGCGGCTCAGCTGTGGAGTGAGGAAATGTACTGCCGCTTCAATCTCGGCCTGCGAGACGCGCAACGCCTGGTGCCGCTCCAGGCTATCCCATTTCTGCGCGTAGCGGCGGAGCGCGCGATCACGGCCGCGGCGCACGCTGTTGACGATCCGGCGCACGCCCGGTTCGAGAGATGAAAGTTCCGTCCCACGCCGCGAAAGGCGCTCCACGGCCGCTGCAGCAGCGCGTCCGCTGAGCACGCGCATCACATCACCACCTTATTGAGCGGATATTCGACAATGCCCTGTGCCTGCGCCTCTTTCAGTCGCGGGATCACCTCCCAGGCCAGCGATTCCTCGATCACGGTATTCACAGCGAGCCACTCGTCGTCGCTCAATGTGGAAATCGTAGGTTTCTTCAGTGCCGGAAGAACCGCCAGCACCGCGCCAAGATTTTCTTTGCGCACGTTCAGCATCAGTCCGACGCGGTCTTGCGCTTCCATCGCGCCACGCAGCATGAGCGCGAGGTTGTCGATCTTGCGGCGCTTACAGGCGTCGCTGTAGGAGGGTTGGTTGGCGATGACCTGGGTGTTCGATTCGAGTATGGTTTCGAGAATCCGGAGGCGGTTGGCTTTGAGTGAACTGCCGGTTTCCGTGACCTCAACGATCGCATCGGCGAGCATGGGAGGTTTCACTTCCGTCGCGCCCCAGGAGAACTCAACGCGGACGTCGACGCCCTTGCTCGAGAAGTAGTTGCGTGTCACGTTGACGAGTTCCGTGGCGATCGTCTTTCCGGCAAGATCCTCGGCGTGCTGAAAGGGCGAGTCGTCGGGAGCCGCGAGTACCCATCGCACTTTGCCGCGGCTGCGCTTTGCATAAATGAGGTCGGTCACCGTCACGACCTCGAGGCCGCTTTCGATGACCCAATCGAGGCCAGTCAGACCGGCGTCGATCGCTCCGTGCTCGACATAGCGAGCCATCTCCTGCGCGCGGATCAGCATGCAATCAATTTCGGGATCCGCGGTGGCGGCGAAGTAGGAGCGGCCATTGGTGTAGACGGGCAGACCGGCGCGGCCGAAGAGTTCGAGCGTTGCTTCCTGCAGGCTGCCCTTGGGAATGCCGATACGGAGTTTCATCGCGCCTCCGATGGGGCGGGCAGGGATTCGGCCGAAGCAGGAATCGCTTCGGTGAAGCAGGATCGCGTACCTTTGTGGCAGACGACTCCCGCTCCTTCGACTTCGACCTGCACGAGAATCGTGTCGCGGTCGCAGTCGGTATGGGCTGAGATCAGCCGCAGACGGTTGCCGGAACTCTCGCCCTTGGTCCAGAGTTCGTTGCGAGTCCGGCTGAAGAAGGTCACGTATCCAGCCTGGAGCGTGCGCTCAAACGCCGCGCGATTCATGAAGCCAACCATCAGAACTTCGCCGTTCTGCCGGTCCTGCACGACTGCGGGCACCAGGCCGCCCATTTTGTCGAAATCAAGTTGTGAGCTCATTGGGACATCCTTCCGCCAGAAAACAAAAAGCCCGCTGCGCGGCGATCGCGTCAGCGGGCTGTATCTCTAAGGAGCGTTACGCTATCTCAGGCACGCACCTCCCGCCGACGCGCAATGCGCGTGATGGTGATGGCGGTGATGGCGATGAGACAACATGTAATGAACAACCCTACGCCGTCCGGAGGAGCAGGGTCAACCAGAACCACCAAGCGCGACGTTTCATTTTTTGAATCGGAACCATTCAAATTTCCGATAGTTACGTTTTCGTCATCCCCGTCAACTATAATCACGCTCAACGTATGGACTTTGATCAACTCGTGACGTTCCTGGAGGTCGCGAAGCTCGGCAGCTTCTCGCGGGCGGGACAAAAGGTGTTCCGATCGCAGTCGGCCGTCAGCGCGCAGATTCGCCAGTTGGAACAGGAATACGGGGACCGTCTGCTGGACCGGTCCGGCAAGGATGTGACTCTTACTCCGGCGGGGCGTGTGTTGCTCGCCTATGCGGAGCGGCTGACCCAGTTGCGCGACGAATCGAAACTGGCGGTGGCGGATCATGGCTCCGCTCCCCGTGGAGAACTCGTGGTCGGCGCCAACGAAGCCACATGCCTCTACGTTCTGCCCGATGTTTTTGCCAAGTATTGTCATCTGCATCCGGACGTGAAGCTGAGCATTTACCGGAATTTCAGTTACAAGATCGTCGAGAAGCTCGAGAACGGAACCATCGACGTCGGCGTCGTAACGCTGCCGGTGAAGTCGGCCAAGTTGAAAACCGCGCCGATCTATCGCGATCAGCTCATGTGGATGGTCCATCCACAGAATCCGCTGGGCAAGCAGGACACGATTTCCCTGGACGAGATCGCCCGGGAGCCCATGCTATTGCCGAAGACCGGCTATACACGGCGTCTCATGGACAAACTCCTGCGGCCGTACGAATCGCAGTTGCAGGTGCGGATGGAACTGCCGAGTGTCGGCATGATCAAGAGTTTCGTCGCAGCAGGACTCGGGGTGTCGCTGATCAGCGCCAGCTTCGCGCGGGACCAGGTGCTGGCCGGACGCGTGAAGCTTATCGCGCCGAAAGAGAAGGAATTGTGGCGGGAACTGGGGCTGGCCTACCGTCGCGATCGCACGCTCACGCAGGCGGCGCGCACTTTCATCACGTCCGTGCGGCAGCTGGGCGCCACGACACGATAGAAGAGTGGCTGGGGACGGCCGTACCCGTCATCATTCGGTGTCACGATCGCCAGTCGCCCTTTTCGCTCTTGACATCCGTCCCCGGGCAGGGGATCATTGAATAACTATTCACTATTGTGGATAATTATGCGTTATGACGAAACTTGCCCGACACAAGGCCATCCTTGAAATCGTACAGCATGCCCCGGTTGCCAGCCAGGAGGATCTCCAGCGCGCCCTGCATCGCCGTGGGTGCGACGTGGGGCAGGCGACGCTCTCGCGCGACATTCACGAGCTGAACCTGGTGAAAACGGGCGAGGGGTATGCCCGCCTGAAGAGCATTCCCGCGCCCGAACCCGCTTTGCCACCGGTGTCGCGCCTGGTGCGGGAGTTTGTCCTCGATGTGCGGCCCGCGCAGAACCTTTTGGTTATCAAGACAGCCGTGGGGAGCGCGCAGCCGGTGGCGGCCGCGCTGGATGCCGAGAACTGGCCCGAAACCGTGGGATCGATCGCGGGAGATGACGCGATCCTGATCGTGTGCCCGGACCAGAAATCCGCGAGCCGGCTGGCGGGGCGGATTCGGGAGATGTTGAGTTGATGGGGTCCAAACTGAAAACTGCAGTCCTGGGAGCGACGGGATATTCCGGCCAGGAACTGGCTCGGCTGCTGGCGAGGCATTCGCGCGTTGCGCTGCCTCTGCTCATGCGGCGAGGCGCGGCGGGTTCGGGGGAAGCCTCGGACAGCCTGTTTCGCGGCAGCAACGGACATTTCCCGGTGCGGCAGTTTTCATGGGAAGCAATCGAGAAGCAGGGAACGGAGCTGCTTTTTCTGGCGACACCACATGCTGTGTCTCGCAGCCTGGTTCCGGAGGCGATCGAGCGCGGCTTGCGCGTGGTCGATCTGAGCGGAGCGTGGCGGTTGAAGCAGGAGGAACATCGCGCCATCTATCAATTCAAAGATGAGAATGCCGCGCAGGCAGCCCGGCTTGATGCGCAGGCCGTGTACGGATTGCCGGAGCTAAACGGGAAGTGCATTCCAGGGGCGGCTCTGGTGGCCAATCCCGGCTGCTATGCCACTTCAGTCATTCTGGGGCTCGCGCCTCTCATGAGGGCCAACCTGGTGGATCGCGAGCGCGGCGTCATTTCAGATTCGAAGTCGGGCGTTTCCGGCGCGGGCAAGGAGCCGACCGCGCGCACGCATTTCGTTTCCGTGGCTGACAATCTTTCCGCATACGCGGTGTTCGGGCACCGCCACACGGGAGAAATCCTGGAGCAACTCGGACTTCAGACGAGCCAGTTCATTTTCACTCCGCATCTTCTGCCGATCCCTCGCGGGATCCTGTCGACGATCTACGTGCACCTGAAGAAGAAGTCAACCGGGGCCGAAGTGGAGTCCCGCTTCCGCGAGTTCTATCAGGGAAAGCGTTGGGTGCGCATACTTGCAGCTTCCAAGTTGCCGGAGATCTCGTATTCCTTGCACACCAATTATTGCGATATTGGATTTTCTCTTGCTCCTGACGGCGAGCGCCTGGTGATCGTGTCGTGCCTCGACAATCTGCTCAAAGGCGCTGCCGGCCAGGCCGTGCAGAACATGAATCTGATGTACGGCTGGAAAGAAGAGGAGGGGCTGGCATGAAAGTCGTCGTCAAGATCGGTGGCGCGGCCCTGGAGGATAAGTTGATCCTGCAGAAGTGCGCGCATTCGGTAGTCGAGATGGCTCAGGACGGTCATCAGGTCGCGGTGGTCCACGGTGGTGGAAGCGCACTTACGCGCACCTTGAAGCTGCTGGGCAAGAAGAGCGATTTCATCAACGGCCTGCGCGTAACCGATGCGGAAACCCGCGATGTCGCTCTGATGGTGCTGGCGGGAATCGTGAACAAAAGTCTGGTGGCGGCGATCGCGCTGGCTGGACATCCTGCAGTCGGCCTTTGTGGCGGGGACGGCGGAGCCTTCCGTGCCCGCAAGAAACAGGACATGGAACACGATCTCGGATTTGTGGGTGAAATCTGTTTTTCCGAGCCGCGGTGGATTCGAGCTATCTGGACCGAGGGCGGCATTCCCGTTCTCTCGTCGGTCGCACTGGGCAGCGATGGGCAGTACTACAACGTCAATGCCGATCAGATGGCCGCGGCATGCGCGATCGCATGCCAGGCTGACGCGCTCATCTTTCTCACGGACGTGCCGGGCGTGAAACAGGCCGATGGCTCAGTCATTCCGTGGCTGAACACGAAAGACGTTGCCGGGCTGGTGCAAGGGTCCGTGATCAGCGGCGGCATGCTGCCGAAGCTCGAAGCCTGCACCAACGCCCTGAAGCATGGCGTAGGGCGCGTGCGCATATTGCCCGCGGCGCAGGCAGAGATCCTGCCGCAGTTCTATTTCACCAAACTGGAGTACGGCACCGAGGTTCTCAAGGCATGAACCAGCCTTCTCAGCACGATGAGGAGGCCCATGCGCACGCGTGAAGCCACATTGCCCGATGGGGAGCAGATCCATGCACTGATCTCGGCCTACTCCGGCGACGGGACGCTGCTGCCGCGCACGTTGGCCGAGATCTGCGAGAATGTCCGCGACTTCGTCGTGCTGGAGCACGATGGGAAGATCATCGGCTGTGGCGCGCTCCATCTCTATGGCCTCCATCTGGCGGAAATCCGCTCGATCACCGTCGATCCGAAGCAGCAGACCAAGGGGGGAGGCCGCCGGCTCGTGAAAGCTCTCCTGGCACAGGCCGAGAAGCATCAGGTGACATGCGTGTGCCTGTTTACGCGGATTCCCGAATTCTTCGCGCGCCTGGGATTCACGATCGCGTCGCATCAGGATTTGCCCGACAAGATTCACAAGGACTGCTACAAGTGCCCGCGTCTGCACTATTGCGATGAAGTCGCCATGATTCGCGGAAGCGTGCCTCGCTTTGCGATTCTGCCGCCGCCTACGAACTGGCTGAAGATTCAGGCATGACACAAATACGGCGCACTCCGGAACCAATCCTGATGCCGGCCGGGTTCTCGTTCGCGTCGCTCCCTGCCGGGATCAAGGTCAGCGGCCGGCCCGACCTGGCGCTTGTCGAAGCAGCGGATTCGAACGCGGCGGCGCTCTTCACGAAGAACCGGGTAGTGGCTGCGCCGGTGGAGGTTGGCCGAGCGTCGTTGTGGCGTAGCGGCGGCCATGTGCGCGTTCTCATCGTCAATTCAGGCAATGCCAATTGCGCGACGGGGCCAGAGGGTCGACGGGCCTGCAAACGGATATGCCGCGAGACAGGCAAGCTGCTTGGCGCCAAACCGACGGAGGTGTTCCCATCCTCTACGGGTATCATCGGAGTCCCATTTCCGGTGGAGAGAGTCCTCGCCAAGCTTCCTGAACTCATCGCGTCGAAGAGTCAGTCGGAAACAGCCGCGCAGGGTTTCGCGGACGCCATCATGACCACCGATACGCGCCCCAAGATCGCTTCCGCGCGGTTCGAGACAGCAGGGAAGACGGTGACGGTACTAGGCATTGCCAAGGGCTCGGGTATGATCCATCCGAATCTCGCAACCATGCTCGTGTACCTGTTTACCGACATCGTGGCAAGCGCCCGTGACTTGCGTTTCTTACTGCGGGAGGCGTGTGACCAGTCTTTCAATTCCATGTCGGTGGACGGCGACACGTCCACAAACGACACGGTTCTGCTGCTGGCGAGCCAGCGAAGCGGAGTGAGCCTGGGGAAGGGTAACGGGCGGAAGCGGTTTGCCGGTGCCTTGAACGCCGCCTGCCAATCTCTGGCAGAGCAGATTGTGAGCGATGGCGAAGGCGCACAGCACGTGATCCGTCTTTTTATCGAGCAGGCAGGGAGCCAGGAAGAAGCTAGGCAGGTTGCGCGGGCGATTGCCCATTCGGCGCTGGTGAAAACCGCGTGGGCGGGGGCGGACCCGAACTGGGGACGCATTCTGGCGGCGGCCGGCTACAGCGGTGTCCAGCTGGATCCGGGCAAAATTCGAATCCATATCGCGGACCAGATGGTGTGCCGCCATGGCGAAGCTCATCCCTTCGATGAGAAGCGAGCGCATGATGCGCTGGCGCAGCCGGAGTGCGACGTTCGCGTTCTGTTGGGACGCGGAAAAAGCAGCATCCGGTTCCTGACCACCGATCTGACGGCTGAGTACGTGCGGATCAACGCCGACTACTCGACCTAGCGCGGACTCCCCGAAATGCACGTACCCAGCCGCGACCGGCTTGAGCCGTCACGGGCGGTTAGTCCGCGACGGTCTCCCCATGAGTCAGCCGGCGATCGAGTGCCGCAGGCTGATCCACCCATTCCAGGAATGGGGGAAGTCACGCTGCCTTCTGCCGCGGCGGCGGGAATTCTTTCTGCCCCTTTGCGCCCGCGGCCATGAATCGCCACATCGACGCGACCGCGAGGTACAGGCTCGCCAGCAATGAAACGTAACCGCCGAGACCCAGCGAGATCCTGTTCACAACATGTTGGGCCTGGACTGCACCATCCGAGCGGGGGAATCCCCCGCCGGTTGCATTCGCGAGAACGCCATAAATTGCGATTCCGGCGCCCACGACGAAAAGGAGCGGCAGCAGCCCACCGAACTGGGCCGCCTTTCTGTTCCACAGGTGACGGAGGAATGGCCCGGCAACGGCGGCGATCGCCAAGGCGCCGTAGATTCCGGCGTCGAGGTTACCGCGCTGGTCCATCAGGTCCGGAGTTCCGTTGCGTGCCAGCAACCCCAACAGGTCCCAGAACGAGAAATTCAGCTTTCCCAGGTACGAAACATGCACGGAGTAGGCGGTCAGGTACCACCACGCAAACACCAGCACCGCAGTGGCGGTTATTGTTGGCAGGTCCACCCTGAATCGTGGCGAGGGCAGGGACTTTTCGCTTTGTGCCAGCGCTTTGGCTGCCTCCCAGCGCTCTTGCTCGAGCCGCGAATCGGGCACAACCGCAATGCCGATCACTTGTTCGTTGGTGTCGAACTCGACCTCAACCGTGAGACCCGGTCGTGGCAGCGCATCCGACCGCCACACGCCGTCTGGCATGAAGTGAAATTGCCGGCCTTCCACCATCAAGAGCCCGGGACCAACCCGTGGATCGCGCACGACCTTGCCCCGCTTTTTCACTGTCCCGGCACTCCTGTCCCAGGTAAATCGGTAATTTGCGGTTGAAGACCGCGACCACGGATGCTAATATGCGTGCGCTGTGGGGACACCTCTCACTGCACCCCTCCCCAGATCGACTCACGAATCACTACGCATTGCGTAAACTGTCGGGAAAAACAGTCATGCCCTTGCCCAATCGTCTTCGACTGCGCCGTATCGGTCAGGAGCGATCAATACCGCAGGAAAGACGCGCTCTCGATGATTTGTTCAGCGTGACGTACGAAGAACTGCGCCGCCTGGCATCGAGTGTGAAGCGCGGCGACCAGAGCGCCACGCTCAGCCCGACTGCGCTGGTCAACGAAGCGTGGTTGAAACTGGCCAATTCTCCGCGTTTTGCCTCGACATCGCGGCTTCATTTCAAGCGAATCGCTGCTCGCGCCATGCGCCAGGTTCTGGTCGAGGCGGCTCGACGCCGCAATGCCGGGAAGCGCGGGGGCCCGGATGCCGCGGTGGTTCCGCTGGACGAGTCCAAGGACGGGCTGGCATGGGCAGCGGAAGACGTATTGGCGCTGGACCGCGTCCTCGATGAGTTGGCTCGGGTTGAGCCGCGCCAGGCCATGATGATCGAGAGCCGCTTCTTCGGCGGGTTGGATATCCCGGAGACTGCCGCTCTGCTGGATGTTTCCGAAGCGACCGTACTGCGCGACTGGCGAGCCGCCAAAGCGTGGCTGGCGCATGAACTTCGCAAAGCAAGCTGAAGACAGTTCTCAGTGTACCGTTCTCAGCCGAACTGTAAGTTCTTCTGGACCTGTGACCGGCAAACTGAAACTTTCGGCCTGGGAACGTGGGGGGTCTGTTGGACAGCAGCCGCTGGGAACGAATCCAAGCCTTATTTCATGAAGCTGCTGCGCTCCCTCCGCCGGAGCAGCGCGGGTTTCTCGAATCCGCGTGCGGAGGCGATGACGGACTCGTCGCCGACGTTCTAGTTCTCCTGCAAGAGGATGCACGGGGGGATTCGCTGCTCGATCAACCTTTGGCTGAAATTGCCGGCAAGATCCTCGACGATGGCTCAAAACCGGCGTTGCCGTTCCAGGAGCTCGGTCCGTACCGTGTCCGGCGCGTGCTCGGCGAGGGTGGAATGGGAGTGGTCTATCTTGCCGAGCGCCAGGATCTGGGCAGCCTCGTCGCGCTCAAGCTTCTGCGGGATGCCTGGCTGTCACCCGCGCGCCGCGAACGCTTCGCAGCCGAGCAGCGCACTCTGGCCCAACTGAATCATCCTTCCATCGCCCGGCTTTATGACGCGGACTCACTGGCTGACGGAACCCCATATTTCGTCATGGAATATGTCGACGGGCTTCCTCTGACCGAGTATTGCGCCCGGCACGAGTCTTCGATCGAACGCAGGCTGCAGCTGTTTCGTCAGGTGTGCGAAGCCGTGCAATATGCGCACAGCAACGCCGTCATTCACCGGGATCTGAAGCCTTCCAACATCCTCGTGAAGCCGGACGGGACGATCCGGCTCCTTGACTTCGGAATTGCGAAACAGATTGAGAGCCTCGACGTTCCCGCGCAACAGACGATGACAGGGCTGCGCCTGATGACGCCAGCCTATGCGGCGCCGGAGCAGATCCGCGGTCAGCGGCTCGGAATTCAGAGCGATGTCTATTCGCTGGGAGTGATTCTGTATGAGCTCCTGGCGGGCCAGCCGCCATTCGATCTGTCGAACCTGGCGCCGGCCGAAGCGGAGACGGTCCTTCTGGAGCACGAGCCGCCGCGGCCCTCGGCGCGGGTTTCGCATGCGTCCCGGCAATCGAGTTCGCCTGCCTCGGTGAATTCGGCATCATGGGCCGACCTCGACATCCTTTGCCTGACGGCGATGCACAAGGATCCCGAGCGGCGGTACCGGTCGGTGGAAGCGTTCATCCGCGATGTTGATCACTACCTGCGAGGTGAGCCGCTGGAGGCTCGGCCCGACAAGGTCAGCTACCGCCTCGGCAAGTTTGTTCGTCGCAACCGGCGGGAGGTGACGGCCGCAGCCGGGGTCGTCCTCCTAGTCATAGGGCTGGTGGTGTTCTTCACGCTGCGTCTGACGCGGGCGCGCGACGCGGCTCTCGCCGAGGCGGCCCGCACCCAACGAATTCAACGCTTCACGATGAATCTCTTCCAGGGCGGCGACGAGGCTGTCGGTCCCGCGGACGATCTGCGTGTTGTGACGCTGGTCGACCGGGGAGTGCAGGAAGCGCGCGTTCTCACCGGGGATCCGAGAACGCAGGCCGAGCTCTATCAGACGCTAGGCAGCGTGTACCTGAATCTCGGCAAACTGGACGAGGCCGGGAAGCTCCTCGACGCCTCGCTCGAGCAGCGCAAGTCGCTGTTTGGAGCGGACAGCCCGGAAGTTGCCGAGAGTCTGGCGGCTCTTGCCGAACTGCGCGATTCCCAGGCGCAATACGACGAAGCCGAGAAGCTCGTTCGTCGGTCGCTCGACATGAGCAAGCGGCATCTGGCGCCAAACCATCCTGAAATCGGCAAGGGGACGGCGCTGTTGGGCAAGATTCTGGAGGATCGTGGAAAGTACGATGCGGCCATCGCCGTTCTGCAAGAGGCGGCGCAGCTTCAATCCGCCAGCGACTCTCAATCTGCGGAACTGACCGCGACGCTTACGGAGATGGCGAACAGCGAGTTCTATGCCGGGCACTACGATCTCTCGGAAACGATCAATCAGCGCGTTCTGGCGATGGATCGCCGAATATATGGCGAGCGCCATCCTCATGTGGCCGACGACCTGATCAACCTCGGCGCCATTCAGTTCGAACGCGGACATTTTGCGGAGGCAGAACGGTACTATCGGCAAGGGCTGGATATCACTCAATCCTTCTACGGGACAGACCATCCAGCGACCGCGTCGGCCCTCACCATGCTGGGAAGAGGGCTAGTTTCGGAGAAGAAGCTCGACGAGGCCGCAACATTGCTGCAGGAAGCACTGCGGAT
Organism: Terriglobales bacterium; assembly: GCA_035519435.1. GTDB lineage: Bacteria > Acidobacteriota > Terriglobia > Terriglobales > Acidobacteriaceae > Acidiflorens. Next base: position 49,817 of record DATIWL010000098.1, read on the forward strand.
TCAAGAGAAGGTGTTTGGCAAGGTGCATCCGCGTGTGGCCGGAACCCTCAACGAGCTGGGCAAGATCGCCCAGATGCGCGGCAAATACGATGAGGCCGAAGCGGACCTCACGCGCACGGTGGAGATCTACAAGTCCATCTACGCCGGGAAGCATTACTACATTGGGATCGCGCTATCGAACCTTGCGGGTGTCTTCGCCGAGAAGAAGGATTACGCGCAGGCGGAGCGGCTCTTTCGCGAAGCACTCCAGATGTACTCTCAAACGCTCGGACCCGATCACCAGCTGTTTGGAGTCGCCCATGTCCGGCTCGGGCGTGTGCTTCTGCACGATCATCGCTATGCCGAAGCCGAAGTGGAGAGCCGCGTGGGCTACGACCTGTTGAACAAACAAGCTACGCCCCCCGAGAACTGGCTGCAGCTCGCGCGTACTGACCTGGCTGAAGAGTACGACGCTCTCCGCCAGCCGGAAAAGGCCGTCAAGTTCCGTTCGGAACTGGCAGCCAACGATGCCAAGCCGCCGCTCCAGAAGAACTGACCGTTCGTGCCACGCCAGATGGAGAGCGGTTTGCTCCGGTGGGTGGGGTAATTTATACTCTAGGTGTCCGAGCGGGAGTAACTCAGTGGTAGAGTGCGACCTTGCCAAGGTCGAAGTCGCGGGTTCAAATCCCGTCTCCCGCTCCAGTATTCGAGCCCCGCGCCCGCGCGGGCTTTTCGCTTTAGGACGGTTAGGCGCGGTAGCCAAGTGGTAAGGCCGAGGTCTGCAAAACCTCTATCGTGAGTTCGATTCTCACCCGCGCCTCCAGCCATTTCCGGTCATCCTGACCGAGTTCCGCTGTGGCGCATTCAAGTGCGCCTACGGGAAGGCGCGTGCTCACGTACGAGACGAGATCTCGCGCAAACAATATGCCCACGTCAGACGGTGTTCAACATCACTGACAAGCACTTGCCCCTCATCGCACATTTAAGGATCGTCGCAAGCCCTGGAGGGATACGCATATGCAGGCCCTCGCAGAAACGGGAATCTTCGACTTCAGAATCCGTGGCAACTATGTAAACCGGCGCGGTCTCATGGCCGGGAGAAGTGCCCGCGACGTCCACAACCTGAGTCGAGCCGCCGAGGGGCCGGGCTATTCGCCTCCGCTCGTCGACTGTGAATTCCGCGATGGCTCCAGAAGCACGATTTCAGTCAGTGCAATTGACATTCCCATCCTGTGTGACAACGACTTCGAGAAGGCAAAAGAACACCTGAGGCTCATTCTGAACGCCCGTCATGGCGACAACATCGCTATCCGTGACCTGCAAGCGGAACAAGAGCGACTCTGCAGCCCTCCGCAGGGGACGCGGCTTCGCGAGACGGATTTCGTTGTTCCCTCAACCAGTTGTCAAACGCATTCCGAACAGGAGATCAGTCAGAAGGGGTTCCTGCTCCTGAAGTTGAGCCAGCAAGGCTACCCCGTGCCGGACTTCGTGGTGCTCACTTCGCAGGGTTATCTCAATCGAGCGCACGGTGTGGAAGAGAAGGTTGCCGACGCCGTCAAACAACTTGAGATCCTGACCATGCAGTCGCTCGGCGACTGCCAGAATCCCCTGGTGTTCGCCATCCGTTGCGCCACCACGCAATACATCCCCGGCGTAATGGACACCTATCTCAATGTGGGCGTGGCGGAAGGCACTCTCCCAAGTTTGGAGAGGATGTATGGCGCCTTCGCTGCACACCGAATGTTCCTGAACAATTTGCGAAACTTTTGCCGCACACTTCATCCCGAATATCTGACGCCTGCCGAGGCGTTGAGCCCGAATGCCACTCCTGAAACCGTGATGCGTCTTTCCGGGCAACTCGCTGAGCGGCTCAAGAAGACGAACCGAAATCTCGTGGAAGATCCTCTGGAACAGGCCGTTTTCTTTGCCAAGGAGGCCTACCGGCATTTTGACGAGAACCAGGATCTTGTATTGACGCTTTGTCGCGGCACGGAACATTACCCGAGCCTGATTATGCAGAGAATGATCTGTACGGTGCGGCATAAGACGGCATATGCGGGGGTCATCTCCAGCCGCGATACGCACACCGGTTCAGGAGTCGAACTGCAGACCGCGCACGATATTTTCGGGGAAGAGATGATGACGGGAACGGCGGAAATTCAGACCACGAGTTTTGAAGACCGCGAGGCCATCAAGGAGAGCTTTCCCGCCGTCTACCACTTTGTTCCTCATTTGGAGGAACTCGAGAGGGAGTTCGAATCTCCTGTCACCATCGAATTTGCGGTCGATGCGACCGAGAAACATCAACTCTTCGCTCTCCTGCAGATCAATCAGACAGGCATGTCTGGCCGGGGAGCGCTGATCTCGGCAGTCGATATGCACCAGGCAGGGACGATTTCGCGGCAACGCGTGACGGAACTGGTCCGGCCCTACCACCTCAAACAACTCACCAGCGACACGATCGACCAGGATGATTTCAGCCTGCTCCGTTTCTTCTGTAGCGGAATCGCCGTACTGCCGAGGTCGGCAGTATCGGCACAAGTGTATTTCTCAGGGGACGCCGCGTTGAACGCCAAGACGCGCGGCGAGCAGGTGTGCCTCTGCCAACAGACGTTTGTGCCCACCGACACCGTTGTGATGCGGGAGATGGACGCGATCATCAGCCTGACTTCGGCGGCCGTACACGTCGTCACCATATGCCAGAGTCTGGGCATTCCGGCCCTGCTCAGCCTGGAAAAGAACGGAGTTGCCCGAAATCAGGGTGGCTTGATCAATGCAGCCGGGGAAGAGATCAAGGAGGGTGACTGGATCACGGTTTCGTCGCGCAGGCGCTCCGTCTACCTGGGAAAAGCGAAGTTCAAGCCGGCGCGTCTGCTGCGGTACATGAAAGGCGAGCCAGTCGAGATGGATGACGCCGAGAGAAGGTCATTCGCCTCGATCGCGTACGCATATCGCTACTACCAGCAGCTGACTCGGGCGTTGGCCGTCGATCAGATCTCGACATTGAGCGAGGTGGTCCGGCTGGTGAACTTCGAACTGCGCCGGGACAGTGAAGAAGCAAAGCAACTCGTGAATGGCTGGTTCGACGAGCGCGAAACCGTCTACATGGAGGAAGTGCTCAGGAGCGATATCGGGGACCACCTGGGGCAGAGCAACGTCTTCGAGATGCTCACTCTGAAAAGGAAGATCAGGTTCTTCAAACTGGCGCTGGACAAATGCCTGCGCAGCCGTGTTTCTGGCTATGAAGCTGGCGCGTTCATGCTCGGCAGATTTTTGTGCCTCAGCTACCCCGCCTCCTTCTGGAAGTCCTTTACGCCGCTTGAGGTCGGGTTGCTGGTGAACGAATGGGTTCTCTTTGAAAAATATATGCAGGTTCTACATACGGTCGGCGAAAGAAAGATTCTGATGGCTCGCAAGCAAATTCTGAAAGGCGGGTTGGATCAGCTTTCGTTACGTCCCGGGTACGTTCAGTGCCTGATTGCACTCAAACTGAGCAGAGTCAGCTTGGATGAGGCAAGAAGTGCGCTCCCTGAGTGGACCGATCCTCAATCCGGTAAGGTGCTGGAAATTCTCCAGCAACCCTACCGGGTGTTCTACGATTTTGACGCTCCCTGGTCGGTCGGTCAGCTCCACAAGATCTGTCAGGAGGAGAACCTGCCGTTACCTGGCCCCGACGACTGTTAGGTTGTCAGCCCCCACGGGGACGGGTCCCTTGATCCCGTAGAGGTAGTCGCGATCGATCGTTTCCTCTGTTTCGTGGAGCACCTCGGGGAGTTCCCTGCCGTCCCGCGCCGCGACCAGCCGCCCCAAAGCCAGCGAGAGGGAGAGTATAGCGTTCATTCCCAGGTTTGCCTTGCGCTGCATGACCTGGATCTTCTCGTCGGCGGAGGCATTCGGCGCAATTTTGCCGCGCTTCATGGCCAGATCGAGTTCCATCAGCAGGAGCTCACGGTCGATATCCGCGAGCCTGCCGAGCGCGGAGATTTTCTGGCCGAGGAAACGAGGCGCCATGATCTCGGTGACATTCGCCACTGCGTTCAGGCAGCCCTTCCCACCATATCTCTTCGAGCGCACCCAGAGATCGGCCAACTCCCGACTTTCCCTGGTGATGGCTTCTGATTTCACGTCTGGTGAGAAGCGATAGGTTTTCTCTTTCTGTTTGAAGGTGAAGTACTGTGGATACTTCCTCGTGAGCGGAGACGCTTCGATGATGCTGTCGACGAGGTGGATGGCTTCATCAGTACCCGCCGAAACTCCTAACGGCGTGGCTGCGGAGAATTTCACGCCGTTATCGAGCATCACGACGACTCCAACGGTTGGAATACCTGCGTTGGTCGGCTCCTCGTGTGCCGAAATATCGGCAATGACCAGATCCTGATCGAGTTTTCGGGTGATACGAACACCCTTCTTGGCCATCTCCATCAGTTCCACAACTCGTCCGTACTTGACCAGTCTTTCCGTATTGGCCCCGCCGCCGCACTTCAGGCCGAGTGCGCCCACGGCGACACTAATATCCGCTTCCATGACTTCGTTGGGAGACTTCGAGCGGTGAGAGAGTACCAGGGCAAGTCCCTTGTTCTTCGCCACGCGGGTCGCCAGCAGCGTCTCGCTGAGTGAACCGATCTGATTCGCTTTAATCAGAGCGGTGTTGATAAGACCCTCTTCAGCGCATCTTTGGATAGTCGAGTCCTTGGTCGTGACCAGATCGTCGCCAATGATCAGGATTTCCTGATCGAGCGCCTTCATCAACTTCTTCCAGCCTTCATAGTCGTCTTCGGCAAAGGGGTCTTCGAGCGAGACGATCGGATATTTCTTGACCCAACGGACGTACAAATCAACCATTTCATCCGTACTCAGTACTTTCGGGTCTTCGGCCCGCCAGAAAAGGTACTGGCCGATCGACTCCTTCTCGCCAGTCTTTTCGCGGTAGGCATTGCTGAGCTCACTGGCGGCGGAATCGAGTGCAATGCAGACGTCCCGGTCAGGAACAAAACCGCACTCTTCGATCGCCTGAACCGCCACTCGCAATGCCCTTTCTTCCGGAAGCAAGTCCGTCTCAGCCTTGGCATAGGAGCCGACGATGCCACCCTCCAGGCCGATGCCGACAAAATTCAGACCTTCCGTATCCTGGATGATCTGAATCGCCCGGCTCTGCAGCATGTTGGTGAAGCGCTGGGCTTCGATGTAGTCCTTTGCAGTGAGCGGGAGGAACATCAACTCCTGGAAGCTGAGATTTCCGCCCATATCTTCCGTGTGACGCCCGCCCTGGATGCAGTTCCTGAACTCCCACGGCGCAAAAACGATACGGCCGTCGGGAAGTTCCAGTTCCTGCAGCCGGTGCAGACGGAGCTTGCGCCGGAGCTCGGACGGTTTCGCGGCACGCACATCTTGCTCGTGAGCCGGTTCTGCTGCTCTTGCTTCGGCAGCCTTAGCGGCTGCCTCGCTTTGTCTGGTCTGGAAGGCCTTGTACTTTCCGGGATCGGAGAGCAGAAAGTCGAGGAGCGCCACGGCTCCAATCGTGAAGAGCGCCCTGCCCACGTAGACGGCGGCAGGGATCGTCATGAACAAGCCCAAGAAAATCAGAATGATTCCAGGCAGAAAGGTGATCTGGCTAAGTACCTTGCTCGCGCGTGGCCCGGCGGCCGCTACCGCTAAGTTCTGCGTCTTGACGGCGGGATGGAAGCTGCCAGCCTCTTTGTGCACGCCCACGAAGGTGCCGTAAGGTATCTTCACGAACATCTCCAGATACCAGAGCCATCTCTTCAATGTACCTTGTTGCAGCTTTTTCTCCGCGGGCCCCGTAAGTTCCGGTCTCAAATTGGCGGTTCTGACGGCGGTCAGGTAGTGCCCCATTTCGTGGATGGCGATGTTGATGTGCCACGCCAAGTACCAGAAGACGGACGAAATCACGACCTCTACGCTCAGGAACATCTGCCGCATCACGTCGAACTTGGAAGCGACGTGCATGGAGATGCTGAGCAATGAAGTCAGGAAGGCAGCATGGAACGAGACCAGCTTGTGGTTCGCGATGATCCAGCCGCGGTCCAATCGTGGGATTTCATTCGGATTCGGAATCCAGGAAAGGAGACACTGCTCGACGCGTTCTCGACAACGGGCGACCTGGGACATCATGTGGGAGATGCGGTGATTGCGATCCCGGTTAACGGGGCGGACGAAACTCTTTGTGGAGGGTCGAACGAGCTTCAGCATGGGGCTCTCCGGTAGAAGGATGGAGTTGAGTTAGCCAGCGCCCTCATGCGCGTGCTTTGTGCAGGCTGGCTGCCCGAATGGCAAGCACAGCGGCGCTAGCGCCTTGCGCGCGTTCGATTGCATTCTCTTCTTGGCAACAACAGGCGGTCTGTGACCCGTATCACATGGGTGAGAAGCAACGATGCGGGCTCCCGTGTGTGACCAAGCCAGCAAGTGCCAGCCTTGCTCGTCCCGCCACACTACGGATCTCCTCTCGTCCTGGTTCTGAGGTGTCTGGAGCATAGGTCTGGCGAGCCAAGACCAGTGTCATGCCTCAGGTCTCGGGTCTGGAGGCACCTAACTCAGTGGGTAACTGAAAAAGGCGGCCCAAAGGCCGCCTTGGTGTTTTGGCAAGACAATCTGTCTAGATCCGCGTGCAGACTGCCTTCGTCTGTGTGTAGAGTTCCAGGACGTCCTTGCCCATTTCGCGGCCCCACCCGGATTGCTTGTAGCCTCCGAAGGGAAGCGCGGCGTCGAAGATGTTGTAGCAGTTGATCCAGACCGTCCCGGCGCGCAACAAGGCGGCGGTCCGGTGAGCTTTGGAGATATCCTTCGTCCAGACTCCCGCGGCGAGGCCGTAGACGCTGTCATTGGCACGAGGCGTGAGCTCTTCAGGATCGTCGAACGGGATCGCGGCAACGACCGGTCCGAAGATCTCTTCCTGCACGACCTTCATGCCGTCAGTGGTATTCACAAGGACGGTCGGCTCGACGAAGTATCCTTTGTCCCCAAACCGCTTGCCGCCAGTGACTGCTTTGGCGCCTTCGCTGAATCCGCTTTCCAGATAGTTGCACACGCGCCGCAGTTGCTCATCCGAGACCAAAGGACCCATGTTGGTGTCAGGTTCTAGGCCGGAGCCGACCTTGATCTTCTTAGCTTCCGTCGCAACACCTTCCACCACGCGATCAAATGCTGGGCGCTCGACAAACAAGCGCGATCCTGCGCAGCAGCACTGTCCGTGGTTGAAGAAGATGGCGCTGGCCGACCCGGCGATGGCGGCGTCGATGTCGGCATCTTTGTAGATGACGTTGGGCGACTTGCCGCCGAGTTCGAGCGAGACCCTCTTCAGGTTGCCCGCGGCGGCGTGCACGATCAGCTTGCCGACTTCGGTCGATCCCGTGAAAGCAACCTTATCGACGCCATCATGCGCTGCGAGTGCAGCACCCGCCGTCTCGCCGTATCCCGGAACGATATTGACGACACCGTCTGGGAACCCGGCTTCGGTGACTAGTTCACCCAGAAGCAGCGCCGTGAGCGGCGTTTGCTCAGCCGGCTTTAGGACAACCGTGTTGCCAGTCGCTAATGCCGGACCCAGTTTCCACGCCGCCATCAGTAGTGGAAAGTTCCAGGGAATGATCTGGCCAACGACACCAACCGGCTCGCGTAGCGTGTAGGCGAGATACTTCGCTCCGGGCGTGTAGGGAACAGAGATCGGAATGGTGGTTCCCTCGATTTTCGTCGCCCAACCAGCCATGTAGCGGAAGAGGTCAACGGCGAGAGGAACGTCGGCAGCGCGGGCGACAACGAGCGGCTTGCCGTTGTCGAGCGACTCGATCATGGCAAACTCTTCAACGTGAGCTTCGACCAGGTCGGCCAGCTTCCAAATGAGACGTCCGCGCTCGGAGGCGCTCATGCGCGGCCACGGGCCACTTTCGAAGGCCTTGCGGGCTGCGTTCACAGCGGCATTGATGTCCTCGCGATCACCTTCGGCGACGTTCGCCAGGACTTCGCCGGTTGCGGGATTATAGGTGGGAAAGGTCTTGCCCGACGCGGCATTCACCCACTTGCCGTTCACAAGCATCTGGCGCGGACGGGCGATGAAGTCGGTCACGCGCGGGTCGATATTGATCGGATAAACGGCAACAGCCATAGAACCTCCTCGTTTCGTTCGATTCTTATCGTGCGAAGGTTGCCACCCGGCAGGAACTGGTGGGCAATAGTAATCCCGGTGGGGGTGAAATGGCAATCGGGTGTTTCCAGGCGCCCGTGTCCGGGCAAGATGCGCACCTAGCTGGAGCACTCCGCAGAGAAACAAGCCCAGATTGCCCTAGTCGATGCCGTGGATGCGCATGCTGACGAGTTCGTCGATCGTCGGCTTCATTCCTCTCGACTTCATGCTCGCAATGTACTCCGGGGTCACGTTGTGGATGCGCATGGCGATGAGTTGGTCGGGGTCCGGGTGCTGGTAGCCGAGACTTTGCACTTTCTCGATGAATTCGGGTGAGACGCCGTGGATGCGGAAGGCGATCAGTTTCTCGAGTTCCACGTGATCGTAGCCCTGCTTCTTGAGCGCCTGTATCCATTCGAGGGTTGCGCCGTGGATGCGCAGGGCGATCAATTCATCTTCGTCAGGCGAGTAGCCAGCCTGCTTGAGCGAACCGATCATCTGCGGCGTTACGCCGTGAATCCGAAAGGCGATGAGCTTGTCGGAGTCGGTCACGTTGAGGCCGGCGGCGCGGATATCGGCGATGAATTGCGAGTTCACATTGAAGATGCGGAACGCAATCAGCTTGCCAGTATCGAGATCGGTGAGGTGCTCGCCCTTCATCTGGCGGGCGAATTCCACGCTGACGTCCTGGACGGCCATGCTGTACTGCTCATCTTCATCGACGGAGAAGCCGAGAGACTGCATCTGATGGGCGAAGTCGGGATTGGGCTCGAAGTGGAACAGGCCCGCGCCTTCACCATCTTTCAAATAGCCCTCGCAGTCGATCTTTCCGGCATCACGCGCGACAGTGAAGTGGACATCCTGGCGGCTGGACTTGGAGAAATCGACACCCTGAAAGGCGGTTGTCGGCCAGTCGGATTCGTGGCTGGAATTGCCGTTGTGATGCCGCTCGATCAGAGAGAACTCGACCTTGCCGGCCTGGTCCGATTTGCGGATGGTCCAGTCACCAGTGCGCGGGGCGGCGCTGGCGCTCTTGGCGACGATTGCCCAGAGAATGCAGAGGCCGAAGATCAGGAATGCGACGGTGCGGAGCAGTCTCATGGTGTTTCTCCAAAAATCGAGTAGCGAGTAACGGATTGCTTCTACCGGCCCCCTGCTCTTTCAGCGACTCGCTAAATTTGACCCTCGCGGTCCAGCACGCCGAGATGTTTCAGCTGGATCAGTTTGTCCAAAGTCAGATTCTGGAAACCGTGCTTTCTGGCTTTCTCAATGAACTCGGGCGTGATGCCCTGCACTTTGGCGCCAATCAATTCGTCCACGTCGAATTTGAAACCGGCCGATTGCAGGGCCTTGATGTAGTCAGGCGTGATGCCCTGCACTTTCATGCCGATGATTTCGTCTGTGGTTGGCTTGAGGCCGAGGGCATGAATGTCGCGAATGCACTCCGGCGTTACGCCTTGTACCTTCATTCCGATCAATTCGTCAGCGTCGGCGTGAATGCCTTCCTGCTGCAAGGCGCGCACGTAGGCCGCGTCAATACCCTGCACTTTCATACCGATGATTTCGTCGTCATCGACTTTCA
>DATIWL010000099.1:0-5674 GCA_035519435.1 Terriglobales bacterium
TTGTCGAGCGCACGCAACAGTAGCCGCGTAGCGTCATAGGCCTGGGCGGTCCCCACCGGCCAGAAATCGCCGCCCTGGTCTTTGTATTCTTGCTCGACTTTGGCGTGGAATGCCTTGGCGTTGTCGCTGTGATCCGTCGTATAGGAGGTCACCGCCATCACGCCTTCGACCGTGTCTTTGCCTCCCAGCTTCAAGAAGTTCGGTGCGATCAAAGCCCAAGTCGAGGTCCATGGGACGTGCAGGTCGATCTTCTGCATGCTCTTCGCGATCTGCACTCCGGCGGGCGAGAGCGAGTAGGCCAGGATGAAGTCGACCTTGGCGTCCTTCATCTTGGCGAGCTGCGCTGTCATGTCGGTATCGTTCTGGTCGAACACTTCAGGGCCAGCGACGATATTGAGTTTCGCCTCCTTGAGCAGGCGCAACGCCGTCTCGCGACCGCTCTGGCCCCAGCCGGTCGAATCATGCATCAGGCCAAGGCGCTGATAATGCTTCTTCTGGATGTGGTCGATCATGATCGCCGTCTGGATCCCGTCGTTCAGCGAAACGCGAAAGATGTAGCTCTTCGGGGCGTTCTGGTAACGCTGGATGATCGGCTCTGCCGTGGCGATCGGATCCAGCAGCGGGATTTGGTTTTTCTGCATGATGTCGATGATCGCGAGCGCGACGCCGGAATTGACCGGGCCGACGATGGCGAAGACCTTGTCGCGGGTGATCAAGCGCGTGACGTTCTCCACGCCTTTGGCCGGCTTCGTCTCGTCATCGTAAGTGATCACGTCGACCTTTTGACCCTTGTACCCGCCTTTGGCGTTGTATTCTTTCAGCGCCAGCAGGACGCCCCGGTGCGCCGCCTGGCCAGCGTCGTCGGTGCCTCCGGTCAACGATAGGTCGACGCCGATCTTCAGATCGGCCCCCCACGTTGGCGCGTTGACCCCGCAAGTGAAAGCAAGTCCAAAGGCCAAAATCAACGCCTTCACCCCGACACTTCGTTGTTTCGTCGTCATCTTGGGTCCTCCTCCCGATCCACCTGATCGCGCCGAACTTAGGAACGAGCCGATGCCATTGGCACGTCGCAAGAACTGGCTGAACAGAAGGAAGTATAGTCTTTCAGGTGTATGCGTATTACGGAACGCCCGGCCGCTCGAGCAATTCGCTCTCGAAGGCCGAGGGGCCAACCGTCAGCGCGCAAGTGGGCGAGCTCCACCCAGAGCTTGCATTGCACAAGAATACCTTGGGCTGAGGCTATCTCACGCTCTGGAGAACGCCATCCGAGGTATAGAATCCGACTGCGCGCAAAAGGGGGAGCAAGATGTATCGTCGCAGTATCGCAGTCCTTTGCCTGCTCACGACGTTCGCGGCCGCTGCAGCTCACGCAGAGAAGCACTACGGGCCAGGCGTCAGCGACACTCAAATCCTGCTTGGCCAGACCATGCCGTACAGCGGCCCGGCATCGGCCTACGGAACCTACGGCAAGGCCCAGGCCGCGTTCTTTCGCATGGTCAACGAGCATGGCGGCGTCAACGGGCGCAAGATCGAGCTGCTCAGCCTGGACGACGGCTACAGCCCGCCCCGCACCGTGGAGCAGGTCCGCAAGCTGGTCGAGCAGGAGCAGGTACTGGCGATCTTCAGTTCCTTCGGTACGCCCACCAACACCGCGATCGTCAAGTATCTGAACGTCAAGAAGGTGCCACAGTTATTCGTCACGTCGGGAGCGGCGGAGTTCGCCGATCCGAAGACCTACCCATGGACGATGGGCTGGCGCGTCAATTACGTGTCCGAGGCAAAGGTCTACGCCAGGTACCTGTTGCGGGTACGCCCCAACGCCAAGATCGGGGCGCTGTACCAGCACGATGATGTTGGCAAGGACTACATGCGCGGGCTGCGTGAAGGGCTGGGCGACCGGGCGGACAAAATGATCGTGGCCGAGGCTTCATTCGAGGTAACCGATCCCACCGTCGATTCGCAAATCGTCACCCTCAAGGCTTCAGGCGCAGACACCTTCTTCATCTTCAGCTCACCGAAGGCAGCGGCGCAGGCCATCCGCAAGGTCTGGGACCTGGGCTGGCGCCCGTTGCAGTTCGTCGGCAATCCGGCGGCGTCGGTTGCCACGGTGATGAAGCCGGCCGGGCTGGAAAAGTCCGTGGGCATCATCAGCGGCGCCTTCCTGAAGGATCCGACCGACAGTCACTGGCAAGACGATCCGGGCCTCAAGGAGTGGATCGACTTCATGAAGCAGTACTACCCTGAGGGCGACCGGACCGACTTCTACAATGTATACGCCTACGCCACGGCGCAGACTCTGGTGCAGGTCCTCAAGCAATGCGGTGACGACCTTACACGCGAGAACCTCGTGCGGCAGGCGGCCAACCTGAAGAACCTTGAGCTGCCCATTCTCATCCCCGGGATTCGGATCAACACGGGCCCTCACGACTATTCGCCCATCGAGCAGATGCAGTTGCAGCGCTTCGACGGAAAGCAATGGGTGCTGTTCGGCGACATCATCACCCCGTGAGGCTGTTAAGAACGCAGGCCGCGCTGCTGGCGCGTCGCTGCGGACCGTCAACATCGACGAGGGCTGATGCAATCCTCAGCGTTGGGAGCAATCAGAGTCCATCATGAAGACAACCGGTTTTTACGCCGAGCTAAAGAGCCTGCAGGGCTACTTCGAAGCGATGACTCCCGAGTTGGAAGTCACGGTTCGTGATCCGTCGCTCGGCGTGGAAGGTTACGTAGTCGTCTGGAATACCGGCATCAGTGTCGGCGGCCCACTGGAACGTTGCGGAAAGGGCGGAACGCGCATCACACCGACCGTCACGCTGGATGAAGTGAAGATGCTGGCGCGGACCATGGCGCTGAAGAATGCCGCGGCGGGACTGCCGCTCGGCGGCGCCAAGTCGGGTTTGAAGCTGGATCCGTCTGCGCCAGGTTTCGAGCAGCAGTATCGGCGCTTCGTGCGTTTGTGTGCACCGTTTCTGCATGAGAACGGTGGGCCGTTCGGAGGATTCGGATTCGATATCGGTGCACGGCCGGAGCATGCGCTGTGGGCGTGCGATGAGCTGCAGTCGACCCGATCGTTCACCGGCAAGCCGCTCTCCATGGGCGGCACCGACTACGACCGCGAAGGCATTGCCGGCCTCGGTGTGGCAGTTGCGGGAGCGACGATGCTGGAGGTCAAAGGCGACAACGCCGCCAATGCAACGTTTGCGATCCAAGGTATGGGCGCAATGGGTGCGGCGGTGCTGCGTTATTTCAGTGAAACCGGGGCACGCTTGGCAGCGCTCGGCGATCCAAGATACGACGGCACCTGGACATTCGCCAAGCCGCTCTCTGCGAATCTGCATCAGGCGCTGGCGACACAAAATACCCAAGAAGCGAAGTCTCTATTGAAGAAGGAAGGAAATAAACTCTCCGCGGATTCCACGGACGTTCTCTATCATTCAGTCGACATCCTCTTTCCATGTGCCGTGCAGAACGTCATCACCGAAGGCAATGTCGATCGTATCCAGGCTCGTTATGTTTGTGAAGGTGCGAACGGGCCCATCACCGAAGCTGCGCGGACGCGGCTGCACAGCCGCGGCATTCCTCTCGTGCCCGATTTCATCGCCAATCCCGGAGGCGCCATCGCGGCGTTCGTTGAACTGACATCGGAATCTGCCGACAAGGCCGAGGAAGCCAAGCGCCTCACGCGCCAAAAAATCAATGCCAACGTGCGCAAGTTATTTGAACTCGCTGAGCGCTCTAAGGCAGAACCGCAGCGCGCGGGGCTATACATGGCGCTGACGAAGATCCGGGACACTTCTGCCGCAGCAGTGAGCGGATCCGTGAAGTAAAAGGGGCCTCCTAACCTAAGAGAGGAGGCCCCAGGCTCAGAGTCTAGATCGTCCCCGCGCCCATCTGGTTGTGGATGTACTCCGCTTGGCGAATCTCCAGCGCCACGATCGTCAGGGTTGGATTGGGGGCCCCGGAGCTCGTGAACTGGCTGCCGTCGCTGATGAACAGGTTCTTGATGTCGTGGGTCTGTCCCCACCCGTTGCACACCCCGTCGGCGGGCTTGGCGCTCATCCTCACGGAGCCCATGTTGTGGCTGTTGGGGAATGGCGCGCGCCAGACCACGTCTTTCGCGTTACCCGCATGGAAAATCGTTTCCAGAGTCTTGCGGGCGTGCTTCAGCATCTCGACGTCGTTCGGATGATCCTTGACCGGCGCGACGTTGGCGACGGGCAAGCCGTACTGATCCTTGATCGAGTTGTCCAGGGTTATCCGCGCCTCCGCTTGCGGCAGATCCTCTCCGCAGGTCCAGACCGCGACCATGTAATCGTATTGCTCGACCAAGTTGGAGACCTTGCGGCCCCATGCGCCGGGCACGACGCTGAGCGCGGTGAACGGCAGCCCGACGTCGAATATCTCCAGATGATAGCCACCCACGAACCCGCGCGAGGGATCGTTCCGGGCCTCGCTGCGCATGATCGCAGGCGCGTGAATGCCCCTGTGTGCGTGGACCGGCTGATCGAAGGTCGCATAGATGTGCTGCGTCGCATGGCGTGTGTAGTTTCGGCCGACCTGGCCCGAAGAATTGGCCATCCCGTCTTTGAACATATTCGAAGCCGAGTTCAGCAGCAGACGCGGGCTCTCGATGGAGTTTCCGGCGACGCAGACGATTCGCGCCTTCTGCACCTGGTGCTTCCCGTCCTTGTCGGCATAGAGCACGCCGGTGACCTTGCCCTTGGCATCGTGCTGAATCTGCAGCGCCATGCTATTGGGGCGCAGCTCGAAGTTTCCGGTCGCCATCGCCTTGGGGATTTCGGTGTAGAGCGTCGACCACTTCGCGCCGATCTTGCAGCCCGAGGTGCAGAACCCGATCATCTGGCAGGCTGGGCGCCCGTCGCGGACCACCGAGTTGATTGCTGAGGGTCCCATTTCAAAAGAGTACCCTGCCTTTTTCGCGCAATAGTTGACGACCTTGAAGGCGTTGGTGTCGGGCTGGCGGGGAAGTCCATTGGTGCCGGTGACCCCCATCTTGCTTTCTGCCCTGTCGTAGTACGGCTCCAGCTCTTTCAAGCTGATCGGCCAATCCAGCAGATTGGCTCCGGGGATCGCGCCATAGGTGGTTCGGGTTTTCAGCTCGTAATCCTTCATACGGATGGACAAGCCCGCCCAATGGTTTGTGGACCCGCCCACGGCCTTGACGATCCAGATCGGCTGACCTGTGCGCGGATCCTGCCAAGTCAACTTTCCGTACATCGCAAATTCGTCATTGACATAATCTTCCTGCGTCAGGTGGCTTCCCGCTTCCAGGCAAACCACCTTGTCGCCTTTCTGGCAAAGCTCGTTGGCCAGGGTTCCTCCGCCGGCTCCCGAGCCGACCACGACGATGACGCTTGCGTCACTCAGTTCGTATTTGGCAGCCATGTTTCTTACCTCGCTGAGAGAGAGTATCGAGGAATTCCGGACGCTCCAGCATGCACCGGGCTCGGAATTCGGCTACGTCAGAAAACAAATGGACGCTGGTATTGCGCAGAGCACCGCTCAGCCATCTGTCCACGTGACGTCGTTGAATCCGCGGTTGATGTAACCGCCTTTCTCCCAGGAAGACCCCTCGTAGCCAAATTTCGGCCACACGGTCTTGTTGTTGTAGAAATAGAACTGCGTCTTGTTGAGCATGTCGGAGAAAAAGGGT
>DATIWL010000100.1:0-12566 GCA_035519435.1 Terriglobales bacterium
TTTTTGAAGGCGAGAAGAAAATGCCTGACGAGATTCAGAAGGTTGCCTCGTCTGCGAAGAGGTCCGTTCCCTACAAATTGCTCCTCGCAACGGACAAGTACTTTGTAGTCGTATCGCCATCAGACAAAGAACGGTCTGTGGAGATCAGCCGAGATTCTGTCGCAGGAATGGTTGTCCTGGCCGCAGACTGAAACCGCTCACAACGACGATGAACCACATTCGCCCCCTTCTGCCAGTGTGAGAGGAGAATGCAAGCCCTGTAATCATCCATCATTTAGAGGGGGGGCGCTCTGGCACTCTCCCCTTCCCTCCTCCCCTCCCTACCTTGACACCCTCTGCGGTGCTCCCTAGAATCGAAACAGGGCGTCAGAATCGTATTCTAAGCCTCTGCATCTAAAGAATTTAGGAGCGACTCCGGGCGGAGTGCCCGGGCGATTATGCCATCCGGACCTACAGGCGAGCGGGAACGCGAAATCCTGACCGCCATCGTTGAGACCTTCATCGCGACCGGCGAGCCCGTCGGTTCGCGCACACTTGCGCGCGCCAGCCGTGAAGGTCTGAGCGCGGCTACGATCCGGAACGTAATGGCGGATCTGGCCGACGCCGGCTATCTGGAGCAGCCGCATACTTCCGCCGGACGCATCCCGAGCACGCAGGCCTATCGCTACTACGTCGGGCAGCTCAGCGGCGAAACGCACCTTTCGCGCGAGAACGAGAGCATTATCCAGGACACGCTGACCGGGGTCAGCGATGTGCAGGAGTTCATGGAGCGCACGTCGCACGTGCTGTCTCTGATCTCGCACAGCGTCGGTGTCGCGGTGGCCGCGACTGGGCCACGCAACGCGCTGGAGCACGTCTATTTCTCGCGCCTGGGAGATCAGAAAGTGCTGGCGGTTCTGGTCACACGCTCGGGCGTGGTCCGCGACCGTGTCCTTCGGCTTGACCTTCCGCAGGTCGATCTCGACCTGGCGGCGCGTTACATCAACGAAAATTTCCGCGGCTGGACGATGGACGACATGCGTGCCGAGATCGCGCGGCGCATCGAGAAAGAACGCAGCGAATACGACCGGTTGATGCAATCGATCGAACAGCTCTATCAGAAGGGCGCTCTCGCGGCCAGCGATGCTCCTGAGGCAGTGTTCGTAGAAGGTGCGGCCAACCTCCTGACGGGCGAAGAAGACCGTCAGCGTCTGCAGGACCTCCTGCGTACGCTCGAGGAAAAAGAGAAAGTCGTAAAGCTGCTCAGCGTCTATCTCGACACGCGGCAGGAAGCGGTGCGTGTCGTGATCGGGCTCGACGAAGCGCTCCCGTCGATGCGCAATTTTGTCTTGATCGGCGCGCCGGCGCGCGTGGGAGGTGAAGTCATGGGATCGCTGGCGGTCATTGGCCCGACGCGGCTCGACTATCAGCACACCATGTCGGCGGTCTCCTATATTGCGCGCCTTTTCGATAAGCTTCTCAATGAATCGGAGTAACAGTTGGTATGGGTAAGGGAAACGGAAAGAGCGAAGTCAATCTTGATCTGGAGCACGAGCTTCCCGCGGCGGACGCTGGAGAAGAGAACGTTCCGGTTGCAGGTCCCAAGGCAGCCCCGTCGGCGCCGTCTGAGACCGACAAACTGAGGGCCGAGCGCGATGCTCTGCTCGATCGTCTAGCGCGGCTGCAGGCCGAATTCGACAATGCCCGCAAACGTGCCGCGCGCGAACAGCAGGAGTTTCGTGAATTTGCCGCCGCCGATGTGATCAAAGGCATCCTGCCCGTGCTCGACAGTTTCGAACGTGCGCTCAAAGCTCCCGGTGTCGAGGGCAGCGATTTGCGCGGCGGCCTGGAACTCATTTACCGCCAGTTCCAGGATGCGCTGCAAAAACTCGGTGTCCAGCCGATTCCTGCTGTGGGGAAGGAGTTCGATCCTCGCGTCCACGAGGCCATCGAAATGGTGGACACCAACGAAGTGAAAGACCATCACGTGCTCGACGAATTGCAGCGCGGATACAAATACAAGGATCGCCTGCTGCGTCCGGCGATGGTGAGAGTGGCGAGGAAGAGTGGCTAGGGATTCGCGGTTAGTGAAGAGCGAGCGCGGCCGCTAACCACCAACCACTCATCACCTTTTTGTCGAGCAAAAGGACTTCTGTTTCTTGGCCAATAACGACAAACGCGATTACTACGAGATCCTGGGCGTTACCCGGACGGCGACTGAGGTGGAGATTAAGAGCGCCTATCGCAAACTGGCGATGACGTATCATCCCGACCGCAATCCGAACAATCCGGATGCCGAGGAAAAATTCAAGGAGATTACCGAGGCCTACGCGATTCTGGCAGACGCCGAGAAGCGATCGCTCTACGACCGCTTTGGACATGCCGGCGTCGGAGGCCCTGCTGGCGGTCCCGCCGGGTTCGATCCGGCGATCTTTCAGGACTTCGGGGACATCTTCGGCGAGTTTTTCGGCTTCGGCGATTTGTTTGGCGGTGGTCGCCGCCGAACGCGCGCGCAGCGAGGTGCTGACCTGCGGGAAGATCTTAGCCTCGAATTCGATGAGGCTGTCTTCGGTGCCGAGAGACAGGTTAAGGTGCGGCGTCACGAAGCCTGTGACACTTGCCACGGTTCAGGCGCTGCTCCGGGAAAGGCCCCGGTGCAATGCCGCACCTGCAATGGGCGGGGCCAGGTTCGTTATCAGCAAGGATTCTTCAGCATCGCACGCACGTGTCCAACGTGTCAGGGCACGGGCAGCGTGATCACCGATCCTTGTCCGAAATGCAAGGGGGAAGGCCGCATCCTGCGCGAGCGAACCGTGGAAGCCAAGGTGCCCGCGGGGGTCGAGGACGGCACACGAATCCGTTTTGCCGGACTTGGCGAGGCGGGTGCGTTCGGCGGGCCGGCGGGGGATTTATATGTCGTCCTGCATGTGAAGGAGCATCCCTTCTTCGAACGCGAGGGGAACGATTTGTATTGCGTCGTGCCGATCTCCTTTCCGCAAGCCGCGCTCGGCACCGAGATTACGGTGCCGACCATGGAAGGCGACTACAAACTGAAGATCCCGGAGGGCACGCAGTCGGGCACGTCGTTCCGCATCCGCAACCGGGGCGTTCCTGTGTTGAACGGCCATGGCAAGGGCGATCTGTTTGTCGAAGTGCGCGTGCAGACGCCAGGGAAACTCTCCAAGCGCCAGCGCGAACTCCTGGGTGAACTGGCTGAACTGACGCCGGTGGAAAACAAGCCGCAGCGGCGCTCGCTGCTGGGGCGCATGAAAGACATGTTTGCGTAAAGCATCGCAGTTGTCAGCTCGCAGCCCTCAGGAAAGACGCAAGCGAATAGAACCTAGCGGCATTGCCCAAGAGCTGATAGCCGAGAGCGGAGAGCTTGCGTATGACTCGCCGACGCTGGATCGCCGACGACGTTCAAGGAGACACTGCCGCCCTGGTGGGCGAGCATGCTTCCCACCTGGCTCGCGTCCTGCGGGCTCAAGTCGGCCAGGAATTTGATATCGCAACCAGCAACGGAGTTCGGCGCGGCACGGTGATGTCCATTTCCGATTCGCGAGTCGAGTTTGCTCTGGGCGAGGTCGTGGGCCATCGGTCTTCGCCCGAGATCACTCTTGTGTTGGCCATCTTCAAGTTTGACCGGATGGAGTGGGCGATGGAGAAGTGCACCGAAATTGGAGTAGCGCGAATTATCCCGCTAATTGCGGCGAGGACGGACGCGCATCTTGCCAAAGCTGCTGTCAAGCGGTCGGAGCGCTGGCAACGCCTAGTGCTTCAGGCATCGGAGCAGTCGCGACGCGCCGCAGCGCCGGAGATCACCGCACCGACCAAGCTCAAAGAACTTTGTGACGCTGGCAGCGCTACGGATGCGCGAATCGTGCTTGCCGAATCAGAAAAAGGGACATATCTGCGCGACATTGTGAAATGCGGGCACGGCGTCGTCCTCGTGGTCGGACCCGAAGGCGGGTGGGCCGACCATGAGCTGCAGTGGTTCCGCGCGAGTGGCTGGACGGCTGCATCTCTGGGCGACACAATTCTGCGCGCTGAAACTGCCGCCATCGTGGCTACCGCGCTCGCGACAGATGTATTGCGAGAACCGCTGGATTAAGGCCGTAAAGCCGAGTTGAGGCCCAGCGCGTCGCTCCCACGAAACGCCTGACATTCCCACAACCTCCTTTGATATCCTCCAGTCAGTGAGTCCCTCTGCGGTATCTGCGAAGAAGGTCACCCCCGACGAACGCCAGCGCGAAGCCATCGAGCACGTGCATGGGCCGATGCTCGTCATCGCAGGCGCGGGAACGGGCAAGACAACCGTCCTGACCCAACGCATCGCGCACCTGGTACGCGAGGGCCATGCGCGTCCGGAAGAAGTTCTCGCTCTGACCTATACCGAAAACGCTGCCGATGAGATGAAGGATCGGGTGCGGAAGGAACTCGAAGGTCAATCCGCGCAAACGTTGCAGGCGATGACGTTTCACGCCTGGTGTAACGGACTGCTGGCGCGACAAGGGAGGCGCTTTGATCTCCTTGACGACAAAGACCTCTGGGTTTTCCTTCGACGCCGGATTCGGGAACTCAATCTAAAACACTTCGTCCGGGCAGCCAACGTGGGCCAGTTTTTGAGCGACCTGCTCGACTTCATGCGCCGTTGCCACGACGAACTCGTTGGGCCGGAGCAATACAAACAATATGTCGCTCGGCTGGAGCGCGGTGAAATCCCATTGCCGCGGGTTACTCGTGCGAAGAAGCAGGCCGAACTGCAACCGGCAGAGGTTCTCGATCGTTGCCGTGAGATTGCTCAGACGTTCGCCAACGTGGAAGGTCTGCTGGAAGAGAAGAACCTGGGCACGTTCAGTCACATGATCACGCGCGCGCATGCTCTTCTGAGAAATGATTCCAGGCTCCTGGAGGAAGAACGCGGACGAATTCGATTCCTGCTGATCGATGAGTTTCAAGACGCGAACTTCGCGCAGGTGGAAATTCTGTCGATGCTGGCCGGGGCCGACGCGAACGTATTTGCCGTGGGAGATCCCGACCAGGCGATCTATCAGTTCCGGGGCGCGTCCAGCGAGGCGTTCAACCTTTTTGCCCGATGCTTTCCGGCAACGAGGGTCGTTGTGCTCGGAAAGAACCGGCGTTCCCTGTCGCCGATCCTGCGGTGCGCTTTCGGTCTGGTCGACGAGAATCCGCAGGTGTTTGCGGAGAAGGGAACAGTCAGTTCCTACCGGCGAACCCCGCTCGAATCGCAGCGGGAAGAAGCTGCGCGCCAGGAAGGGACGACTATCGCGGCCGCACCGGCGGAGATCGTGACCTGGAGGGACAAGGAGGTGGAGGCTGCCGACCTGGCGCTCTCCATCAGAAGACGCAAGAAAGAGGGTCGTTGCTCCTGGAAAGATTTTGCTGTTCTGTATCGCCAGCACAACCATCGCGACGAACTGGTGCGCGAGTTGATGGAGAGAAATGTCCCGTTTTCGATCGAGGGGCTGAACGTTCTCGACACTCCCGAAGTGAGGGATGTCGTCGGTTGCGTCACCGCTGCGGTCCTCCCCGGCGACACATCGAGTGTTTTCCGTGTTGCGGCGTTGTCTCAATTCAGGATTGACCCAACCAGCCTGCGCGCGGCAATGAGGGCCGTCCGCCGGGAAGAACTGGATCTTCGTACTGTGCTCAGTGGATTACAGAATGGACAGGAGGTCCTGCAATCCATCGACGAAGCCCACAACAAACTTGCCGGGGAAGGCACGCGCGCAGCGGACGCGGTGGGATTCGTGATCCGGCACTTTGGTTTGCCGCAACCGGCATCGGTACTCACCTTCCTGAAATATGTCGAGGCATGGCAGGACAAAGCGGTCGCAGAAACCGGCAGTCCGGTGGAATTCGTGGAATACCTTGAGTACTTCGGCCAGGCGGGCGGGGCAATCGCTCTCCCCGCGGCCGGCGGTGATGCTGTCCGATTGATGACCGCCCATGCTGCAAAAGGCCTCGAGTTCAAACACGTCGCAATCCTGCGGGGCTCATCCAATACGTTCCCCTGCAACTACCACGAGCCGCTGGTGGCTTTTCCGGTCGAACTCCGATCTTCGCCCGTCGGTTCGAGCGAAGACAAGATTCTTCACGAACAAGAGGAACGCCGCTTGTTCTATGTCGCGATGACGCGGGCCTGCGACACTCTATCCATCTACACGCATCAGGGACGTGGCAAGAAAGACCCGATGCCGTCAAAATTCCTGCGCGAATTGATGCTGAATCCGAGGTTCAAGCCGTTCTGGACGCGCCGCCCTGCGTCCGCCGTACAGGAATCGTTGTTCGCGGAGGGAGAGGAGAGAATTTCCGTCGGCAATTCAAATGTTGCCGCCTGGCTGCTCATGGATCCGTCATCGGACTTTGTGACGGGCCTCAGCGCTTCCGCCGTCGAGACTTACGAGAGATGTCCTCTGCAATTCAAACTCGAACGGGAATGGAACCTGCCGCGTGACATCTCTGCCGCCCTGCAATACGGGGCAGCCATGCATCGCGTACTGCGAACGTTCTACGACGCCCAACGGTTCGGGCGAACGATCTCGGATGCGGAACTACAGGAGCAGTTCCGTCAGGACCTGGCGTCCACTGGCATTGCTGATCGCTATCAGTACGATCTCTATCTTCATCAGGGTGCCGAACAACTGCGGCAATTCCTGGAAGCGGCTCGCGCTGCTCCGAAGCCCGACGTCATCGAGACGGAACATCGTTTTGAGATGCTGATCGGCTCCACGAAAGTTACGGGACGAGTCGATCGAATCGATCGAGCGGACGAGGAGGAAGTGATCGTGGTTGATTACAAGACGGGAAAAGCAAAGTCACAAGACGATGCCGACGACAGCCTGCAACTATCCCTGTATGCGCTCGCGGCCAGGGAAGCGTGGGGCAAACGGGCGCGGATGCTGATCTTCTATAACCTCGAAACCAATGAGGCCGTCGTTACAACGCGCAGCGATATCGAACTTCAGGAGGCGAAGCTGCGTGTGGAAAAGGCGGCGGTGAAGATCGCATGTGGGGAGTTTCCCGCCAAACCGGGCCGCCATTGCGGCTTTTGCCCGTATCGCAATCTTTGCCCGGCAACCGAGAAGGTTGTTTTCCTGCCGCAACAGAAGTCCCGCGCGAACTAAAACAATCTGAACATCGCATAAAAAACTTTGGGGACGCTCATCGCGTCCCCTTTTTCGTTGCCTGTTGCAATTGCTTAGTGCTTCTTTGCTTTCTTCTTCGCTTTCTTCTTGGTTGCCATGGATCTATTCTCCCTTTCCATTCTTCATGGAATCTTGCAACGGTCTTCAGTTGCAACTGATTGAATGTATAGAGTCAACGCGTAACGAAGTCAAGAGAAAAATGCGCATGATGTGCGACACACAATGGTGTACCAAAGTCATCGCATGAGTCTTTCGACAAAAGATCGTGAACCGCTTCGTGCAAGAGTGAGTCCCCGCACTTTTTCCGGAGTAAGGAATCACTCCATACGATGCAACGCGACTCGAAGCGCAGGCCGCGCCACGGACATCTATAATGAAGAACGTTTTTTGCCGGACTGGCACAGGGAAAGGGTGAAACCATGGCGGGATCCAACGATGTCGTGATCATTTCCGGATGCCGTACGCCAATCGGAAAGTTCCAAGGCAGCCTTTCCGAGGTGAGCGCGCCGCAGTTGGGCGCGATCGCAGTGCGCGAAGCGGTGAAGCGCGCCAACGTCGCGGCCGAGCAGGTGGATGAGTGCATCATGGGCAACGTCGTCTCCGCCGGACTGGGACAGAACCCGGCGCGTCAGGCAGCAATTTTCGGAGGACTTGCTCCCCAAGTCGGCGCCATGACGATCAATAAGGTCTGTGGTTCTGGATTGAAGGCGGTTGCGCTGGCTGCTCAGGCCATCGAGACCGGCAACAGTTCGATCGTCGTTGCCGGCGGCATGGAATCGATGACCAACGCGCCGTACCTTCTTCCCAACGCCCGCAAGGGATACCGCTTAGGCAACGGGCAACTCATCGACTCGATGGTGCATGACGGCCTGTGGGACATCTACAACGACTACCACATGGGGATTACGGGCGAGAACGTTGCCGAGAAGTACGGCATCAGGCGGGAGGAGCAGGACGAGTTCGCGGTAAATTCGCATCGCAAGGCGATAGCAGCGCAGAAAGAGTGCCGTTTCAAATCCCAGATCATCCCAGTCGAGTTGCCCGCGAAGAGAAAGGGTCAGCCTTCCGTGATTTTCGACAAGGACGAAGGCCCTCGTGAGGATACGACGATTGAAACGTTGCGAGCCCTGAAACCGGCGTTCAAAAAAGATGGCACGGTGACAGCCGGCAATGCTCCGGGCGTCAATGACGGTGCTGCCGCGGTTGTCGTAACGAGCGCGACGTGCGCAAGAGAACTTGGCGCCGCCCCGATGGTTCGCATTGTCGCGCAGGCTACCAATGGCGTTGATCCGAAATGGGTCATGATGGCTCCCGTTGGCGCGGTACAGATGATCTGGCAGAAGACCGGCTGGAAGAAGGACGACGTCGATCTGTACGAACTGAACGAAGCCTTCTCCGTGCAGGCTTTGGGGGTGATCCGCGAACTCGGCCTCGACGTCAATCGAGTGAACGTCAATGGCGGAGCCGTCGCGCTCGGGCATCCCATTGGAGCCAGCGGCGCCCGCGTCCTGGTTACATTGATCTACGAGATGATTCGCCGCGATGTGCATCGCGGCATTGCCGCCCTATGCCTGGGTGGGGGCAATGCGGTCGCGATGGCGGTCGAGCGCTGAGGGACGTCGTTCGTCTCGGACTATTCACTATCGGTTGATTCACGCGCGAATAACGTCGTCGTTATCGTTTGGCGGACGCCGGTTGGGCGCCTCCGGTGATGGGCAATGTGATGGTGAAGACCGCACCGCCATCCGGAGCGGTAGCCGCTTCGATGTTCCCGCCATGCTCCCGCAACAGAGTTTTGCAGATGCTCAGGCCTAAGCCCGTGCCGCGGCCCGGCCTCTTGGTAGTGAAAAAGGGATCGAAGATGTGGGGTAGCACGTCCGGTGCGATTCCGGGCCCATCATCCTGAATCATGACCCATACGGAATCCTGGTTTCGTCCAAGACGGATGCGGATAGTCCCCCGGTCGCGCGCTTCGCGAATCGCCTGATCTGCGTTTAGGATCAGGTTGAGGAAAACCTGCATCAGTTGATTCGGATCCGCCATGATTGGAGGAAGCGCCGGCTCCTGCAGGAAATCCACCGTGATGTTGCTCTTGCGGAGCGGGTACGCCTGCAGGTGAAGGGTACGTTGAATCAGTTCACTCAGATTCACGGGACTGCGTCCCGGCGCCGGGGGCCGGGCGAAGTATTGCAGGTTCTGTACAATTTCCGCCGCGCGGCGCGCCTGCTGATGCAGCGTGCCGAGTTGCTTGCGCGAGGTTTCACTGGTCTCGCCTTCCTGCAGCAGTTCCGTCATGCCCAGGATGCTGGTCAGCGGATTATTCAGTTCGTGCGCGAAGCCGCCAATCATCTGTCCCATTGCAGCCAGGCGTTCGCTCTGGATGATTTGTTGCTCCAGCTTCTTTTCCGTGGTCACGTCGCGCACAGAAATGATGACTCCGGACGGCTTGCCTTCGGTATCCAGCAGCGGACTGGCCGTGCCGAGCATGGTCCGCCAGGTATCGTCCTGATGCCGGGCGCCGTATTCGGCAGTCGCCAGCGGATTTTGCCCTGTCGCGACCGACCGGTAGAGCGTTGCCAGCTCGGGAGAACTTTCCGCCGCTTCTTCTATCTTCTTTCCGAGCAGGTTTTCTGGTCCGTAGCCGAGGAGGTCCCGGATGCGCGAACTCACAAACGTGAAGCTCCCCTTGAGGTCGAGGACCAGGATCAGGTCGGGGAAACTCTCCAGGAGATGACGCCGGAACTCCTCCTGCCTCCGCAGTTGCCGCTCCATGGCGCGCTTTTCAGTGACGTCGACCAGGGTTCCCTGATAGCGGACGATCCTGCCGGAATCCATGACGCCGGTAGATGTATCGACACACACGGCCATGCTGCCGTCCTTTCGCTTCACGCGCACTTCACGCGTTCGCGTGCTGCCGCTCTGGCTACCCGCGCGGCCCAGAACCGGTTCCTGATCGGGGTCGGCATTCAAGGCCAAAGGCGGCAAGCCCAGGATCTCATCTTTGCTTCCGTAGCCGAGCATGCGAACCAGCGCCGGGTTGACGTCCAGCAATTTGCCTTCGGGAGTGCTGAAATACACACCTTCCTGCAGAGTCTCGAACAATTGCGTGAAGCGGCGTTCCTTCTCTCGTTGCTCCGTAATGTCGCGGGCCAGCACGCTGGCTCCAACGACTTCGTCGCTTTTTACGATTGCATTGACCACGCAATCGAAGTAGCGAGGGCCTGACGCGTTTTTGAGGCGAATCTCGACCACTCCGGACCAGTGACGCTTTTCCAGAAATCGGGAAAGGGTGGAATCGCTCTCGGCGTGCAAGTCGTTCAACACGAATTCACTGAGCTTGTGGCCGACGATATCGGTGTACGGGACTCCGAGAATCTCCGTAACACGGCGATTCACGGTGCGTAGGGTTCCATCGAGTGAGATGGCCAGGGCGACATCGTCCAGGGAATCGATGAGTTCTTTGAAATTGCGCTGCGAGCGCGCAATCATCTGCGTGAGCTGATCCAGTTGCTCGTCCGACGGCATGACGCCGGCACGGTCCTGCAGGTTTCTCAGCAGTTGCTTCAGATCCGAGACTTCACGCCTGCGGCCCAAGGCGTACACCACGAACAGCACCGACAGGATCACGAGCCCAGCTGGGATCGCCCAAAGGCGATAGGGCAGGGTTTTCATCTGCTCCCAGGACAATGCCGCGATAGCCGTGGCGAACAGTACCAGAAGCGCCAGAGCCCATCGCCACAGTTGACTTTCTTCCCGGTCCAGGTTGCTGGGAGGCGAATCTGGCCGGTGGGGAATGTCGCCTTGTTCGGGCATTCGGGAACCTCGCAAGCGCAAAGCTTCTCGGGGGAACTGCGCAGCCTTCCCGCCAGATTTCAGCATAAGCCTAGCATCGAACTTGGTGCATCAAGCAATTGCGATCCATCACGGTAACGGGTGACAAAGGTCACCGCCCGGGGGTCGAAGGCTGCTATCATGACTGCGGGTTCTCCCGCCCGTTTCTCTTCCCTTCGTGTGCCCACCGGTGTCCCATGCTCTACAAAACGCTGAGTGCCGCCGTGTACGGCATTGATGCCAACCTCATCGACGTTGAAGTCGACGTTTCCGGTATCAAGCAGAACGAAGACCGCTTCCACACCGTCGGCCTGCCGGACGCCGCTGTTCGCGAGAGCCGTGACCGTGTCCGAGCCGCACTCAAGAACTGCGGCTACGACATTCCACTGACCGACATCACCATCAACCTCGCTCCCGCCGATATTCGGAAGGAAGGCTCCGGGTTCGACCTTCCCATGGCACTGGGTATCCTCGGCGCTTATGGCGGCCTGAATAAGAAGGAGGTCCCGGACGCGCTTTTCGTCGGCGAACTGTCGCTCGACGGCGGTCTCCGCGGAGTCCGTGGAGCCCTTCCCATCGCGATCGAAGCTCGCAGCAAGAAAGTAAGACGTCTCATCGTGCCCGAGGTCAACGCGCGCGAAGCCGCCATGGTGAACGGCGTGGAAGTTTACCCGGTGAAGTCCCTGCTCGATGTCATCCACTTCATCAACTCGGGCAACGGAGTCACGCGTCTGCAGGTGGACGGAGACCGCCTGCTCAGCGAATCCCAGCATTTTGTCGTCGATTTCAAGGATGTTCGCGGCCAGCAGACCGCCAAGCGCGCCCTCGAGATCGCCTGCGCCGGAGGCCACAACATCTTGATGATCGGGCCGCCCGGTTCCGGCAAGACCATGCTGGCCAAGCGGATCCCCACGATCCTGCCCCCTCTCACCTTCGAAGAAGCGCTGGAGACAACCAAGATTCACAGTGTGGCAGGGGTCCTCGATGCCCGTGCTGGACTTGTGGGCAATCGTCCCTTCCGCGCGCCGCACCATACCGTCTCCGACGCCGGGCTGATCGGTGGCGGCATGATCCCGCGCCCGGGCGAGGTTTCTCTCGCCCACAATGGTGTGCTCTTTCTCGACGAACTTCCGGAATTTCCACGCAACGTCCTCGAAGTCATGCGGCAGCCGCTTGAGGACGGCACTGTCTGCATCGCCCGTGCCGCCATGTCGCTGACGTTTCCCGCGCGTTTCATGCTGACGGCTGCCATGAATCCCTGTCCCTGCGGATTTCACAACGACCGCACTCGCGACTGCCAGTGCACCACGCCGATGATCCAGCGCTACATCTCGAAAATCTCGGGACCGCTCATGGACCGTATCGACATTCACATCGACGTTCCGGCCGTAAACTACAAAGAACTGCGCTCGACCAACGAACCGGAAAGCTCGGCCAAGATCCGCGAACGCGTCGTGCGCGCCCGCCAGAAGCAGGTCGAACGATTTAAGACCTCCCGCCAGAAGCTTTATTGCAATGCCCAGATGCCATCCCGCCACATCCGTACCTTCTGCGAACTCTCGGCCGATTGCGAGCGCCTCCTCGAAC
>DATIWL010000101.1:0-12573 GCA_035519435.1 Terriglobales bacterium
ATTCGAATTCGCTTCAGCGCTGAAATCGAACGCCGTGGCGCAGAAGATTTATCTCGGCACGCACAGCAACGAAACCGCCGAACTCTGCCACTGGCACGTCCCTGAAGCGCATTACCTCGAATCGTGGAGCGATGCGCGCGCGTACGATGGCACGGCGAGCATTGTGCAGCCGCTGATTGATCCTCTATACGGTGGTAAAACGGCGCACGAACTTGTCACGATCCTTGCAGGCCAGCCCGGATTGAGCGGACATGATCTGGTCCAGCAGTACTGGCAGAAACAGCATCCTGGTTCGGACTTCGACACTCTCTGGCGGAAATCGCTCCACGACGGATGGGTCGAAGGCACGGCATTCAACCCGAAGTCGACACAGGAAAAGGCTAGAGGATTCGGAGGCGGGGGAGTTCGCGAGGGCGCTGGCAACGCCATCGAGCTCAACTTCCGACGCGATCCCTCCATCTACGACGGTCGCTTCGCCAACAATGGTTGGCTGCAGGAACTTCCCAAGCCGCTGACCAAACTCACCTGGGACAACCCGGTCATGGTCGGCCCCGCGATGGCCGAGCGGCTCAAGCTGAATTTCAAGGACGTCGCCGAAGTCGAATTCCAGGGCAAGAAAATCAAAGGCCCGGTGTGGATTCAGGCCGGACATCCCGACAACTCTGTCACTCTTTTTCTCGGTTACGGTCGAAAGCGTGCTGGACAAGTGGGAACCGGCGCTGGATTTGACGTTTACCCGCTGCGCCCCACGCAGAATCCGTGGATCGCCGTCGGCGATGTGAGAATTACGAAAACAGGCGTAACCTACAACCTCGCCAGCACGCAGGGCTACCAGACGATGGAAACGCCCGACGGCGGCGAGCGCCCGCTAGTCATGGAGCGAAGCCTAGCGGAATACAAGAAAGAACCCGACTTCGCGCAGGAAGAAGACAAGAAGACGCCGCGCGAACTCACGCTCTATCCCAATTACGATTATTCGAAAGAAACCTACAGTTGGGGCATGGCGATCGATCTCAACGCCTGCGTGGGTTGCAACAACTGTATCGTCGCCTGCCAGTCGGAGAACAACATCGCCGTGGTCGGCCAGGAGCAGACGCGGAAGGGCCGCCATATGCACTGGATCCGCGTCGACGCCTACTACAACGGGCCGCGCGAAAATCCGAAAGGCTTCTTCCAGCCGGTGCTGTGCATGCAGTGCGAGAACGCGCCGTGCGAGATCGTCTGTCCGGTCGGCGCCACCACCCACAGCACCGAAGGCCTGAACGACATGGTCTACAACCGGTGCATCGGGACGCGCTACTGCTCGAACAACTGCCCGTACAAAGTGCGGCGCTTCAACTTCCTCCTGTTCCAGGACTGGGAGACGCCGCAATACAAGATGATGCGCAATCCTGACGTGACGATCCGCAGCCGCGGCGTCATGGAGAAGTGCACCTACTGCGTGCAGCGCATCAATGAAAAGCGGATTGACGCGGAGCGCGCCGACACGACAATTCAGGACGGCACGCTGCAAACCGCATGCCAGCAATCGTGCCCGGCGAACGCGATCGTGTTTGGCAATCTCAACGACCCGAACAGTCTGGTGAACAAGTGGAAGGCGCAGCCGAGGAATTACTCGTTGCTGGGCGAACTCAACACGCGGCCGCGCACGACGTACCTGGCGGAAGTCCGGAACCCGAATCCCGAACTCGAAGCGGAGCACAGTTAAGGCATGGCGACGCAAACACAAATTCCGGCAGCGGACCAGCGGCCTCCAGTCATCGAGTCGGGGCACACTTTTTCGACCATCGGCGAAAAAGTTTCGAACATCGTTCTGCGCCGGCCGATCTCGCTGGGATGGGTGCTCGGCTTTCTGGTGATGTTCTCCGGAATGAACATGCTGTTGTTCGCCCTCACGTACCTGTTCATCAAAGGTACCGGCATCTGGGGCATCAACATTCCCGTCGGCTGGGGATTCGCCATCATCAATTTCGTCTGGTGGATCGGTATCGGCCACGCCGGCACGCTGATCTCCGCGATTCTCTGTCTGCTGCGGCAAACCTGGCGCAACTCGATCAACCGTTTTGCCGAGGCGATGACGCTGTTCGCTGTGGCCTGCGCCGGCGTCTTCCCGCTCGTCCACACTGGCCGTCCGTGGCTCGCGTACTGGATGTTCCCCTACCCGAACACGATGAACTACTGGCCGCAGTTCCGCAGCCCGCTGATCTGGGACGTGTTCGCGGTTTCGACTTACTTCACGATTTCGCTGGTGTTCTGGTTTGTGGGATTGATTCCCGACTTTGCCAGCATGCGTGACCGCGCGGAACATCCCGTCACGCGCGGAGTCTACGGCATCCTCGCGATGGGCTGGCGCGGGTCGGCGCGCCACTGGCATCGTTATGAAACGGCTTACCTGTTGCTCGCCGGCCTGGCGACGCCGCTGGTTCTCTCGGTGCATACGGTCGTCAGCTTCGACTTCTCAATTTCCATCGTGCCTGGCTGGCACACCACGATCTTCCCGCCCTACTTCGTCGCCGGGGCCATCTATTCCGGATTTGCCATGGTCCTGTGCCTGGCGATCCCGATCCGCGCCATCTACGGGCTCCAGGATTTCATCACCATGCGTCACCTGGAGAACTCCGGCAAGGTGATGCTCGCCACCGGATTGATTGTCGGCTACGGCTATTTCATCGAAGGGTTCATGGGCTGGTACAGCGGCAACAAGTTCGATTCGTTCCTGCTGTGGAACCGCCTGCACGGACCCTACGCGTTCTGGTATTGGAGTTTGCTGGCGACAAACATCCTGATTCCACAAGTGCTCTGGCTGAAAAAATTCCGCACCAGCACCTTCTGGTTGTGGGTGATTTCGTTCGTCGTGTTGATCGGGATGTGGCTGGAGCGTTTTGTCATCATCGTCGTCAGCCTGCAGCGCGATTTCCTCAATTCCTCGTGGGGTATGTACTACCCGACGAAGTGGGACTACATGACATTCGCGGGAACGATTGGCATGTTCCTGACCGCGATATGGCTGTTTGTGCGCATCCTGCCGATGGTCTCGATCTCTGAACTGCGCACTTTGCTGCCGGAAGCGCATGTGAAGGAAGCGGAGGAGGTCACGAAATGAGCGACGCTTCCGTGTACGGGCTGATGGCCGAATTCGATTCGCCGCAGGAGTTGCTGGATGCGGCTCACAAGGCGCACACGGCGGGTTACAAGAAGATCGATGCGTACAGCCCGTTCCCCATCGAGGGTCTGGCGGACGCGATCGGCTTCCATAAGAACTATGTGCCCCTGGTCACACTGATCGGTGGAATCATCGGCGGACTCTCCGGATACGCTCTGCAGTATTACGTGCACGTAATCAGCTATCCCCTGAACATCGGAGGACGCCCGTTCCATTCCTGGCCGTCGTTCATCATCGTGACGTTCGAAATGACGATCTTGTTCGGCGGACTCGCGGCGGTCTTTGGCATGCTGGCGCTGAATGGGCTTCCTCAGCCGTATCACCCGGTTTTCAACGTTGCCGAATTTGCCAAAGCTTCGGAGAACAAGTTCTTCCTGGTTGTCGACGCAAGCGACCCGCACTACGATGCCGCCGATACCCGCGCCTTTTTGAAAGGACTCGGCCCACGCGCCATTTCGGAGGTGCCGAGCTAGTCATGCGCACGTTACGAAAAATTCTGCCTTCGCTGGCGCTGGTTGCCGCCACAGCCGGGTGCCGTATCGACATGCACGTGCAGCCCTATTACCGGCCGTTGACCAAGAGCGATTTCTATGCCGACGGACGTTCGGCGCGACTGCCGGTTGAGGGCACGGTGGCCCGCGGCGATCTTCGGGAAGACGCCTACTTCTACACCGGAAAGATCAATGGCAATCCTGGGGATTACATGCCATTTCCAGTTACCGAATCGGTGCTGGCAAGAGGCCGGGAACGTTTCGATATTTACTGCACTCCGTGCCACGGTCGCGTGGGAGACGGCAACGGATTTATTCCGTCGCGTGGATTCCGCCGGCCGCCGTCGTATCACATCGATCGCCTGCGCAAAGCGCCGATCGGCTACTTCTTCGACACGATGACTAACGGTTTCGGCGTCATGCCCGACTACTCCGCGCAGATCGCGCCACGCGACCGTTGGGCGATTGCCGCGTACATCCGCGCGCTGCAGTTGAGCCAGAATGCGACCCCGGCCGACATTCCCGCCGGGCAGAAGGTTCCGTCGTCTGCGCCTGAGTTCAAGGACATCGGCACGGGTGCAACCCTGCCCGTGATGAAGCCAAAGTCGGAAGAGTCCGGCGAGACCAAAGAGGAGCAGAAATGACCACGGCGACGTTGAACAAATCGGACCTGATGGCCCCAGCCGTGGCCGAGACCATGGGAACGCGCTCCATGTTTGTCGGTCTGGTAGGTGTCGTCGCCTCTGTGGCCGCCGCTTTCCTTAACCCCGACAACTTCTACTCCGCGTATCTCACGGTTTACATGGCGGCGCTGGGGCTCACCCTCGGCTGCATGGCCATCCTGATGCTCTATCACCTGGTCGGAGGCGCCTGGGGTACCGTGATTCGCCGCATCATGGAAGCGGGCATGATGACGCTGCCGCTGATGGCAGTGCTCTTCTTGCCGATCCTGTTCAACCTGCGCCACCTCTATGACTGGGCGCGGCCTGAGGAGGTCGTAAAAGATCCCAAGCTCGTCGACATCACGCACGCGTACCTCTACTTCGGCGGAATCTTCTGGCGCGCTGTGATTTATTTCGCGCTTTGGATCGGAATGGCCTTCCTGCTGCGCCGCTGGTCGTCCCGGCAGGATTTCCCGGAATCGCAGGGCCAGAGCACGCTGCGCTTCCGGGCGCTGAGCGCGCCGGGACTCGTCATTTATTCGCTCTCGATTTCTTTCGCCATCGTCGACTGGGTCATGTCGCTGCAGGCGCGCTGGATTTCGACCATCTACGGTTTGATCTTCATCGCCGGTCAGGCACTGGCGGCTTTCTGCTTCGCGGTTGTGATCGAGCACATCCTCAGCAAGCGCAAGCCGATGTCGGAGTACCTGACGCCGACACAGGTTCACGACCACGGCAAGTTCATGCTGGCGTTCGTCATGGTGTGGGCTTATTTCAATTTTTCGCAGTGGCTCATCTACTGGGCGGGCAATCTGCCGGAAGAAATCACCTGGTTCCTGCGCCGCATCAACGGCGGCTGGGGCTGGGTCGCGATGTTCCTTGTGCTGTTCCATTTTGCCGTGCCATTCGCCATCTTGCTATCGCGCCAGTTCAAGCGAAAGGTGGCGAGCCTGGTCGTGGTGGCAACGTGGCTCCTGGTGATGCGGCTGGTGGACATCTGGTGGCACGTGGAGCCCGCGCCATCGCTGCACCACGACACGATTCACGTGAGCTGGTCGCTGTTCGCGGTGCTGGCGGGCGTCGGTGGTTTGTGGATGGCGTACTTCTTCCGCAACCTGAGATCGCGTCCGCTGCTGGCCGTGTACGCGCCACAGACCTTGAGACTACTGGAGCCGTCGCATGAGTGACGAAACCTTGAACCACGG
Organism: Terriglobales bacterium; assembly: GCA_035519435.1. GTDB lineage: Bacteria > Acidobacteriota > Terriglobia > Terriglobales > Acidobacteriaceae > Acidiflorens. Next base: position 5,522 of record DATIWL010000101.1, read on the forward strand.
CAACGGCGGTCACGGCGTTGAGTTCGAACGCGAGGACCTGAGTACCCGAGGCATTTTCGCTTTCATGATCGGGCTGGCGATCATTGGCGTGGTCATTTATTTCATCATCACCGGGATGTACACGTTCCTCGACAAGTACGAACAGTCGCAGATGACGACGTCGAGCCCGCTGGTGAAGCCCGAAGACGCGCGCAGGATCAGTTCGCGACGCGTCACCGAAGACGAAGTGAAGAATGCGTTCAAAGACAACGGCGCTCCGCTGCTGGAAACGGACGAACGGACTCAGTTGCGCGATTTCCTGATGGATCAGGAGAAGGAACTGCACAGCTACGGCTGGGTCGACGAAAAAGCAGGGGTGGCGCACATTCCCATCGAGCGCGCAATGGAATTGGTCGCACAGCGCGGACTGCCGGTACGGCCACAGGCCGGAACTGAGGCAAGCGCTGCGGCAAAGCCGGCGAGTGCAAAGCCGGCGGCGAAGTAAAAGGAGATGCAGTTGCGCAGTAGAACAACAATTCTTGCGGCGATAGTCCTGGTTTTCATCGGCGTGCCGCTCCTTGCACAGCGCGGGCCGATGAGCGGAGGCATTATGTCGCCGCCGGCGAACATGCGTCCGCCAGGATTGGAGTTTGTTGGGATCGAGCAGCACCTCAATGCAGAGGTCCCGGGCGACCTCGAATTTCGCGACGACCTTGGCAACACGGTGAAGCTCGGCGATTACTTCGGGAAAGGGCGGCCGGTCATTCTGAATCTGGGGTACTACCAGTGCCCCATGCTGTGTGGTGAATTGCTGCAGGGCCTGAGCGGATCGCTGCGGGTGCTGAAGTTCGATGTGGGCAAGGATTTCGACGTTGTCACGCTCAGCTTCGATCCGCGTGAAACCACCGAAATGGCGGCCGAGAAGAAGCGCGACATTATGAAGCGCTACGGGCGCCCGGGCGCTGAGAAGGGCTGGCATTTCCTGACGGGCTCGGCGGAATCAATCAACGCGGTTACGAAAGCGGTGGGCTTCCAGTATCAGTGGGATAACAAGACGCAGCAGTACGCGCATGCCACGGCGATTGTTGTGCTGACGCCCGATCGCCACGTCGCCGAATATCTGTACGGCGTGGAGTTCTCGCCGAAGGATCTGCGGCTCGGGCTGGTGCAGGCCTCGCAGGGCAAGATCGGAAACATCGGGGATCAGGTGCTGCTGTACTGCTACCACTACGATCCGAGAATCGGGAAATACGGGGCTGCCATCAACAATATTTTGCGCCTGGCCGCATTGGCGACCATGCTGATCCTGGGCACGTTTGTGTTCATCATGTTCCGCGCGGACGCGGGCGCGGCTCACAAGGAACCGAGGCGAACCACGTAATATGTCGAAATTCTTACCCTTGTGGCCCGATCGGGCTTCGACCATGGCCGGCCAGGTAGATGCGCTCTATATCTACCTCGTGCTGGTTTCCGCCGTGATGATCGTGCTGATCTATCTGGCGGTGGCGTTTTTTGCGGTCAAGTACCGCCGCAGCAAGGGACACGCTCCCCATCAGATCGAAGGGTCGACGATTCTGGAGATCGGCTGGTCAGTAATTCCCTTCGGCGTCATGCTCACGTTCTTCATCTGGGGCGCCCTGCTCTATTTCAAGGAGCGTACCCCACCCTCCGACGCGACGGAAGTCTACGTCGTCGCTAAACAGTGGATGTGGAAGATCGAGCACATGGAGGGTCAGCGCGAGATCAACGAACTGCACGTGCCGGTTGGGCAGAACATCAAACTGGTCATGACGTCGCAGGATGTGATTCACAGTTTCTTCGTCCCTGCATTCCGGATCAAGCAGGACGTGTTGCCCGGCCGCTATACCACGCTGTGGTTCAAGGCGACGCAGGCCGGAACGTATCACTTGTTCTGTGCCGAGTATTGCGGGACCTCGCACTCGGGAATGGTGGGAAGCATCATCGTGATGGAGCCGCAGGACTACGCCCAGTGGCTGACGGGCGGCCCGAGTGTTCCCCTCTCCGAGGCGGGCAAACAGCTCTTCAGCTCCCTCGGATGCAGCACCTGCCACCGGTTTGATACCCAGGGACGGGGACCGAACCTGCAGGGCGCGTTCGGCAAGCCTGTTCTGCTCGAAGACGGACGCACGGTCACCATGGACGACAACTACGTACGCGAATCCATCCTGAACCCGACGGCAAAGATCGTGAACGGCTTCAAACCCATCATGCCCACGTTCCAGGGTCTGATTTCGGATGAGCAACTGAACGCGCTGGTGGCTTACGTCAAGTCGTTGAACCAGCCACCGGCGGGGACGGCGAGTCAGGCGGCTGCCTCTCCGGCCGGACAACCCCAGAAGGTGCAGGTGCAATAGTCATGGCGAGCGCAGCAATCCCGGCGAACCAGATTCCGGAGACGAAGACCAATTACCTCACGAACGGGTACAGCCTCAAGAGCTGGCTGCTGACGACCGACCACAAGCGGATCGCGGTCCTCTACCTGATTTCGATCACGGCATTCTTCTTCCTCGGCGGATTTTTCGCCATGCTCATTCGCCTCGAGTTGCTGACACCCGCCAGCGACCTGATGCACGCCGACACCTACAACAAGGCGTTCACCATGCACGGGATGATCATGGTGTTCTTCTTCCTCATCCCGGTGGTGCCGGCAACGCTCGGGAACTTCCTCGTCCCGATGATGATCGGCGCGAAAGATCTCGCCTTCCCGCGCATCAACCTGCTGAGCTGGTACCTGTACATCATCGGTGGCGGACTGATTTTGCACTGCATGCTGACGGGCGGCGTTGATACCGGTTGGACGTTCTACACGCCATTCAGCACGGCATTCACGAACACCAAAATCATCGAAGCGGGACTCGCCGCGTTCATTGCCGGATTCTCGTCTATTTTCACGGGACTGAATTTCATCGTTACCATCCACCGCATGCGCGCGCCGGGCCTGACCTGGAGCCGGTTGCCGTTGTTTATCTGGGCGCAATATGCCACCAGCATCATCATGATTCTCGGCACTCCGGTTGTCGCGATCACGATCGTTCTGGTGGCGGTGGAGCGGCTCTTCCATCTTGGCATCTTCGATCCCAGGCTCGGTGGAGACCCACTGCTTTTCCAGCACTTGTTCTGGTTCTATTCGCATCCGGCGGTATACATCATGATCCTGCCCTCGATGGGCGTGATCAGCGAACTCATCACCGCCTTCTCGCGGAAGCGTGTCTTCGGCTACCGTTTCGTCGCTCTCTCCAGCATTGCGATCGCGGTCATCGGATTCCTGGTCTGGGCGCACCACATGTTTGTGGCCGGCATCTCGCTATATGCCGCCATGATCTTCTCGTTCCTGACATTCTTCGTGGGTGTGCCTTCCGCCATCAAGGTCTTTAACTGGACCGCGACGCTCTACAAGGGCTCGATCTCGTATGCGACGCCGATGCTCTATGCCTTCGGGTTCATCGGCCTCTTCACGATTGGCGGCCTGACGGGATTGTTCCTGGCGACACTCGGCATCGACGTGCACGTTACCGACACCTACTTTGTGGTGGCGCACTTCCACTACGTGATGGTCGGTGGCGTGGTCATGGGATTCTTGGGCGGCATGCATTTCTGGTGGCCGAAGATTTCCGGCCGCCTTTATCCGGAAGGCTGGGCTAAGTTATCGGCGCTGCTGGTATTCGTCGGATTCAACCTGACGTTCTTTCCGCAGTTCATCCTCGGCTATCTGGGCATGCCACGGCGCTATGCGGACTACTCCGCCATGCCAGACTTCCAGGTGCTGAATGTGCTCTCGACGGCGGGCGCCAGCGTGCTGGCCGTCGGCTACCTGCTGCCGATGATTTACTTCCTGTGGTCGTTGCGCTACGGCCCGCGCGCAGAAGCGAATCCCTGGGCTGCCGCCGGACTGGAGTGGATGACCGCGTCGCCGCCGCCCACGTTCAATTTCGACGAGACTCCGGTTGTGACCTGGGAAGCCTACAACTACGAAGAACTCGACCACCTGAAGGAGCAGAAGGAGGTTGCCGTTGGCTGACAGTCACGCCACCGCAGTCGAAGCCGCTGTTCCAAATCCAGAACTGCGCCACCACTTCGCCGACATGGAGCAGCAGAAGAATGCTGCCTCGCTCGGCATGTGGCTGTTCCTGGTCACCGAAATCATGTTTTTCGGCGGCATGTTCTGCGCCTACCTGATCTACCGGTTCAGGTATTTCGACGCCTTCGCGGCCGGGAGTCAGTCGCTCGACGTCAGGCTCGGCGCATTCAATACAGCAGTGCTGCTGGTGAGCAGTCTGACGGTTGTGCTCGCAGTGCGCGCGGCGCAGGACGGGAAACGCCATCAGTTGGTGGCCTACCTGGCGATCACGGTTGTCCTGGGACTGACCTTCTTAGGAGTGAAGGCAGTCGAGTACGCAGAGAAATTCGAAAAGCACCACGTTCCCGGGCCCACGTTCCAGTTCACCGACACGTATAACCGGAATGGCGAACAGGTTCATCTCAACGCGGATGAAGTGCCGCATGCCCAGATGTTCTTTGCTGTGTATTTCGCCATGACGGGAATGCATGCCCTGCACATGATCATCGGGTGCGGGTTGTTCACTGTGCTGGCCGTGCTTGCATGGAAGGGCCGATACTCCCCGGGATATTTCACGCCGATCGAAAATGGGGGCCTGTACTGGCATCTGGTCGACATTATTTGGATTTATCTCTTCCCCTTGTTGTATTTGATCGACCGGCACCACTGATGGAAGAACGAGCAAGAAGCGGAGTGTGGCGGCCGGGGAAAATAAGATCAAGCAAGAGTGACGCTTGAAAAACTAGGATCTGAGACTGACATGTCAGCCCATGTAACTTCCCGCGCTTTTTACGTTGCGATTGGTCTTTCTCTGCTCGCGCTTACGGCCGTGACTGTGTTTGCGGCGGAAGTGAATCTCGGGCCCTTCAATCCGGTGGTTGCGCTCCTGATTGCCACCGTGAAGGCCACGCTGGTCATTCTGTTCTTCATGCACGTCAAAGGAGCGAGCGAGAAGCTGACCGCCGCTGTCGTCGTCTCTGCTTTCTTTTTCCTGGCGATTCTGCTCGTACTCACCATGGCCGACTACCTGACTCGAAGCTGGCGGTAGGGACGCCTGCCAGCAGAAGAAAATATTGCCGCAGCCTGGCCTTTGCTGTTCCCCTTTCCCCAACCTCTGATCTGGCTTCCGCATTGGGCTTGCGCGGGCCTGCCTGCATCCCCGAAGATGTTCAGTACCCATGCCGCCAGCAACCGTCCAGCCCAAGGCTCCAATTGCGCAGGTTGACGCCGCTGCCCTCGAGGCTGCCCTCCGCCGTCATCTTCGCGGAGACATCCGTTTCGACAACGGCACGCGTGCCCTCTACGCCACCGACGGCTCGAACTATCGTCAGGTTCCGATCGGAGTAGTGCTCCCGCGCGACGCTGAAGATGTGTTGGCCACGGTGGCTCTCTGCCGTGAGCACCGCGCGCCCCTGCTTGCTCGCGGGGGCGGCACCTCGCTCGCCGGCCAATGCTGCAATGTCGCCGTCGTCCTCGACTTCTCGAAATACATGGCGCGTATTCTCGAGATCGACCCTGCGCGCCGCATTGCCCGTGTGCAGCCGGGTGTGATCCTTGATCATTTGCGCGCTGCCGCCGAGAAACATCGCCTGACCTTTGCGCCCGATCCCGCCACCCACGACCGTTGCACCATCGGCGGCATGATCGGTAACAACTCCTGCGGCGTGCACTCGATCATGGCCGGCAAGACTGACGACAACATCGAAGCGCTCGAAGTCCTGACCTACGACGGTCAGCGTCTGCATGCGGGCGCGACCAGTGAAGAAGACGTTGGCCGTTTCGTGCGCGAAGGTGGCCGCCGCGCCGAGATTTACTCCGGCCTCAAGCAGATTGCGGACCGCTACGCCGACCACGTCCGCCGCCAGTTCCCGAACATTCCGCGCCGCGTTTCGGGCTACAACCTGAACCATCTGCTTCCGGAAAACGGGTTCCATGTGGCTCGAGCGCTGGTCGGGTCGGAAGGCACGTGCGCGACCGTCCTGGAAGCGACCTGCCGGCTGGTGGAGAGTCCGCAGGAACGTGTCTTGCTCGTCTTGGGCTGGCCGGACGTGTTCCTCTGCGCCGACCATGTGCCGCAGATCATGGAACACGGCCCCATCGGCCTGGAGGGTATTGACGATCTCATCGTCAACGCCAGCCGCCGCCTTGGGAAAAATACCGAGGGCGTCGAACTGTTGCCGGAAGGATGTGGGTGGCTGCTTGTCGAGTTCGGCGCGGATACCGCGCCGGAGGCCGAGTCTCAAGCCCAACGCCTGATGGCCGCTCTCGACCGTTCGCCCAGTCCGCCGACCATGCGCCTGTTCTCCGATGTGCGCCAGGCCCGCCGCATCTGGGACGTGCGTGAGGCAAGCCTGGGTGTGACCTCACACGTGCCGGGCGAGCCGCCGCGCTGGGAAGGCTTCGAAGACTCTGCCGTCGCGCCGGAAAAGCTCGGCGCCTACCTGCGCGACCTGCGCAAGCTCATGCAGGCTCACGACTACGATGGCGCGTTCTATGGACACTTCGGCCATGCCTGTGTCCACACGCGGATGAACTACGACCTGGAATCGGAAGGTGGTATCCGCAGATTCCGTCAGTTCATGGAAGAAGCCGCCGACCTCGTTGTCAGCTACGGCGGCTCGCTTTCCGGTGAACACGGAGACGGACAGGCCCGCGCGGAATTGCTGCCGAAAATGTTCGGGCCGGAACTCATGCAGGCGTTCCGCGAGTTCAAGTGCCTGTGGGACCCCAACTGGAAGATGAATCCGGGAAAGCTGATCGAGCCGTATCGCCTGGACGAGAACCTGCGTCTGGGCGCGAACTACGATCCCTGGCAGCCGGAGACTCACTTCAAATTCGTCGACGATCACGGCAGCCTCGCCAGCGCAACGCTGAAGTGCGTGGGCGTGGGCAAATGCCGCCGCTACGAGGGCGGCGTGATGTGTCCAAGTTTTCGGGTCACGCGCGAGGAAGAGCAATCGACTCGCGGACGCGCCCACCTGCTTTGGGAGATGAC
>DATIWL010000102.1:0-4004 GCA_035519435.1 Terriglobales bacterium
CACGAAGGGAAGTCCAACGATGAGCGTGCTTGCTCCAAGCTTGCCGTAGCATCTGAGGGTTTGGGGCCGGCAAAAAAAGCCGCTGTTCCGTTATCGGCGAAGCGCTAAACCACCTGCGATGATCTCCCAGGCGAACATCACTGCGACCACTCCCATGGGCGCAAACCTGGTGGATGGCGGCGCGACGTTTCGCACCTGGGCGCCACGTGCAGCAGCCGTCTACGTCAACGGCATCTTCGGCGCTTCTGTCATGACGGGGTGCTCCGAGGATCTGCTGATGCTGCGCGACGCCAACGGCTACTGGACTGGATTTATCGCCGGCGCACGCGACGGCGACTCATACCGCTTCTACGTCGTGGGAGCCGGATCGAGCGGCTATAAGCGCGATCCCTACGCACGTGAAATGGCGCGCGATGCCGATTTCCCCAACTGCAGCTGCCTGATCCGGTCTGGCTCAACCTATCCGTGGCACGATTTCGGGTTCGTCACGCCGGATTTCTCCGAGATGATCGTCTATCAGCTCCACGTCGGCACTTATGCGCCAGCGACACCCGGAGCTACATCCACGTTTCTGGACGTTATCGGGAAGATTGAGTACCTCGCAGCACTCGGTATCAATGTACTGCAGCCGCTGCCGATAGACGAGCTCGAGACCGCCCCGTCTCTGGGCTACAACGGTGCTGATTATTTCTCGCCGGAACTGACGTACGTCGTGTACGACGAGTCGGCGCTGTCCGGATATTTGGCTACGATCAACCGGATGTTGGCTTCGAAAGGCAAGAGTCCCCTTGCGATGGCCGACATCGCAAACGGGCCCGCGCAGCTCAAGGCGATGGTCGATCTATGTCACCTCTATGGGATCGCGGTCGTCTTCGACGTGGTCTACAACCACGCCGGTGGGTTCTTTGGCGACGACCGGGGTCTCTACTTCTGGGATCGTGCCCCCGCCGGCGACAACAACCAGAGTCTCTACTTCACCGATCGAGGATGGGCCGGCGGACTTTCCTTCGCGCTGTGGAACCGGGACGTACGCCAGTTCCTCATCAACAGTGCGCGGTTTTACCTGGATGAATATCATGTCGACGGGTTCCGCTATGACGACATCAGTGTGCTGCTTGCGCTGAACGGTGAGTCGGGATGGAGCTTCTGCGGTGATCTCACCAGCACCGTCCGGGCCATGCGCCCGCGAGCCATCCAGAACGCTGAGCATTGGCCGGTGAGTCCTGCGATCATCAGGCCCACGTCCTCTTGGGGCGCCGGCTTCGATGTAATCCAGCACGACGGCTTGCGTCAGGCGATCCGGGGAGCAATCGGTCAGGCGGCGGCAGGCGCTACTGCCCACATCGACCTCAGTGCACTCGCGCGCGGCCTCTATCCCGAGGGATTGACACACGGCTGGCAAGCGGTCACCTGTGTCGAAAACCACGATATCGTGAAAGTCGGTCAGATGCTGCGGATCCCACGCCTGGCCGACGGTTCCAACGCCCGATCATGGTACGCACGCAGCCGCTCCCGGGTCGCGACAGCACTTTTGCTGACCGCACCTGGTATACCCCAGCTGTTCATGGGGCAGGAGTTTCTGGAGGCTAAACAATGGGACGACGATCCCATGGGTCCGACCCTGATCTCGTGGCAAGGGCTCGACTCGGGCGACATGGCAATGGCAGATCATCTGCGCTTTACGCAGGATGTGATCCGCCTCAGGCGGGGTCAGGCCGCGCTCCGCAGCGACGCGATCCGGGTCTTTCACGTGCAGGAGCAGAATCGCGTGATCGCGTTCCATCGATGGCAGGAACACGCGGGCCGCGACGTGATTGTGGTCGCAAGCCTGAATGAGAGCACATGGTATCGCTACGATATTGGGTTTCCGGTCGCGGGGCATTGGGTCGAAGTGTTCAATAGCGATGCCTACGACCACTACGTCAACCCAATCGTCGCGGGAAATCGCGGCGCAATCGAGGCGTCGGGCGCCCCGATGCATGGTTTTGCAGCCTCCGGCGCGATCGTCATTCCGGCCAACGGCGTGGTGGTGTTCGCGCGCGACGCCGGAGATTGAGAGACGTTTCGTGATTCATAGTTGCCGAAGTGGAGCGCTCGGTCTGAAGAAGGGACGGTGAACCTGCCGACCAACGCGACCATACGGCGCAGCAGTGCCTTAAGGATGAAAATGAAGATCAATTCAAACGATTTTCGCGTGCGGCAAGGAGAGGAGGTGAACCTCCGAAAGTGGCCGACGAAGGCGGGGCCCGTGTACACGTCGAAGGAGGAATATCAAGAACTTCTCGGAAAGCACGTTGCGCAACTGAGTTCGCTGCAGCAGCTTCACTACGCGTCCAACCGATATGCCATCCTACTGATCTTTCAGGGGATGGATGGGGCCGGAAAAGACGGTGCCATCCAGCATGTGATGTCCGGGGTCAACCCGCAAGGCTGCCAGGTATTCAGCTTCAAACATCCGGCCCCAGACGAATTGCAACACGATTTTCTCTGGCGCACCACCCGCGACCTGCCTGAACGCGGGCGGATCGGGATCTTCAACCGATCGTATTACGAGGAGGTGCTGATCGTCCGCGTGCATCCCGAGATTCTCCGCGCCGAGGGGCTCCCGGACGGTTCGCTCGACGAGAAGAAGGTCTGGCGCCACCGGTATCGCTCCATCGTCAATTTGGAGAGACACCTCCACGACAATGGAACCCGCATCATCAAGTTCTTCCTCCACCTCTCGATGGAAGAACAGCGAAAGCGCCTGCTCGAACGCATCAACGCGCCGGAAAAGAACTGGAAATTCAACCCTGCGGACATCAAGGAGCGCAAATTCTGGAAGCGCTACATGGAGGCATACTAGGAATGCCTGAGTGCAACAAGCACGAGTGATGTCCCTTGGTATATCGTTCCCGCAGACGACAAGGAAAATTCTCGGCTGATCGTTTCCCGGATCGTCCTCGACACACTCGAAGGATTACAAATGACTTATCCGAAAACCAGTGCGAAACGAAGGCGCGAATTGCTGTCGCTCCGCAGACAGCTGGCGAAATAGGAGCTCGAAACCGGCGGCGCAAGAAGGCGGTAGCCCTCGCACTGTTATTCTCCTGCCCGACCTGAAATGATTAAAACATGATCGCCATCGACTCTTGTCCAACTTTGTAAAAGCCGTACGCACTTGGGATATACTTCTATCAGCTGTTCCCGACTGCACGCACGCGCTCGGCGGGCGCGAAAAGGCGGTGAGATGTCGCAACCACGCATCTCGCGTCGCCGCGAGTGACATCAGACCAATGGAGCAGGTTTCTGCATGAACGAACAGGATCTCAAGGCGGAGTTGGCGCGGCTGAAGGCAGAGAACGAGGCGCTCAAAAAGCGCAGCCCTAAGGCCGTCTCCATCAAGGTGAGCGAGAAAGGCGGAGTATCGGTCTACGGGCTTGGCCGCTTCCCCGTGACACTCTACAAGGAGCAGTGGATTCGCCTTCTGGACATGACGGACGACATTCGCTCTTTCATCCAGGAGAACGAGTCGAAACTGAAAGCGAAGGACTAGGCGGCAATCCTCGGCCTAGCTCGGGTTAAGGGCCACGCACTATTGATGAAGCCACCCAATGCTGTACCCAACAGAGATAAGAACGATAATGATCAGCCCGAACAATATCCAAAGGACCATTGATGGGGGGCTAATACTGTTCACTTTCGCGCCGCAGCCTGGGCAACCCTCCGCGCCTTTCGCAATCTCGCGCCCACACTCCTTGCACTTCACGAGCGCCATATCAGCCCCCTCCACGTTGTGAATTATCGCTCCTAAGGAGCTGTAGCAGCTTACTGCGCCTGCTCGGAGTTTCCTTCTAGAATCCCGTGAAAGCACTTGCATACGTCGAGAAATGAAGACGCCTCCCTTTGACTCCTGCTTCTCCTAGCGAGACCTTGGCCGTTACCATCGTTACGATTGGGTCAGCCCAATCATCGACGTCTCGGCTCGTATCCAATTCGATCACCATACGCGATAAGCTACGGAT
>DATIWL010000103.1:0-4429 GCA_035519435.1 Terriglobales bacterium
GGGTGTGAGGCTTGCTCAGATATGTCTTTTCGAACTTGCGGCAACCGTCCTGATTATTCTCGTCGCATTCGAGACTCTTCCATTCTCCAGCTGGAGTCAGCCAGGCCAGAGGTTCAACGCTCAACTTCCCGGGCGCAAGCATTTCCCCTGTGAAGATTCCGCCATTTAGAACCGAAGCGTTCCGTGATACTGCAACGAGAATGACGTCCGCCTCTTTTGCCGGTGCCTGTGTCTGCTGCGCGCAAACCACAACCGAGGCGACCAGAAGCGACCACGTCCAAAAGCCTCTCATTGATCTCGCCCTTTACTCTGCTGCCAGCCTACACAACCTGACCCAATATCCTTATCTGGACGAGCGACAGGCCTATCTAGCCGCCCAAAGGCCTACTCCTCCTCTTCCTTCACCTCACCCCGCTCGGCCTTGGCCTTTTCGATGATCTTCTCCTGCAACTGGGCGGGCACGATGTCGTAATGGTGCATTTCCATCGCGAACGAACCGCGGCCTTGCGTCATTGAGGTCAGGTCGGCGCCGTAGGCCAGCATCTCGGCCATAGGCACTTCGGCTTTTACGACCGTGTTGCCGGCCTTGTTGTCCATGCCCTGGATGCGTCCACGGCGGCTGTTCAGGTCGCCCATGATCGAGCCCGCGAACTCGTCAGGCACGGTGATTTCGACCGCCATAATCGGCTCCAGCAGCGTCGGCTTGGCGACTTCCATCGCCTTCTTGAACGCAATGCGACCCGCCATCTGGAACGACAGATCGTTCGAGTCCACGTCGTGATAGGAGCCGTCGTAGAGAATGACGCGGAAGTCCACGACGGGATATCCCGCGAGATAGCCGCGAGCAGCCGCATCCTTGATTCCCTTTTCAACAGCTGGGATGAAGTTGCGTGGGATGGCGCCGCCGAAGATGTCGTTGACGAATTCAAACTCGCTGCCGCGAACCAGCGGCTCCATCTTGATCTTGCAGTCGCCATACTGGCCGTGGCCGCCGGTCTGTTTCTTATGGCGTCCCTGGACGTCGGCCTTGCCACGAATCGTCTCGCGGTACGGGACTTTGGGCGCTTTCAACACGACTTCCGCGTGATAGCGTTTCTTCAGCTTGGCCACCACGACTTCAATGTGCTGCTGGCCAGTGCCTGCGATCAGGAATTCCTTGGTTTGCGGATCGCGGAAGAAGCGCAGCATGGCGTCTTCTTCCATCAGCTTGTGCAGTCCGGCGCCGAGCTTGTCTTCGTCGGCGCGCGACTTCGGCTCGATGGCGAACGTGATTGCCGGCTCCGGCAGCTTCACTGTCGGATACTGAATCGGCGCATTCTTGTCGCCGAGCGTGTCGCCGGTGAGCGTGTCTTTCAGCTTTGCAACCGCGCCGATGTCGCCGGCGTGTAACTCGGGGATGGGGATCGCCTGGTTGCCCTGTACCACCGAGATGCGCGCAAACTTCTCGGCCGTGTTCTTGGTGAAGTTCTGCAGCGTGGCCTCGTTCTTCAGGACGCCGGAGAAAACTTTGAAGTAGGAAATCCGGCCAGCGAAGGCATCCGAGACAGTCTTGAAAACGAACACCGAAGCGGGCTCTGCATCGGTGCCCTTGCGCTCCGACGGCGCCCCATTGCCGCCGGGCTGACCAGCGACCGCGTGGTGCTCGTTGGCGGCCGGCGTGTAGTCGACGATGAAGTCCATCAGTTCGTCCACGCCGATATTACCCAGGCCTGACGTGAACAGCACAGGGAAGATCTTGTCTTCGCGGATCGCTTCGTGCAGCGCTGGCACCAGGTGCTCTTCCGGAATCGTGCCCTTCTCGAAGAACTCTTCCATCAGCTCGTCTTTGCCTTCGGCGACGAGCTCGACCAGCTTCTCGTGCGCTTCTTTCGCAGCGGCTTCCAGGTTCGCCGGGATCGGCCCTTCTTTGCCTTTACCGGTGCCGCCCATCTCGTACGTGTAGGCCTTCATGCGGACGAGGTCGACAATCCCAGTCAGATTCTTTTCGCTGCCGATCGGGAGCTGCAGTGGCGTCACGGCCCGCCCGAACGCGTTGGTCAGCGATTCCAGCGTACGCGTCGCATCAGAGCGCTCGCGGTCCATGCGGCTCACGACGATCATGCGCGGCAGATTGATTTCGTCGCAGTATCCCCAGACGCGCTGCGTCACCACTTCCACGCCGGCTACGCCGTCGACCACGACCAGTGCTGCGTCGACCACGGGCAGCACCATCTTGGCCTCGTGGACGAACATATTGAACCCGGGCGTATCCAGCAGATTGAACTTGGTCTTGCCCCACTCGACGCAGGCCAGGCCGGTCGAAATCGACATCTTTCGTGCGATTTCTTCTTCGTCGTAGTCAGTGGTGGCGGTGCCGTCGTCCACGTGCCCGAAGCGCGTCGTGGCACCGCTGGTTTGGAGCATGGCGGACACCAGGGTGGTCTTCCCGGCATGTCCATGCCCGATCAAGGCAAGGTTGCGGAGATTGGCTCCTTCATAGACTTTCACGGGTTGTCTCCTTCACGTGTGAGGCGGGCACTCTGGTCCGCCCGCGGAGCGCAGCTCCGAGGCTGTCGGCCGGGGCCAGGCTTCGCACTTCGCGGCAAACCGCAACTCCAGGATGAGATGACTCCGGGCGGGCCTCAATCAGAGAAGAGAGCTGGTACAGGCCAACGCGGCATCGCCTGCGAAAACAACGATGCTAACACAGGGATTTTGCGGCGCTCAAGGAAGCGGCCGGAGGCATTTCCGTGGTGCGGTCCGGCATCCGAATCGCCACACTGGGCAACACCTGCTACTCGTAGCGCAGACTTTCCACCGGATCCAGTTGCGCCGCCCGCGTTGCCGGAATCGTGCCGAAAATGATTCCGACCAGCGACGACACCACGATCGCGATGATCGCCGACAAGCCCGAGATCGGAATGCGGTATTCAGTCAGATAGCGTACGGAGAAAGGAATCGCCAGCCCGATGAAAATTCCGATCAGGCCGCCAATCAGCGAAATCAGGATCGCCTCCGACAGGAACTGGAAACGAATCTCGCGGTTGGTCGCGCCGATGGCCTTGCGGATGCCGATTTCGCGGATGCGCGCGTTTACCGTGGCCAGCATGATGTTCATGATGCCGATGCCACTGACCAGCAGCACGACCAGCGCGACTCCCAGCAGCACCATGGTCAACGCATTGGCGATCTTGTCGGCCACGGCGACCAGTTGCGTCAAATTCTCCACCTTATAAACCGATTCCGGCCGGTGCCGCGACTGGATCACCTTCCTTACCTGCGCCGTAACCGGCACCACCAGCGACGCGTCCGTGGTGGAAAAGTAGATTTGTTTGACGGTCGGCGTGTCCTGGAAGTACCGGCTCACGGAGTACGGAATAAGCATCGTGTTGTCGTTCACCTCCGATTGCCCGAAGGTATCCACACGCTCGCGGAATGTCCCGATGATCGTAAAGGGCAGGCCACTGACTTTGACGGTCTTTCCGAGCGCCTCCTCCGGGCTGCTGTAGAGTTGCTCCGCCAGTTTCTGCGTGACGACGCCGACTTTGTTATGCGCCTGCGAGTCTTGCCTGTCGAAAAAGCGCCCCGTCAGGACCACGAGATTGCGGACCTGCAGATATTCCGGATACACGCCGAGAATCTGCAGGTCGCGTTCTTTGCCGTTCCCCACTGGCACGCGCTCGTTCAGCGGAACTACGGGAGTGCCAGCGGCAATCCCTGGCACTTGCTGCTCTACCGCCAGCATGTCGTCGATAGTGATGGCGTCGTTGCCGGTGTTGGTGATGCGGTTGCCGCCGCTTTCGTACTCGACGTTGATCAAGTTCGCGCCAATTGCCTGGATCTGATTGAGAGCGTACTGCTTGCCGGTGAGGCCGATCGTAGTGACGAGAATCAGCGATGCAGTCCCAATCACCATACCCAGTGCCGTCAATGCGAAGCGCACCTTGTTGCTGAGGAAGGTGTCGTAAGCAAAACTGAAGATCTCGCTGAACGCGAGATGCGCGCGCCCGTTGTTGGACGGTGTGGGTGCCATCGATTCACTTAGATGCTACGGAGAGTCGCGGGCCGAAGCAAGCATTCCCGCGGCCGGCGCGTTGACCCGGCTGGCTCGCGCAGGTATTCTCCGATTTCGCGGAGACTCCTGTACAAAAAGGCGATCCGCGCCGAGAGGCGTTCCCCTGAGCATGAAGCGTGTTGTGGGCTTGCTGGCGTTGACGGCGATTGCCCTGCTCATTCACGGCTACCATCCCTACGCCGAGGACGCCGAGATCTATCTCCCTGGCGTGCTGAAGATTCTCGACCCCGGCTTGTTTCCGCTGAATGCCAGCTTTTTTGCCGAGCATGCGGGACACACGCTGTATCCGTACCTGCTGGCTGAGTTCGTGCGGCTGAGCCACATTTCTCTACCGTGGACGATGTTGCTGTGGCAACTCGCGTCGCTGTTCCTTCT
>DATIWL010000104.1:0-65914 GCA_035519435.1 Terriglobales bacterium
TCGTCAAAGTGCTTCCAGGTGGAGTCGCCTTCGCCCTTGAGGTTCTTGGCCGCGTTGATGCCACCCTGGGCGCAGACCGAGTGCGAACGCTTGACGGGGACAATCGAGAAGAGGTCGACCTGTCCGCCGGCTTCGGCAATTTTGATGACCGCGGCGAGTCCGGCAAGGCCGCCGCCTACGACGATGATTTTTGGAGTTGCCATTTATGAGTCCAGTCTCAACCAAATCGCTGACCGATGAGTTAGATCTTCCCCGACACCAACTGCCTTCCCTCAGCGGCTAAAGCCGTTCTTCCTGCAAGCCTCTAATCGCAGCGCTGAAGCGTTGCGCCACCCAAAGCCGAAATCATCGCATCACGATGTTTTCATTCGTAGTGTTCGGTTCCCACGGACGATACGGAGTCTTCAGGAAGCCGTACATGCTGGTCGCGCCAATCGCAATCAACCCAAGCGCCAGTAGCAGGCAAACATAACCAAAGCGGCGCCGCGCATTTTCTCCGACGGTGATGCCCCATTTCGCCGCGAACAACCACAGTCCGTACGAGAAATGCCAGGATGCGGCGATGATTCCCACGGCGTAAAACGCGATCATCCAGGGATTCTGGAACTCACCCTGCACCTTCGAAAAAGCTGCCGCCGGATGCGTGGGCAAATGCACTCCCGTGAAGCGCAAATAGTACGTGTGCTGGGCGATGTAGACCAGTGCGATGATGCCGGTCCAACGCTGTGCGGTGTACATCCAATTGCCCATCCACGAGTAGTCGGAAACATTGGAGTCGCCGCGCCACCAGATGTAGACGCCGTAAAGCCCGTGGTAAAGGATCGGCAACCAGATGCCGAACAACTCCAGTCCCACCACGAAGGGCAGGCTATTCAGGAACTTTACCTGAGCGGCATAGGCGTCGGGTCCCTTGACGGCTTCGTAGTTGGAGATGAAGTGTTCGAGCAGAAACAGGCCGATGGGAACGATGCCAGTGATCGAATGCAGACGGCGAAGGAGGAAGGAATATCCTTCACCGGCGCGTAGCGGCGCGACTCCCGGCTGGATTCTCGGTGAGACGGAATTGGCTGCAGACGCCACGATAGAGGCTCCTCCAGTTGGTCCCCACATGGAAGACGAACCGTTTATTATCGGTTTACGCAGGAAGGCAAGTCAAGGAAGGTCGGGAAAGATTCGACCGGCGAGTGCGCAGGGAGCGCGGAGGAATCGAAGCGTTCTTGCAGTCATTTGCCGCTCAGTCTGCACCATTCCAAGAACGCCCTGAAGGCCGTCCCGCGATGGCTGTATTTCGCCTTTTCGACGGCGGATAGTTCCGCGAACGTCTTTTCAATCTGCGGAAAGCAGAACAGCGGATCGTATCCAAATCCGTTGCTGCCGCGAGGGGCGTCGAGAATGATGCCCTCGGCCGCACCGCGAAACGTGGCGAGCGTGCGGCCGTTCCGGGCAGCCGCAATGACGCACACGAAACGCGAAGTACGTTTTTCCGGCGGCAGTCCAGCCAGTTCCCGCAGCACCCGCGCGTTGTTGGCCTCGTCGTCGGTGTTCGCTTCGGCGGTGTGAGGCTCGTCCGCTGCGTAGCGCGCGGAATGCACGCCCGGAGCACCATTCAAGGCGTCGACCTCCAGGCCGGAGTCATCAGCAATCACGAGTTCTCCCGGAACAGCAAGGCTGTAGGCCTCAGCTTTCTTTCGGGCATTGGCCTCGAAAGTGGCGCCGTCCTCGATGACCTGGGGCAGGGAAGAGAAGTTCGGAATACCGGCGATCTCGATTCCATAAGATTGCGCAGCGCCAACGAAGTCACGCAACTTGCCGGGATTTGAGGTCGCAATCAGTACCGGTCTGTTGTCATGGAGATTCTTGGGGCGCGAAGTAATCCACGCTCCTATCCATAGACAGATGCTGATCAGCGTCACGACGCCGCCAATTGTGCGGTCCCGTGTCCGGCCGAAATGGACCCGGATATCGTTAACGCCGGGAGCGAGGGGGATTTGCATTTGTCCGGTCACCTCCGCTGTTTTCGTTTCTACCCGCTTGCCATT
Source organism: Terriglobales bacterium (assembly GCA_035519435.1). GTDB lineage: Bacteria > Acidobacteriota > Terriglobia > Terriglobales > Acidobacteriaceae > Acidiflorens. The sequence continues at coordinate 2,040 of DATIWL010000104.1, forward strand.
CGCGCTAACTTCCCACGCTGGATAGTTGAACAGACGTAGCGTCAGAAGACCCGAACCTTCGGTACGGACTGCAAAGTGCTTTTCTTCGGTGACCCACTGCAGCACGTTGATTCTGGATGACGGCGACTTTTCCGCAATGACCTGTGGCGAATCCTGTTTCAGTTCGTAGGGATCGGCGCCGGCGGGAACATACTCATCAGTTCCTTCGTAGCCCGTTCCCTCGGCGACAGCTGCGCGCATCTCCTCTACGTCGTCGGCGTGGTCCCACCATGGTTGTTGGATCCGGTAAGCGGAATACAGCACCACGGTGAGCAATGCAGCGCAGGTCAGAATTCGACAACTCGAGCGGCGCATAGCCACGGCTAAGAGAAGCGCCAGCGCCGCGTTCAGGCAGAGCAGCCAACGCCAGGGCAGCTGCACGAAGCGCAACTTGGGAAGATGTTGCCAAAGCGCATTAGTTATAGAGAGCATGATCAGCGCGGCGATCGCCGCCCAGACCGCAAGCAGAACCCACTGTTTGCGCTGATCTGGTCGAGATCGCCGGGAGAACCAGATGGCAGCTGCTGCTACTCCAATTTCGGCCGCCGCGAGCACCGAGATCATCAGATTGAACTGGTTGTGTTCGGCGTCGGCAATCTTCGTAAACAGGAAATTGTCCTGCGGACGAACGCCCGGTGCCAGCACCTGTTCGAGATTGACCCATTTGCCCTCATATGCGGCTGGGATCAGGTAGAACGATGCCAAACCCATGCCGAGTGCGACAGCGAGACCAGTCTTCAACAACGGCCGCCAGGAGCGCTCGAACCACACCAGCAAAAGCGCCAACGCAGCGGCGGAGTAGTGCACCATGACTGCTGAAGGAGCATTGGTCAACCAAGCGGCGGCCAGGATCAAGCTCAGACGCAGCACCGGCCGAGTGCCCCTTTCTCGCAAGCGCACCAGTCCCAACAAGAGCAGAGGCAGCCAGACTGCAGCCAATAGTTCCGCAAACGCGCTCCGCCAGTAGACGATCACAACGTGATAGGGATTCACGGCGTAAAACACGGCGGCAAAAAGAGCGTCAGGGGCCGGCAGCCACTGGCGTGCCAGACGGTGCATAGAGATGCCAGCGAGGCTCAGGGTAATCCAGACGTAAGCACCGGGAACCAGTTTCCAAGGAAGAATAGCGCCAAGGGCCGCGCCCAGAGTCCAAGACGCCGGAGGATAGAAAAGAAAACGCGCTTCGCCATATCCCCAGTGGGCAAGAGCTGCCCAACGCGGATACACGATACCCTGTTTCCACTGGCTCAGAACTTCGATCCATGAATACATATGGAATTCGAAGTCGTGGCCGGAGGGAATGCCGCGCCAGAACAAGGGCGTCAAGGATAGAAAACTGGCTGCGACAATCGCCAGGTACGGGATGGGCCGGTTACGCAAGGGCGAAACAATTCTAGTGCAATGGAAATTTCTCCGGAAATTAACCGCGGCGCAATCATTCCGGCAATACCTTGCGGTAGGCTCAAGCCATCGAGGTGGAACAGACCGCCGGAGAGTGGGTCACGTCAGAGACGGGGCGTGAATCCTCTCTCCGGTTTTCTATTGCAGGGTCTCAGGTGACCAGGCAAAGAATCTCGCCGCATGGATGTAGAAATCTCCCGCAGGTCGCGGACACAGCTGTGCCAAAACTCAAGGTTGCGGGGAGAGTTACGCCAACGATCTATTGCGCGACATCCGCGGAGTTCCGCTGGCGGTGCAGATCTGCCAGGAACTCGGATTGCTCCAAGGCTTCACCGTTGCGCAGGAGTTCGAGTAGAGGATCGTCAGTTTCGCCACCGGAAGGGGGATGGAGCGCTTCCGCCGTGCCCACCAGCGCGCGTGGAGAGATTTCCAGTTCCGGGGTGGCGCCGGGTTGCTTGGTCAGAAACTCGATGAAATCGCCGACGCTCTTGCGCTGTTCCTCGGTGCGGGACGGGAATTCGATCCCCATGCCAAAGCTGGGATGCATGACCCGCACCAGACCTTCGGTGTGGATTTCCATGCCGGCAGCCTTCAGACAGAGGTCAACAGCGGAAGATTGCGGGAAGGGGGATTCGGTCTCAACGTAGCATCCGCCGAGACTCAAGTCGGTGAGTTTGCAGTGGGAGACTGCCTCAGGCTCTTCGGGCAGCGCTTCCTGGGAATGGCCGGCAAGCCATTCGTTCAGTTGGTCGCGCATGCGGGAATCCATATCGAGAAAACGCAGCCCAGTCTGGCCATTCGGACTGGACCACGCAACTTCGGCGTCCCCTTCAATTTTGAGACCGCTATCTGGAAGCTCGAAAGAAAAGCGAGTCAGCGTCGCCGACGGCAGGGGTCGGGCAGCCAGTACGTCTGCGCCGCCAGTGCTGAGATCAAGCAAAATGCCTTCGAGGTCGGCAGAATCGTCGGTATGAATCGTGACGGCGGCCTGCACCGGAACGCGGAAGGACTGACGACGTTCGCGCTTGAGAAGTGCGGTGGCGGCGCGCAATGTCGCATGAGCACGTTCGTGAATGATAGGTTTGAGCAGAATGAAGTGGGCTCCCGCTCCAAGGATCGCTCGGATCTGGGAGACATCGTGAACCAGGGCCAGGGTGACGGCAGGATTGCCCTGTGCGTGGCCGCCGCGCTGACGATTGCTTTCCAGCACCAGCGACGCAGCACCAGGATCGTCATAGTCGACGATGATTTGGTCGAAGTGCTGCTCTTCCAATCGCGACACAGCGACCTCGGCAGCACTCGAACGCTCGACGGCAACGCCGAAATTCGCCAGCACCAGGCTGAGCGCTTCAGCGGCCTGATCGTCCTTCGATACCAGCAGTGCCTGCAACGTCATCGAGGTGGAGCCTCCTCCCCTTGCGCAACCTTACGGCCAACGCGGCGTGCTGCTGCGTGGCTTGGTGGCAGATGAGGATTGCGCTCCAGCTTTGGCAGCCATCGCGCTGCTGTCTTCGTCCACTTCCGCTAGCACCGCGCTGTCGTCCTCCGTTTCATTCTCGGCGAGCAAAGGCGCGACCTCGCGCAGCTTTTCGGCGGCCTGCTGCAGCATTTCGATCTGTTTGCCCAACTGTGCGTACTGCGCCTGCTTGCGGCGCAAGACTTCATGGATATCCTTCATACAACCCCCTCGCCTGAATGTAGGTTTGGTCAAAAGTAACGTCAACGCTTATCCCGGAAAGCTCGGTTACGGCGGTAACGGATTGATCCCTGGACGGTAAGACGAAGCGGCAGAGCCCCACCATTGGCGGGGCTCGGAGCGCCGTTGAAATTGCACTCCAGCGCTAGCGGTGCCTGACAGTGTTGATTTCGCGGCTGGGTACAGGGCGGCAAATAAACGGATAATTAAGCAAAGAGGTCAACTGCCGTGGATGAGGTCTTTGGAGATGCCGCGCGGACAAATCAAAAAGCCCCGCCATTCGGCGGGGCTATGAAGCTGAGTGTTATGAGGCGAACGACGGTTGAGGTCTTCGGTCAGGCGCTAGCCGAGAGTTTTCGGCGCAGCATACCAGCGATTGCAAGCAATCCGGTCCCGAGAAGTCCCAAAGTACCAGGTTCTGGCGTCAAAATGCTGGTCTCGCCGGTATGGATATGCCCGATGCCGAGAGTAATCTGGCCGTTCGTGGAGTAAATCGTCTGGGTTGTGGTCCCGGTCACGAAGTGACCGTTCCAAAGAGTGCCCTGAATGGCGCCGCTCAGTTCATAGGTGAGGCTCTGGCCGCTTTGGGCAACCAGCGTCCAAGAAACCGGACCAACGAATGCGCCATCAAAGATCACGCCTTTGTGCGGTACCTTGTTTCCCTTTCCAATCACCACGAAACTCGACCCAACGTCGGAGAAGGTCCCGCCCGTCAGGATGCTGCCGCTCAGTAGCGCGCCGGTCGAAAACGTGACGGAACCCAGCGCGTGTCCCGGATCGGAAGTAATGCCGTTGTACTGCTTGAGTTGAGAACCGTGCGACACGATACCCGCGGATGAGATTGCAATCGAGCCAAACTTGTTGACCAGATCAATTCCGTCCGCCCATGCTGCCATCGGCAACACCAATGCCAGCAAAGCTACAATGAACACTCGCCTCATACGTTCCTCCCAAACTGCTGTCGCCTAACTTTGGAACCTGCCCCACAGGCAAACTTCAAGCGGAGTAACCCGAACCGTTCTTCTGCAGCTATGATTCCAATCTCTCGCAAGCTCCGTTTCGTCTCCTTTTCAATCACTTAGACTAAACAGACGCCAGAGTCAAGAGACGAGCAAATGAAATCCGCTGCACACTTGCAACACTCAATTTCGTTTTCGCCTGGATATCGGTGTGGCCCGAAGGAGGAATCTCCATTCCGGGATCCGCTTCCAGAACCTGGGACGATTAGGGTAGACCCAATCGTTGGGTGACACATCCTACCAACATCTTGAGATTTCACAAGTGGCTCTTTAGTGCCAGGCCATTCCCTCAAAAGTGGGGTTCCACCGGCAACACTGATTTCGTATCTTGACCGTGAGCAGTTCTGGGGGAGGGCTGTTCGGGCGTCCCGTGATTCATTGAATCCGGGACGCTTCTTATTGGAGGACCGATGGAGCCTCGCAGCGACCTGGATTGTCTCGCTCGGTTCCCGCACAACGGCTTTCTAATTCCACGCCTCATTCCAAATCGAACGGATGTATAGAAGGCACTTCTTCGCTTCTTCCTTCGGACAGGCTGCGATACGCGGCATCAAGAATGATCTGATTCTGCCACCCATCTCTTCCCGTCGCCGGAAATGCCCTGGAGCCTTCGATCGCTTCCGCGAAACTATCCACCTGCCGGGCGTATGCAAGGTGATTGGAAACGCTGTCCGAGCGCACGATCTTCTGGTCGCGCCACAACTCCACGGCAACCGGGCGATCGACAGTGAGTCCGTCATCGGCCCGCAGAAAACCTCTGTCGCCGACAAATTCCAGTGGGCTCCGATACTGTGCCCGTGTCGACACAAGGATCGACGCCAGCGTGCCTTGCCGGAACTCCAGGCTAATGACTGCCGCGGACTCCACGTTTCCCGACTGCGCGTCGGAGCGGGCAATGGTAGTCACCCGCCGCGGTTCGTCCCGCAGCATATAGCGCAGGGCGTCGATGCAATGGACCCCGACATCCGCAATGGGGCCGCCGGCAGCCATGCTGCGGTCATACAGCCACTTGCGAGCGTGTTCCCATCCGGGATAAGAAAACTCGGCGCGGGCCAAGGCGACGCGGCCGATCTCTCCCGAAGCCAGACAGTCACGCAAACGGGCCGTGCTCTCCTCGAAACGAAAGACGTGCGCAACTCCAAGAAGAACGCCGGCCTTCTCCGCCGCCTCGACCATCTGGCAGCACTCGTCAGCATTCATCGCCATCGGCTTTTCGCAAAGCACCGGCTTGCCAGCCGCTACGCAGGCCAGTACGTCGGCGACGTGACACACGTCAGGGCTGGTAACCAGGACGGCATCAACTTCCGGGCAACGGCACATTTCCTCCGTGGAAGTGAACACGTGCGGGATGCCGTGCTGCTGACCGGATTCATGCGCCTTCAGAGGATCACGACGAGCGAGGGCGACAACTTTGCACTTCTGCGAGAGCGAGAAACCGGGCATCAAGCGCCGGACCGCATGCAAGCCAAATCCCGCAACCCCAAAGCGAATCATTCAGTTCCCGCCTTTCTCTCAACGATTAGGTGTAGGGATAAAAGAGAAAGAACAGCAGCGACAACGTGGTCAGCACCCAAAGCGCGGGGCGGACTTGACTGATTTGTCCTGAAACCAGCTTGCAGAACGGGTAGAGGACGAAGCCGGCTGTCATGCCGATACCAACATTGTAGGTGAAGGCCATCAAAGCCATTACGCCGAAGGCCGGCACCAACTCGGTGAGATCGTCAAACGGAATCCGCGTAATCGGCGTCAGCATGAGCAGCCCCACGAAGACCAGCGCGGGACCGTAGGCATGAGGTGGAATGGCAGAAATAAACGGCGCGAAGAACAGGGTTCCCACGAAGCATATGGCTGTTGTCACTGCGGTAAGGCCGGTGCGGCCGCCAGCTTCAACACCAGTAGCAGACTCGATAAACGCGCCCGACGTCGTCGTTCCAATCAGCGCCGCAAATGTGGTGGCCAGAGCATCCGCCATCATCGGCCTTTCGATGTGTGGCAGGTTGCCGTTCTCGTCGAGAAATCCCGCTCGTGCGGACACACCGATAAGGGTGCCCATGGTGTCGACGAAGGCGATCACGAAGATGGTCAGCACGACCGGAAAGAATCCCCAGGTAAAGATGCTATGCAGATCAAACTTGAGCAGAACGGGTGCGAGACTCGGCGGACGGCTTACCCACGCCGTCGGTGGAGGCGTGACACCCGTGACGAATGACAAAAGCGCAGTGCCAAGCACGCCGGTCAGGATGGCCGCGGGGAAGCGGCGAATCGATAGAACCGTCATCAACAAAAACCCAAAGATCGCCAACAACACCGATCCGGAAGTTAGATGACCTGGACGCACGGGAGCGCCCGGAGACCCAAGGGTGACAATGCCAGTTTGATTAAGGCCGATAAACGTCAGAAACAAGCCAATGCCGACCGCGTAGCTGTAGCGCAGGGTGAGGGGAATCGCATCTACGATCCATTTACGCAAGCGGAATAACGTCAGCAGGACGAAGATGATTCCAGCCAGCAAGACTGCCCCCAGAGCTTTCTGCCAGCTGTATCCGAGGACACCCACCACTGTGAAGGCAATGAAGGCGTTCTCTCCCATGTAGGGCGCAATGGCGAAGGGCCGGCGGGCGTACAGGCCCATGAGCAACGTGCCAAAGATGGCGGTGAGAATCGTTGCGGTCACCGAGGCAGCGAGCGGTATGCCGGCGGATTTCAGGATGGCGGGGTTCACGGCCACGATGTAGGCCATGGTAAAGAAAGTGGTAAATCCAGCGACGATTTCTCGGCGCACGGTGGTGCGCTGCTGAGAGAGTTGGAAGACGCGATCCAGCCAACGAGTCAAGGTTTAGGCCTCAGAGGAAACCATGCATTGTACATTTGCTCCACGGGAGAATGCTGCAGGGCCTCCTCCGTGCGCCCGTGTGTCCTCCGTGGCAGTTATGTGGACTTCTCTCGCAAGAAAGCGGTGACCCCGGGGAAGACCGAGGAATACGGAGAAATGAGGATCTTCACGCGCGCAGCTTCGCCAGCATCTCGGGATCGATGTTGCCGCCACTGACAATGGCTGCGTTAAACCTGCTGCGCGGGATCTCGTTGGCATGAAAGAGAAAACCTGCCATGGCGACGGCACCGCTCGGTTCAGCGACGGTCTTCGTATCTTCGCCGAGTGTGCGCATCGCTCCTTCGATTTCGCCTTCCTTTACGGTGATGATGTCATCGACGTAGGCGCGGATATGTTCGAAGTTGATCTCTCCGATGCTTTGCGTGCGAAGCCCGTCAGCAAGAGTTCGGGTAACCTGCTCTGCTTCGAACGAGACGAGATGGCCGGAGCGTAGGCTGGCTTGAGCGTCGGCGGCAAGCTCGGGTTCGACCCCGATGATCTTCACCGAGGGTTTGCTGAGCTTCAATGCAGTCGCAATGCCACTGATCAGGCCACCGCCGCCCACCGGGGCGAGGACGGTTTCGACTTCGGGGAGTTGCTCGAGAATTTCCAGGCCGGTCGTACCCTGGCCGGCAATGATGTGTTCATCGTTGTACGGAGGCACGATGGCATAACCGTGTTGGGCCGCGAGTTCCTCGGCGCGCCGGCGGCGCTCCTCGCTGCCGGGACCGACTTTGACGATCTCGGCACCGAGAGCGGCAGTGGAGTCCAGCTTGTTCTTTGGCGCGTTGCCGGGCATGACGATGACGGCCTTGACCCCGAGAGCCCGTGCAGCATAGGCCACGCCTTGCGCATGGTTCCCGCTGGAATAGGAGACGACGCCGCGCCGGCGTTCTTCGGCGCTCAGGGACGCGATCTTGTTGTAGGCGCCGCGCAGCTTGAAAGCGCCGATGGGCTGCAGGTTCTCAAGCTTGAGAAAGAGTTTGCGGGGCTCTCCCGGTTTGGTCCATTCGAGCAGTGGCGTGCGGACGGCAACACCGCTGAGGCGGGACTGGGCGGCAAGGATGTCGTTGAGTGTGACGATGCTAGATCTCCAAGATCACCGGCATGATCAGCGGACGTCTTTGCGTCTGCTTGGAGATGTAGCGCTTCAGGTCGGCGCGGATCTTCTCTTTGATCACCCCGTAATCGGCCTTCTCCTCGTCGCTGGAGAGTTCGAGTGTTTCCATGACGATCTCTCTCGCGCGTTCGAGCAGGCCGTTTTCGCCAGGATTGAAGCCGCGCGTGACGATTTCCGGCGAGGTCTCGACCCGGCCTGTCAGCTTGTTGATCGCAATGATGGGAAGAACAAAACCGTCTTCACTGAGGTGGCGGCGATCTTTGATGACCAGGTCTTCGACGACGTCGGTGCGCGAGCCGGAGTCGATACAGACGCGACCCACGTTGACTTTGCCCGCTTTGCGGGCGCCGAGTCCGTCGATTTCCAGTACGTCGCCGCTCTCGATCAACAATACGTTGCCCACGGAGCCACGCATGGTACGGGCCATCTCAGCATGCAATTTGAGCTGACGGTACTCGCCGTGCACGGGGATGAAGTACTTCGGCCTTACGAGATTGATGATGAGCTTGAGTTCTTCCTGGCTGGCATGTCCACTGACGTGAACCGGTGGGTACGAGCCGTCCTCGTAGATGACGAAAGCCTCGCGGCGAAACAGGTGGTCTACCATCCGGTAGATGGCCTTTTCGTTGCCCGGAATGATGCGCGATGACAAGACGACTGTGTCACCCTTTTCGATCTTGGCGTGCTTGTGGTTGTCGACGGCAGCGCGCGACAACGCTGACATCGGCTCACCCTGCGTGCCGCTGATCAAAACGCAGACTTTTTCCGGGGGAAAATTCTTCATCTCGCCCGGATGAATCAGCATGCCCTCGGGAATTTGGATGTAGCCGAGATCCTCGGCAATCTCCGACGAACTGATCATCGAACGGCCGATGAAGCAGACTTTGCGGCCGTGCTCGCGGGCCATTTCCACCGCCAGCTTCAGGCGATGAATCGACGAGGAGAAGCAAGAGATAAACAGGCGCCGCTCGGTGCGGACAAAAATCTCTTCGAACTTGCGGTGAACGGCGCGCTCGCTGGGCGTGTATCCCTTGCGCTCGACGTTGGTGGAGTCCTGCAGCAAAGCGAGGACGCCCTCTTTTCCGTATTCCGCAAACGAGTGCAGGTCGAAAAGACGGTTGTCCGTCGGCGTGGGATCGACCTTGAAGTCGCCTGTGTGCAGAACAACTCCGAGCGGCGTGTGAATCGCCAGCGCCACGCAATCGACTAGGCTGTGGGTGACTTGAATCGGATGAACCGTGAACGGGCCGACGTTAAAGCGCTTGCCTGGGCGAATCTCCCGCAGATCGGCCTCGTCGAGCAGTTGGTGCTCGTCGAGCTTGTCCTCTACATAGGCGAGCGTAAATTCTGTGCCCCAAACCGGAACGTTCAACTCACTGAGAATCCATGGCAGGGCGCCGATATGGTCCTCGTGCCCGTGTGTAAGGAGGATGCCTCTGACATGCTGGCGATTTTCAAGCAGGTAAGAGATATCCGGAACGACGATATCCACACCGAGCAGTTCGGCTTCGGGGAACATCAGGCCGGCATCGACGACGATGATGTCGTCGCCCCAGCGCACGGCCATGCAGTTCATGCCGAACTCGCCTAGCCCGCCGAGCGGAACAATATGCAGTTTTCCCGATGGCATTTTCTGAAAGGATGATGCTAGCACAGGGTCGGCGATTCGGAAGGGACAGTACGTCCTTCACTGGTGTTTGACGTGTGATACCAGCCGGTACGGCCCAACAGATGAACGCCAGTTCCAGGGCGTGCTTTCGTTCCACTTCCGTACGCGTCGAAATCATGCGAGGTGGCATATATATCCAAATGGAGCGCAACAGAATGTTGATCTCTGTCCTGGTACGGACCCGCAGTTTGCTGGTACTCGCTGCTCTCGTGATGCTCGGTACCGGTCTCGTTTTTGGCGCAAGCGAAGCCGCACCGACACCCCTCGGGAAGTTCGTCGCGTTGGGCGGACATCGGCTGCACGTGAATTGCACGGGGAAGGGCAGCCCGACCGTGGTCGTGGAGAACGGATTAGGCGATTTCTCATTCGACTGGGTACTGGTACAAACACGGGTTTCTCGATTCACTCGCATATGCACCTACGATCGCGCGGGCTATGCGTGGAGCGATCCAGGGCCCAAGCCGCGCACGTTTGCGCAGTTGAACCTCGAACTGCGCGACGCGCTCGGCAAACTCGGGGAACGAGGACCATTTGTACTGGTCGGTCACTCCTATGGCGGACCCGTAGTACGGAATTTTGCCATTACGTATCCGAAGGATGTCGCAGCAGTCGTCCTGGTGGATGCGGCTTTTGAGGGCCAGCGTGTCGGCATCGGCGGTGGCAAAACTCTGCGGCTTGGCGAAGACGCAAAAGGGGAGATGATCCCCAAACCGCGCGAGAGCATGGGCGAATCGGATAAAGCGGTCCCAGGCATGGGAGCCGGAGTACCGTCAGAACAGGCTCTCGATCCGGTGTATCGTGTGCTGCCGCCAGAGCAGCAGAAGATGCGGCTCTGGGCGCAGGCGCAACCGCAAATCGAAGACGCCGAGAACAGCCAGCGACACTGGTCCTCCGAATATTTTGCGAAGTGGCTCGCTGCGCCGGAAACGGCTAAATTGGGCGCCATCCCGCTGTTGGTGCTAACCCGCGCTGAAGGTGGATACGGAAGTGGCCAAGACATTCCCGCCGAGCAATTGGAAAAAGAGCGAAAGGAAGGGCAAGCGAAACTTGCACTTCTCTCTTCCAACGGCAAGCAGGTCATCGTCCGTAGCGGACATGACATGGAACTGGAAGCGCCCGACGACGTAGCCGCCGCGATTCGAAGAGTTGTTGACGCGGTGCGGAAGCACGGCGCACTCTGAGTCCTCTGCGCGCCTGAGATCGAGGAGAGCGGTTACCACCACGAACTGATAGACTGCACTCGAATGGCGCAACCAGAGGGCAAGTCGTGGCTACGGCTTCGGGTCGAAAACGCGATTCGCTCCGGCCTGACGCGTGCCTACGAGACAGTCCGAGTTGATCCCGAGCGCTTTCTCATGCAGCTGAAAATCGCGTATGGCCTGCCAATCGCAACATTCCGGGGCGTCTATACCGTGGAAGTGGAACACCTCGATAGCGTCGCAGAGTCGATCATCCGAAGCGGGATGAAACTAGCGGCGCTCGAAGGCGCGGGCTTCGGCCTGGGCGGCATCCTGACGATCGTGCCGGACCTGGGAATCCTGTCAGCGATTACCATGCGCACGATTCAGAAGCTGAGTCTCGTCTACGGATTCGAGATGAATACAGACGACGAGATTGCCGAACTTTGGATTGCCGCAGCCAGCGCAGCGGGTGTCGATATCAGCAGGGAACTGCTGGAGAAAGAAGTCGTCAACCGCTTCGTGCCCAAGGTCATTCAGCGGATTGCAGCACGCGCCAGTGCGGAGGTAGTGGAGAAATGGGCGGGGCGGCTCATCCCGATCGCCAGCTCCGCTATCGGGTCAGCCTTGAACTACTACTTTGTGCGGGCCTGGGGAGAACGAGCCTTGGTCCATTTTCGCGAAAAACATCTGGCTCTCCGTCGGAAGTTAGCGTCTGAGCAAGCGAACCTGCCCGGGGCTCCGGCGGCCGCCCTTCCGTCGTAATTCAGGCCGTCGTTATCCACCGAAACAGCAGAAGCATTTCACGGGCTCACGGCAACTTTTTCGCAGAGTCGGGGTTTGATCGAGATGGGTGAGCCTGGGGCGGATGGACGGAGGAGCCATGTCCCCACGGCGGCGGATGCGATTACTGGAACGTACCTTGGTGCTGGTTTTGTTGGGCGTACTGGCGGGTGCCTTAGGAGGCGTAGCAGTAGGGCTGGTGACAGGCCGCTCGCCCGCTTCGACATCAAGCCAGTAGGACTCTCCAAAAGTCCAGCGCTAGCGGAGCCAGTCTTCGAGTTCTGTACCGCCTTGAGTCTTCTCGTCCCGGTACTTGACGATGACCGGTGTGTAGAGCGACAGGTTCCACTCAACGCCTTTGCCCTTTTTTACCGCGCGCGAACCGGGCACCACCACCGCTTTCTCCGGAACAGTCAGCGGGTTGTCCGTCGTAGCGCGATAAACTTCTCCTCGAACCAGGTCGTAGAGCGGAGTCGAGCGAGTCAGGATGGTGCCGGCGCCCAGAACGGCGCGCGCCTTGACGAGTGTCCCTTCAAAGACGCCACAATTTCCACCGACCAACACATCATCCTCAATGATCACCGGCGTGGCATTGATCGGTTCGAGCACGCCTCCAATCTGAGCGGCAGCGCTGAGGTGCACTCGCTTGCCGATCTGAGCGCAGGAGCCGACTAAAGCATGCGAATCGACCATCGTGCCCTCGTCCACGTAGGCGCCGACATTGATGAACATGGGCGGCATGCAGATGACAGATGGCGCAACATGAGCGCCTTCACGAATCGTGGAGCCGCCCGGCACCAGCCGAATTCGGTCGCTTAGAGTGACACGCCGGGCAGGGAACGTATCCTTGTCGACGAAAGACAGTACGTCGCCGTCGAACATTTCTTTCATTTCGCCGAGGCGGAAGCCAAGCAGAATGCCTTGTTTAACCCAGGCGTTCACAGTCCAGCGGCCGTTGATTTTCTCAGCCGCGCGAATTTCGCCACGGGTGAGACGCGCGCGGAAGTCCAGAAAGGTGCTGCGAGCTTCCCCGGCACGCCGAAGGTTCTGGGTAGAGGACAATTTTTCAATCTGAGTTTTCAGAGCGCCGATCGAGTCTGACATGATGGATGCAAGAAAGAGTAGCAGCTCAAGGGTTGATGGAAGACTCCGCCTCTGCAATCGCGCGACCTCGGCAATCTGATACCCCTGCCTTCTGCAATGGCCTCACGCCACGCACTTACACTCGCTGCGGATCAAGACTCCAGCCATGTTGTGCGTTGCTTCGCGAGCCTCCGTCAGATTACCGTACGGTCCGTGCCAGCGCGAATGGTTGGCGTCGTGGCCGGAGGGGCGACCCTTGCCGGAGTTGCACTGGCCGCATGATGCGCGATGCAGCACCGCCTTGTGCGGCCCGGCAGCCCAGTTCTCGTAGACATAGTACTCACCGGACGCCAGGGCAACAGGTCCCGCAGCCTTCGCGACCAGGCCTGCCTCAGCGGCTATTTTCTGCAGCTTGGAACGGGTGTCCCGGCGCATGGGCAGCAGCGGCAAGCGATAGACTTCCTCGACCTTGCCCATCATCGCGAGCACCGCTTTCACCGGCAAGGGATTCGACTCGAGGAAGTTGGCCTGCATCAGTGGCAGATATTTCCGATGAATACGGCGAGCCGTGTCCCAGTCATTGGCAAGAGCGGAGCGCGTCATCTCGGACATTTCGTGGGGGATCTCGTTCGAAGCGACGGAAATGATCCCCACTCCGCCCAGCGCGATGACTGGCAGCGTAATCGCGTCATCGCCAGAAAACACGAGAAAAGTCTCCGGGACTGCATTGAATACGTCAGCGATTTGCGACATGTTGCCGCTGGCTTCTTTGACGCCAATGATGTTGGGAGTCTCCGCCAGACGGGCCAGGGTTCCCGGCTCGATATTGGCTCCCGTGCGGCCAGGCACGTTGTAGAGAATGAGTGGCTTGTCCACAGCCTCGGCAATGGACCGAAAATGGCGGTACTGGCCTTCCTGTGTAGGCTTGTTGTAGTAGGGAGACGCCGTCAGGATGGCGTCGACGCCCGGCCGCGTGGCGACCTCCCTGGCTTTGGCGACAGCCTCGTGGGTTGAATTCGACGTCGCTCCGGCGACCACAGGGATCCGTCCAGCAACGACTTCGACGGTCACGTCGATGACGCGCAGCCACTCCTCATGGGAGAGAGTAGGCGTTTCCCCGGTCGTGCCGCACGGAATCAGGAAGTCGATGCCGGATTCCACCTGCCATGCGACCAGGTTTCGGAGAGCGGTTTCATCTACTGCGCCGTCCTGGGAGAACGGCGTAACGAGAGCGGTACCGCAGCCTCGTGGTTGCATAGGAATAAGATAAACCTACTGTTAAAAAACTGTAAGGGCACAACGAGACTTGAGGCGTCGGCGTTCAGGAGGTCCTGACACCTGACCTGACAGTTGAGACCTGCTTTCTTCAGAGCTGCTGCCAGATCTCGCGAAATTCGACGAAACCTTGTTTGCCGACCAGCCATTCGGCGCCACGCACTGCGCCTTCCGCGAATCCACGTCGCGACTTGCTGTCATGACAAAGGTAGATTCTGTCGTTCTGCGAGTTGAAAACTACTTCGTGCATGCCCACGACGTCGCCCTCACGGAAAGAAACGATCTCCAGTTCAGGTCCAGCCGTCTCGCGGATGAGCTTCTGCAGGGTCATGGCAGTGCCGGACGGAGCGTCTTTTTTGTGCGCGTGGTGACGCTCAAAGATCTGGCCGGAATAGTCAAAATTGAGGGCAGGAGCAGCCGTTCGCACGATTTCAAAGAACAGGTTCATGCCGATGGAGAAATTGGAGCCGTACAGCAGACCTGTCTTTGCGGACTCGACCATCGCCCGGAGCCGAGGCGCGTGGTCATACCAGCCGGTCGTTCCAATCACCAGGTTCTTGCCGGCGCAGATGCATGCCTCGGCATTCGCAATCACTGCCGTGGGTGTGGTGAAGTCAATGACCGCATCGATGCCAGAAAGGGAAGCGCGGGTCAGGGCAGCCGCGTTGACATTTTCCGACGAGCCCAGAACGCGAACGTGGTGCCTCCGCTCCCGCGCCAGTTCCGCCACCAGCGAACCGGTCTTGCCTCGCCCCAGAACCAGGAGATTCATGGAATCACTTTACTCGTACAGATCATTGGGGTGCGCAGAAAAATGCTCGGGGCCGAAGTTAAGCGAAGACTTCCGGGTCGACCTCGGAGAAGAATTCCTTGTGCAGACGACGCACGACCTCAGCAGCATCGTCTTCCTCGATTACAAAGGTCAGATTGATCTCCGATGCACCCTGGGAGATCATGCGGATCTTCACGTCTTCGAGAATTCCGAAGACCTTTGCCGCGAAGCCCGGAGTGTCGCGCAGGCTCTCGCCGACGAGGCAGACAATCGCTTTCCGGCCTTCATACTTTACGTCGGCCAGCTTTGCCAGATCTGCGGCCAGAGCCGGTATGGCCTCATTCGTCTCAGCCGTGACTGAGACGCTGACTTCGGACGTGGAGACGACGTCGACCGCCACATTGTGATTGTCGAAGGCCTCGAAGATTGACTTCAGGTATCCGTGCACCAGCAGGCGGCGTGGTGCGGCTACGTCGACGATCGTGATTTTCTTCTTCAGGGCAATCGCCTTGAAAATGTTCGCGCAACGGGGTGCTCGGGCTGTGATCTTCGTGCCCTCGCAGGTCGGATTCTGCGAGTTCAATACGTAGACGGGAATGTTCTTCTGAATTGCCGGCAACACGGTGGCCGGATGCAGCACCTTCGCGCCAAAGTACGCGAGCTCGGCCGCTTCGTCGAAACTGATGACCTTGATGCGCCGGGCGTCGGGGCAGAGACGCGGGTCTGTGGTCATCATGCCGTCGACGTCGGTCCATATCTCGATGCGGGCGGCGTCCAGCCCTGCGCCGAAGATGGCAGCAGAGAAGTCGGATCCGCCCCGGCCAATCGTAGTCGTGATCCCGGCACGGTTCGAGCCGATGAAACCGCCCATGACTGGCACCTGGCCGTCATCGATCAGCGCCTTGAGCTTCTTCTGCAGGCGCTCGTTGGTTTCGTCAAATTGCGGGACCGCTTTCGTATAACTCGAGTCGGTCAGCAGGATCTGGCGAGAATCAACGTGGACCCCAGGCAGGCCGCGCGCGGCGAAAGCGGCTGCCACGATCTTGCTCGAGAGCATTTCACCGAACGCGGCGACGGCATCGTAGGTGCGCGGAGTAATCTCTCCCACAGCGCCGATGCCGCGTAGCAGTTCGTCGAGATCCTCGAAATCCGACCCGAGGCCGCTATGGAATTCCGTGAAAAGGGCTGTGCCCAGCAATTCGCCGGCCGTGTCGTAGTGGCGTTCGCGCAAGGCGCGAGCCATTTTGAGCGCGGTTTTGCGGTCACCGTTTCCGGCGGCTTTCCCCATAGCGAGCAGGGAATCGGTGACCTTCGCCATGGCGCTTACGACGACTACCGGACGGTCGGCGAGGCGTCCCTGAACGATGCGGGCAACACGATCAATGGCCTTGGAATCCTGGACCGAGGTCCCGCCGAATTTCATGACAATCATGGGCGAGAACTCCTGAAACGGTGGCCAGTGGTCAGTGGTCGGGGGTCAGTTTCAGAGGGCAGACACGCGCACGGGTAAGGGTTTGCTTGAGGACTGGCTATTGAGTGCTGGGAACTGGTGCTCGTCACCCCAAATACCCCTTTGCTTTGAGCAATTCGGCGTTGAGCAGTGCAGCGCCAGCCGCGCCCCGGATGGTATTGTGCGAAAGAACCGTGAATTTCCAGTCGAGGACACTACAGGGACGCAAACGTCCGACCGTCGTGGTCATGCCGCCGCCGGAATCTGCATCAAAGCGCGGCTGCGGACGGTCGGAGGCGGTCATATAAACTACCGGACGTTCCGGGGCGCTCGGCAAGTGAAGTTCCTGCGGTTCGGCACGGAATTCGTTCCAGGCGGCGATAATCTCCTCAGTCTTAGCCTTCTTTTTGAGCCGAACCGACACGGATTCAGTATGGCCGTCCTCGACGGCGACCCGGTTGCATTGGGCGCTCATTCCGAAAGCGGCAGGGACCACACCGGTTCCGTTTAATGATCCCAACAGCTTCAGCGTTTCTTCTTCCATCTTTTCTTCTTCCTTGGCGATGTAGGGAATGACATTTCCAAGAATGTCCAACGAGGCAACACCCGGATATCCGGCGCCACTGACCGCCTGCATCGTGACCGCCATCACCGTCTCGAGGCCGAAGGCGCGGTGTAATGGAGCAAGGGCGATCACGAGTCCAATGGCGGAGCAATTGGGATTCGTGACCGCAAACCCGCCGCTCTGCCGGCGCCATGCCTGAGTTTCAATCAGGCGGATGTGATCGCCATTGACTTCGGGAATCACGAGAGGCACATCGGCCTGCATCCGAAGCGCGCTGGAGTTCGAGACGACGGCACAACCGGCGGCAGCGAACTGCGGCTCGAGTTCCCTGGCGATCGACGCGTCGAGTGCTGCAAAGATAATTTTCGGCGCGCCGTCAGGCTTGGCAGGAGCGACGGTCATGCATGCCACGCGGTCGGGAATAGCTGTCTTGAGTCGCCAGCGGGCCGCTTCGGCGTACGGTCGGCCCTCAGAGCGGTCGGACGCGGCCAGCCACGCCACTTCGAACCAGGGATGGTGTTCGAGCATCTGGATAAAGCGCTGCCCGACGATGCCTGTGGCACCGAGGATTCCTACAGGAAGTTTGTTGGACATAGGTAAATTATTGATTTTATATCAGCGAGATTTGGGCTGGAATGACTTCCAAGGGGCGTCAGGGACGTTAGTACGAAAGTTTGGCAAGTACGATCCTCCGTGCCCGTTCTGTGCCGATGTAGTGAGTTAACCTTTTTGAGCGAGGTCCCATGCCGGAACTGCGACAGAATTTTGCCACCAAGGAGTGGGTCGTCATCGCCACCGAACGTGCCCGCCGCCCTGACCAGATGGTACAGCACCGTGAGCGGAAGGCGCCCGCGCCGTTTGTCGCCAATTGCCCTTTCTGCCCCGGGAACGAGGGACTGACACCGCCTGAGGTTCTGCGGGTACCCTCGTCGACAGGGCTGCCTTGGCATGTGCGGGTAGTACCCAACAAGTTCGCCGCCTTGTCACGGGAGGTGGAGCCGACACGGGCGGTGCACCGCTCGCGTCGCACGGTGAACGGATTCGGCGTACACGACGTCATCATCGAGACACCAGACCATTCCCAGGTCCTGGCGCTCATGCCGGACTCGTACGTGGCCGAGATCCTGCGCGTCTACAAGACTCGCTACGACGAGCTCAGCCTGGACCCGCGCATCGCGCATATCACCATCTTCAAGAACCACGGTACCGATGCCGGAACCAGCCTGGAACATCCGCATTCGCAGCTGATCGCCACTCCCGTAATTTCACACCAGGTGCGCGAGCGCTTCCAGCATGCCATGCGGCACCACGACGATTTCGGCGAGTGCATGTTCTGCCAGGAGATCGAAGAAGAGCTTTCGGAAAAAGTGCGAATCGTAATGGCGTCGGAACACTTCGTGGCGATGGAGTTGTTCGCCTCGGCAGCGCCGTTCAGCACGCACATTTATCCGCGGCGGCATATGGCCAGCTTCGGCGATATCAGCGCCGCCGAGATCATCGACCTGGCGCGCATGCTGCGCACAATGTTGGCCAAGCTGTACTACGGTTTGCACGATCCGGACTTCAACTTCACGTTGCGCAGCGCGCCAGCGGAAAACTTCGGAGTGAAGTATTTCCACTGGTATGTGAGCATCATCCCGCGCCTGACGAGGGTCGCCGGGTTCGAGCTGGGATCGGGAATGTTTATCAATACGGTGTTGCCTGAAGCGGCGGCAGAGTTCCTGCGCACGGTCGATGTGGAGAGCACAGTGAACGGCGCGGTTGCCGGTCATTAGACGGGGTGAGAGAAGTGGAGGTGGCCCGTGGTCAGGAGCGATCAGAAGCTTCTGATGCTTCGCGAAGCTCTCTGGCCAGTAGTCACCACTGGCTACATTCAGCTTCTTCCGCGCCCCAACTCATGAGGGAACGAATACTCGTTGAGGGGACCGAATTTCCGCTTCTCCGCGTAGATGCGCCAGCGTCGCCACACAATCCGCAAGCTGGCCATGACGGGAATCGAGAGATAGACACCAAGAACGCCAGCCATTTCTCCGCCGGCGAGGACACCAAACAGCGCACCCAGAGGATGTAGTTGCACGCTGCCGCCCATGACGCGCGGCGCGATGACATAGTCCTGCACCAGACGCCAGACGATCAGGAACAGCAAGAGCAGCGGCCAGTAGGGGTAGCCTGCAAGCACCGCCACGGCCACCATGGCGGCACCTGCCACGAGAGGTCCAACGATAGGGACAAACTCCAGGACGCCACCTGCAGTGCCCAAAACCATCGCGTACGGAACACGCATGATCCCGAGGCAGGACGTATACGCCAGCAGTGACAACCCGGCCAAAGTGAGCTGAGCACGTATGAATTGGGCCAGCATCTGGTTCAGATCGCGCAACACATCCTGCAGGAATTCCCGCTGCGTTCGAGACTGCACCAGGGAAACGACGACTGCGTTGAAGCTTGCGGCATCGCGCAAGAAGAAAATCGCAAGTATGGGGACCAGGAACAGAACCCAGATCTCCTTCGCCGTTTCTGCGACGCGCACACCGATATGCTGCGCAAGAGAGGAGAGTTCGTCGCGGTGGTCGCGTAAGATTTCCCGGATGCGAAGCTGAGTGGAGCCGCTCCATCCGCGCTGCTGACCGATGTCGACAGCGATCTGGCCGGAGCCGACCTTTTCCATCAGGCCGGGAAGAGCTTCTCCAAGCCGGGCTGCCTGCCGGGTGATTCGCGGTCCCACGAAGAATACAGCCAGCGTCAAAGCGAGAATCAGCAGGAGATAGATCAGGGCGATGGCTCGTCCGCGGCCGCGTACCAGCTTTTCCAGTCGTGTCACGGCAGGATTGATCAGATAAGCAAAGAAGATCGCAAAGAGAAACAAAATCAGAGTGTGACGTGCGACATAGAGGAACCCAAGGCCCAGCGCGAACAGCAAGGCCGTGAAGATTACGCGTGACGTACGTGAGTCGAAAATCGACAAGAGCGGCACCGGATCAATCCGGGAACGCGAGGGGTAACCCCTTGCGATACCTTCCGATATCGTAACCGGCGAATAGCACAGCGTTCCACATTCCCAAAGGGGCTGCCCCTTCAGTCCCAAGATTCCTGCGTTCTTTCAGGTCAATCGCGAATCACTTCGGTATTCTCCGAAGGAATCAGGATTCGCACCAACTTAAACTGGTCGTCGAGCCATAGAGTCCAGGTTCCGCTCTCGCTCTTCAATTCCAGCTTGTTCAGTTCTTGCTCTGCACCTTTGTACGTGACCTTTTCGCGACCGATATATTCCAGGCTCGCCGGCGCGGAGGAATGCCCGCGGGGATTCAACGTTCCAAACTTCGCCAGTTGCTTGCCTGCGCACATCATCCGGCCGTTTTGCTGGGAGCATATGGAAGCCATGTATCTCCACGCCAGTACTTCCCGGTGTACGAAGAAATAGTCGTCGAGAATACTGGTGGCGAGCGGAAGCAGATAGACCTGCTCTTGGGGCTTTTCCTGTGGGCCGGAACTCCACCTTTGGGTGAGGAATTGATCGTTGGGAACGACGGTGGATTGCCCTTTGCCCGGGCTCTGTTCCCGCCATTCGTAGCGGCGGATGTCACCGGTCGCAGTCAGTTGCATCTCCGCCGTTTGCCTTGCTTCGGTGGTTGAACCTTCCGTCTTGAATTCAGACTGGATGACGCTGCCACTCCCGGTCTGGGTGATGGAGAACGTCTCCGTGCCGACGCGGCGCCCCTGCATGAATACGCCGAATGAGCCGGAGTCCACTTTCTGGCCCGAGGGCTCCTTTTCCTTTCCCGAAGCAAAATGGATGACTCCCGGCAAAGCCAGAGTCAGCGACAAGACAAATAGAGCCCGAAACAACTTCACAGGGATCCTCCACGGTCGGAATTTGCACAATGCGGCGACTGAGCAGGGACACCTGCTGTCGCCAGTCTTTGGGAGCGCAGAACACGCTCGATCTCCTGGCAGATGGAACCGACATCCTTGCCGGAGGTTTGCACCGTGAACGTTGCGAGTCGGTAGAAAGGTAGGCGTTCCTCGTACAGTTGGTCGAATTGCTGCCTGTCTTTGCGTAGAGGACGGATAGTATCTTCCTCGGAACTACGGTGCCAGAGTTCATCTATGTTGCCTTCGAGGAAAACGGAGGGCCAGCCTCGGATCAGTTCACGATTTGCTTCTTGCACGAAGGCTCCGCCGCCCAGAGCGACTACGCTGCTCTTCATGAGAGAGGCGATCGAGTTTCGCAAGGCCGCCGTTTCGATCATGCGAAAGCCCGATTCCCCCTTTTGCCGAAAGATCTCCGCGATACTGGTCCGCTCACGAGATTCGATGTGGGCATCGAGGTCGAGGAAGTTCCAACCGAGGCGTCGCGCAAGTTCGTGTCCAACGCTGCTCTTGCCCGAGCCCATGAAGCCCACCAGGAACACAGCAAGTACTCCCATAGCGCTCCACAGCGCAAACAACAGTTCGGGCCCGCCCGTGACGGCCAGCCTATCCAGTTGATTATTCGAATGTTCAGCGCCGCTTGAGGCGGATTTTACCACTGAACGACTTGAAGACTACTTCCGATGCGGCCTTGCCGACCGTGCCAAAGAAGGAACGTCCTGCCTCGACCGGGAATCGAGGGTGCTCGTTCTGGACCAGCGAGACATCGCTTTGGACCTGGCCTTCCATCGAGTGGGCGTTGAAATCGGCGGAGGTACCAGGCGGTACCATGGCCTCAATGTCACCCGTGTGAGTGCTGAAGTCGTAATCTCCGCCCTGGCCGAAATCTCCGTCATAGAAAATCTTGCCGCTGCCGGAATGGACTTGCACCAAGGGACCATTGACGGAATTCAGACGAATCTCACCAGAGATGGACGTTATCTCTACGTGTGCTCCATGTACGTCTGTCAGGGTGATGGGGCCGCTCATGGTTTTGACGTGAACGTGACCGCCGCCGGAGTTGGTCACCTCGACGGGCCCTTCGACACCTTCGAGAGTGATATCTCCGCGCACGTGATCAACCACCAGAGGGCCGGTGGAGGAGCGCAGGCTTACAGCGGCGTTAGGAGGAACCGTGAGCTCGTAGTCGACCCGCCCGGTCTGCTTATCGGCGTTCTGCAGGAGCTGGGATTCGATTTCGATACGATTGCCCTTTTGCAGGTGATCGACTTGCACCTTGTCCTGAACGATGGCTACGACCGAGACATGCATCACAGGTCCGGGCTTGACCGTGATCGCGCCGAACTGGTTGTCGACGGAAATGATCGCTTTGTCTTTGGCATTCACGGTGTACCGGAATTCCTTGCGCGTTTCGGCGTTCATCGCGGAAACCAGGCAAGTTGTCAGGACCACACTCAAAACCGTCATTTGCCGCATGCTTTCCATAAATGCCCCTAAGCGCGGAAGACCAAGCTTCCTTACTGCCTGCTATTGAACATGATCCATGGCCATCTGGTATAGCATCGCCTTTTGTTCATAAGCGTCCATCAACTGCTGGCGCGCTTCCTCGTCATCCGGATTCCGCTTCAGATAAGTTTCGACGTCCTTGATATACGCGTTGACCGCCTTGAGCTGGCTCTCGAAGGTCGCCCGCATGTCGGGAGAGCTCCGTCCTACGCGGTTCAGGAATCGGTTGTCGTCGTTGCTGACGGTTTCCATCGGAGCTATCTGCCGCTCGATTTGCTCCGTGCTGCTGAGCGACTTCTTGGCCACGACCGGCTGGGCTGCTTTTCCGCGTTGAGCCGAAGGAGCCTTCGGAGTCGCATTGGAAGCCGAAAGATCGGGCGTCGCAACGGTAGCCTGCGGCGTTTGGACGGCTACTGGCGGTGTGGGTGTGCGGTGGGAGGAGTAGTAAGAGACGGACGCCAACAGCGCTGCGGCCACCGGTGCCAGCCACCACAGGTTCAAGCGCCGCCGAGCAGGCACGAGAACCGGGCGCGCAGTCGCGGCTTCCGGTTCCCGTATGATTCCTTCGGCACGCAGCTGGTTGGCAATGTTCACCCAGACGCGTGGAGCCGGTT
Organism: Terriglobales bacterium; assembly: GCA_035519435.1. GTDB lineage: Bacteria > Acidobacteriota > Terriglobia > Terriglobales > Acidobacteriaceae > Acidiflorens. The sequence goes on from DATIWL010000104.1 coordinate 24,952, forward strand.
CGTCGATCGCTGCCAGTTGACGCGCCTCGACGGCGATCAATCCCAATTCTGAAACCAATTGCTCACAGGCGGGGCAGGACCTCAAGTGAGCTTGAAGCTCGGCGTTCTGCTGACCGTCCATCATTTCGGGCAGAACGCGCTGTACATCATGGCAAGTCATGTTCCTCTCTCCCCAATACCGCGACTGCACTTACGAGTTCCCGGCCTTTTCGGCTCTCATCGTCTTAAGATAATCGCGCAGTTTCAGTCGTGCCTTGTGCAACTGCGACTTGCTGTTTCCAATCGAACACCCGACCATCTCGGCAATTTCGTTGTGCTCAAACCCTTCGACGTCATGCAGCACAAACACCGTCTTGTATCCCGGCGGCAACCGATCGATTGCGCGCTGCAATTGCAGCCGGTCGAGAGAGCCGGTCAGCTTCAAATCGTCGGCCCCCAGTTCTTTTTTTTGCGATTCCTCGTCGGTTTCGATCGTCTCTTCCAGCGAAACCAGCGGCAGGTTCTTCTTGCGCAGCTGCATCAAAACGACATTGACCGTCATGCGGTGCAGCCAGGTGGAAAATGCAGATTCGCCGCGAAAAGTGCTGATCTTCCGAAACAGCTGAAGAAATGCTTCCTGTGCCAGATCTTCGGCCTGAGCGGGATTGGAAACCATGCGCAAACATAGCGAATACACGCGCCGCCTATGCAGGTGATACAAGGTTTCAAAAGCCACCTCGTCTCCCTGCTTCGCTCGCTCGATCGCCTCTGCTTCTGAAAACTTCTCTTGTTTCGGGTCGGTCAAGTCGCCTTTTCCGGCCGCTTACACAGTCAGATGCGGCTTTGAAGTCTAATCGTTGTACTAATTTGCACAAAAGGGAGCAACCAAGGCGCTCACCAAGTTCCGAGCCCCTCAAGAATACCAAAAACGGTATCGCAGCCCCGCTTTCTAGTCGAGAAAACCCATGGACCGACGCTCACCAGTAACGTTGGGTAATCCAACCAAGTGGCCACCGTCATCCCCGGATATTCAACAGGTTGGCGAACGTCAGTCCAACGGCCCCGAGTATGGAGAAAATCCGCATTCCCAGTACATTGCCCCCGGGTGATTCAGGCGGGCTGTTTGCTTTTTCCCTGCTCCAGCTTACCGGCATGACGCCGGTCTGACGCGAGGAGCAGGAAGGCGAAGATGAGTCCAGCCCCGCCAAGGGAGGCGAACATGATCTGCGTTGCAGTGTAAGTTCCGGTCACATCGCGGAGCTTGCCATTGAGGAGCGGGAAGAGTCCGAGGCCTATGTTCTGGATAGCAGTCATAAGGCCGAAAGCCGTCCCCACACGCTTCTCCTCAACCACCAGCGGAACCGACGGCCACATGGCTGCGGGAACCAGGACGAAGGCAGCCCCCAGCACGATCATGCTGGGAAGTGGGTTCCAATGCGTGAGACCCATGACCAGGTGAGCAGGAATCAGCATGAGGGAACCCACAACCATTAACGTCGCGCGCTTGCCGATGCGGTCTACCAGGTTACCGGCGAAGGGCGCGAAGACCATGGACGCGAAGATGACGATGCTGGTAACGCCCGGCGCCGTCGAGAACATGTGCAGGAAGTTGTCGAAGATCTGGGCCAGGAAGCCGCCCGCGGACTCGCTCACCAGCGGGATGCCCCATTTGTCATGGAACATGTCGGTGGCCAGGGCCGTGAAGGGGAAAATGGCGCTATAGAACGTGACGCAGAGCAAGACAACGTACCAGTAGGAGGAGTTGAACTTCCCAATGTCGTCGAACTCAATTTTGTCGCTACTGTCCGGCTTCGGAAGCCCGAGCACCCTCTCACCATGAGCGTCCATGGCGTTGTAAACCACGTTGCAGAGCACGGAGAACAGACAGAAGACTGCCGCTGCCCAAAGTGCCGTGCGGTAGCTTCCGAAATAACGGGCGATGAGCTCTTCGGTATTAAAGCTGAAAAGCGTTCCGATACGGCTAATGGTGAGGGTGATGCCAAAGGCAAGCGCCATCTCTTTGCCCTTGAACCAGCGGCTGACGATTGCGCTTTGCACCACAATCAGCGCTTCCGATCCACCGCCAAAGATTAACCGCCCAGCGAAGAGTTGCCACCTGGAGTGGGCGAGGGCGACGATGGTCGCTCCAATGAAGACCAGCATGCAAAACAGGAGGCTCGAATGGCGCGGGCCGAGCTTGTCATAGAGCATGCCCCCGAAGAAAACGATGAAGATGGCGGCCACGGAATAAGCTGTGTAGAGGTTGCCGATGTCGCTGCGGTCAAGATGCAGGTCAGCAATCAGCGTCGGCGCGAGAGCTCCGATGCTGTCATAGGCGAAGTAGCTCCCCATCACAATCAAGCTGATAAACATCAGGATGGTGAAGCGGTAGGGACGCCGGGATGGATGGAAGAATCCCAGGGTCTCCGGAACTGCAGTTCCAGAAACGGACGGAAGGCTTGAGGGATCAGGGCGAACTGGGTCAACCATTCAGGCACTCATCCTTGCGCCTCGCGACGAATTTCTTGAATTTGATGTGGAGAAGCGCAACCGGACGAAGATAGCAGATCGGAGGGGCGAAGTGTTCAGGGAGGACTTCAACGCGACGGATCATGCCAAAATGAAGAAGGCTCCCTCGCAACGGACAGTCGCGAGATGGAGCCTTCACGTAGAGTCTTACGATTGAGAATCTGACTACATCTTCTCCGTCTTGCCTTTGTATTTCACGCTGCCGTTGCTCTGGTTCTGGCGTTCGACGTCGTCATTGGTATAGGTGCGAGCCGCTTTCTTGCCGCTCTTTGCCGCGGTCGTAGCGCCGACAGCGTTTGAGGTGTGTTCCGACCCGGAGAAATAGATCCAACCGGCGTGCGCTTCTTCGCCATGCATGCGTTCCATGCGCATACCGTGCATCACGCGCCCGGCGGGCTCCGGAAAGAGATGGATGGCAGGTGTGGTGCGAGGCGCATCGCCACCCTGATACCAGACGGGAACGGTATGCACCGAACTGGTGTCGCTGACTGGCTCGGACAGAGTCGAGTTGGTTGCGCCCGCAATCAGGCCAGTCGTGGCGTTAGAAGCACCCACCGGATTCGGTGAGAACTCTTGCAACGACACCATCGGCGTCGTCACGAGCGGAATGAACGGGCCGTATTCATACAGGCCGGGTCCATAAATCCGAGGCGGAATGGGCCGCTGACCAAAAGCGGCTGCGGCAATCAGAACCACGATGCACAGAACCAAATAGGGTCGCATACTGCCTCCACAGAGAGGGTACAGATCAGAATGATTTGTGCAGTTTGCGTGCCAGTTGAAAGAAACCCCTCAATCCCAGGATAACCGGAGATTTCCTGCACTCTCGGTCAATCATCGGTGCTAGCGATGCGGCCCGAAAGTCGACGGGTGCAATTGCATGCGCAAAACCTGCAGCGAAGGTGCGCGCGCGGAGGGAAGGCCCGGGCTCAGCTTCCCACGAATCGGGCGTACAAACTGCGGGCGACGGCGGTGTCGGTGGTGCCTTTGATGATGGCGCGGCCGTCCGGGAACAGGGTCATCTCGTAAGGGTCGCGCCAGAACTTCAGTACATATTCATTGTGGCGGACCAGGCCCAGCGATTGCAGTCGGGCACTCATATCCACGAAATCCACCGGGCGCTGCTGCTCGTGGATCTGTACGGAATTTCTGCCGCAGAGTGTGATGTGAGGGCGTCCCTCGCCGGCAAGGTGGACGAAGTCGTGGGCTCCGCACGCGCGGCAGGCAGGTCGCGGGCGGTCGGCAGTCACTTCGGCATGCTCGTTGCGCCAGGCATCCCACGACAGCAGCGTGGTCCGCATTTGTGTACGTGCCCCCACGAGAAATTTGAGAGCTTCCGTGGCAGCAATCGACGCAACCAGGTTTACCGCTGAATTCAGAATTCCCGCCGTCTCGCAGGTCTCAACCGTCCCCCTGGGCGGATCGGGGAACAGGCAGGCAAGGCAGGCTGTGGTTCCGGGCAAAATGTTCAGTGTGACGGCATAGCTTCCGACTGCCGCAGCATAGATCCAGGGAATGGCGTTCTTCACGGCGTAGTCGTTGATCAGGTAACGGGTCTCGAAGTTGTCTGTGCCATCGAGGATCAGGTCCGCGCCAGCCAGCAGCTCCGCGACATTCTCCGGCGTGAGATCGGCAACGTGAGGCTCGACGACAATCTGAGAATTGAAGCGGGCGATTTGTCGTGCTGCAGCAACCGCCTTGGGAAAGGATTCGCGGGCGTCGTTCTCCTCGAACAGCGTCTGCCTCTGGAGATTGCTCGGTTCAACGTAATCCCGGTCGATGATGCGCAGCGAGCCGACTCCTGAACGAGCGAGTAGAGAGGCCAACGCGGACCCTGTGGCGCCACAGCCGACGATGACAATGCGGCCCCCCGCGAGCTTTTTCTGCCCACCCTCCCCGATGCCCCGAAACAACGCCTGGCGGGAGTAACGATCGTCCAGTTCCAAAGGCATTACCTTTCCCGTGCCATACACCCATTATTATAGGTGCCGATTCACAAACTTCCTTGTGCCGAGCAACATGTGACCCTTGCCAGCCCATCGAATCCGTGCAGGTCCCTAGGGTGGGGATTCCAAGGGGGATTTTTGCGGCTGACACGTGCCGCCGAGATAGTGTTGCTCACGGTACTGGCACTCGTCGGCAGCTTGCAGGCCGGGCCCGCCCCACAGCAAGCACCCGAAGCTAACGCGCAGGTCGGGGCGATCACGCCCTACATCGGAGTACCCGTCGTGGAGATGGAGATTCCCGGGATCCCGCCCGAGGAAGCCGCACGTCTCCTGGCTGCCATTCCACTGAAGATCGGCGAGCCGCTCTCCCGCCCGGGGCTGCACGATGCGATGCGGGCTCTGTTGGGCACCGGACGCTTCGCCGATATCCAAGCGGAAGCAGATCGCACCACCACCGGGGTGCACCTGCGGTTTGTCACGGTCCCCAACGATTTCGTGGGCCAGGTCTCAGTCGAAGGAGCTTCGAGTAGTCCGACGTCGAACCAGCTGGTCACATCTACACGATTACAGCTCGGAGAGTTGTACACGCGGGAACGCAAGGACCGGGCGCTGGCAAACCTGCGCCGAGTCCTTGAAGAAAACGGTTTTCACCACTCCAAAATCACCGTTTCCGAGCAGCGCAACGAACAGGAGCACCAGATCGATTTGACCTTTTCTCTGGACTTAGGTCCGCGCGCGCTGGTGGGAGACGTCGCAGTGCAGGGCGAGGCAGAATACCCCAAGAGCCAGATCGAGGATATCGCGAAACTACACCCTGGGGACGGGGTCGCCGCGACGCGTCTTACGAGGGCGCTGCAACGCATCCGATCCCGGTATCAGAAACAGGACCGGCTCCTGGCCCAGGTGTCAGCCAGCCAGACCTATCGCCCCGAGAGCAACACGGTGGACTACCTGTTTCGGGTGGAGCGTGGTCCGGTGGTCGACATTGCGGCCGAAGGCTTCAAGATCAGTCGGGGCCAGCTTCGCAAGCTCGTGCCGATTTATGAGGAAGGAGCGGTCGATGACGACCTGCTCAGTGAAGGCCGGCGGAACATTACGAATCATCTCCAGACGCTCGGGTACTTTGGCGCGACGGTCACGGTGAGCCAGCGCAGCGTCGAGGATGGCAAGAGGTTACGCGTGATTTATTCCGTTGTGCCGGGTGAGCGTCACAAACTGGCTGCGATTCACATTACAGGGAACAGTTGGTTCGACGAAGACCAAGTCCGTGGGTTGATACAGGAGCAGGTGGCGGGCCGCCTGTTTTCGCACGGACGCTACAGCGAGGCACTGGTGGCCGCCGATGTCTCCAGCGTTCAAGACCTGTATCGCTCCAGCGGTTTCCGACAAGTGGAAGTCAGCAGCAAGCTGGTCGAGAACTATCATGGCGATCCTTCCCAGCTGGCTGTCGAGTTCCTCATCCGAGAAGGCCCGCAGACTCTGGTGGCATCCGTCAACGTCGAGGGAAACTACATCATCCCGACGGATCAGCTTCTGGACGTGGCGCAGATCGAAACTACGGAAAGGCAGCCATTTAACGAGTTGAGCTTAGCGGACGACCGCGACAAGATTCTAGGCGTGTACTTCAAGAACGGTTTTACGAACGCGAGCGTCGAAGTGTCCTACACGCCCGGAGCGGTTTCAGCCGAAGGCTCCCCACAGGTGGCCGTGACCTTCACGATCCAGGAAGGAGAGCAGTTCTTTGTCAACCAGATCTACCTCTCCGGCATTCACTTCACGCGCTCTGGAGTCGCGAGGCGGGAATACCAGATCAAATCGGACGAGCCCTTGAGCCAGCAAGGCATGCTGGAGACACAACATCGCCTTTACAACCTGGGATTGTTCAATGAGGTGGATATCGCGACCCAGAATCCAGAGGGCACCGAGTCGCACAAGAATGTACTTGTCTCAGTCCACGAAGCCAAGCGCTACACGTTCGATTATGGAGTCGGGTTTGAAGTTCAGACGGGCCAGCCATCATCGGGCACGAACCAACCGCTGGGACAGACCGGCGCCAGCCCGAGAGTATCGTTCGGGATGAGCCGTATCAATTTCGGCGGCCGTCGTCAGACAGTCACCATGAAAGCAAACCTCAGCCGTCTGCAGCAACGCGGCCTGATTGGCTATGACGCCCCGACACTCATGAACCGGGAGCTGCGTTTCTCTGCCCGGGTTCTGTACGACAATACGGTGGACGTTTCTACCTTCACGTCAAAGCGGCTGGAAGGCACCCTGCAGACAGTGCAAGTGCTGAAGAAAAGTCCGGACAATACACGTGATCTGACCAGCATCGCTTACCGCTTCTCGTACCGGCGCGTGCAAGCCACGGATATCCAGGTGACCGACAACCTGATTCCACTGCTGTCGAAGCCAACCCGGGTCGGCGAACCCAACTTTCTCTACCTGCGTGACCGCCGCGATAACGAACTCAACACCAGCCGCGGGAACTATACGACCGTCGAAGGCGGCGTGGCCGCCAGCTATTTCGGATCGGAATCGGACTTCGGACGAGTCCTCATCAAGAACTCGACCTATCATCCCTTCGCGCGCAACCGCCGCAACACGAATGGATTTGTGTTCGCGCGCTCCACCAGTATCGGCCTGCAGAATCCCTTTGGCGATACCGTACTCGTGGGCCCGGCGGGAACGGTTTCTCCGGGCAGAAATCTGATTCCGCTGCCGGAGCGATTTTTCATGGGAGGCGGAAATTCTCACCGCGGATTCGGCCTGAATCAGGCGGGTCCCCGCGACCCGTTTACGGGATTCCCCCTCGGCGGCAGCGCGCTTTTCCTGAACAATTTCGAGTTGCGCCTTCCCAGTTTTACAGTTCCTTATCTGAACGACAACGTCGGTTTCACCGTGTTTCACGACATGGGAAACGTGTTCGTCAGCCCGCAAGACATGCTCAAGAGCCTGGGGCGTGGTCACCAGCCCAGTCCCGACCTCTGCCGGAGTGAGCCCACGCACCTGCAATGCAACTATGACTACCTTTCGCATGCAATCGGACTGGGGGTGCGTTATCAGACACCTATCGGTCCCTTGCGGCTGGACTTCGGCTACAATCTGAATCCGCCGTTCTTTCCCAGCTATACCAATATCGTGGTCAATTCAGTCAACGGGCAGCGCACCGGCCAATTTGGCTGGCAGCAGGCAGGGCGTTTCAATTTCTCGTTCAGCATCGGGCAGTCATTCTGATGAGAAGAGTCAGGAAACATCTCGCGGCGTGGGGCATGTTTCTGGCGCTGTCGGGGTTTGCCTGGCCGGGAGAGATAGTGGACCGGGTGATCGCCAACGTGAACGGCCACATCCTGCTGCAGAGCGACTGGGAGGAAGAACTGGCGCTGGAGGCGCTGTTCAACGGCAGGTCCGTGGACACGTTTACTGCCACCGAGCGCAAGGCGGCCCTCGACCGCCTGATCGACCAGGAACTGCTGCGCGAGCAGGTACGCCCCTCCGGAGCCGTTCCAGCGGATCAGGCTGCCACCCGTCTGGCAGAGGTGCGCAAGCTCTACCCGGAGGCGACGACCGAGCAGGGTTGGCGAACGACGCTGCAGCGTTTCGGCCTGAGCCAAGCTGTTGTGGAACGGCGTGTGGAAGAGAACCTGCAGTTGATGCGGCTGATCGAGGCCCGACTGCGGCCATCGATCCAGATCGACCAGAAGGCCGTCGAATCGTACTACCGCGAACAGCTTTTGCCGGAACTTAAGAAGGCAGGCGGCAAGGAAGTTGCCTTGGCGGATGTAGTCGGACACATCCGCGATTTGCTCGCCGAGCAGAAGCTGAACCAACTTCTTTCCAATTGGCTCAGCAATCTGCGTTCGGAGGGCCACGTCGAGACTCACGATTCCGAGTCTGGAGATCAGTCCGTTGAATGAGCCGTCTCCTGTCCGGCGCCGCAGCTGGTGGAAGTTATTCCTCCTGTTCTGCGGTTTCGCCGTGATGGTCGTCGTCCTGCTCGCCTGGTACGTGACCACGGATTCTTTCCAGCAAATGGTGCGCCGCCGCGTGATTGCGGCCATGGAGGAGGCCACCGGCGGCAGGGTCGAGGTCGGCGAATTTCACACGATCCCGATGAAGTTGCGAGTGGATGTTCGCAACCTGGTCATTCACGGGCGCGAAGGAAACGATCAGGTTCCATTTTTCCATGTGGACCGCCTCCAGGCGGAACTTAAGATCGTCTCGTTCCTGAGCACAAAGGCGAGGCTGCATTCGCTCCTGTTCGATCATCCGGTCACGCACCTGATCGTGTACCCAGACGGTTCTACGAATGCGCCCGCGCCGAGGGTCAGCCGTTCCTCCGGAAGAGGACCGGTGGAGGACCTGGTCTCCTTGTCGGTTTCACACCTGGAGGCTCATCGCGGCGAATTACTCTGGGAACAGAACAAGATCCCACTGGACTTCGATGCCCACGATGTCTCCGCCGTGCTCCATTTCTCTTTTCTTCACCAGCACTATCAGGCAGAAGTCAGGATCGGAGGTGCGACAACGCAGTGGCGGCAATATCCGGCCGTGGTATGGCAGGGAGATGCGTCCCTGGTACTTGCCCGGAACCATGCCGACATCAGCTCCCTGAATCTGGCGTCGGGAAAATCAGGAGTCCATTTTTCCGGGACCGTCCAGGATTTTCACGAACCGCAGATCAGCGGGTCATACCGGGGAGACCTCGATCTAGCGGAGCTCGCGACATTCCTGCGGCAGACGGTTGTACGCCGCGGGACCGCACACTTCGAGGGCAAGGGCTCTTGGAGTCTGCGCGACTTCTCCACACAGGGAACGCTCACAGCGAGTCAAATCGATTGGTCGGATGGCCAGCTGAGAACCCAGAATGGCCGCATCAGCGCCGGCTACGCGGTTTCTCCCCGGCGGTTGCAGGTCTCCTCGATTAAGGCGAATGGTTTCGGTGGCGACTTGCAGGGCGATGTCGACGTTACCAACTGGCAGAGTTCCCTGGAGTCGGAGGCAAGGGGGAAACGCCAGACCGCGGGCAGGGTCCCCGTCGAGAGCCTGCAGCGCGGGTCGATTCGGCTCCGTCTCAGCGGGTTTCCGATAGCTCCCGGCCTTGCTGTCGTCAGCACTGCGAAGCTTCCCTTGGATCGGCTCAACCTCGCGGGCACAGTCAGCGGCAATCTGGAAATGCTTTGGGTAGGATCGATTCAGGATTCTGAGGCCCGTGCGAACTTGACCATTGCTGCTCCTCAGCAGCCACAAACCGGCGCCCTTCCGGTGCGGGGTCAGGTCGCCGGTATCTACCGCGGCTCTCGTGACGAGTTGGAACTGGATGAGTTTCGGGTGAATACTCCGGCATCCGAGATGGATGGAAGCGGCAATCTCTCAGCCACTTCATCTTTGAAATTCTCCTTCAACAGCCATGATCTCCGCGAATGGAAACCGCTGTTGGAGGCAGCCTATGGTTCGGCCAGCTTGCCGTTCACCATTCACGGATGGGCAAAGCTGGACGGTGCCGCCACTGGGCGAGTTTCCGCGCTTGCCTTCAACGGTAACGTCGAGTTATACGACTTCGACACCGTCCTGCCGGTGAACCGGTCTGAGCTCTCGCGTAGCGTGCACTGGGATGCACTCACCGCGGCGGTGCAGTATTCCAAGACCGGCCTTGTGGTTCACAGTGGCGTATTGATTCATGCGCATGCCATCGCGCGTTTCGACGGTAGCATGGCGCTGTCGAACGGATCCGTATTGCCGACCTCCCCCTTTTCGCTGCGCCTGGATCTCCGTAACGCAGATCTTACCGAGGCTGCGCAATTGGCAGGGACGCATTATCCAATTACCGGCAGCGCTGATTTGTCGCTACGTGCGGTTGGAACGCGAGTGCACCCCCATGCCGAGGGTCGCCTGGAGATCAAAGGTGCGAGCGTGTACAGCACACCCGTTGCTTCCCTGCGAAGCGGACTCGTTCTGGCCGACAATGAACTGCAATTCAACAACGTCGACGCGACAGTCTTTGGCACCCCACTTTCGGGGAGTCTGGCTCTGAACCTGAGCAACGATCAGTTTCAGGCGAGTCTGTCCGGGCGGAACCTCGACTTGGCGAAACTTCCCCAATTGCGCAGGAGCCGGGTGGCGGTGGACGGAGAAGCAGATTTCAGTGCCCGCGCCGGCGGAAGTTGGAAATCGCCCTCGCTCGACGCGCACGTCCATGTTCGCGACCTCGCTTTTGACAAGGAGCGGGCCGGCGATTTCTACGTGGATGCGGTCACCACCGGCCATCAGATCGAAATTCAGGCCCACTCCGACTTTGCTCAAGCTGACCTGAAGATTCAAGGCCGCGTGCAAGCGGAAGGGAATCTGCCAGCCGACCTGGATCTGACTTTCAACCACCTGGATGTCGACGCGCTGCTGAATGCGTATTTGTCGGGAAAAGTCACCGGGCACTCCACGCTTGCCGGGACTGTGCGCCTGCACGGCCCCCTGCGCACGCCGCGCGAACTGAAGGTCTCCGCCAGCCTCGATGCCGTGGACGCCGAGATCGCGCATGTCCACCTGGTGAGTGCTGAACCGGTAAGGCTGGAGATCGCAGACCGCATGCTGCGGCTCGAGAGCATGCATTTGTCAGGGAATGGAACCGATTTCTCTGCTCACGGGCGAGCCCAATTGGGCGACCCCGGGGAGATGGACTTCCGCCTCGATGGAACGGTTGGGGTCGAGTTGTTGCAGTCGCTGAATCCAAAAATCTCGGCGCGCGGCGTGATGGGTGTAAGTCTGACTGTGCTGGGAACGCGCTCGAACCCTCTGCTGCAAGGCAGGCTGGAGGTGAAAGACACATACGTCAGTCACAACGATTTTCCCAGTGGCCTGAGCGGATTGAACGGCGTCCTGACATTCAATCAGAACCGCATTCAGATCGAAAAACTTGACGGAACAACGGGCGGCGGGTCAATCGGATTGACGGGGTCGGCGACCTATGAGAAGGGAATCGTGTCCATGGACATTGGCGCGCGAGCGCGCAACGTTCGCTTGCGTTATCCCCCGGGAATCAGTTCGACCGCGAGCGCAAATCTTCGTCTCTCGGGCACGACGAATTCCGCTCTGCTGACGGGCCAGATCGTCGTGAACAAGATGGGAGTGACGCCGGGCTTCGACTTCGGCGCGTACTTTGAGAAAAGCAAGCGGCCGCCCGCGGCGCCGGGGCCCGAAAATCTGGCAAGCCGGCTGAAGCTCGATGTTCATGTGTCGACTGCCCCTGAATTGCAGATGCAGACCGCCATCGCGAAGCTTTCCGGAAGCGCCGACCTGCGCGTGCGAGGTACAGTCGATCGCCCCGTCGTTACCGGGCGCGTCAACGCGAATGAAGGCGGGCAGTTGTCCTTCAACGGTACGAAATACAACGTCGAACGGTTTGAAGTGACGTTTTCCAATCCTGCAAAAACGACGCCGGTCATTGATATTCAGGCGTCTACGCGTGTACGAGATTACGACGTCACCGTCAATATCAGTGGGGACGTGACCGAACCCAACGCGCTGCGGCCCACGTGGCACTCGGAGCCGCCATTGCCGGAAGCGGACGTGATCGCCCTGCTCGCGCTGGGACGCACGCGCGAGGAGTCTGCGTCGCAGGCTGGCGGTTCCTCTGCCCTTGGCGGGGAATTTTCGAACCTCGTCCTGAACGAAGCCCTCAACACTGCCGTTACCAGCCGGATGCAGCGCCTGTTTGGCGTAAGCAGGATCAAGATCGATCCACAGGGACTCAGCAGCGAAACCAACGTCGTGCGCGGCCCCCAGGTCACGATCGAGCAGCAGGTGGCCAGCAACCTGACCATCACGTACAGTACAAATGTCTCCGTGGCGTCGCAGCAGATCATCCAGGCAGAGTACAACGTGACGCGCAACATTTCGATCGTGGCACTGCGCGACCAAAACGGTGTGGTCAGCTTCGACGTGAAGATTCGGCAACGCAAGAAATAGTAGTTATCTCCCTGTCAGTTCCTTCAACGGAGGGTAGTTTCGCAAGAATATGGAAATGGCCGTCCGTCCCCTTGACAGAATTCTGCAAACCAGCAACCCTATCTGTTTTCCTCTAGCGATCCCCTTGTGACGGGTTCGGGAAAGAGTCAGCTTGCGAGTACGGGTCTTCTATCACGACAAGTGTTTCGACGGCGCTTCATCGGCGGCGTTGTTCTCGCGTTTTTACCGGGAACGGATTCGCAACGATGTGCAGTTCGTCTACACGGGTCTGTTACATCGGGCAGGTTCCTTGTTCGACGAGAAAGAGTTTGACGGCGACGAGAACGCCATCGTCGACTTCAAATACTCCAGTTCTCCCAACGTCACATGGTGGTTCGATCATCACGAGAGCGCATTTTTGTCGCCGGCCGATGCTGCCCATTTTGAGCAGGATCAGAGCAATCGCAAGTTCTACGATCCCGGCTTCAAGTCCTGCACCAGCTTTATTGCCATGATCGCGGAACAGCGTTTTGGATTCGATCCTCGCCCAGTGGGGGAACTGGTGCACTGGACCGACATTGTGGACGGTGCTCTTTACGACAGTGCCCGGGCTGCGGTGGAAATGAGAGAGCCAGCGATGAAGCTGACGATGGCCATCGAGGCAGCCCCCGAGCCTGACTTCGTTAAAAAGTTGATTCCGCTGTTAGCGGCGGAGCCGCTAGGGAAGATTCTGGAAGAGCCGTTCGTGGCCACCGTGCTTCCTCCACTCTTGGAGCGGCATCAGCGCTCGATGGACATTTTGCGTGAGCGCACACAGGAGAAAGACGGCACGATCTTTTTCGACATCACCGACCAGGATCTGGAAGGCTATAACAAATTTATTCCTTACTACCTTCATCCGGAGTCGATCTACAGCGTGGGACTGAGCAAGAGTTCGTTTCGCGTCAAGGTGTCGGTCGGATCGAATCCCTGGTCGCGGCGCGAACCAACCGTGAATCTCGCGAAGGTCTGTGAGCGTTACGGAGGGGGAGGCCACGCGCGCGTGGGCGCAATTTCGTTCGACGTGACGCAGAACGACGCGGCACGCAAGGCGGCTTCCGAGATTGTGGACGAGTTACGCGCCAGCGTGCGCTAATAACGGCGCCGGTCGATCGGCGCGAAGTGGTACAGTAACAGGAACACCCGCTCACCCTGCCATGCATCCCCACGTCGACGATCCAGAGCACATCAAAGGTTTGCGCACGGTCGCGACCATCGAATTCACCAAGGGTGTGATTGTCGTCCTGGCCGGCCTGGGCTTATTTTCGATGCGTCACAAGGACATCTGGGGAGTCGCGGAGAGCTTCCTGGAATTCTTGCATGCCAATCCCTATCACCACTACGTGGGCGTATTCATCGACCTGGTGTCGAAGATCAGCGACGTGCGCCTGTGGAAGATCGCGGTCGTCGCGAGCATCTACACGATCTTGCGATTCATCGAGGCTTACGGCTTGTGGTACGCGCGGCCCTGGGCGGAGTGGCTGGCGTTTGCGACGGGAACGATTTACATCCCGTTCGAACTCTCGGACCTGCTCCGCCGTCCGACCTGGTTCCGATTGTTGGTCCTCGTCGTGAACCTTGTCATCGTCCTCTACATGCTCTACCTGCGGCTCGACGCACGAGACAAGCGGCGCGCGGCGCTGGCGCAGCAGGCCGAGGCTGCGGAGACGCCGACCTCTGTCTGAATCCGAAGTGCAGATTCACTCGTTCAGGGAACAACCACAGTCGGCGGGCGGAACGTGCGCTCTGAGGAAGTCTGCAACGCGCTTGTAAGCGTCGATCTGATTTTCCACGCGAGCGAAGCCGTGGCCCTCGTTCTCGTAGACCTTATATTCGACTACGCCGCCGCGTTTCTTGATGGCGTCGACCACCTGCTGCGCTTCCGATTTCGGGCAGCGCGGATCGTTCCCGCCCGCCAGCAGGTACAAGGGCGCTTTGATCTGGTCCACGAAGTTGATCGGTGAACGGTCTTCATATAGGGCTCTGTTCTTTTCCGGATCGCCCATCGTTGCCAGATCGCTCTGTTGGAGCACGGGGTCTTCGTTCTGAATCTCGGTGAACCAGTTGACGAAGGGAACAATGGGCACCCCGGCGGCCCAGAGATCGGGCGCTTTGGTCACGCCCATCATCGTCATATATCCGCCATAGCTTCCACCCATGAGAATGAGCTTCTTGGGGTCGATGTACCCAGTTTGTTTCATCCAGTCAGCAGCTGCCAGCACATCCTGCAAATCGCCGCCGCCCATGTCGAAAAGGTTGGCTTGCTGGAATTCCTTTCCGTACCCGGTCGAGCCGCGATAGTTCGGCGCAACCACGAAGTAGCCCTGGTTCACCATGTATTGCACGAAGCGGTTGAACGTGTTCATCGTCTGGGCTGTCGGACCGCCGTGCACGTACACGATGGCAGGGTGTTCCGCCTTTCGTGGCAGATTGAAGGGAACGTAGACGAACGCTGAGATCGTCCACTTTCCGTCCTTGCTCGGATAATGAACCAGAACAGGTTCGACCATATCCTGCGAGCGAACTCCTCCGACGAGTGACTGGGTCAAGCGACGCGATTTGCCATCCGCAAGCGTGTAGATCCAGAGGTCGCCGGGAGAAGTTGGGCCGTTGTGGTGGTAAAGCAGCCGCGTGTTATCCCGGCTGAAAGGCGAAACACCGCCGGCGTCATTCAAACCCTTGGGGAGGGGAAGTGCTCGAGATTTTCCCGTCGCAGTTTCGTACAAGTACACGTCTACATTGCCGTCGACGTTTGCCATGTACGTCAACAGGCGTCCGTCGGGAGAAAAGGCGCCGCCCGAGACCTCCCATTTATCCTTTGTGAGCCAGTGAATGTTTTTCGTGGCGATATCAAGCAACCCGGCGTTCTGATAGCCATTGGCGGCGGTCGATGTGATCAGGATTTGCTTGCCATCAGGCGAAACGTCGTTGGCGGAGAAAAGTTGCTCGCCATCGTGCGCTGTGAGCAAGTTGTTCTGCGCACTAGCCACGTCGACTGTGAACAGGTTGGAATCGGTTCCTTTGGCTTGGTACTGGCTATAGACGATGAACTTGCCGTCTTTCGACCAGATGGGATCGACATTCATCCGATCTTTCGGAGTTCCGGCCGTCATGTGCTTCACTTCGCGCAAGATCGTGTCATAAACATCGATCTCGAACACGGACGAGGTTTTCGGCTTTACCATGTACGCCAGATAACGCCCGTCCGGAGACCAGGCCGGAGCTTCCTCTGCAATCTCGCGCGTGTTGGTGACGTTCACGACCTGGCCGGTCTTCGGCGAAACGAGAAAGATGTCCCACTGCTCATCGCCGTCGTAGTCGGATATGTAGGCAATCCACTTTCCGTCCGGCGACCACCCAGGAGACGTTTGGCGCTGATCGCTGATCGTGAGCTGGGTCGGCCACCCACCCTCTGAAGGCATCAGCCAGAGATTGTTCCGGCCGCTGATGTTGCTGACGAAAACGACAGACTTGCCGTCCGGTGACCAGTCGGCGCCGCCCACCAGGCGCGTCATGTAGAGCCTCTCGATGGTCAGAGACTTCTCGACCTGCGCGTTGGGCTTGGAGGTGATTTGCCTGGGATCCGTGAGCGCAGATGGCGCAGGCAGCGTTTGCGGTGCAGCTGGGATACTCATCATTACGACAATAGCAAAGAGGTGAAGAGTGCGCATGGGACCTCGGAGCGGAAAGCAGAAGTTTAGCAAAGAGAGAAAGAACAGGCTGCGAGCTTCTGAGCTCCAGGGTCCAAAGAGCGACCGCTTTTCCTTCCTGTTGTCAAAGTGGAAACCTTGAAACTCTGAAACTTTGAAACCTGTAAACGGCAGGAGTATGCTTTCCCCGCCCATGAACTTCACCATCCTCGATTGGGCGGCGATCGCCGCCTACCTGCTCATCACTCTGATTCTCGGTCTGTACTTCCGCAGACGCTCCGGCAAAAGCATGGACGACTATTTTGTTTCTGGCCGCAGCGTCAGCTGGTGGCTGGCCGGGACATCGATGGTCGCGACCACGTTCGCAGCCGACACTCCGCTGGTCGTTACCGGCTTGGTCTACACGCAAGGGATTTCCGGTAATTGGCTTTGGTGGGCCTTCCTGCTCAGCGGCATGATGACTGTTTTTCTGTTCGCGCGGCTCTGGCGGCGTTCCGGGCTGCTTACCGATGTGCAGTTCGCGGAAATGCGCTACTCCGGCAAACCAGCGGCATTCCTGCGTGGTTTTCGTTCCATCTATCTCGGATTGCTGATGAACTGTCTGATCCTGGGATGGGTGACGAAGGCCATGACGAGCATCGTTGCGACCACCCTCGGCCTGAGCGATCACGGAGCACTGGCGGTTTGTGTCTTCTTCCTGATTCCGTTTACCGGGCTGTATGTCGCTCTGGGCGGCCTATGGGGAGTCCTGTGGACCGACCTGTTCCAGTTCGTACTGAAGATGAGCATTGTCATTGCGGTCGCCTATTACGCGGTCTCGGCGTGCGGGGGGATCAGCACTCTGTTGGCGCGTCTCGCCGAAATGCGTTCGTCCGCGGGTCCTGGCGCGGGTGACGCCACTTCTTTCTTCCCGGACTTTTCCCGTCCGCTGAGTTCCGAGGCACTCTGGGTGCTGCCCGCCATGACGTTCCTGGTGAACATTGGGCTCCAGTGGTGGGCGTTCTGGTATCCCGGTGCCGAGCCGGGAGGCGGTGGATACATCGCTCAGCGCATCTTCAGCGCCAAGGATGAACGCCACGGGCTCCTGTCAGTGCTCTGGTTCAACGTGGCCCACTATGCAGTGCGGCCCTGGCCCTGGATCCTCACCGCACTTTCGGTGATCGTGCTCTATCCGAAACTGGAGCATCCCGAGACCGGCTACATGATGGTGGTCACACAACATGTGCCGCCCGCGCTGCGAGGAATTGTGGTCGCGGGATTCATGGCTGCATTCATGTCGACCTTCGCCACGCAATTGAATTGGGGTGCGTCGTATCTGGTGGCAGATTTCTACCGGCGGTTCTGGAAGAAAGATGGCAGCGATGCGCACTACGTCGCAGCTTCGCGGGTCGCCACTGTGTTGCTGGTCATCGTCTCGGCATGGGTCTCGGCGCAGTTGGCGTCGATCCGTTCGGGATGGGAGTTCGTCCTCGAAGTCGGCGCCGGCACCGGAGGCGTGTATCTACTGCGCTGGTATTGGTGGCGCATCAATGCGTGGAGCGAGATTTCGGCCATGGCAACCGCCCTTGTCTCGTCCATAACGCTGCGACTATGGGCTCCGTTTACGGGGAACTCGCCGGTCATCTTTGCCAAAGCCGCGCTGACGACGACCGCCATCACAACACTCGTCTGGGTGGTGGTAACGCTTCTGACCTCCGCTGAGCCGGAGGCAGTGCTGGTGAGGTTTTATCGCCAGGTGCGCCCGCATGTCACGGGATGGGCGGCCATCGCCCGGCTAGCTCCGGAGATCCCACCTACGCAGGATCTGGGACGGAACCTCGCCGCCTGGATACTCGGTTGTGCGATGGTCTACTCGGCGCTGTTCGGGGGTGGCTGGCTGATTCTGGGGCCACGGGGGAGGGGAGTGATCTTCCTGCTCATTGCTTGCGCGTGCGGCGCAATGCTCCGGCGGAGCCTTCCTAACCGGAACCATGCAAAAGATTTGACACTTTCGTGACAAGCCCTCACGCCGGCATGCCATCTAAAATTCATAGCTACTTATGCGCCCGATCTGCTCCAACAGTTGGTTGACCCGAGCCATCATCGCCGGATTCCGTGTTGCCACGGTTATCGCCTTGGGAGCACTTGTCGCATCGGCGGCGGATACGCCTCCAAGTTCAGGTTTGGACCGCGGCTTTCAGCGGCTCTACGATCTCGATTTCGCAGGTGCGCAAAAAGAGTTTCAGGCTTGGGAAGCACAAAACCCGGGGAACGCGCTCGGCCCGGTCAGCCAGGCAGCAGGGATTTTGTTCTCAGAATTCAATCGGCTCGGGGTGTTGGAATCCCAGTTCTATGCGGACGATTCAGCCTTCGCTGACCGAAAGAAGTATGACCCCGATCCGCAGCAACGCGTTCGTTTTGAAGAGCAGGTCTCTCGGGCAGAGACTCTTGGCAGAGCTCAACTCGCGCGCGACCCCCGAGACCGCGATGCCTTGCTGGGAATGACATTGATTGCCGGCCTACGCGCCGACTACGCCGCTCTCATCGAGAAGCGAAATCTGTCTTCGCTGCACTACACAAAAGAGTCGGCTGTCTGGGCGAAGAAACTGCTGGACGCAGATCCGGATTGTTACGATGCCCGACTCGCCGGTGGCATCTCCCGCTATATCGTAGGGTCGATGTCCGCCCCTGTGCGCTGGTTCCTGCGGCTGGGAGGAGTGCAGGGCGACAAGGCAGGGGGATTTGCAGAACTCCAGGCCGTCGCCACAAACGGCCGGTTGTTGGCCCCGTTTGCGCGAATCCTGTTGGCCATTGCCTATGTCCGCGACAAGGATTTGCTGCACGCCCGTGAGATTCTGCAATCGCTCCAAAAGGACTTTCCGGAGAACCAGCTCTTCCCGCGTGAACTGGCTCGGCTGGATCGGTCAGGCACGCCCTAAGTACTTGTTCCTGCAAGGCCGTTCATTAGAAATTCACCACTCTGTAACTTTCCTTTAATACTCCGCCCATAGAACGAGAGTGAATCCCAAACAAGGAGGAATCATTGTGATGCGTCGCATTGTGCTTCTGCTGGCGAGCTTGGCGCTGGCGCTGCCGTTGCTGGGACAGACCACCACGTTGAACGGCGCGGGCGCTACATTTCCGTATCCCATGTATTCGAAGTGGTTCAACGAATACAACAAACTGCACTCGGACGTGCAAATCAACTACCAATCGATTGGGAGCGGCGGAGGCATTCGTCAGGTTCTGGCTCAGACGGTGGATTTCGGCGCCAGTGACGGACCCATGACGGACGAGCAATTATCCCAGGCGAAAGTCAAGATCCTGCACATCCCCACTGTACTGGGCGCCGTAGTTCCGGCATACAACGTGCCCGGAGTGAGTGGCGAAATCAAGTTCACTCCGCAAGTACTGGCTGACATTTTTCTCGGGAAGATCACCAGCTGGGACAATGCTGCGATTGCAAAAGCCAATCCTGGCGTGAAGTTCCCCAATACCCCGATTATCGTCATTCACCGTTCCGACGGCAGCGGCACGACGTTTATTTTTACCGACTACCTCTCGAAAGTGAGTAAGGAGTGGGAGACGACAGTCGGGAAAGGGACATCAGTGAAATGGCCGATCGGCCTTGGCGGCAAAGGCAACGAAGGCGTGGCCGGACAAGTTCGTCAGCTGCAAGGGGCGATCGGGTACGTCGAGTTGATCTACGCAGTGCAAAACAGCATTCCCTACGGATCTGTGCAGAATGCGGCAGGGACCTTCTTGAAAGCATCGCTCGACGGAGTGACCGAGGCCGCCGCCTCCGTGAAGAGCATGCCGGCTGACTTCCGGGTTTCCATTACCAATGCCCCAGGGAAGACGGCCTACCCCATCTCGAGCTTCACCTGGCTGCTGATTCCCGTGCAGGCAAAGGACCCCAAGAACGGCAAGATCCTGGCGGACTTCCTGAACTGGATGGTCGGCGACGGGCAGAAGATGACAACCCAATTGGCATACGCGCCGCTGCCGGAAACCGTGGTGGAGAAGGTGAAAGCAGCGATCAAGCAGGTTCACTAGGGCCGTGGGCACGAGGGCAGGGAGTTGGCGATCGGCACGGCGCGGAACCAGAGTGGAAAGCGAACGAAAATCGTTGCGCAATCCGGCCTGCCAGGCCCGGCCTCCTTTGGCCATCTCGGGAGAATCAGGGCACTTTCCGTCAGACCGTGAAGGCACGGCTGGCAAGGAAATTGCAGACAAACATAAGTTAGTCTAGTAGATTAGTAGGGTTTAATCGGCATTTCGCAAAAGGAGACACAATGAAGGCGGTTCTGAAGGTAGGCATAGCCCTGCTTATGACATCGTCGCTGCTGGCACAGACGGCTCCGGCGGCCAAGAAGGCGGCCCGCAAGCCGTCTCCGACGGCCACAGCCTCCGATGTTCAGGCGTTGAAAGAGGCTGTGGCGGCGCAGCAGCAGCAACTCCAGGTGCTGCAGCAGCAGTTGCAGCAAACCAACCAGCAGTTGCAGCAGACCACACAACAGTTCCAGCAAGCGCAGCAGCAACTGCAGCAGGCGCAGCAGGCTGCCGCCGACGCACAGCAGAAAGTGGCGGCGGTAGAGTCATCGGCGGCGCCGAAAGACGCTCTGGACAAGCTAACCTCGCAGTTTGCCGATGTTCAGACGACGCTGACCAACAACGCCGTTTCGTCTCAGGACGAACAGAAGCGCGTGAGCGCCCTGGAAAACACTCTGGGACGCTTTCGCTGGACCGGCGATGTGCGCGTGCGCGGCGAAGATTTCTTCCAGGGGTACAGCGGTTGTACCGCCTGCGCCGACCGCAATCGCGCCCGCATTCGCGTTCGCTTTGGCTTTGAAGGGAAGTTGAACGACGACTTCATCGCCGGCGTCGCACTCGCTACCGGCTCGTTAGGCGACCCTACGACGACCAACGAAACGTTCACGAACTTCTTCGATCGCAAGACCATCGGCCTCGACAAGGGGTACATCACCTACAACCCGGTTGCGCACAAGTGGCTCTCGATAACGGGCGGTAAGTTCGCCTACCAATGGCAGCGCACGCAGATCACCGGCGATCCCGACACCAATCCCGAAGGATTCAGTGAGAGATTCTCGTGGGACCTCAACAAGGTTCCGGTCGTGAAGAATTTCAACCTGAACTTCATGCAGTTGTTCTACAACGAAGCCAGCGGCACCGGCGGACTGTATCACGGTCATGACTCGTTCGCCGTGGGCGGGCAGGTCGGCGGCAAGCTGCAGCTGACCAAGTGGTGGACGATGACGCCTTCGTTCCTGGTGATGAACTGGCGCTATCCGGATGCCATTCTCAACGCCAGCGCGTTCGCAGTCGGCGCCACCACGACCGGCGGCATCTTTACGATCGATGGAACGCCGACCACGATCAATGGTCTTCCGGTGCCGGGAGAGGGCCCAGGTTGCTCGACACCGAAGAGCGCACAGACTTCGACCAAACTCAATGTTCCCAATTGCGCTTTTGCCGCGAACGGGATGACCAACTCGACCTATCTCGACGCCAACAACAACCTGCACTTCCTGTCGGGCTTCCTCTACGCCGATCTGATCTTCAACAACCAGTTCAAGACGAAATGGTCGCGGCTGCCAATCAACCTGTTGGCGGAGTATGAGAACAATCTCAATGCCGCCGACCATCCGTTCGACTACACCGTGACGGGTGCTGTGGCGGATCCGGAATCGGCGGTGCGAACCGATCTGGGCAAGCAATCCCATGTTTACTACACTGACATCAGCATCGGTCAGCAGAAAGGCAAGGGTGACATCCAGGTCGGTTACGCCTTCCTGCGGCACGAGCAGGATGCAACGATCGCTTCCTTCAACGAAAGCGATCAGCGGGCGCCGTCGAACATCATCCAGCATCGTATCTATGCTCTGTGGCGGCTCCGCGCAAACACCACGGCAGCCTTTACCTGGTGGCATGGCCGGACTCTCGATCCGTTCCTGCAGAATGCCGCGTTGGCCACGAACATGAAAGTGAGTACGACACCAGGAGTGGGCGTATTGGTCCCCGGTTCAGGGCAGAGTGAGCCGTGGCTCAATCGACTGCAATTCGACCTGATCTACACGTTCTAGGATGGCTTGTAAGATATTGTGTGGAAAGTGGGTTACACAAGGGCGCCGGTGATACGCCGGCGCCCATTTCTGCTTGTTATACTAATGGTCTTGGAATGCGGCGGACGTGGCTGGTAACGCTGTTTCTGCTGGTCCTGGGTGCCTGCGCGCAGGCGGTCGAAAGTGGGGAGCAGCCCATGACGATCGTGCGCGCGGAAACGAAACTGCGGGACCGGGTTGTCGCATGGGTCAACGACACTCCGATCTACCAGCAAGATCCCTATTTCGACGTGGTCGTGCGGGCCGGCGCGAAACTGTTGGAAGCGCAGCATGATTCAGAAAGCGCGTTTGAAATGCTGCCCGTGTTCTGGAAGCCGGGGGTCAAGGTCCAAGGCCGGATCCAAGGGCATAGTCTGTATTTGAAGCGTCCCAACGGGACAGAGATGCGCTTTGTAATCCTGAAGCGCCGCAATGCTCCGGTGGAAGCATCAGAATAGAATTTCCCACAAGCGTCCTATGGTTCGCCCCAAGCTCGACAGTCCGAAGGGGTTCATCAACCGCGAAGAATCTTGGTTGAAGTTCAACTGGCGCGTGCTGGAAGAGGCTGCAGATCCTTCCAACCCGTTGTTGGAGCGGGTGAAATTTCTCGCGATTACCGCCAGCAACCTCGACGAATTCTTCGAAGTACGCGTCGGCGGGCTGCTCCAGCAGCTCGAAGATGGCTACAATGCCACGACTCCCGACGGACTGACCATGGTTGAGGAACGTGAGCTGATCAATACCGCGACACATGACTTCGTCGAAGAGCAATACGCGTGCTGGAATGCCCATCTTCGGCCGGAAATGGCGGAGCGCGGCATTCGCGTTCTTACGGTGGACGAACTGGATGATGAGGTCCGCTCCTACGTCGACGAATACTGCGAGAGGGAACTCGATCCTCTCCTCACTCCGGTCACGGTAGACCCAGCGCATCCCTTCCCGCGCGTGATCAATAAGGCGTTGTGCGTGGCGTTGCTGTTGCGCCGACGCCGTCGGTCATCCCTGACGTACACCGGCGTGGTCACCGTGCCGCGCGCGTTGCCACGCCTGGTGCGGTTGCCCAGCCAGGGAACCATCGACTTCATCTTTCTCGCCGACCTGGTGACCTACCACGCGGCACGCATGTATCACGGCTACGACATCGTGTCGTCGTCGGCGTTTCGCGTCACCCGGAACAGTAACCTGTACCTACAGGAAGAGGAGTCGCGCAACCTGCTGGAGTCGGTTCGAGCCGAGCTGCATAACCGCCGCAAAGGCGACGCGGTGCGGATGGAAATCGAATCCGACGCCGATCCGGAAATCATCGAGCGTCTGCGCACCGTGTTCGAGCTCGATCGCTGGCAGGTGTTTCCGGTCAACGGTCCGGTGAATCTCTCGCGCCTGTTCAACATTTACGATCAGGCGGACCGTCCCGAGCTGAAATTCCGCGCGTTTGTGCCGCGTGAGCTGCGCCTCACTGCCAAGTCGAAGGACCTGTTCGAAGAGCTGCGGCGGCACGACATCCTGCTCCATCATCCCTACGATTCCTACGATGCGGTGATTTCGTTCATCAAATCGGCGGCTGAAGACGACCGCGTGCTTTCGATCAAACAGACGTTGTACCGTACCAGCGAACGGTCACTGGTCGTTCCCTCCCTCATCTCGGCGGCGGCACACAAGGAAGTCACGGCCGTGGTTGAGCTGAAGGCGCGGTTTGACGAGGATTCCAACATCCGCTGGGCTCGCGAACTGGAAGACGCTGGTGTACAGGTTTTTCACGGACTAGTCGGCCTGAAGACACACTGCAAGCTTTCGTTACTCGTGCGGCGTGACCCGGATGGCGTGACCCGTCGCTATGCGCACCTCGGCACAGGGAACTACAACGCCACGACCGCCCGAATCTACACCGATCTCAGCCTGATGACGGCCGATCCGGAAATTACCAGCGCGGTCCACGATGTGTTCAGCTTTCTCACGGCGTACGCAGAACATCCGAACTACGGGTCGCTCCTGGTGGCGCCTCTTGACCTGGCGGAGAAGTGCGCGGCCTTGATCGAACGCGAAGCAGAGCACGCTCGCGCCGGGCGTCCCGCGCGCATTGTCGCAAAGATGAATTCGCTGCTCGACAAGAATGTCGTGCAAACACTCTATCGAGCCTCGCAGGCCGGCGTAGAGATTGATCTCGTCGTGCGGGGTATTTGCTCGTTGCGCCCAGGAGTGCGGGGTATCAGCGACCACATCCGCGTGCGCAGCATTGTGGGCCGATTCCTGGAACACAGCCGTATCTACTGCTTCGAAAACGGCGGAGAGCCGGAGGTGTATCTGGGAAGTGCGGACTGGATGCCACGGAATTTGCACGAGCGCGTCGAAGTTCTCTTTCCGTTGAAGAATCCCTTATTGCGCGACCGCGTGGTTCACGAGATTCTGGCCGCTTATCTGGCCGATAATGCCAAGTCCAGATTCCTGCACAAAGACGGTCAATACTTGCGTCCCTGGCAGTCGGCTCGCGGCCGCAGCCGGAAGCCGCCCACGGGCCGCGCAGCGTTCAACGCGCAGGAGTTCCTGATCGCCTTGGCCGAAGGCAAAGAGACGCCCGATTCAATTCCAACTCCGCGCACGCGTCGTTCGACGCGAATCCTGACGGGAAAGGAGTAGACCCCGGACATGTTCATTTACTTCCTCCGACACGCCAGCGCCGGACAGCGTCTGAGCAACTCTAAAAAGGACGAAAAACGAGGCCTGGACAAGGATGGCATTGAGCAATGCGGTTACGTTGGACGTGGGTTGGCGGCGCTCGGTGTCCAGGTTGACGTTGTAATCTCCAGCCCGCTGAAGCGCGCGACGCAGACGGCTGCCTTGGTGGCAAACGAAATGGGACACGAAGGGAAGCTGGTTCTGGAAGGGGCACTCCGCCCGGAGGCCAACTACTCTGATTTCCAGAAGATGCTTGGGAAATACACGCGGCAGGATGCCTTGCTGCTGGTGGGCCACAATCCGAATTTGCGCGAGTTCCTGGGACGAGTCATCAGCGACAGCGGGAGCGAGGCGACGGTGGAACTCAAGAAAGGTGCCGTGGCGAAGGTGGAAACCGATAGAAACGGCGGCTCGTTGAGCTGGTGCATAACCCCGCGCATCCTGCGCACCATTCATGCCGCGGCGGCAGAAAGCACCCGTCCGAAGAGCTCCCGAAAATAGGCGCGGTCCTTCTCGATCGCCCAAAGTTCCAAGTCGACGCTCGCGCGGCGCCGCCGAACCAGCTTCAGCATGACCGTGCCGCGGCGCACTGAAAGAGAGATGCGCGCCACCGATTGAGTTCTTCCCAGATTGATCGCCCGCGCCAGCCGGAGGAGAACTGACGCCTTGGCAACATGACCTCTTTCGTCTGGCGTGAGCACTTCCATCGGGCGTTCATCCGTCGCGGGGCGCGATTTGCCCAGATAACGTGCGATCGCAGCAATGATGCGGCGCTGCTGCGGCGTGTAGCCGAGAATGTCGGAGTTGGAAATGATGTAGTAGGTATGGCGGTGGCGCCCGTTGCGGTTCACGTAGTCTCCAACTTCATACAACATCGCAGCCGCCGAGAGCCACTCGCGGTATTCGGACGGCAGTTGGTGAACGGACTTGAGTGCGGAGAATAGATACAGCGCCGAGTCCCGCACTTGCCGTGCATGTTCGAGGTCCACATGATAGTGCTCGACGGCGCGTTTGATCGATTCCCAGCGCTCCGATTCGATGGCCTTGCCGGAGCGGGTGCTGCGGTCGTACTCGGCTGCCATTTGCGCCAGGATGCCATCGCGCAGACCCAGCGCGGAATAGCGAAACCCGGTCAGGTGACAACGTTCCAGGAGTTCGGCATACACGACAGCGCCGGCGCAGATGATCTCGGCGCGACGGGGGCCGATTCCAGGAATCCTGCGGCGCTGTTCAAGGGGCAGGCGGGCGATCTGTTTGACGATGCGGCGCATCATTTCGCGCGTGACTTTGGCGCCGTGCGGTTGTCGGCGAAGCCGAGCCAAATGAGCCGCTACTCCTGCTAGCGCAGCCGCGGTGCCTGACGTGGCGATGACCGCGTGCACGCGCGCCGACCGAATCCGCCCCTGAATGCGATTCATTTCACGAGCCACAAAACCACGCAGGCGTTCCAGTTCGCCCTTGCGCGGGGGATCGTGTTGCAGGAACTCGTTGGTCAGCCGGACAGCGCCCAGAGGCAGGCTGACCGTTTCTCGAATCTGACCCTTGCGCGACAACGTGAGTTCACAACTGCCGCCGCCCAAATCCACCAGCAGGACGGTATCGGCGCTCAGCCGGCCATACGAGACGATGCCCAGGTGAATCAGCCGTGCCTCCTCAAGCCCGGAAATAATTTCGACATTCCAACCGGTCGTGGAGCGAACCCACTCGAGGAAAGCCCGCGAGTTGCGGGCGTCGCGCAAAGCCGCCGTCGCCACAACACGAACGGAATCTATCCCGCATTCCTGCGTTGCTCGGTGGAACCTGCGCAGCACTCGCACGGTTTCCGACATGGCCTCCGGCGAAAGCATGCCGCCGGAGAAGACCCCCTCCCCAAGGCGTGTGACCTCGCGGTCTTCGTGGATCTCCTGCAACCGGCGGCCCTGGAGCCGCGCGATCTTCAGTCGTACCGAATTGGAACCGATATCAACTGCAGCGAACGTAGGCATAAAGGTGGACCACCCACTCTTCTCACAATGGCAGTGTGGGATGCAACTGGATAGTCGCAAGCGGTGTTTGCCGCCGGTTTTGTGATTGCATGGAGCGGTGAACTGATCGCATCGAACAAGGACACTCTGTCCATCGGGTGTGGGCTGGCGACAGCGTCAGTGCCCGGTGGCCGGGCACAGTCCTAAGTGCCAACGGGTCAGGAACCGCCAGCTTTTAACCGTCCTTTAACAACGCCCTGTTAGCCTAACCGCGAATGTCCCATCAAGCCCTGCCTCGGCCTAGCTTTAATGCACCAGACCCCGACAGGGTCTCGAAGGCCGACCTCAGAGTGGAAACCAAGTCAGCGCCTCTCCTGCAAGGGAAAGTGAACGAGTTACCCGATCTGATTTTCGGTTGGGCCATGCGGCTGTGCGGCCTTGCGGTGGTCACGCTGCTTGGTTTGATCGTCTACGAACTCGTCGCTCGTTCATCGCTGTCCTGGCACGTGTTCGGTTGGAAGTTCTTTGTGCAGAGCGACTGGAACCCTGTCGAAGACCAGTTTGGGGCGCTGCCATTTATCTACGGCACCGTAGTTTCGTCAATTCTGGCGCTGATCATTGCAGTCCCGTTGTCGGTGGGCGTGGCCGTGTTCATCACGGAAATGTGCCCGGTATCGCTGCGAGGCATACTGTCATTCACAACGGAATTGCTGGCGGCCATTCCGAGCGTCATCTATGGCTTGTGGGCGATTTTCATCTTGGTGCCACTGTTGCGAAATTACGTGCAACCAGTTCTCGGGGCGACACTTGGCTGGACGGGCCTCTTCTCAGGTCCGCCCTACGGAATCGGAATGCTGGCCGCTGGCGTGATTCTGGCGATCATGATCATTCCGATCATTTCGTCGATCACTCGTGAAGTCCTCACAGTCGTGCCGCAGCACCAGCGGGAAGGCGTGTTGGCGCTCGGTGCAACACGCTGGGAGATGATCCGCATGGGCGTACTCCGCAACGCGCGTGCGGGCATTGTGGGAGCAGTGATTCTCGGGCTGGGACGGGCGCTGGGGGAGACGATGGCGGTCACGATGGTCATCGGGAACCGGCCGGAGATCGCCAAGTCGCTGTTTGCCCCTGGATACACGATGGCGAGCGTCCTCGCCAATGAGTTCAGCGAGGCGACGGGAGATGTTTATCTTTCCGCGCTGATTGAAATCGGTCTGGCGTTATTCCTAGTCACCATCGCAGTGAATGCACTCGCCCGGCTGATGGTATGGAGCGTAACGCGAGGCCAACCGGCGAAAAGCATTGCCTGACGCGAACTTCAATTCGACAGCGGTCGTGATCCCACCGATTAGCCTGCGGCGGCGAGTAACCGATCACGTGATGACGGGATTGTCTGTGTTGACCGTCATTTTGGTTCTGTTGCCGCTGGTGGCGATCTTCTCGTACCTGGTGTACAAGGGCATCGGTTCCATCAATTGGGACTTTCTCACGCAAACGCCGAAACCAGTTGGCGAGCCGGGCGGCGGCATGGCGAATGCGATCGTGGGGTCGATGGTGATCCTGGCGATCGGGAGCTTGCTCGGCGTTCCGCTGGGCATCGGTGCAGGTATCTATCTTTCTGAGTATGGCCGAAACCGATACGGCGACATCGTGCGTTTCGTTTCCGATGTGTTGAATGGAGTGCCCTCGATCGTCATTGGCATTGTGGCGTACGGTTTGGTCGTTCTCCGTCAGGGCCACTTTTCGGCACTGGCGGGCGGCGTGGCTCTGGCCATCATGATGGTCCCCACCATCGCTCGCACGACCGAACAGATGTTGTTGCTCGTACCGCAGGCCATTCGAGAAGCGGCGTATGGACTGGGGGTATCGCGCTGGCGGACAACGCTTTCCATTACATTGCGAACCGCCACCTCCGGCGTGATCACGGGAGTCATGCTGGCGTTTGCGCGCGTGGCGGGAGAAACCGCGCCGTTGCTGTTTACGGCCTTCGGCAATCAATTCTGGAACTGGAAGCTGGAGCAGCCGACTGCCGCCCTTTCCCTCCAGATCTTCACGTACGCGATCTCACCGTTCGACGAGTGGCATCGCCAGGCTTGGGCGGGCGCGTTGGTCTTGATCATTCTGATTGTGGGGGCCGTCTCCGCGGTGCGGATCGCTGTCCGCCGCGGAACTTTGGCAGGAGCTTCGTAACCTATGGGCGTCGGAATCAACGTCGAGCACCTGAATGCCTTCTACGGCAAGAACCAATCTTTGTTCGACATAAACATCGTGGTCCAGGCCAACCATGCTACGGCGTTGATTGGGCCGTCTGGCTGCGGGAAGTCGACGTTCATCCGGTGCCTGAACCGCATGCACGAGACGATTCCCGATGCGCGAGTGGAGGGCAGAGTCCAGATCGGAGAATTCGACGTCTACAACGGGACTTCCGCCACACAACTTCGCCGACGCGTAGGTATGGTCTTTCAGAAGCCGAATCCGTTTCCTACGATGTCGATATACGACAACGTCGCCTCCGGACTTAAGTTGAATGGCTTCCGCCACAGAAAGAAACTGGACGAGATCGTGGAACGGTCGCTGAACGGCGCCGCATTATGGGGCGAAGTGAAAGACCATCTGCACAAAAAATCAGGCGCCAGTCTTTCAGGCGGACAGCAGCAGCGTCTCTGTATTGCCCGTGCCCTGGCGGTTCAGCCGGAAGTTCTGCTGATGGACGAGCCCTGCTCAGCATTGGATCCGATCTCGACAGGCAAGATCGAGGAACTCATTTTTCAACTGAAAGAACAGTACACGATTGTGATCGTGACGCATAATATGCAGCAGGCGGCCCGTGTGGCTGAGTTCACCGGCTTCTTCCTTCTTGGTAAGCTCATCGAATTCGACAAGACTGAGAAGATCTTCACCAAGCCGTCCGATAAGCGGACGGAAGACTATGTGACAGGCAGGTTTGGATGACACGCACCCGTTTTCAACAGGAGATGGATGAACTGCGGGAGAAGTTGCTCCGCATGGGTGGTTTGGCAGAGCTGGCCGTGGACCGTGCCTGCCAGGCGTACTCGGAGCGAGATTTGGCCCGCTGCCGCCAAGTTCTGGAAAACGAGAGCCTCATCAACGCGGCGGAGCGGGAGATCGACGAGCTCGCCTTCGATATTCTTGCTACACAGCAGCCTGCGGCTGTCGACCTGCGTTTCATCTTGGCGGTTACCAAAATCAATTCCGACCTGGAACGGGTCGGGGACCAGGCGGTCAACATTGCTGAGCGGGTCATGGACCTGATCGAGTTGCCTTCCACCGACCTGCCAGTGGACATTCCGCGCATGGCAACTGCGGTGGGTACCATGGTTCGGAGGGCCCTGGAGTCGTTTGTCGAAGGCAAGGCTGAACTGGCGCAGGCGGTCCTGGAGATGGATCATGTCGTCGACCGGATGCGGGACGAAGCCTTCATTATGCTTGTGCGAAAGATGAACGAACAGCCGGAAGTGACTCAGCAGGCGCTGGATGCGCTACTGGTTGCACGCAATCTCGAGCGCGTTGCCGACCATGCCACGAACATTTCCGAGGACGTCATTTTCTGGGTCTTGGGTGCCGACGTTCGCCACCATGCGCAGACCATCGCCGCGGCAGCAACCCCGCAGACGGATGCGGAGCGCCGGGATAACTAGTTTCCACTTTCCTCACCGTACTTCACCTCATCCGATGCTGGCCTGCGATACACTGATGCAAGCCAACTTCTGGTCTTTCGGGGTTTCAGGTCTTTCACGTGAATGTTGATGGGGATCTTTCGGCTGCGAGACCGAAACCGCCAACCAGACCCTTCAAGACAACTGCATGAGCCAGCGATTCCGCGTTTTTGCCACCTGTGACATTGGGGACGCTATCAACCTGTTGCGCAATCGGGGATATGACGTCGAAGTCTATCCTCAGCCTGAGCCACCTCCGAAGACGCTCATTCTCGAGAAGGTGAGATCGGGAATCGACGGGCTGATCACTACGCTGCAGGATCCAATCGACGCCGAAGTATTCGCTGCCGGCAGCAGGACACTGAAAGTGGTCGCGCAGTATGCGGTGGGCTTCGACAACATCAGCCGTGCCGACGCAAACCGGCACAAAATCCCTTTTACCAACACTGCCGACGTCCTGACGGAAGCCACGGCCGAGTTTGCGTTCTTTTTGATGGGCACTCTGGCACGAAAGATGTGGCCTGCCGAACACCTGACGCGCGAGAGCCGCTGGGGTTACTGGCACCCATATCTTCCGTTCCTGGGAGACGAAGTTACCGGGAAGACCATCGCTATTATCGGAACTGGACGGATCGGACTCGCCATGATCAAGAAGTGTGCCGGGTTCGACATGAACATGCTGTGCTTCGATCCGGCGTACGAAAATCACGACTATATCAAGGCCATTCAGGATGTCTACGATCTTCGCCGGCAGCGAGGGATTTCTTCCGAAGCACCCTGGATTCGGTACACCACGCTCGAGGATGCGCTCAGCGGAGCGGATTTCGTCAGCTTGCACGTCCCGTTGCTGCGGGAAGGCGAGAGCAAAACCCCGACATACCATCTGATCAACGAAACGACGCTTCGCATGATGAAGCCGACGGCGATGCTCATGAATACGTCGCGCGGCCCGGTCGTTGACGAAACAGCTCTGGCATGCGCCCTCAGAGAGAACCGGATTGCCGGAGCGGCACTCGATGTTTACGAGAAAGAACCGTTGTCGGCGACATCGCCACTGCGTGATCCGGCAATTGCTGATCGTTGCCGCCTTTTGCCCCATTTTGCGAGTGCTGCCCGGATCACGCGGTTATCCACGGATCCCAACAAAGGAATGGCAGGCCGCTGCGTTCAAGGACTCATCGATGTGCTGGAAGGGAACTACGGCGGCGACATTACGAAGATGCCCTACGTCGTGAACAAGGAAGCTTTTGGGAAATAGAAGGGATTTTCAAGACCGCCCTCGGGGTAGAACACCGATGCTACTCACCGGTGACGGCGTGGAATGTTCTGCTGAAGTTGCACGTTGCATGGCGCAGCAACTCCCGCGCTTCCTGGCTGGCCAACGGACGAGAGAAGAGATATCCCTGATAGGATTCGCACCCTAGCTTGCGCAAGAGCTCACGTTGTTCCACAACCTCAACGCCTTCCGCAACAACATTTAGTCCAAGGCTGTGGGCGAGCTTGGCGATCGTCCCTACAATCTCGCTACTATCGTCGTCGAAGGAAAGCCGGCCTACGAACGACCGATCAATCTTCAGATCATTGAACGGCAGGCTGTGCAGATAGCTCAGCGACGAATAGCCCGTCCCGAAATCATCGATGGCAAGCCCCACTCCGAGCGTCCGCAGCCTCTGTAGGAGTTTTGCCGTGCTTTGGAGGTTCAGCATGACAACGCTCTCTGTAATCTCGAGCTTTAGATGCCGGGCGGGAACATCGGCGGCCGCCAGAGCCGCTTCGACCTGCAGGGCAAAATCCGGTTGCATCAATTGCACGCCAGACAGATTCACATTGACCGTAAAGGCCTGATCCACAGGGAACTCGGCGGATTGGTTGAGCCATTCCCCCGTCTGCCGGCATGCTTCGCCGAGGACCCAGCGGCCGATCGACAACATCAGTCCTGTCTGTTCCGCGACAGGGATGAACTCACTGGGCGGGACCAAGCCCCGCTCCGGATGTCTCCAACGCAGCAGCGCTTCGAACCCCGTCAGTCGACCGCTCGCCAACGATACGATCGGCTGATAATGGAGTGAGAACTGGGGAGCCGCTGTTGTCAAACTCTCCATCGCCTCACGCAGGGCATTCTCAACCCACAGGAGTTCGACAGCCCGTTTGTGCATGGCTGGGTCGAATACTTCGAAATGGTTGGGTCCGTGTGCTTTTGCGCGGTACATGGCGATGTCCGCGTCGCGAAGAACCTGCTCCGCCAGTTCGTAGCCGACATCTGCGCTGGTGATTCCGATGCTCGCAGATGTGTGCACCTGATATGGCCCCTCGACAGAGTATTCTCGCGGCAAGGAAAGCGGTCCTGACAGCTGATCGAGAATCCGACGCGCTACCTTAGCGGCATGGCCAGTTTCCTCGACATCGTCCAGCAAAATGACGAACTCATCGCCGCCGAGCCGCGCCACGATATCGCCGGGACGCACCACCGATTCGAGCCGTCGTGCCACTTCGATCAGAAGTTGGTCGCCTACTCCGTGGCCGAGGCCGTCGTTCACTGCCTTGAATCGGTCGAGGTCGATGAACAATACGGCGAACATATAGTGCGGCCTGTGCTTCTTTCGCTGCAGCGCCCGTTCAATGTGCTTCACGAAAAGGGCGCGATTCGGCAAGTCGGTCAGGGGGTCATGTAATGCCTGGTGTCGCAGCCGCTGTTCGAGCGCCGCACGGGTGGCGATTTCACCGTTCAGTTGGTCATTGAGAATCACCAGTTCGTGTGCGTGAGTGCGCAATGGATAAATGAGCAGGAACCATACGACCGGGCCGATGAGCAAAGTCAGCATGGTCGCGTCGAACATGGCGTCGCCCAGCGGATTGCCATTCGATGGAAACCATTTCTGCTCAGATATTGTCAGTGCCGCCTCAGACGAAAATACAGTTAAAAGAAGGGTAATGAAGAAGCGAAACGGAGTAGCCGCAAGTCGGCCGCGAATCCGCTCCGCCGGTGGTTGCATCATGAGTCTGGGTGATGTCGAGTGCGGCGGTCCAGTGTTCGATCGCGGCACAGTAGAAGCCGCCGGATTGCCCGTTTCGCCCTGAGCCCGGTGCGACACTCCTAAATGATCGGCGATTTAGCCGCCGGCTTGACTGTCTCTGCTCAAATCGGAACCTGCAAGTGAACCACCGGGCTTGCAGGATTTGTGCGGCCCGATCAGGTTATGATTGGGTTTCTTTAATCTTCCCCGAGCATGTTCTCCCAACGCACCAATTGGCCTCTTCACCCCAATGCGTTTACCCGCGCCGTGTCTGAGGTGCGAGCATCGCATCAGCAGATTCTCGACCTCACGATTTCCAACCCAACTGAGGCAGGCATCCTCCCGGACGTTGAGACTGTTCTTGCGGCATTGGCGAACCCGGCGGCAATGCGGTACGACCCGCAACCGCGTGGCCTGCTGGACGCGAGGAAGGCGGTGTGCCGGTACTATCGCGAGTCCCACGACGTGTTCGACCTGGATCCGGAGCACCTCACGCTCACAACGAGCACGAGCGAAGGCTACTCCCACATTTTCCGGTTGCTCTGTAATCCAGGAGACGAGGTACTCGTACCCAAGCCGAGCTACCCGCTCTTCGAGTTCCTGGCCGATCTCTGCGATGTGAAGCTGGTGGCATATCCGCTGATCTACGACCATGGCTGGCAGATCGACTTCGATTCCCTTTACAAAGCGGCGACCCCCGAATCGCGCGCTGTGATTGTCGTTCACCCTAACAATCCGACCGGTTCCTATGCATCTACCGTGGAGACGGTGGCGCTCAACGCCTTCTGCCGTGACTACGACCTCGCTTTGCTTGTGGACGAAGTTTTTCTCGACTACACGCACGACGGTGCGCCTCGCCCCAGCTTTGTAGCAAATCACGAAGTACTGACCTTCACACTCAGCGGCATCTCCAAGATTTCCGCTCTGCCCCAGATGAAGCTCGCCTGGATCGCGATAACTGGTCCCAAAGAGCTTGCGGCGCACGCCAGGGCACGCCTGGAAGTTATCTCCGATACGTACCTCTCTCTGAATGCCCCCGTGCAGCACGCCGCCCTTGTGTTGTTGGAGCAGCGAAAGCAGATTCAACCGGTTCTGCTCGACCGGCTTCGAGTGAATCTGGGCGAACTTGATCATCAGCTGGCCACAGCTCGCTCTTGTACGCGGTTGAATACAGAGGGCGGCTGGTACGCGATCCTGCGGGTTCCCGTCACGCAGAAAGATGAAGATCTTGTCATTGACCTTGTGCGCAAGATGGCCGTGATCGTCCACCCAGGTCATTTCTACGATTTTCCCGGCGAAGGCCACCTCGTCTTGAGTCTCATCACGGCTCCCGATCCATTCCGGGCAGGAGTCGCGCGACTCCTGCAAGTAATTCGGGAATAGCAGCTTCGTCGTTCGGGCGCAGGTTTTGCGCTGAGCTCCTCGTGCTATCCTGTCGCCGTTTTTATCCGGAGGAAAAGAATGTCCATCACACGTCGAGGATTTCTGGGGTCTGCGGCCGCGGCTTCTCTGGCAGCCGGGCTGAATGCACAAGAGAAATCCAGCGGCCGTGCCCAGGCGGCGGGAAGCGCCAAACGCCCGATCATTATCAGCGCCAAGAACGGATTCCCTTATCTCGACGATGCCTTCATTGTCCTGAAGAACGGCGGGGACACGCTGGACGCCGCAATCCGCGTTGTCATCGGCACTGAGAACGATCCTTTTGAAGACAGCGTTGGCCTGGGTGGGCTGCCCAATGAAGAAGGCGTAGTGGAACTCGATGCCTGTTGTATGCATGGACCCACGCGTCGCGCGGGATCGGTCGGCGGAGTACGCAACATCAAGAACGTGTCGATGGTTGCCAAGGCGGTCATGGAGCACACTGGCCATGTGATGCTGGTCGGGGAAGGCGCCGAGCGGTTTGCCGTCGCCATGGGGTTTCCGCGCGAGAACCTGCTGACCGAACGTTCACGACGGACCTGGCAGCTGTGGAAGGAATATCACTCCACGGACGATTGGTGGGGCCCGGGCCTCGCGTCGCCAGATTGGAAGGCGCCGGACACTTCGCCACATTCGGAGGTCTGGGAAGAGCGAGTGCGCCGCCTGGAGAAGAAAGCGGCCGCATTGGGCATTGAGCCGGAATTCCGCATGGCGGCTGTGCATCGCGTCTTGTTTCCGCCGACCGGCACGATTCACTGCTCGGCCCTGAACGAAAAGGGTGAAATCTCCGGCGTGACAACCACCAGTGGGTTGGCTTTCAAGCTTCCCGGACGCTGCGGCGATTCTCCTATCATTGGCGCCGGCTGCTACACGGATCAGGACGTCGGTTCTGCCGGGGCCACGGGCAGCGGGGAAGAGAACATCAAGGTGGCAGGAGCCCACACAATCGTCGAGAACATGCGTCGTGGCATGTCTCCCCAGGAAGCCGGCCTTGACGCTCTCAAGCGCATCGTTCGCAACTACAACAACGACATGAACAAGCTGAAGTTCATGGATATGACCTACTACATCCTGCGGAACGACGGCGCGTATGCCGGCGTGTCACTGTGGGACGGATATTCCCCAACGTCCCCGCATAAGATCGCCGTCCACGACGGGACCAAACGCTCAGAAAAAACGATTGCGTTGTTCAAGGGCGCGTCCCAGGAGTTTCCACCATTCCCGACTCTTCCACCTGGAGTGACCCAGGAGTCCGACTACTACAAGTAGGGTAGTGGAGAGGGGGTAGATTCAGGCCGCCCCAAGCGGGTGTACAATGCAGTTGTTGGACCGAAGCTTCACGGGGTCTCTTCCCGCTTTCGAGGCTCTCATGAACGTTCATGTCAGTTACAAGGTCCCGAAATCCCCCGACATCGAAAAAGAAATCAGCCACCAGATCGAGAAGCTGCGGAGACGCCTGCAGGTTTTTCGTCCGGAACTGGTACACCTGAAAGCCATTTTGGAACAGGTCTCCTCTCGTGTGGGCATCCAGGTTGCGCTCAACTTGCGCTTGCCTTCCGGACAGTTGGCTGCCCAGAAAAGCGCCGCCAACCCCACGGCGGCCGTGAAAACCGCCTTCGACGACCTTGTGCAGCAGATCAACCGGCATAAAGAGCTTCTGCGCTCTAGCCACAAGTGGCGCCGCTGGCGGGGCGTCGCCCAGGAATCCCCCGAGCCCGGCGTTCCATTTGAGAAGACAGTCGCTGCGGTACTTCCTCCTACCATATCGGCCGACGACATTCACTCCTACGTAAATGCCAACCTGTCCCGGCTGGAACGCTTTATCGATCGTGAGCTTTACTTCCGGCGGGCTGCCCAGGACATTCCTGAGGATGGCCTTACGACGGAGGAAGTGGTCGATGAAGTCATTGCCCAAGCGTTGAGTGACGGGGACCGGCCTGAGAAACTTGCGCTGGAGCCGTGGTTGTATCGATTAGCTATGCAGGTCATGGACGAGATGAGTAATCCGCTGAACGATCCGGAATCGTCGGTCCGCCTCGAAGACAGCCGCCGACGCCAGAACGTCGAGGCCTCGGATGAGCCCGCCCTTCAGTTTCACCAACCAGACGAAGGTTGGACGAAGGAAAGTGTCATTGCCGATCGCCGCCTGACCACGCCCGAACAAGCTGCTTATTCCGACGAAATGATCGCCCTGATCCAGGCCGCGCTGCGCGGTGCTGACCGCGCCGACCGCGAGGCCTTCCTTCTCTATGGCATTGAGGGCTTCTCCCTGCCCGAAATTGCCGCTATCACAGGCCGGCACCCGGAGGCCGTGCGAGAGTCCGTAGATCGGGCTCGCGAACGGGTGCGCAGCGCGCCTTTTATCGCCCACGATTTCCCCAAAGAACTCGCTGCCAGAACTCGAACCTGAATCCATACCCAGGAGAACCGGATGATTACTCGGAATGAGATCCGTGAGTTGGCTGCTTTCCAGACGGACGAAACCAAGGGCATCTATGCCGTGAGCTTTTACTTTCAGCCCGATCCTCCCCAGGACCGGTCGCATCGCCATGAAGCCATTCTGGCCAAAGATGTGGTCAGGCAGGCACTGAAGGAGGCTGAGGGGAAGGGGAAAAACGGGTGGCTGCACGCCGATCTCGACCGCCTGATGGAGGTTGCAAGCCGGCTCCGTGGACAGGCGCGCGGCCGGGCGATCTTTGCCTGTTCGGCCCACAAACTGTGGAAGGAATTCGACCTGCCTCCACAGCTCGGGAAGACGCGCGTGTATCTGCAGTCGCGCCTTCAGCTGAAGCCCTTGGCCGAGCTACTGGGAGCGCAGCCCACGCTTTGTGTTGCCATGGTCGACCGGCAACGCGCCCGTTTCTTTGACTTGCGATTGAATGAGCTGCGCGAGCATGGCGCCCTGGTGCGCATGCTTTCGCGCAATGCTGCCAGTTATGGATTCAAAGGCTACGAAGCCGGCCATGCCGAGCGCCGCATCGCCGATGAGGCCCTGCAGCACTTCAAGGGCGTAGGCGAACGTCTGCGCCTCGACCTAGAGAAGGGCCAGTGGGAGCGACTTATCATCGGATGCCAGGACGCCAATTGGAGAGAGATCGAGTCTAACCTTCATCCTTACGTCAAGCAGCGCGTGATTGGACGCTTCTCCGCGGATGTTGCGAGCGTCAGCGACGATGAGATCCGAAACCGTGCCGACGAGATCCTCCACAAATGGATTGCCGACCGGGGACGCGCCAAGGCCGAAGAAGCCATCAGCTTTGCCAAGGCCAATGGACGTGGCGTGACCGGCCTTCGCCGCGTGCTACGGGCGCTCGAAACCGGAGAGGTTCAGGCACTCTTTCTCACAGAAAACTACTCGGCGAAAGCCGTGGAATGCAAATACTGCGGGCACCTCGATGCTCACCTGGTCTCAGCCTGCGTAGCTTGCGGGCGCTCGACCCGGCCGCTGGACGACGTCTGCGACGCAATCATCCCCTTGGCGATCCGTCGCGACATTGAGCTCTTTTACCTGAAAGGCCACTCGGAACTGGATAACGCCGGTAGCATAGCCGCGCTCCTCCGTTTCCGGGCAGATCAAAACCGAACCGCGCCGATCGCATCGTAGAAGGGCAGAGGTCAGAAGTAGAATTGATGGAGTGGGTTCGCAAGCCCGGCCATTCGAGGCTGGGTTCGTACTCACTTCTGCAATTTGACTTCTGACTTTTGACTTTCAATCTATGATCCACGTGATCCTTCCGGTTGGTCCACTACAGTGCAACTGCTCCATCATCGGAGACGAGACCACGCATGAAGCGATGGTCATCGACCCCGGCGATGATATCGCTGACGTCGTCGCCGTCATCCACAAGCACGGCTTGAAGGTGCAGCAGATCGTGATCACGCACGCCCACATCGATCACGTCGGCGGGGCGATGAAACTGCGCCAACTAACCGGAGCGCCCATCCTGCTCAACGAGAATGACTGCGCGCTCTTGAAGATGCTCGACATGCAAGCCGCCTGGATCGGAATGGAGTCGCCGGGCGTGGTCGAGATCGACTCGGGCCTGGCGGATCATCAGAGCGTGGAGGCGGGAGGGCTGAAAGCGAACGTCCTGCATACTCCGGGACACACTGAGGGCAGCGTCTGTCTTTACTTCCCGGCCGAACGGCTGCTGATCGCCGGCGATACGCTGTTCGCCGGAAGCATTGGTCGCACCGACCTCCCCGGTGGGTCATTCGAGAAGATCATGCGCTCGCTGCATCAGACAGTGCTGGCGCTACCGGATGAGACGGTGGTCATTCCAGGCCATGGCCCGGGAACGACGATAGGCGAGGAGAGGGCAGGGAATCCGTACCTGAAAGTTTGAGAGCAACACCCTTCGGTAAGCGCGGCGCCGCCATCTTTGCGGACAGCGCTTGCGATAACAGCCCTACTTCTGACTTGGAGCCTGCGCCGGAGCCGGCTGTTGCGGTTGCGCTGGTTGCGACTGCGTCTGGCCGGGTTTCACGTTAGAAAAGACGGACGATGGCCCTGTGCGCCTGGACGCGAAAATCGAGAGCGTAATCGAGGTAATCATGAAAATTACCGCGGACCAGGTGGTTGCCTTCGAGAGCGCTGTGGCAGCGCCACGTGGGCCAAAAGCGGTCTGGCTACCCTGGCCGCCGAACGCCGCGGCTAGATCGCCACTCTTACCGCTCTGCAGCAAAACTACCGCGATCAGGAACAAGCAAACGATGACGTGAACAATCGTGATCAGAACCGTAACCCACATGCGAAAAGACTCCCTTTGCGTTTCCTACCCGCTATCGCAAATGCTGTGCGAGGACTAGAGCAAGTGATGGTGCGGAAGGGGGGACTTGAACCCCCATGCCTTTCGGCGCCACCCCCTCAAGATGGTGTGTCTGCCAATTCCACCACTTCCGCTAAAATCAATGACTTACAAGCAGTCCACTGATATTTATACACCGCCCGGGGAGTGCACTTCAAGCAGAGTGGGGAGGTCTGGCAACCTCCCCGGCGAAACTAACGGTGGATTCGGAAGGGACTCACAGGTTCGGCTCCGGAGCAGTCCCGATTTCCATGTCCCATTCCATAGGCAGCGGAGCTTGGACCGGTCCGGCCCCCGGGCCGAACTTCTTCAGGAAAATAACGTTGTCACCGGCTCCTCGGTCGCCGCGGATCGCTTTCAGCTGCCGCCACTGGTCGAGGCTTAACACCTTCCGCAGATCGAGATTCATAAATGTGTGTTCCCGCTCCAACTTGCCCCGGGCGGCCAAGACGCGGTCGACCTGCGCGCCGATTTCGCCTTCATTCGGTGCGTCGGCGTCAAGCAAAGCCTGCAGCTTCAGATCCTGCTTTTCCATCTCAGCGCCGTAATCGATCAACTTGACCTTGTGATCGTAGAAGATCTGATCGAGTTGCTGCATCTGACTGTCGGAGAGTTGCAGCTTCTTCGTGATTTCAGCGTCACGCCACCATTTGCCCATCTCGCCGCGGATGACAATTTTCTTCTCAAATTTCTGAACGTGCGGCGCCGCGGGCGCCGGAGGCGCAGCTGGGGCGCCCTGGCCATACAACGCTGCCGATGCGCCGAGAACGATCATCAGAGAGATCAATCTAGTCTTCATTGCGATGCTCCTTGTGCGGGATAGACTGCGTTTCATTGAAATTGGAATCCGGCTGCGCGAACGGACTCAGAGGCGCCAGAGACTGCGGTGTACCCGAGGCCAGCGCCCGTTCCACAGCAATCAGTAATTGCTGATCGTCATCGACCACTGCAGCGGCCGGCGGCACGGCCTGTGGAGGAGGTCCGGTGGGCGACGTGAGCAGCACGGCGAGGAAGAGAATGACAGCTCCCGCAAAGACAATCCGCAGAGAATGACGCTGCGGCGCGTCAATCTGGATGCGGGCTCGAATGCGAGCCCGCTGGCAGCTCCAGAAAATCTCTTCTCGTTCTGACCGCTTGCGAGCGTCCGCACGCAGGGCAGATGTCAACCCGGCTGGCAGATCCCATGCAGAATCAGTTTGCTTTTCGC
Organism: Terriglobales bacterium; assembly: GCA_035519435.1. Taxonomy (GTDB): domain Bacteria; phylum Acidobacteriota; class Terriglobia; order Terriglobales; family Acidobacteriaceae; genus Acidiflorens. Next base: position 65,896 of record DATIWL010000104.1, read on the forward strand.
TCACTTTCGTTCACCTCCC
>DATIWL010000105.1:0-39464 GCA_035519435.1 Terriglobales bacterium
ACGGCGGCTACGGCTTCGTCAAAGACTATCCCGCTGAAAAGTTTTATCGTGACGTGAAGCTGTGCACAATCGGCGAGGGGACAAGCGAGATTCAGCGCCTGGTGATTGCGCGCCAGTTGCTGAAGGACTAGAGCGTAATGGTTCCTCCTGGTGCACATTTCCAGCCGACATCCTCTGCAAATGTCCTGCTGAGCTGAGCAAGGACAAGCGCAGTTGCCGCGGAATCAAAGGGCCCCTTTCTCCCAATCGGTTTCGCAGTTTCGGCGAGACAGGGCGCACGCTCGGGTGAAGGAAAGGACACCTCCGGAAGTCGAGTTCCCAGCATTCCTCTTCGTGCTTTACACTAAAGTTTTGAGTCAGAAACTCCACGTCTCGATCGAGCGGGTGCGCTCTGGCGAGCCTCGGGCTCTGGCCCGTGTCATTTCCATCGTCGAAAACCGCGCCGCCGATTGGTCTGAACTGCTGAAGGCTCTCTTTCCTCATACCGGCAGGGCGCGAATCATCGGGCTGACTGGGGCGCCGGGTTCAGGCAAGAGCACGCTTGTCGACCAACTGGCCAAACACTACCGGAAAGAGAATCAAACAGTTGGGATCATCGCGGTGGACCCGACGAGCCCGTATACCGGGGGCGCGATTCTTGGCGACCGTATCCGCATGCAGGACCACCATCGCGATCCCGGCATCTACATTCGCAGCATGGCGACCCGGGGATCGCTGGGTGGCTTGGCTCGGACTACCGCCGACGTTGCAACGGTGCTAGATGCTTCCGGCCGCGACCGCATCCTGATCGAAACCGTCGGGGTGGGGCAGGATGAAGTCGACATCGTACGTCTCGCCGATGTGACGATCGTGATTCTCGTTCCGGGCATGGGCGACGATGTGCAGACGATCAAGGCCGGCATCATGGAGATTGCCGACATCTTCGTCATTAACAAAAGCGATCGTGAGGGTGCGGAGCGCGTGGAGCGTGAGATTCGCGCCATGCAGTTGCTCGATACACGCAAGGATGGTTGGACCCCGCCTGTCGTGAAGACCGTCGCAAGCGAGGGAAAGGGCACGCCAGAACTCGCCGCTGCCATTGCGGACTACGAACAATACCTGCGAAGAGAGAATCTCGCCCAGAAGAAGAATGTTGAGAACTGGCAGGAGCGATTGGTCGAGATGCTCCGCGAGGCCATGTTGGACAAGGCCAGAGCAAGGCTGGACAACGGCCAGATGGCGCACTACGCGGCGGAAATCGCCGCACACAAACGCGATCCGTATTCTCTGGTGGAGGAGATCATCGCCGGTGTCGGAAAGAATCCATAACCACTGGCTGCATCAAGTGATTAGAGTTCGGTTGATGTCCTAATTCGAAGGGAGCGTAGCAATCATGGATTTACAGATCGATCATCTTGGAATTGCGGTGAAGTCGCTGGCGGCCGCGAAGGGGATTTACGAGAAGCTGGGCATGAAGGTTTCCATGGAGGAAACCGTAGCGCAGGAAAAAGTGAAAGTCGCGATGCTGCCCATCGGCGAGAGCCGCCTGGAACTGTTGGAGCCTACGACGGAGGATTCCAGCGTCGCCAAGTTCATTGCGAAGCGTGGAGAAGGCCTGCATCACGTCTGCCTGCGCGTGCCGGACCTGCCTGCGGCCGTGGCGAACCTCAAGAGCGGCGGAGTCCGGCTCGTGTCCGAAGAGATCAAGATCGGGGCGGGCGGGCATCGCTATGTGTTCGTGCATCCGCAGAGCACAGGAGGAGTGCTGCTCGAACTGGTGGACGGAGCGCACTAGCGCAAACGGGCGCCGCGCAAAAAGAAGGCTGCCGGTGGGGTGTTCTGCCTGGTTTCCTCGCCGCGCCTTACCATTGGATTCCATGGTCCTACTTGCGATCGACACATCCGGCAAGAACGGCAGCCTGGCGCTCGCACGCCTACCGGACAAAGGCGGTGAGATAGCAGTGCTTGAGGTCGTACCCTTGGTTGGGGGCACGTTCTCGGCGCAACTGGTTCCGCAGATTGCCGCCCTTCTCGATAAACACGGATTCACCAAGGCCGACATCGCCGGATTTGCTGTCGCGTCCGGCCCCGGCTCCTTCACCGGGCTCAGGGTCGGCCTGGCAGCCGTGAAGGCGCTGGCGGAGGTCCTGCAGGCTCCCATCGCGGCAATCTCCCTGCTGGAAGCGGTCGCGCACAGCGCGGAGATTGCAGGGCCCGTTCTCTCGGTGCTTGATGCCGGTCGCGGGCAGCTCTACGTCGGGCTATACGACGGAACGCCTCTTCAGATGCAAACGGAACGGCTCCTGAGCCGGGAGGAACTCGCGGCCGAAGCCCGGGAACGAGTCATTGTCACGCCCGACCCGCAACTGGCCGATGATGTCCGAGCTGCCGGATTCCAGGTGGCAGTCGCTCCTTATCCGCGGAGCGACGTGATCGCCCGACTGGGATGGAAACGCATTCTCCGGCACGAAACGGTCTCGCCGGAAGCGCTGGAGGCGAATTACATCCGGCGATCTGATGCCGAGATCTTCTCTTTGCCCAAGCACTAACAGCGCATGAATCCTGCTATTCGTCCCGCGACAGAAGCAGACCTGCCCGATGTAATCAGGATTGAGCGCGAATCCAGTACTGCTGCACATTGGACAATCGGGCAATACGCGCAACTGTTGAAGACGGGACTTGTGCTCGTGGCAACGGAGGCCGGAGGCGCCATCATTGGTTTCATTTGCGCAACAGCCGTGGGGCCAGAATGGGAGATTGAGAACATCGTTGTTGCCGGGCGCTCCCGGCGGCAGGGGATCGCCGGTGCTTTGCTGCAAAGACTGCTGGAACAAGTGAAGGCTCAGGGCGGCGAAGTCGTTAGGCTGGAGGTTCGCGAGTCGAATCAACCGGCGCGCACGTTCTATGAGGGGCAGGGGTTCGGTGAGACGGGCCGACGGCGACACTACTACAGGAATCCGGATGAAGACGCTGTTTTGTATCAGTTGCGGACACCCGAAGGGTAAACAACCCGGCAATTTGCACCATTTTGGGTGCGATTTCCCAGTTTGGACCTCCCAGCTGTGGAAAAATGGCCTATGAAAATCCATTGAAGCCGGTTTTTTCCTGTGCTACCGTTTAACCGAAGCGTAACAAAACCAGGAGGTCTGCTGGATGCTCACTCCGAGAGACCAACTCCTGGCTGGCCATGAAGAATTCCGGCGGCTAGTCCAGGAGCACTCGCAATATTCCCAAAGGCTGGAATCCCTCACCCAGAAGCGCTACCTCACCGAAGACGAAAAACTGGAAGAAGTCAGGTTGAAGAAGCTGAAGCTTCGCCTGAAAGACCAGATGCTGCATCTGGAACGGCAGTTCCAGCATACAGCCAATCAAGTGGCCTGAGCAGGGCCAAATCATCGCAGTTATGCTGGTTGCGGGGAGTTCTGCACTCATCGAAAGGCGCGGGTAAGCGCCTTTTTCTATTGTAGTTATGCAGAATTCAACAACCTCGCTCTATAATCATTTTGACTTTCCCATGGTTCGCGATGGCTACTTCTATGGCATAGGCTGTCTTGCTGCGGCGGCGCTACTCGTGTGGCTGACGGCATGGCCGTACGCTATTCCGATCGTCCTTCTGGGAGCTTTTTTCCTGTGGTTCTTCCGGGATCCGGAGCGCGAGATTCCTCAGATCGCCGGTGCCGTCGTGTCGCCTGGGGACGGCAAGGTTACCGACGTCTCGATCGTGAAGGTCGGCGGCGTTTCCCGCAGCCGGATCAGTATTTTCCTCAGCGTCTTTGACGTGCATGTGAACCGATCTCCCATCGCCGGCGTGATCCGCGACATCCGCTATCAACGGGGCAAGTTTCTCAACGCCATGGGCGCAAATTCCGCGGAGGAGAACGAGCAGAACGTCGTGACCGTAGAAGACGAGGGGCGAACCGTCGTCTTCAAGCAGATTGCCGGGTTGATCGCGCGGCGGATTGTTTTCGACAAGAAGGTCGGCGACCATCTTGCCCGAGGCCAGCGCGTAGGCTTGATCAAGTTCGGCTCCCGTGTCGACGTCCTGCTCGATGCCGATGCCAGCGTTCAAGTCAAACCCGGAGATCGCGTAAGAGGGGGTGCCTCCGTGCTCGCAATCCTGCCGGTGCCCGCAGTTCGCGAGCCGGTCCTCGCCGGACAACAGGAGGCTGGGTGGAAGAACTAACGCCCCACCGCCGCGATTCCGACCGTCCACGCGGACGCATGCGCAAGGGCATGTACATCCTGCCGTCGCTGTTCACCACTGCGAACATTGCCGCGGGCTTTTACGCCGTTCTGCAGGTGGTCCTTGCTACCGCCGCCGAGCCTTGGCATCTCGATTTCGCAGCCAAGGCGATTGGCTTCGCTGTGCTGTTCGATGGGCTCGACGGACGCATTGCCCGCATGACCCATACCGACAGCGAGTTCGGACGCGAACTCGACTCCCTGGCCGACGTGATCACCTTCGGTGTTGCCCCGGCTCTGCTGGCTTGGATGTGGGGATTCCACCTGCTGCCTTTGACGATTGATCACGCCCTCCGCGCGAAGGTCGTTCAGCTGGGATCGATCGCGTGCTTTGGCTTTCTCATGGCGGGGGCGAGCAGGCTGGCGCGCTTCAACATTACGGTCAACCCGCAACCTTCGAACCCCGGCCGCCCCGGAAAAAAATACTTTGTTGGCATGCCCATTCCTGCCGGAGCGGGAGTGATCGCGGCAGTGGTTCATTTTTCGGACGGCGACCCCATCATCTCGTGGTGGACGGCCGCGAGCTGGCTGATGATGGTCGTTGTCGTTGCCTACCTCATGGTGAGTACGTGGCGCTTTTACAGCTTCAAGGACATTGATTTTCGTTCGCGGCGTCCTTTTCGCCTGATCATCCTGATCGGCATTCTGTTCGCCCTGATATGGTTCTACTCGGGCCCCGTGCTGTTCGGCATTGCCATGCTCTACATGGCGTCGGGCGTGCTGTGGCGGCTGCAGTGGATTTTCCGGCGGAAGAATCCTCCTGCACCCCCGGTGTACCGGGAGGCATCTCAGACTTCATGACCATTTCCTCGAAAACCGCCGCCGCGCAGGCGGATCTTCGCGGCGCCAATCTCTACCGTTTGGCCATTGTCGGCGCCGCCACGCTCAAAGGGAAAGAAGTCGCCGAGATCCTGAAAGACCGCAATTTCCCCGCAATTGATGTCCGTCTGCTGGACGATGACGAGTCTCTCGGCCGCCTCGAAGCGATGGGCGACGAAATGAGCTTTATCCAGAGCGTACGCGCCGACCAGTTCGAGCGCGTCGACTTCACCTTCTTCACTTCGGATCCGCATTGCACGCGCGAAAACTGGAAGACCGCCAGGGACCTGGGCAGCACCATCGTCGATTTGTCCTATGCGCTGGAAGATGAGGCTGGCGCTTCCATTCGCTCGCCCTGGGTCGAACGCCAGTCGGGGCAGCCGATTCCGCCGGAGCTGCAGCCCGCTCCCGTCGTAGTGGCCCACCCGGCTGCGACTGTTCTTGCGCTGCTGGCCTTGCGGAGTGTCAAGGTGGGGAAACTCACCCGCCTCGTTGCGACAGTCATGGAGCCCGCTTCCGAGCATGGGCAGAGGGGCATGGACGAGCTGCACGAGCAAACCGTGAACCTGCTCTCCTTCCAGGAACTTCCGAAGACGGTCTTCGATACTCAGGTCGCCTTCAACATGGTCGCCCGCTACGGGCCAAAATCTCAGCCGCCGCTCGATTCCGTGTCACAAAGAGTCCTGAAACACTACCGGCGCATCGCTACGGATGCGATCGAGCCTTCGCTGCAACTGGTGCAGGCGCCGATTTTCCACGGGCACGCTTTCTCGATTTACGTGGAGATGGAAAAGGCAGTGGCTTTGGCAGATCTTGCCAATGCGCTTGCCGGAGAGCACGTCCTCATCGCCCCGGACCCGGAAGAGATCCCATCGAACGTCGGCGTCGCCGGGCAGGGCGATATTCTTGTCTCTCTCTCCCGCGATGCGAGCCGCGAGAACGGGATCTGGCTTTGGGCGGCCGCCGATAACCTCCGCGTGGCCGCGCTCACCGCCGTCGAGTGCGCTGAAGCCATGACTGCTTCCAGGCCGAGAGGTCAGATTCAATGACGCGATGGGGCGCTGCGGTCGCCTGCCTGTGTCTGGCCACGGCCAGTTGCGGCTATCACACCGCTGGACATGCGGGGAACTTGCCGCAGAACGTTCACACCATCGCCATCCCCGGTTTCGTCAGCCAGAGCCAAACGTTCCGCATCGAGCAACTGATGACGAATGCCGTCGTGCGCGAGTTCAACACGCGCACACAATTCCATGTCATTCATGAAACGCGTCCGGAAGCCGATGCCGTGCTCCGGGGGACGGTTTTGTCGGCCTCGGCGACCCCGCTCGCCTACGATTCCAGAACCGGACGCGCCGCCAGTATGCTGGTGACGGTCAGCATGCAGGTCACGCTGACCGATCGCGACGGCAAGGTGCTCTTCCAGAATCCGTCGTACCTGTTTCACGAACAGTACGAGTTGTCGCGCGATCTCCCCAGCTTCTTTGAAGAGGACTCGCCCGCCGTGGACCGGCTGTCGCGTGATTTTGCACGCACTCTCGTTGCCAGCATCCTGGAGGCATACTGATGCGTGGTTTCGCTCAGTCGGACCGGTTTCTCTCGGAGCTCGAATCGCGCAAGCTCAAGCCCGCCTATGTGTTCGTTGGGGACGAGGCGTTCTTCCGCAAGCGTTGCCGCGACGCTATCCTCGAGCATCTGGTCACCCCGGATGCCCGCGCGTTCAGCGTCTTCGAATTCGACTTGGTGGAGACCCCTCTGAGTGAAGTTCTGGATCGCGCCCGTACGCCGTCGCTGATGGCTCCATTCCAGATATTCTTCGTGCGCGGCGTTAAGACCCTGTTCGGCCGCGGCTCGAACGAAGAGAAGGTCGAAGCCATTGGCGACTACTGCAAGAATCCCAATCCCGACGCTCTCCTGATCTTTGTTGCGGATCACGTCAGCATCCCGGCCGACGCACGCCGGATGGAGATGACGGATAAGGATCGCTACCAGAAGATCCGCGAGGACCTCGGCCCCTTCTGCGGCATCGTGGAACTCTCGCGTGTCGAAGAAGGCGAGGCCGTGCGCTGGATCGCCGAGTATTGCGCTACCCGCGGCGTCAAGATCGATGCGGACGGAGCCCGAGAGCTTGTCGACGCCCTGGGCGGCGACATGATGATGATCTCGAACGAACTGGAAAAGCTGATCCTTTACGTCGGCGAGAGGAAGCGTGTCGCGCTGGGCGATGTCGAAACCATGGTGCTGGCGGCCAAACAGCGCTCACTCTACGAATTGACCGATGCGATCTCCTCCAAGGATCGCGTGCGCGCACTGGAAGTACTGGATGCGTTGCTTTCCACCGGCGACGGCGAAGAGGCTGCCATTGGCCACCTCTACATGCTGGCCAAAACGTTCCGGCAGATGCTGGTGATTCTGGAGCGCAACGTGCGCGACCAGCGCATGCTCTGGGCAGCGCTGTGGCAGGGTTTCCGCGTGCCGCCGTTTGCCGCTGACGATATCATCCGCCAGGCGCGGCGATACAAATCGAAACGCGAACTCACCCGCGCCATCCGCCTCGTGGCCAAGGCCGACTTGGCCTTGCGTTCCAGTCCAGTCGGGAAGCGGCTGGTCCTTGAGAAACTGGTGCTGGAACTCGCCGGCGAGCCCAAGGCTGAGCCTGCGGGCGGCTGGCTACAGGAAGAATTGCCGGTATAGATCCCGAAGTTTGCCGTGAACGTTCCCACCTATCTCGATCGTATCGGCTACAACGGTTCACTCACCCCGAAGGCCGAAACCTTGCGCTCCCTCCATCGCGCCCACATGCTTACCGTCCCCTTCGAGAATCTCGACATTAGTCTGGGGCGGCCGATTGTCTGCGACGAGGTCCGTTTTCTGCAGAAAGTCGTAACCGAACATCGTGGGGGATTCTGTTACGAGCTGAATGGCGCATTTGCGGCACTTCTGCGCGAACTCGGTTTCCAGGTCACGATGCTTTCCGCGCGCGTTTGCCGGGACGATGGCAGCGAAGGGCCCGACTTCGACCATATGACCCTGCGTGTCGATCTGGATCAGACGTGGATCGCCGACGTCGGCTTCGGGGATTCCTTCGTTGAACCTCTGCGCCTGGACCCAGGCTTGGAACAGGAGCAATCCGGCCGGCGCTATCGCATTACCGAGTCAGGCGACCGGTTCCTGTACGCAGCCACCTCCGGCGATGCCTGGAAGGGGCAATACTCCTTCGATCTGCGGCCGCGGAGGCTCTCAGAGTTCGGGGCCATGTGTCACTATCAGCAGACCTCGCCGGATTCACACTTCACGCGCAAACGGATCTGTTCCCTGGCGACTCCCGATGGCCGAATCACGTTGAGTGACGATACATTCATCGAGACGCGGGACGCGCAGCGGAAAGAACGCACCTTGGCTGCGGAAGAATCGCGCGCTGTTTTGCTGGAACGTTTCGGAGTCGACCTGCCTGGGTGATCGCGCTTTAGCTCTTCATCTGCTCGAGCGCTCGCTTCAATTCCTCGATCTCATCCGAACCGGGTCTGATTCGCTGCAGGCGGTCAAGTTGCTGCCGTGCCGGAGCCGCTTGTCCATTCTTTGCGTAGGCCAGTCCGAGGTGATAGTTGTAGGTGGCGTTGTCGGGTTCCGTCTTGACTGCCTGTTTGAAGAGATCAATCGCGGAGTTGTAAACGCCCTTGTGATAGTACGCCCAGCCCAGAGTGTCGGCAGTGCTGGCCAGATCGGGACGGCGGCGCCGGGCGGTCTGTGCCATCGCCAGCGCAACGTCCACATTTCCGCCTTGCTGCAGCATGACGTAGGCAAGGTTGTTTGAGGCGATGGGGTCTTCCGGCCGCAGTTCCAGCACACGCTGGTAAACCTGCTTGGCGTGATCCCAGTCCTTCTTGTTCTCGTAGATGCCGCCTGCGAACAGCAAGAAGGCAACTTCCTTCGCGTTGTTCTTGGCGGCGTCGAGGTACGTCTGCAGGGCTTGATCCGTCTTGCCCTGCGCGTTCTGGACCAGGCCGAGGCTCAGAAGAGCTTCGGTATTGTTCTTATCAAGCGCTGCTGCCTGCTTGAATTCTGCTTCTGCTCCGGCCGCATCGTTCTTCTGTTCGAACAGGAGACGGCCCATGATGATGTGGAACCCGACATTCTGCGGATACTTGCGCAGCTGGTCCTGCGCTACGGCAATCGCTTTGTCGACCTGCTTTTGCGTCAGATAGACGTTGAGTACCCCACCCAGCCCGTCGGCCGAGTTCGGATCCAGATCCAGCGCCTTCTGAAATGCCTTTTGGGCATCTGCCTGCCGGCCCTGCACGACGCGCAGGTTTCCAAGTTGGACATAGGCGGCCGCATTGTTCGGCGCCTTGGCGAGGGACCGATTGATGAAGTCTTCTGCCGATGCGAACTGCTTTCGATCGATGTCTGCCACTGCGCGCAGCAGATATCCATCCGGCGACCCCGGTTCCAGGGAGATGATCTGGTCTGCTTCCTGAGCAAGGGCGTTCGCGTCACTGCGCGCGATGGCCGCGCCCGCCAGAGCGCGGTGCGCCGTGGAGAGATCTGGTTGCAGCGCAACCGCCTGCCTCCATTCCGCTTCCGCCTGACTCGTATTGCCGGCCTGATCGAATGCCAGACCCAGCTGATAGTGCGCTGCCGGATTGGCCGGTTCATTCTTGAGAACATTCTGCAGCGTCGTAATGGCCGAGCTCGCTTTGTTGTTTCGAGTCTCGATCTGCCCTTTGCAGATGAGGGCCTCCGAATCGTCGGGTATGGCCTTGAGAATTTCGTCGTTCAGCTTCTGCGCTTCCGACAGGCGATCTTTCAGAATCAACGCCTGAATGTAGGTCCTCTTCACCGCGACGTCCTGGGGATGATCGTGATAGAGGCTGCTGAACTCCGTCAAAGCCCGATCGATCTGACCGTTGGCCATGTAGAAATCACCCAGCAACCGATAGCCGATCGGATTATCGGGAAAGTCCTTTTTCGATTGGATGAGGAACTGTTCTGCCTCCGAAATCTTATTCTCGGCGATGTAGAGACGGGCGAGCGACAACCGCGGAGCGGGATCGTCAGGGGCGATCTGGATTGCACTGCGGTATTGTTGTTCCGCCTCGCCAAAGCGCTCCCGGACCTGATAGAACTTGCCGAGGGAAACGATCGCGTTCGTGGATTTCGGGTCGAGCTCGACGGCTTTCCGGAAACTGCCCTCCGCCGCGTCCCACAGCTGTCCTTGCATTTGCAGCAATGCCTGGTTCAGATAGGTTTCCGGCCGGTTCGGATCGAGCTGCAATGCTTTTTGCATCGCCGCGAGCGCGGCGCCCAGGTTGTTGCTCTCGGCGAGGTAGTTCGCCTGTGACACATACACCAGAGCGTTGTCAGGTTGTTTTTGCAGGAGCAGGTCCAGGTGTTCCTTGGCTTCCTGGAGTTGCGGCGAGCGCGAAGTGAGCAGCAGATTGGCAATGTCCAGGTGTGCGGCGTAGTGATCGGGTTTGATCTCCAGGGTGCGTTGCAGCTGTTGGAACGCATCCGGCCACCGCATCAACTTCATGTCCGCTTGCGCAAGTTCGTAATGCGCTTCCGCGAAACGCGGGTCGACCTGGATGGCATTCTCAAACTGGATGGCAGCTTCGGCGTACTTGCCCTTCTGGTAGTAGCTCTGCCCGCTCTCGAAGTACTTTCGCTTCTTCACCTCGGGATTCCGGGACGAGCAGCCGGTCAACATCGCAGTCAGAACACACGCAACGACCACGCCAGCTTTCCATACAGACGGTTTTGCCATATGCATCTCCCCGAAGCCCTTTACCCCAAAAGGTTCGTCATTTCAACAGCCCGCTACACCAAGGTACCGCCGGTCGGCAGGCCTAAAAAGTTACCGCGGCTATTATCGCAGACTTGGGAAGTCCCTACGTCGAAGTCGCGCCCAGAGCGGGGTTTACGCTCGCGGACAGGCGCTTTGGTAATCTGCCGGAATCATACTGGAAATGGCATAGTTTGACCGGCTATGACCCATTTCCCCCAAACCAACCCTGCCCGGCGTTCGCCCCGGGTGCAGCTGAACGGATCGGTGGCAGCCGCCATCCGAGCCGAAGGCGGCCAGCGGGCGCGCGCAAAACTCCAATCCATTTCCATTACCGGCGGCATGCTGCAGTTGGCGGTCGAACTGTCAGCGGGCGATTTCGTGGAGATTGCCTTCCATACTCGGTCCGGCGCCGTGCACGGTATGGCGGAAATGCTGCAGCCGGTGCGGAAGTTCCAGGCCGCCTGCCTCCAGCCCTTCCGCTTCGTGGCCTTGGGCGACGATGACCACCGCAAGCTGCGCATGGCGCTCGACAGCGCTCTTGATCGTAGTTTTCTGGACCCGGTCTCGGACCAGCTCAAGTCGCCGCCTGGATTGTAGTTTTGTAGAGACGGGGCTTGCCCCCTCTCCCACGCGCTGGCGATCCCGGCGAGTCGCTATACTGGACTTGCCTGCATGGTGCGCCACGCCATTACGCATTCTCCTGCCGAGACGATTGCCTTCGGACGAACCCTCGCCGCTGACCTTCATCCGCCACTCCTGATCCTCCTGCGCGGCGACCTCGGCGCGGGGAAGACCACGCTGGTCAAAGGAATCGCTGAGGGTTTCCGGGCAGCCGAAGCCAACGATGTGACCAGCCCGACGTTCACTCTCGTTCACGAGTATCGTGGCCTGGCCGTCACGCTCTACCACATTGACCTGTACCGCGTAGATACGCAGCGCGACCTCGAAACCCTCGGCCTCGACGACCTGATGAACCCAGACAGCATTCTGCTGATTGAGTGGGGCGAGAAGTTCCCTCGCTTCCTGCGCGAACGGAATCTGGAGATAGCCCTGCAGCGCGTCGGCGAGAACGATCGGAGAATTGAGTTGTCCGAAGAACAGGGGAGCGAGCTTATCGCAAACTGATGATCCGGAAAGGCAGGCGCAGGCAGGCCACCGGCGCGCTCCACTCGCGAACCATGGAGAGTAGGATTGCCATGGCAAACAAGGCGAACGCGAGCCGATTGTGTTTCACCATGACATTGTGATGGTTTCAGGCCAGCGTGGGCAAGCTGTCCCGGCTGATGTTCGCATCCTTGGAACTGCCGTCGCATCCAATCGAAGAATGACACCACAATATGCGGGAACGCTGCGTAAGGTAATTGCCGAAGACCTCGTTGTGGGGTTAGTCTGCGCCGATCGCGATGGCAACCGGGTCCGCATCGATCGCGTGGATCGCGAAGCGGGCACGCTCGCCTATCACTTTCTCAACGATGAATTACGGGTGCAGGAGGGAATCCAGGAGCGCGCAATCCGGGACTTTTTGGTCGAGGGCTGGTTCCTGGGGTAGGCTGTTGTTGTATAGCCGTCACTTCTGCAATCGCTTCTCTAGAATCCCATGATGTTGTACCCGCAGTCGACGTAGATGATTTCGCCCGTGATTCCCGAGCCGGCGTCAGAAGCAAGGAACACACCCGTGCTGCCCACTTCATTCACATCCACGTTGCGCTGCAGCGGCGCACGATCCGCGTGCGACTTCAACATGTCACTCAAGCCGGAAATTCCACGCGCGGCCAGCGTCTTGATGGGGCCGGCGGAGATCGCGTTCACTCGGATCTTCTTTTTCCCCAGATCGTACGCCAGATAGCGCACCGTGCACTCCAGCGCGGCTTTTGCCACTCCCATCACGTTGTAGTTCGGGACGACTTTCTCCGCTCCGTAGTAGGTCATGGTAATGATGCTTCCACCGTCTTCCATGAGCGGTGCCGCTCCGCGGGCAACGGCAATCAGCGAGTACACGCTGACGTCATGCGCGACGCGGAAGCCCTCGCGGGTCGTATTGACGAATTCACCTTTCAGCTCATCCGCCGGAGCGAACGCCACGCTGTGCACGAGCGCATGCAACTTGCCGTATCGGCCCTTCAATTTCTCGAAGAGTTCGGCGATCGCTTCGTCCCTTGACACGTCGCACATGAAGGCTTCCGCACCCGGCAGCGACAGGATGAGGTCCCTCGCCTCCTGTTCCAGCCGTTCATTCTGGTAGGTGATCGCCAGGTTGGCGCCCGCAGCGTGCAACCCCTGCGCGATCGCCCAGGCAATCGAGCGCTTGTTGGCTACTCCGAAGACGACCGCGTTCCGGCCCTTCAGATCTTCAAACATTCGACGGAAACTCCTCCCCCGAAAAACAGAAAGAATAACAGCCCGAAGTGCAGATGGCGACCCCGCGCGGCTAGTCGGCAGCCGAGGTCACAGCCTCCGCTGTTCTCATCGGCCAACACGCACTGCCGAAGGCGAACGCATACACGATGGCAATCGCGCCGAATCCAGCCGCCAGACTGATCCGCGAAGCAATCCACCCGACACTGAGCGCCAGCATGATCTGCAGCAATGTTCCAAAGAAGTAGAACGTGTTCTGCACTCGTCCCATGAAATGGGACGGCACCTGCTCCATGAGGCTCGTATTCATCGCCACGCCGCTGATGCCCCGGGCCGATCCCATCATTCCATACAGCAGCACGGCTCCGGCGAACCACGGCGAGAACGGCGAAAGCGCCATCGAGACCGTCAACAGTCCCATTGCAATTGCAATCGCGGCACGGGATCCCATCCGCGCCATGAGCGCAGGTGTATACAGCGCGCTGAGGAATGCACCTACGCCCCAACCGCCGTTGAGCCAGCCGTAACCTTTTGCGCCCGCATGAAACACGTGATCGCTCAGCGGAGGCGTGACCACAACCCCGGTCATCATCGCTCCGAGGAAGAGTGCCCAGCTCAATCCAAGAAGGATCACCCTGCGGTTGTTGCGCAGAAAAGCCAACCCTTCGCCCATCTCGCGCAGGAAGCGTTCGAGCGCCGTCTCCGCCGCTTCGAGATCGTGCTTCAGTTCGGCTGCGCGTGGCACAACCCGCCCCTGGCGTACGGCGAAGTAACAGAGAAAGGACACAACATAGGTGCTGACATCCACCACGAGCACGCCGCCCAGCCCGATGTGCTCGTAGACAAATCCTACGATTGCGCCGGCGATCATCCACCCGCCCTGCACTCCGGCGAGCAGAATCGTGTTCGATTTGACGAACTCGCGTTCCGGCGTGAGTTCCTGAATCAGCGCCGTGATCGTCGGCCAGAACATCCAGAAACCCGCCGCCACCAGCGTGTTCATCAAGTAGAGTTGCCAGACCTGGACGCGATCGAGAAATGCCAGAACGGCCACGACCGCGATGATCAGCGCGCGCGCCACGTCCAGCATCATCACCAGGCGCCGCCGGTCCTCGCGGTCGATAATGACCCCCGTGAAGGGCAGCATCAGCATGGCGGGCAGGGTCTGAAGAACAGCGAACGTCCCCAACGCCATCTCCGAGTGCGTCCTCTGCAGGACAGTCCATGCCACGGCGGCGGAGTTCATCCCGCTGCCCAGCATGGAGATCACATTGGCCGCAAATACAAAACGCAGCCCACGCCGCTGCAAAGCCTCACCCATGATTTGAATCTAACACGGTGGGTCGGTCCTCAGGACGAGGGTCACAGGTCACAGGTAACGGTCAGAGCACTGCGGCGCGGAGCACTCAACGATGAGAAGGAAATTCTCTTCACCAGTTGCTGAGACACAACAAGTCGAATGAAGAAGATCAAGCCTGAGACCAGTGACCAGTGACCAGTGACCAGTGACCTGAGTCTCAGTTTTCGCTCTCTTCGGGTGGCGCCTTGGGTGCAGGCAGGGCCTTACCGGGCTTTCCCCCGCCAGGAGTCGGCGGCGGCGTCGGAGGCGCAACCGATACGGTTCCCTTGTTGATTTCAATCGAGCCGTGCTCATTGTTGATCACCAGGCGCGGGCCGTTGCTTCCGATCGAGCCAGTGGCGCTGGACTGATTCTCGCTGCTCTCGATCTTCAGTTCGCTGAAGTCGCTGGAGATTTCGCCGCCGCTGCGCGCGCGCGCCTCAACCTGAAACGCAACGTTCGGCGGGACCGTGACTTGCACGTCTCCTTTTCGGTTTTCAATCTGGATGTTCCCGGCCTTATGCACTCCGACTTCTACCGTGCCATTCGAATCTTGCAGGCGCAGATCGCCCGACAGGCCGACGAGGCTGATGTCCTTCGACCGGGTATTCAGGCGCATCGGGCCGTAGAGGGAATCGGCGCGCAAATCGCCGGAGTCGAGGTCGAGACGGCCGTCCAGTCGCGAGAATTCCATCTCGGTACGCGAGGAGCGAAAGCTGACCGTCTTGGTAATCCGAACCAGCCGCACACTCTCATAGAACTCGCCGTTCAGGTGGAGGGCTCCGTCCACATCTTCGACAGCCACTTCGTTGGCGCGTCCCTGAATCGTGACGTCGCCCTTCATGCGCTGCAGGCGCGCAGAACTGCGGTCGAGATCGAGCGTGGCCGCTCCGGTATAGTCGCTGATATTCACTTCCCCGCGCTGGTGGTTGATCGAAGCGTTGCCGTTCGTGCCGCTCAGGTTGAGGTCGCCGCGCTTCCCTGTGATGACCAGTTCCACATTACGCGGCACAGAGATGTCCATATCCGTGGCGACGCCTTTGTCTCCCGCGCCCTGTGTATTCGCGTTCAGGGTGACGATTTTGTCGCTGATCGTGATTTCCGGCTTGGTTTTCTGGTTGTAGCTGTCCGCCTCTTCCTGTTTATCGGCGCGGATCCGCTTCCGAATCGAGACCTTCACCATGTGCGCGTCATCCGACGTATTGATCGAGACGTTGCCCCGTTCATCGTTGATGCGCAACGTCCCGCCGGCGGGGAACTCCTTACTGAGTTCGTCGCTGTAGTTGAACGTCTGCCCGCCAAACAGGTCTTCGATGTCCTGATTGTCATTGATGCGAATCTGATCGCGGATGTTCGGCCAGATGCGGACAAACTGGGTCGCGCTCAAACCGATACAGATGATAAACAGGACCAGGAACACGCCTCCGGCGCCGATCCCACGCGAGGGCACGCCCAGGCGTTTCGATTGCTCATGCTCAATCAGCTTGATCAGTCCCCACAGAATGAGCAGTGCCGGCCAGTACTTGGCAAACAACAGGCCGAACGAGTACCGGTCGAGCACACCCAGCGTCATCAGCAGGAAAACCACGCCGACGATGATCAGAACGACGGGCCCCGCGATTGACCGCGCCGGACGCGGCGGCGGTGTAACCATCGGACTAGCCATGACTCACCTCGCTGGGAGGAGTTGTTGGGGGCGTCGTACTCCCACCGCTTGCCGGACCCGCACCAGGGCCGGGTAGCTCCCGGTGTCCCTCGGAACTGGCCCCGTCTCGAAACAGCTTCACTCCGCCAATAACCAACAAGACCGCGCCCACATACCCTAAGCCTCCGATATGGCGAAAACTGTCGATCATGGCAACGATGCCGATGGTCGCCAGAATTACAGGTCCCATCAGTCCCTGTACACGGCACCGTTCGCAGGTGCAGCCTGCTGGGGTTCCAAACAATCCCCAACGAGTCGCAAACATCCATCCGCCCAGGAGTATCAGAAGGAGTGGCCAGAAGTGGTTGAAGTTGACCTCAAACAGACCGGCAGTGTGCAGCAGGAAAAACACTCCGATGACAATCAGCACCACAGCGCCTGCCGGGATCTTGCTCGCTTCCAATTTCTGGCCGCCAGAGAAAGTCTGAGCCAAGCCGAAAGGATCAGGAGCAGGTTGGCCGACTTGCAGCGCTCGTGCCGAACGCACGGCATCGATGATTTGGTACACGTAAAAGAAGGCGATGCCGAACCCGCAGATTACCCCCAGAACTTCACTGCCATGCGAGCCGCTGGCACTGGCCCCTGCGATCAGCAACCCAAAAATAATCAGGTGTGCCAACCCTTTCGCATACTGGCCGGTGTAAACCGCACCCACACCGAATGGAAAGAATCCGGCGAGAATTCCGGCCAGCGCGGGATTAGGTCCTGAGGCGGGGGCATAGGGAGAGGCACCCGCTACGGGTGCGCTGGGAACAAACCCAGCAACACCAGGAGGCACCTTGCCCTCCATCTTCGCGCCCAGGCAGTCCTCGCAATAGATCACGCCCTTGACTGGACGTGTGCAGTTCGCACACAGCGCTTTTCCGCAGGTGCGGCAATAGGCCACTGCTGATGCGTCAGCATGATTGGCGCAGTTCATACAAACCTCCTGTTCGTGGTCACCGTCACGTCAGGTGGCAGATCCATCAGCCCGGCTAGCACCGGTTGGTTCTCCTCACGGGAGTAGTTGCGTTCCTGTTTCTCGTCTGGTTGTCCACTTGTATTGTTGTTGTTGTTGTTGTTCTTCCGCTCTTGCGATGGTTTTTCGGGGCCGGGCTCGGCGGGAGTTGTCGCCCGCTTGAATTCCCGCACCCTTGATTCGATCTCGTAAACGAACCGGATGTTCTCGTAGAACTTCACGACCCGTCCCTGTGTGCTGTAATACGTTCTCCTGATGGCCGCTGGACGCAAGTCGATTTGCGCGAAGTCGGACGGCTTCACTCCCGCTGCGCTCAGAATCAGCGAGAACGAAAAGAAGATCATCCCGAACGACATGGCGAAACGGGGCTGCCGCACGAAGGTGAAGGTCGGAGTCGCAATCGAATCCCACCATTCGCGAATGCGTTCACCCAGTGGTGTCGTTCCCGCCTTCGATGCTGGCACGTGCAACCGGGCGCTTGAGATGCCGGTTGTCGCCGCCAGAATGTTGTGTACCAGGTACGCCGGAGGCTCAACCTCCTCCAGCGTCTTCAGCCAGTGCTCTCCCGCCACGGCATCTGCCAACAGCGGTCCGCACACCGGACAAATCCGGCTGTGCGCTTCAAAGCTCTCCTTGCGGGCGCCGGTCAATTGACCGTCGATGGCCTCGCTCAGCAGGGCTTCGAACTGGCTGCACTCCATTCCGTGTTTGCTTTCACCTGGCATTCACATCACCTGCCTATATGTACGTTGTAGTAGGCGCGCAAGTTCCGCCCGCCCCCGGTTAATTCTGGACTTTACGGTTCCCTCCGGGACCTTCAGTGCACCCGCAATCTCCCTGTAATCCATGTCCTGTAAGTCCCTTAGAATCACTGCCTCCCGTAGCTCTGGAGACAGCTTCTGTAGCGCCTGGTGAACCGCCTCTCGGGTTTCACGGCTCTGGACGCTGGCGTCAGGAGGCTTGGACGTGTCGGCGATCTGCAGCCCCAGGGGAAGGGCGTCCTCGTGTTCCGAAGGCGCTGAATCCAGCGAATCCGTCATTCGGTCCTGCTTGGTCTTGCGGAAATGATCCACCAGAAGGTTCCGCGTGATCGTCGTGACCCACGTCATGAACGCTCCTTTGCTCACGTCATAGGTGCTCAAGGTTCGGTACATCTTGATGAACACCTCCTGCGCGAGATCCTGAGCGTCATCCGGCGCCCCCGCAAACCTATAGCAAATGTTGTAGATACGGCGGTGGTAGCGTTGGACGATCTCCTCCCATGCCGAGGCGTCGCCGGCAATGCAGCGACGAACCAGCAAAGCGACGACTTGGGTCTCTTCCAACCCGCACTCCCCGGAACTCCCCACTCTTTCCGTGAACCGACGCTAAACGGCTACTTCTGCTGCGTCTAACACTACAAGACGGATACGTCTATGTATGGCGGGAAGTTCCATTGAATCATAGAGCTAGGCATTGTATCAGTGCGGTTGCCAGTAGTCGGTAGTCAGCAGCCAGGAAAATCGGCGCTTCCAGAATCTCCACTCCTGAAATGGTTTTGCCGACTCCAGACTACCGACTCCTGTCTACTCGCCTTCACGCGAACCTGACCTTTACATCGGGCCCCTTGTCGAGATGAATGCTCTCGATAAAGCGAACCTTGCCGGTCTTGAGCGTCAAGATCACCGAGGAGGTCCGATCGCCCTCGCCGAAGAATCGTACTCCTTTGAGCAAGGCGCCTTCAGTGACGCCGGTGGCGGCGAAGATCATCTGCTTGCCGGGGGCTAGATCTTCCGCCTCGTAAATCCGGTTCTTATCCTTGATCCCCATCTTGGCGATGCGTTCTTCCAGTTCCGGCTTGTTGATCACCAGCCGTCCTTGCATGTAGCCATTGAGGCAGCGGATCGCGGCTGCGGTGATCACACCTTCCGGCGCGCCTCCGGAACCCATAACCGCGTGGACTCCCGTGCCGATTACAGCTGCCGCAATTCCCGCCGAGAGATCGCCGTCGCCGATGAGCTTGATGCGCGCGCCAGCTTTGCGGATATCGCTGATCAGCTTCTCGTGCCGCGGCCGGTCGAGCACCATCACAACCAGGTCGTCGACCCCGCGATGCATGCGCCGCGCAATGTTCTTGAGATTGTCGGCTACGGGAGCATCAAGTTCGACCGCATTTTTGCACGAAGGCCCAACGACGATTTTCTCCATATAGCAGTCCGGCGCGTGCAAGAGTCCACCCTTCTCCGAAGCCGCCAGCACGGTAATCGAGCCAGGAGCGCCCGTCGCGCACAGGTTGGTGCCTTCGAGTGGATCAACGGCGATGTCGACACTCGGTACTTCTCGTCCGTCCGGAAACGTGCCACCGACCTGCTCGCCGATATAGAGCATCGGCGCCTGGTCGCGCTCTCCTTCACCGATCACGATCGTGCCGCGCATCGGGATCGTGTCCATCGTCTTGCGCATGGCTTCGGTTGCGACCTGATCACTCAACGGACGGTCTCCCTGTCCCATCGTGCGCGCCGATGCGATTGCCGCTTTCTCCACAACACGCAGAAATTCCAGCGCCAGATCGCTCTCGATGTTTTCCCCGAAACTCTTGGCTTGCGGTTCGGGGCGTCCTGGTGTCGGCATGATTGCCCTCCGGAGAAAAGCCGCTCGCGTCGGCGAGCGGCTCTTCACTGCGGCTCCCGACTATAACCCAAGCTCGCGTGTCGCGGAAGAACAACAGGGGTGTACGGGTGTCTGTGTTGGTACTGTCCCGGGTGCACCAGACGCTCGCGTGCGGCGAGCGAGCACTCACAAAACTTCAAGCAAATGTTCGTTACAACAAAATTTCTCGCAGACGGAATCTGCTTGCTTCCATTTCTGCGTCCACGCCGTCCTATGGCGCAACGTGGCTGGCGTGAACGAATCACCAGGCTCAACGTGCGCAGGGGGTCTCATGTTGACGCGGTGGACAATGGGTTTGCTTCTGACGGTGTCGTCCTCGTTGGGAGCGCAATTGACGATCGAGAATCCGAAGAAACTCGATGTGCCTGAGCAACGGGCACAAGTGCTCTTCCTGAACATCAACCGGACGATGGAATCGGAGTTTCACGTGTCCGGAACTTTTGAAAACAAATTTCGTGTGAGGCTGGTGCTTGGCGAACCGCTGGAACGCTTCAGCATCGACGACGCTCAGGGCAATGGCACCGTCTATCTGGAACGTTGGAACGAGAGCAAGTTCGCTATTTCAACGATGCGGCTCGCTATGCAGCACTTGCTGGGCCCGGAACGGCAGAAGAAGATGTTGGAAGAGGTCTCGCGTCGGATGAGCAAGTCCGCCCCCATATCGGCGGACGACCTCCGAAAAGAAGGTGCTGCAGCGGTGCTTCCTCCGGCGAACCTTGCCGGTCCCGAACCGTGTATTGCTTCTGGTGTTCGTGGCGGCCCCTGCATCACGATGGGGCGGCAGCAGCCGATGTCGGTCCGCTGATACGAAGGGGCCTGTTTATTTCGTCGCGGGGCTTTGCTAGCCTCGGTGCATGACCGAGCGCAAGGAACCCACCTACGTATATTCGGAGAAGCAGGTAGCCGAGAAGAGTGAACTGGCTCGCCACTTTCTCGACAGCCGCACCCGACTGAACGAGACCGTCGACAAGGCCGACAACTTCCTCGTTAAGCGCTTCTACAACATCGACCATAACGCGTATCTGGAAGGCGCGATCCCCTCAAAGTACAAAGAACTGATGGGACTCGTTGCGTCCGCTAGCCTCCGCTGTGACGACTGCATCAACTATCACATCATCCAGTCCTACCGGCTGGGTGTGACGCGGGCGGAGCAGGAAGAGGCCATCAACGTCGCGCTGATCGTGGGCGGAAGCATCGTGATTCCGTATCTGCGACGGGCGTACGAGATGCTGGGGGAGTTGTACACGTGATTGAGTGTGGGGCGGACGCCCTCGCCTCGCTGGGCGACGTAGACATTATCTCGATACCTGGCTGCCTTCAGAACGCGTCAATCCCTGTCACACTTGCCCCGATAATCAGCGTGTGAATGTCATGCGTGCCCTCGTAGGTCTTCACCGACTCCAGGTTCATCAGGTGCCGCATGATCGGATAATCGTCCGCCACGCCGTTCGCACCCAGGATGTCGCGTGACATGCGGGCGCACTCCAATGCCATCCAGACGTTGTTGCGCTTCGCCATCGAGATGTGCTGGTGCTCGACCTTGCCGGTGTCCTTTAATCGGCCCACTTGCAGAATGAGCAGCTGCGCTTTTGTGATCTCGCTGATCATCCAGGCCAGCTTCTCCTGCACGAGTTGATGCGAAGCGATGGGCTGATCGCGGAACTGCTTCCGTAGCAGGGAATATTGCAGGGCACAGTCATAACACGACATCGCTGCGCCCACCGCGCCCCACGCGATCCCGTATCGCGCCTGATTCAAGCACATCAGAGGAGACTTCAATCCGCTCGATCCAGGCAGAAGATTCGCTTCCGGCACGCGCACATCCTGCAGCGACAGCCCCGAAGTGACCGACGCCCGCAGCGACCACTTGCCGTGAATGTCATCTGCCTTGAAGCCGGGCCGGTCAGTTTCCACCAGGAAGCCTCGGACCTTGTCGTCTTCATCTTCGACCTTGGCCCAGATCACGGCGACATCCGCGATCGTCCCGGAAGTGATCCACATCTTCTCGCCGTTGAGCACGTACTCCTTGCCCACCTTGCGGGCCCGCGTGCGCATTCCTCCGGGATTCGATCCAAATCCCGGCTCGGTCAGTCCAAAGCAGCCTAGCTTCTCGCCCTTCTGCATTGCCGGGAGCCACGTATTCTTCTGTTCGTCGGAACCGAAGGCGTAGATCGGATACATCACCAGCGCCGACTGCACGCTAACGAACGACCGAACGCCCGAATCGCCGCGCTCCATTTCCTGCATCACCAGGCCGTATTCCACGTTTGACATGCCGGCGCAGCCATAGCCTTGCAGTGAGGCGCCAAAAAATCCAAGATCCGCCATCGGCTTGACCAGTTCGCGAGGGAAACGCCCGGCGCGGTTGCACTCCTCGATGACGGGTACGAGGTTGTCTTCAATGAACTGGCGAGCGGTATCGCGCACCAAACGTTCGTCGTCATTGAGCAGCGTGTCGAATTGCAGGAAGTCGACACCGCGGAATTTGATAGCTGGCATAGTGGCTCACCCCGGAATTCGGCGGACGCGTAACAGCAAACTATTCAAAGTAGCAGAGCAGCGGGGAAGCGGGCAACGCTCGGCGAGCCTGGTTCGCAGTCAGCACCCCACTCGTGCTTTGAACTCGCGCGCCCGGTCCCGCGCGACGGTCAGGTCCGTCTCTTTGGCATCTTTCAATCGTATGTTAAGAGAGCCGCCGGGCAGGGAAGTCACTTCTTTAATCCACGTTGCATTCACAATCGTCGCCCGATGAATGCGCACAAACTTCTTCGGATCCAGTTTCTTCTCCAACGCCGTAATCGCGTAGTCCACACAGTGAGACTTCCCTTCGCAAACAGCGTAGGTGAGCTTGTCTTCCGCATAGAAGTGCGTCACGTTCACCAGGTCGAGAAAGCGCATTCTGTCTCCCAGACGGGAGGCAATCCGGTCGGGATACTCTGTTTCCGTTTCGTGCAGCGAATCGCTGAGTTGCTTGAGCAACGCTTGAAGAGCAACCTGTCCAGACTGGCCGGTCGCGCGCAGCCGTTCGATCTTTGTCAGTGCTCGTTCCAGGGCCTCCGGTTCTACCGGCTTCAGGAGATAATCCACCGAGTTCACGCCAAACGCCTGCAGCGCGTACCGATCGTAGGCAGTCGTGAATACCACAATCGGTTGTCTCGGGAGCTTCGCCAAGACTTCAAAACCGGTCAGCCGGGGCATCTGGATATCGAGGAAACACACGTCGGGCGGATGCGCCGTCAATACCGCGACGGCTTCTTCAGGTTCCGTTGTGCTGCCGGTTACTTCTACCCGGTCGCTTTTCTCCAGCAGACGGCGAAGGCGCTCCAACGCGAGCAGTTCGTCATCGACCAGATAGGCGCGCAGTTTCATACGCGAGGCACAACCATTTCCACAACACAATGGCCGTCCAGGCGTGAAGCATTCAGGCGCGCCCTGGCGCCGAACAGCGCATCCAGCCGCTCCACTAGATTATCCAATCCGTGCCCGGCGGGAACCGCGGTCAGATCGAATCCTGGCCCGGTATCGCTCACTTCGATCTTGACGTCGCCATTCTCCGCGCGAGCTGTGACGGACACCTGGCCGCCGCCGCTTTGGGGAGTGATGCCATACTTCACAGCATTTTCGACCAGCGCCTGTACGGACATGGGCGGCACCTTGGCATTCTGCAGTTCGGAGGGCACGTTGACCGATCCGCGCAGCTTCGCTCCGAAGCGTGCACGCTCGATGTCAAGGTAGCTCTCCACCATCGCCAGCTCCTGCTGTAGCGGAATCAGTGGTTGATTGCTGTTGTCGAGCGAAGCCCGCAGCAAAGCCGCCAGTCGGCCGACAATCTGCTCAGCCCGGGCGGGATTCACCGCGATCAGTGAACTGATGGAGTTGAGAGTATTGAAGAGGAAGTGAGGATGGATGCGCGACTCGAGCGAGCGCAGCCGCGCTTCGGTCGCTAGTTTTTTTGCCCGTTCTTCCGCCACTTCCTTTTCATGAAGCTTCTGCTCCGTCACCTGCAATCGTTCCCGCAACGAGGAATGCACAAATGCGCCCAGGCCAAAGACGGCAGCAAGAGGAATGGTCACGCGCATCATGGAAAAATACTGACTCCAAAAGTATTGCCAGGGCAAAACTCCGAAGCTGGTTAACATTACCTGTACCATGAGGCAACCAAGAGGAACCAGCACAACGACGCAAAAGACAAGCATCAGAGCAAGGGGATATTTACGCCAGGCAAATCTCTTGGCCAGAGCGCCAACGACCACCATCGCGAAAATCGCGACCAGATTGGAGTAGAGCAGCGCATACCCCAGCACATGAAGGAACTGGCTGACGCTGGAGAATTGCCTCAAGAGAAGCAGTACCAGAACTACGACACCAACTGCCACATTCGGCCAGAAAAACGGAAACAACCATTTGCGCACCCTTGATTCCATATCGCCCCTGGAGAATGCCCCCTACTTTGCGGTCACGGGTTCGAGTGTGCCGCTGCGGAAGACGTTGATCACCTGGGTCGTGTCTTGACCGGGCAGCTTCATCTCACCGACGACGACCTCATACAGCGTGCCGTATTCGATTTGCTTCGTCGCGAGCGACACCCAGATCTCTCCCCAGTAGTCGCTGCGTCCTTTCAAGGTCATTCCCCCATTCGCGATATCGATCGGATTGAAGAACGCTTGATACGTGATCAAAGCGCAGTCCTGGCCATTTCTTTGCGAACGTCCGATCCACTGCAGCACGACATCCCGGTTGTGAAACACGCCCACGCCAGGCATATTCGCGTCTTCATTAGAAATTGCGTGGTAGGGTTCATTCAGCTTGAGATGATCGAAGTAATTCTGGCCAAACATCTCGATCATTCCTGTGTCCCACACAAGATTACGCTCAAAGACCGCTGTGGGAGGAAATCCTTTGAAGAAGTCGGGTTTCAGGCTGTCGTCGGGGCTGTTGCGATAACGGAAGCCTTCCATGAATTCACGTTTCTCCGCAGTCGCGAAGGTAGCGGTCGGGCCCATCGCTGTCGCCTGGGTTACGTTCTTCCACGAGACCTCTCCTCCGGGCAGTCCGCGCGTGTAGTCGCCGGTCAAGCGTTGACGTATGAAAATGTCGCCCTTGCTATTGGCCGTGTTGTAGTCGACCGTGAACCGATAGGTGCGCGGCCCGTTGTCTTTCACTACCACACCTGGCGGCAAGCTCCCCGTCTGAGCCGATGAAGATTGCGCATAGACCGTCTGCACAAGAAGCCCCGTCACGGCCCAGACAATTCCCGTTATGAATGCCGATCCCGATCTGATTCGCATTGCGTGATACCTCCTGCCAGCGAGTCTGGCTGGAACCTCCATTGACCGCATTTGTTTCCCGACGAACGGCAGCAACTTGCCGACAGAAGGGGAACGTACACCGACAACCGGAACACCACTCAGCACGAAGCCAATGCCAAGTCAGCCCTGGAACCGATCAGATTTTCGCTCACATCCTGCGCTACCAAAGCCGGTCTGCTGGCAAACGCTGTGCTAGCATCTTCGCCATGCGAACCATCTCAGCGCTGGTTCTGATCGCAATCGGCTCGGTCCTCTCGCAGGCGCAGGTTGTGCCTGTCGCCAACCAGTATCCCTTGTACGAAGGCTTCGTCGATAACCATGGCGCGATGATCTACTACAAAGTCGTCGGCCGCGGACCAACGCTGATGATCGTGCATGGCGGACCGGGAGCCTCGCATGACTATTTCCTTCCGTACCTCCTGCCGCTCATGCGAACCAATCGTCTCGTCTTCATTGACGAACGCGGTTCCGGCCGCTCCTCGAAGTTCGAGGACACGAAGCAGTACACGGTCGCGAACATGGTCGGGGACATCGAGGCTGTGCGGCAGACGCTCCACCTCGGCAAGATCAGTCTGCTTGGCCATTCCTTCGGCGGTGTTCTGGTACAGGCGTATGCCTTCAAATATCAGAAGAATCTTTCCCACCTGATTCTCGGCAGCACTTTCGCTAGCACGAAAGAACTCAACGAAGCCCTCGCCAGGATGAAGGCCGCGATGGATCCGAAAGACCGCGAGCGCGTGAACGGGCTTGAAACCGCCGGGCTATTCGGCAAAGGCGAGCAGTGGGAACGCGGACGCTACCCCGAGGAGTACGCCAGACTGGCATGGGGGAAGGGCTACTTCCCCTTCATCTATCAGGCGCGGCCCGATCCCAACGACGATCCCGTCTCTTCCAACACCAGCACGGCCTGGGACGTCTACCGCGAGATGTGGGGGTCGCACGGTGAATTCGTCGTCGACGGCAATCTCTCGGAAGTTGAGTACGTCGGCAAGCTATCCCAGATCAAGGTGCCGACGCTCATCATCGTCGGCGATCACGATGAGAGCGACCCGAAGATGTCGCAGGAGATGCACGAGAAGATTGCCGGATCCAAACTCGTCATTCTTCCTCAGAGCGGGCACATGACGTTCGTCGATCAGCCGGAAATATTCCTCAAGGCCATTCGCGACTTCGTAGCTCATTGAAAGCGGTATTCGGTAGCTGGTAGTCGGTAGCCAGTAGTTTGTACCTTGCACCGACTACCAACTACCAACTACCAACCACCGACTACCAACTACCAACTACCAACCACCAACTACCAACTACCAACCACTGACCAAAGTACTTTGGTCGCAGAGCCAGTCGGCGATATCCTGTGCTGTATTCAGGACAGCAGCATGAATGACATCGCGCGCCTGTTTCAGGCGTTTCTCGCGCCGGCCTTGCTCGTCTCTGCCACTTCGTTGTTGATTCTTTCCGTCAACGTGCGGCTCATGGGGATCGTGAGCCGCCTCCGGCAATACGTTCATGCCAAGTATGACGCCGCCAAAGCCAGCCGCATTGAGATCGCCAATGCCTATACCCGTCAGATTGAATCGATCGAGCGCCGCGCCGAGATGATCCGGCGCTGCTTCCTCCTCGCGCTGATCTCGCTTGCCGGCACGATCTGCTCCTGCCTCCTGCTGGGACTGGGACTCTACCTCAAGGACGCGGCCGTCGTCGCCGTCGTGCTCTTTGTTCTCGCGCTGATCTGCCTGCTGGCCGCTACTGTCTATTACATTCGTGAAGTCATGGCGTCGTTGAGTTCGGTGCGCGACGAAGCGCGCGACCTTCTCTTCATGGACCTGGGCACGCCTCCGGAGACTGCCGGCCGCGACGCTCTCTAGTCTGCCCGCGACTGCGGATGCGCGAATTTCAGTGGGACAAATATCCGGCTTCGAGCGGTAACTTTCCGTCGACCTTCACCACACTGATCCGGTCGTTGATCGACCTCTCGTAGACGAATCCGACACCTCCCGGGGTCGCTGCGACCGCCTCGATGACATCGGCATCGGAGTCTACAATCCGAATGGAGTCTTTGTGAGAAGCCAGGAACGCCTGTAGTTCCGAGGGTGTCATCCTGTTCAGCCGCCCCAGGGTGGCAAGTTCGTCTGCGGAGTCCTTGTGCAGCACGAGCACGACATTGGTGCCGTCCGGCCACTTTTTCGAGTCCAGCTTGAAGATGCGCGCGAGGTTGGCGGAGGTCAGGTTTTGCACTCGGTTACTCTTGTTCACGACGACCGCCATATGATGCGCATAGCAAGGGGTCAGGCAGATGAACAGAAACAGGCTGCGCCAGAGGATCCGGCGTTTTGTCATGGATAACTCCCCCCTGCTGCGATTATGGCCCGGTTTTCCGCAGTGACTGTCAAGGATTTGTCAAATGCCAGCACAGGGAACCCGATGCGTCAAGACACGGGACGCCGCGCCGAAGAGCAAGTCCGCACGCGCCGCTCCTGATCGTGTAGAATTTCTTTGGCGAGTACAGAGCACTGTTTCCCGCGCGACCGGTGTATCCGGCAGACCTTGTTACTCCCGCAAATACCAGGTAGAACCCCGGCCCACGCCGGTGGCACATTCCTGTCAGGAGAATTGCCATGAAGATCGCAAAGACCGCCGACCGCAAGAAGGTCATGGATACGTCCAAATCCATCAACTGCCCCAAATGTGGAAAGGAAACGCGCATCGTGAAGCGAGTGAAAGACCGCGAACGCGGCGTTCCCGGCGGAATCTACATCTCGTGCTCGGCGTGCGAATTTTTCGAGAAGTTGTAAAGAGCTTCAAGCAGGGAAGATGTCATGGGCGCGGGCCGCAAGGCCGCGCCCTCCGTTTCTGCGCGAGCTTCACGGCCTGGTGCCGACGCTGGGCCGAAGCGATTCAATCCCGGGGAATGAATGGGCGGGGATCAGGTGAAGGTCCGCCGGCTGCTTCTTCTTCGTGATCGCCTCGAAGGCGAGTTCCAGCGCCGGTCCGGCCACAGGCGGTACTACGATCGTAGCTGCCAGTGAACCTTTGGTGACCCAGGCTTGTCCGGTTTTAGGAAGGCCATCGACGCCCAGGAAGGGCAGGTCTGGCCATGGACTCGGACCGTCGGCTTTCACCTCTTCGAACGCGCGTCGAGCACCCAATGCGATGAGATCGTTCTGGCCTGCGATTGCGTTGATCGGCTGCTGCCGCGAGGTCGTCAGACGGAGCCACGACAACACCGCATGGTAGCCACCCTCTTCCGTCCAGTTTGGGCTCTTCAGGACCTTGAGCGCAATGTTCATCGGCTTCGCTTCCTGCAGACCGGACATCCGCTGTTGCGCGGCTGCGCTTCCCGTCGGGCCCTGAATACAAAGCACGGATCCACCCATCGGCAGAAGCGTAGCCAGTTGCCGTGCCTGGAGCCGTCCGACCTCGACGTGGTCAGAGCTGACGGCAAACGCAGGAGTTGGAAAGGTGCGCCGCAATTCAGTCAGCGAGCCCGCGTCTCGGTTGAGCAGGACCCAGGCAGTTCCGGCAGCAGCGGCGGCTCTCGCCACTTGCGGGAATCCAGTGCCCCCGGCTGGTTCCACGAGGATGCCGCTCAGCTCTGATTTGTATTTGTGAATGGCATCGAGAAGCTGGGAACTCTGTGTGACCGAATCGTTGTCGGAGTAAAGAATCTCCAGCGAGATCTGGAGACGCTGGGCTACCGTCTCCGCGGCTCGCGCCTGTTCGCGCTGATAGTCGTTTTCGCTGGTAATTAGGGACAGAACAAACTTGATTTTGCTCACGTAGCAAACCAAATCGTCTAGCCCGGCGGTCTGAATTCTGGCCCCGCGCTGAGTCCTCGAGTCCAAGCCACTCGAGTGGGGACAGCCGCGCGCATTCGTCGCTTTTGACTCTAGTCCGGACTCCAGGATGGGTCAAGGCGCCGACGCGGTACTTCAGTCACAAAATCGGAACCGCGGACCTTCTTGGTCAATGCACGGTCTTCCGGGAACCGAAGGCCGAACCCTGAGAACCTGTATCAGGCGATCTGTGCCAGAATGGCTCGCGCTTCGGCTGCTGGGTCGGCCGCTTCCGTGATCGGCCTGCCCACGACAATGTGGGTCGCGCCCGCCGCGATGGCCTCCGCTGGCGTCACGACGCGCACTTGATCTGCGCGCCCGCTGCCCGCCGGACGAACGCCCGGAGTCACGATGGTAAAGTCGTGTCCGAGATCGCCGCGCAACGCCACCGTCTCATGCGCGGAAGCCACAATCCCTCCGCATCCGTTGGAAAGGGCAAGGGCTGCCAGGCGCAGCACCTGATCCACAACTCCGCCGCGGATGCCGAGCTTGCCCATGTCACTGTCGTCGAGACTGGTGAGCACGGTGACCGACAGCACCAGCGGCGGGTTCGACGATGCGCTTGCGGCTTCGGCGGCAGCCCGGAGCATCCTGCCCCCGCCGGACGCGTGCACAGTCAGCATGCTCACTCCCAGCTGTGCTGCCTCTCGAACCGCCGCGCCCACGGTGTTCGGAATGTCGTGGTACTTGAGGTCAAGAAATACGCGATGGCCCGCTTGGATCAACTCGCGGACAATCTCCGGCCCTTCAGCCGTGTACAGCTGCATCCCGACTTTGTAGGCGACAACCGAGTCTCCCACGGCCGCCACGATCTTCCGGGCGGCCGCAGCCGATGACACATCCAAGGCGACGATCAAACGATGGCGCGAATCACGCATCGTTGCCGAGTGTATCGGTTTTAGTTGAGACTGGCTACCGTCTGCAGGCGCGCCATGGCGGCGGGCCGGACCAGGTCCAGGCGGACCCTTTGTAGACCCCGGCTCTCGAAGCCGAGAAGGCGGGCGGTGTTATAGGAAACGTCAATAATGCGGCCTTCCACCACAGGCCCGCGGTCGTTGATCCGAACCACGACCGACCTGCCGTTGCGCAGGTTGGTCACTCGCACGAAGCTGCCTAGGGGCAGCGTCGGGTGAGCCGCGGTCAGAGCCTGCATATCGTAGGGCTCCCCGCTGGCCGTTTCCTTGCCCTGGAAAAACTCTCCATACCAGGAAGCAGTTCCCACCTGATAAGGGCTATCCTTGGCTTGTTTCTTGGTTTGCCGGCTGACGGTGGTCTTTGCAACCGGCGGCTTGGTGACTCTGGCGGCTTCCGAGCTGTTTGGCCCGGATGCGGCTCCGGCCCCGAGACTGGCGACCGATAAAAGCACCGCCAGGCTTTCGGCTAAACGTCGTCGCATTCAGTTACCTCGCATCTCTAAAGTCGATCTAGGGTCGTGCTCCTTTGCTGGTAAAAGCGATTCTGAGATGCTAGCGGGCTGCAAGAGTCTGTGTCAATCGAAAAATCGAACACATTCCTTTACTAAGTGGTAATTAATCAATGACTTAACCGAATGAAAACTCATGGATTCGATCCCTATCTGATTGAATCATATAACCTGAGTTCATTAACTAGAATGTAACTATGTCCAAACGGACATTCCCTCGAATCCACGAAACGGCAGCCAAATGAGACGCTTATCCATGATGCCGATGTAATCGATTTAAAACATTAGTGTTAGCAGATTTTGTGTTTACTATTGTGTAATCAAAATATGGAATCATCAGTCACCTCAAGGTAACGCGGTGCTGCCTCAACATCACGGATGGGACTGGTTCATTGGTGGAGTTCCCTCTGCTCTCATTTCGGTTTACAGTGGCGGGATGGCTGTGTCTCCCACGGTGGTGCTGACAATTGCCGGATTTGACCCATCCTCCGGAGCAGGGGTTACCGCTGATATCAAGACCATTGCGGCACACGAGTGTTACGGGGTTTCCTGTATCACCGCCCTGACCGTCCAATCGACCCAGGGTGTCCGCCGGATAGAGCCTGTCGATCCCGCCGTCATTACCGAAACTTTAGAGGAACTCATTGCAGATCTTGAGGTTATGGCGGTTCACATCGGCATGCTGGGAAATGCTGCCGCGGCTGAGGCGGTCGCTGCCTTTCTAGACAAGGGCAGACTACCCCATGTGGTTCTGGACCCGATCATCCGGTCCAGCTCCGGTACAGACTTGCTCGATCCCGCTGGCGTGGAGCTCCTTAGAGAACGCCTGATTCCCCTCGCCGAAGTGATCACGCCGAATCTGGATGAGGCTGCCGCCCTTACTGGACTTGCAGTCAGCAACCTAAACGAGATGCATGCCGCAGCGGCCCACCTGCACTCGCTGGGTGCGGCAAACGTGGTGGTTACCGGAGGCCATCTGGACAAAGCGATCGATCTGCTGAGTTTCACCACAAACGGGAAAGTCGAGCAGGAAGTATTCAAGGCCGACCGACAACGCTCTGCCTCAACCCACGGAACCGGTTGCGCTTTTGCCGTTGGTCTGGCTTGCCATCTGGCCCACGGGAGAGGAATGCCCGAAGCTGTGCTGCTGGCGAAAGCCTACGTCTCGGCCGCGATTGCGAACGCTCATCCTCTGGGAAAGGGTATCGGGCCGGTGCATCATCTCTTCCGCATGCAACAGCAGCGAAGGGTGAGCACGATCGTGGCCCCAGCGGAAACGACTCACTCGAGAAACTAGCCGGAGTTGCGGGAACTCTTCAGGAGGCATCCGGCAGTGAACATGGCCACGGCTCCAAGCAACCACTCGATTCGCCACATCTGAACCGCCTGCCAGTCGAGCACCGTTCTGGCGCTGAAGATCACGCCGACTCCCAAAGCTCCAACGACACAAGCGACGCCGGCCAGGAAGGCAGCGAACGCGGCGACGGGCAATCCGAGCGCGCCTCTGAGGCTGGCGGCGCTCATGGCTGCCACTTTCATCCCGTCGACGGCCACTTTAAGCCACGCACGCGAGTCCCGTGCCGATCCGCCGGGGCGTCGGGCGCCGCACGTATGGCAGTAGCGCGATCCTACGATGAACTCGGTGCCGCAGGAATCGCAGGCTTCCACCAGGTCTGAGTGGCTCGCGCCATCCAGAACGGGCGACTGCATCGGCGGTCGCCAAAACTCGTGTTGCGCCGGTTGTGCTGCGTCTGCCATAAAGCCCTCTTCCCCCAAGTCACGTTTCGCAAGCCAATCACCAAACAAAAACCTTTTTATATCAATAAGTTAAAGGCATGACCCCAGCCCATGGAGTCTGCTTTTCGGGCAAGAATTACGCGATCCTCCGAAAATCTTATTGTGCTGGAATTCCGGCGGCCGCTCAGTACCCGTCTTGATTCCCGCACCCGCAACGGCGATTTTGGGAGGATCGGGTAAACTATGTAGGTCGTGGCTTCCTTCCATTGCCGGCTGCGCCCGGCCCTCTGCGCCGTGTTCTTGCTCGTTTCTGCTGCCGTCTGTGCCGCCACGGATTCCGTCCCCTTGCCGTCGTTCCGTCCCGCCGATCCGCAGAATCAAAGCGCCTTCGAGAAGCTCTACAGCCTCGACTACGATGCCGCCATCCAGGATTTCGAGAAGGTCCTGTCACGTCATCCCAATGACGCCTTCGCCGTGAACCATCTGCTTTCAGCCGTGCTCATTCGCGAGCTCTACCGCACGGGCGCGATGAACACCGGTGAATACGCGAACGACAGCTTTGTCGGGCAGGTGCACCGTCCGGCGGATCCGGCACAGAAAGAGCGGATCAAACAACTCGTTCAGCAGGCCCAGAGGCTGGAGGAAGCCGAACTGAAAGCCAATTCCAGTGACCCGGATGCGCTCTATGCGCGAGGTGTCACCCGGGCACAGTTCGCCCTGTATACCGGCCTGATCGAGCGAGCCTGGTTTTCCGCTCTGCGTAACGCGGTGGGCGCGCGCCATGACCACGAGCGTGTGCTCGAACTGTCCTCGCAATATAAAGACGCGAAGCTGGTGGTTGGCACGCACAACTACGTCATGGGCAGCCTGCCGATGTGGGTGAAGGTTGCTGTGGCTCTGGTTGGCCTGAGTGGCGACAAGGAGAAAGGCATTCAGTATCTCCTGGATGCAGCGCGTGGCAACGGTGAAACCAGCGTCGATGCCGACATTGTCCTGCTGGTCTTTCTGCGTCGCGAACATCGCTATGCTGAGGCGCTCGACATTGCGCATTCACTTTCGCCGCGCTTTCCGCGCAACTATCTGGTGTCGCTCGAAGAGGCGAACCTTCTGCGCGCCTCGGGCAAGAGCCGCGAGGCTGAGGAACAGTACCGCCGCGTCTGGCAGAACGGACGTGACGGCAAGTACGGCAGCCTGCATTACGAGATGGCGGCCCTCGGCCTGGGTGATCTGTTGCGCAGCGAAAAGAATTACTCCAGCGCGGCGACAGCTTACGACTTGGTGTCTGATGTCGCCTCACCCGATCCCGAACTGCTCCAGAAGGCCAATCTCGCTGCCGGCGAAATGTACGACCAACTGCAGAAACGCGATCTGGCCATCAAGAAGTACCAGGCCGTGGTCGCCACCAACGGCAGCAGCAGTCAGGCGGAAAAGGCTCGAGAGAGGATGAAAGAAGCGTACCGGGAATAGCGTACACGGAGAGAGCATGGTTTGCGCTCTTCCTGAGACCTGAGACCGGGAACTTTTCTGCTGCCTGTCTCGTAACTTACGACAGAGCGGAGGTGTCTATGTACTGCAACGCTTGTGGCAATGCGATCGGTAATGAGGCCCGCTACTGCTCTCATTGCGGAACACTCGTGGGATATGTGCCCGTGCCCAAGAGGTTGGTCCGGTCCCGCACCAATCGTACGATTGCTGGCGTCTGTGCCGGCATGGGCCACTATCTGGACATTGATATTTCCCTGTTGCGCCTCATCTGGGTGCTAGTGGTCGTCTTCTCCGGAATCTTTCCTGGAGTCCTGGTCTACGTTCTGGCTTGGATCATCATCCCCGAGGAGCCATTGATGATTCCCGTGTCCGCCGGACAGCCAGTAACGGCCCGGTAGCGAGTTACGAGCAGCGAGTCTCCGGGAGTGTCTGGTTGTTCGCCTGGGCAGTACCTGCCGTGTTGCCTGAACAGCTTAGAGCCTGAAAGCTGGGAGCTACTCTGTGACCCGCGACCTGTCACCCATGTCCTGACTCCTGCTAAAATCGCCCCGTCATGCCGGATACATTTCTCGTTCCAGAAAAGACAACGGTCAGCGCGAAAGGTGATGGCCCGGCTCTCGAACTGAAGCCATCCCAAGGCCGTGTCTATCTCCTGACCCTCACGATCACCGACATCATCGAGCAGGAGTCTCTCGATGTGAGCATCTTCGGATCGGCCGACGGCGCAACGTGGGATGCCAAGCCCATCGTGGCGTTTCCACAGAAGTTCTATCGCGAGGAAGTACCTCTGCTGCTCGATCTGACGGCCCGCCCTGAGGTGAAGTTCGTCCGCGCGCACTGGGAAGTGAACCGCTGGGGCCGCGGAACGGAGACGCCGATGTTCGAGTTTCACGTATCCCTACGCGAAGTGCCGCGCGAGATTCTCGCTGAAGCCGCGGGGCGAGCGCGTGCGCAATAGGCGACCAGATGTCAGATGGTTGTCCTCAAACCCCGAGATTCGAACGTTTGCGCCCCATAGGCCACCAGTCGTAGAGGAACCCTGTG
Source organism: Terriglobales bacterium (assembly GCA_035519435.1). GTDB lineage: Bacteria > Acidobacteriota > Terriglobia > Terriglobales > Acidobacteriaceae > Acidiflorens. The sequence goes on from DATIWL010000105.1 coordinate 34,660, forward strand.
CGCCGTGTATCAAAAGTGATTGTTGCGTTGGGTGTTGTGGCCGCCGTTCTGGGGATTGTCCTGACTTGTTACGGGTTGGTCACTAAGGCTGCAGCGGAAGCGCTTCTGAAGGACCTCACCAAGCTCAAAGTCGGCACATCGACCGAAGCAGATGCCGAGCAATTCTCCCGCGAACACAAGCGATTCCTTGTATCTCGTATCTGTGAGCAAGACTATTGCGTGACCGACTTCAAGATCCAAAATCGTTGGCTCTCTGTGCTGAAACTGGAACCACCAGCAGAGTTCGATGCGAACTTCACTGTGCGCGCCGGGAAGGTGACTAGGATTGGTGGAATGCTGGCGAGGTCGATGCCCATTTATCCAACGTTCTCCGCATCAGCTGGAATGGTGGACGAGTATTCAGAATTCCCGCCGCACATTGCAGCGAGCGAAGCCCACTACCATTTTCCCACTCCTGTGGGTTAGCCGTACCTGGCGGTCATCTTGGATTCTCAGGCCTCTGCTGTTCAAAGAGAACACGCATTTGCTTTCTCCTTTCGGTGTCTAGTGAAACCTGGTTGGGGATGCGATCTGCCTTGCGATTACCTTCCTCTGGCATGGCAGGACTGGAAAGCGAAGCTCCGTGATGACTTCGATGGGTCTTATCCAAAGAGTGCAAGGTGCCCTCATTAACTGGCGAAGGCCCTACGGCCAATCCCTCAACTGCTACTCGGTCGATATCCCTGATTTAGTAGTATTGAGATTCATGTCCGCTCTGACATCAGTTGTCTCCCCTGCCTGTGCCCTCTCCGGCCACGTCCGCATCCCCGGCGACAAGTCCATCTCCCACCGCTATGCGATGCTGGCGGGGATCGCTGAAGGCACCAGCCGCTTCCTGAATTTCTCTGCCGCGCAAGACTGCTATAGCACCCTCGGCTGCATGCGAGCGCTCGGAAGTGAGTGGGCAAAAAAAGACGATGGCGCAATCGAAGTGCATGGCATCGGTCCCAACCTCAAAGTCCCAACTCGCCCGCTTGACTGCGGCAACTCCGGATCGACCATCCGCATGTTGAGCGGCATTCTTGCTGGCCAGCCGTTCACGTCGGAACTTTTCGGCGACGAATCGCTTTCCCGCCGCCCAATGGCACGCATCATGAAACCGCTGGCAGAAATGGGGGCGACACTCGAGTCCCGCGAGGGCGGCCGGCCTCCGCTCAAGATTCACGGCGGCTTACTCCATCCCATCCACTACAGGCCCGAAGTCGCCAGTGCCCAGGTGAAAACCTGTGTTCTCTTTGCGGGGCTTTTTGCCGATGGCGAAACCAGTGTCGAAGAGCCCATCCGCACGCGCGATCATGGTGAGGTCGCTCTGCGGGCATTCGGCGCCGATGTCGACCGTGCCGGAAATACAGTCCGTATCAAAGGTGGTCAGAAGCTCAGAGCCATTGAAGCTCATGTCCCGGGAGACATCTCCAGCGCCGCCTTCTTTCTCTGCGCTGCGGCCTTGTTCCCGGACTCTCAGCTGACCTTGCCCGGCATTCTGATGAACCCAAGCCGTGCCCGTCTACTCGACATTCTCATTCAGATGGGCCTGAAAATCTCTGTGGCGCAGCTCGAAGAACACCACGGCGAGTTAATCGGTACCATCGAAGCTCGTGGCGGAGCCTGGAAGGGCGGCGCGATCTCCGGGGCCGATACCGCCGCCCTGATCGACGAAATTCCCGTGTTGGCCGCGACCGCACCCTACACCGAAAACGGCCTCGAAGTGCGCGATGCGAAGGAGCTGCGCGTGAAGGAATCCGATCGCATCGCCTCGGTGACGACCAACCTGCGAAAGATGGGCGCGGAGGTGGAAGAACGTCCTGACGGCCTCCGCGTTCCTGGCCGCCAGCGCCTGCGTGGCGCACAACTCGAGTCCTTTGGCGACCACCGGATCGCCATGGCCTTCGCTATCGCCGCGCTTCGAGCCGAGGGCGAGACTATGATTCACGGCGCGGAGGCTGCGGGAGTGTCGTATCCCGGTTTTTTCGACGATCTGCGCCTTATCGCCAGCCACTAGCTACTAGCTTCTAGCTAGGAGCAAGCAGGCTAGAAGCTAGTAGCCAGTAGCTAGAAGCTGCTTATGAACCCCGAGGATATCCTCCAGCACGAATTCAACCTCTGGGCCGAACGCGGTGAAGGCCCCAAGATGGAGAACCATCACCTCGACATCACCGAGAAGACTATGCGCCTGATGGAGCTCCGTCCCGGTGAGCGTGTACTCGATCTCGGCTGCGGTTCGGGATGGGCTACGCGCCTGCTCGCTCGCGTTGTCGGTGAAGGCCCGGAGGGCTATGGCCAGGTCGTCGGCGTAGATATCGCTGACGAGATGATTCGCCGGGCGCGCGCCGCATCCAAAGACTTTGAAAACGTCATGTTCGTGGTTGGCTCCGCTGCGCAAATTCCCTGGGAGGAGAACTTCTTCGACAAGGTGTTGTCGGTGGAGTCGTTCTACTACTATCCCGACCAGGATCGCGCCCTGGCCGAAGTATTCCGCGTGATGGCTCCACGAGGCCGGCTCTTCATCCTGATCAACTTGTACAAAGACAACCCGTACTCGCTGCAGTGGGTGCCGAAGCTGAAAGTTCCGGTGCACGTGCGCTCGGCCGCCGAGTATGTCGAGCTGCTGAAGAAACACGCCTTCGAAGATGTGGAACACCGCCAGGTTCCCGACGACACACCGACGCTCGAAAACTACAAGACCACTTCGTTCAATTCGCTGGACGATCTGAAGGCCTTCAAGAAGACGGGTGCGCTGCTGCTCATGGCGACCAAGCCCGATGTCCGCAACGCTGCTCCGGGATACACGATCTACTAGTAGCGGGCGGCGAGTAGCGAGTGAAGTTCGGTGGTTGGCGGCTGTGATTGTGGCTGCCTGCTCGGTGCTCGCCACTCGGCACTCGCTACTCTCAGATCCTGTCGTCCTCGTCGTCCCGATCGCGACTCTTCTCCAGGTTCTTTGCCGGGCTCATGGGACGGTTGTCATTGGCGCGCAGAATTTCGATCCGTCCGTTTACGTTCGAAAGCTTCACGCGCGTTCCCCCGCCGCCTAACTGGCCGTGCAGGCTGTTGCCGACGAACTGATGGCGCGAAACCTCCATACCGAAGTCGTTCGAGATGCGTCCAGAGACCGTGCTTGCCTCCACGTCCGCCTTGGCGTCAGAAGGCAAAGTCACGCGCAGCGTGCCGTTCACCGCTGAAAGTTCCAGTGGCGATGCCGTCGCCGGACCCACGCTCGCGTCCAGTTCGCCATTGACCGTATCCAGATTCGCCCGGCCACCGAGATTGCTCGCCCTCAATCGGCCATTCACGCAGGACGCTCGAACTTCTCCTGCTATGTCCTGAATGTCCAAAGAGCCATTGACGAGCTTGATCTCGTCCAGGCGCGCGTTCTTGGGCACAACCAGCGTGTACTCAATGCTTGCCGGATTGTCGTGCCGGTCGCTCCAGAAGGTATGGTTGTGACCGGGATATTCCGTGCGGATCGAAATCGAATCCGGGCGCGAACTGACATCGATCTTGGCCTCGTCCAGGCGCTCCTTGCTCCAGGCGCTCTTGACGGCGTCGACCTTCACTTCATTGCGGTCCCACGCGCTGATGTGGACCGGACCATTGATGTTCTCGAGGCTCACCCTGCCGTTAGCCGAGAGCGCGTAAACCTGATGGAACTCTTCGGTCAGCGGTCCCTGCCGGTCTGAAGCGCACGCCACGCCGGCCAACATCAGCAGAGTCATGACCGCGCTCAACGCCGCGGCGGTCCAGCTAGCAGTCCTGGATTGGGACATAGATCCTCCGTTGCCCTTTAGACGATTTACGTGACGAATGGTGAGTAGGTTCCACGAGCCCAGCTACGAGCTCCGGGCTACGAGCTACGAGCAAGCCCAGATAGTCGGTTCTCAGGCACTTGGCCAGGCCATCTCCATATGCGAAATCGGGTTGCTCGAAGCCCGTAGCTCGTAGCTCGCAGCTGCTCTGTGATCCCCATCACTCCCCGGAGTATGATGATCGGGTTATCCTGAACGGCAAGAGGCCTCATGAGCTGGCTGCAGAACAAGTTCGAGAAGAATTTCCTGATCACCTCGGTGGACTACGTCTTCAACTGGGCGCGCAAGTCCGCCCTCTGGCCCATGACCTTCGGCCTGGCTTGCTGCGCGATTGAAATGATCGCGTCGTCGACCGCTCGGTTCGACATCGCCCGTTTCGGGTCGGAAGTTTTCCGCCCCAGCCCGCGCCAGTCCGACCTGATGATCGTCTCCGGCACCGTGACGCTGAAGATGGCGCCGGTCGTGAAGCGCATCTACGACCAGATGCCCGAACCGAAGTGGGTCATCTCGATGGGCGCCTGCTCGTCGGTCGGCGGCCCGTTCAATACCTACGCCGTGCTGCAAGGCGTGGACCGCATCGTGCCCGTCGATGTCTATGTCATCGGATGCCCGCCTCGCCCGGAGAACCTGTTCTACGCGTTGCTTCGTCTGCAGGACAAGATCGACACCATGAGCCTGGCCAAGAAGCCGACCGAAGTCCGCCTGAACGAGAGCATGATGGATCAGTTCAAGCGCCAGGTGATGATCGCGCAGACGATGCAGCCGAAGGCGTAGCTCTCGGTTCTCAGCTGTCAGCTCTCACCTAAACCCCTATATACTTGTCATCCCGAGCCGTCCGGAGGCGGAGCCGAGGGCGAGCGAGGGATCTGCAGTCGATCGCGTCAGCATGGACGTGTCGTTGAATGCTGATACCTGACAGCGGAGAGCTATGTTCACCAAACTCGCCTCCCAATCCGACCTCCC
>DATIWL010000106.1:0-3025 GCA_035519435.1 Terriglobales bacterium
CTGCCCGTACCAGACCTCGATCCGGTCCAGGTACAGACGCGCTTCCACCTTCTCGCCGATCAGCCGGCTGTTCACCGAATACGCATTCCGGTCCACGTGGATCAGGCTGCCCGAATCCACCCTCACCCGCTCCCGCTTGGCCGATTCCATCCGCCGCGCCGGCAGCTCCCGCATCACCGCCAGTTCTTCGGCTAATCGTTGCCGCCGCCCTGCATTCCGCTGCGCCATCAGATTTTTCAGAAACTGCGCGTACTCCTCCACGCTGCTGAAATCCCGGCTGCCGCGCAGCATCAGTGCCTGATCCACCGCCTTCTTGAATCGGTGATGGCTTTGCTCCACGTCGCCGTTCTCATTCGCGCTCGCCGGATTAGTGTGCTGCGGCTTGACCCCGTAATAGTTCATCAGCGCTGCATACCGCTGGTTGAACTCTTCCAGGTTGCTCATGTTGTTCACCGCGCTCGACAGGCTGTCGGTGCGGTGTCCGGCCGGCGCCGCCCCCAACTCCCAGACCGCGTTCTGCCATCCTTCGGTCAGGCTCTCCAGGCTTTCCGAATAGCAAATCGTCGCAGCTTCCCAGTTCGAGTACGTCAGCACGAAGTGGTACACCAGATGCGCCAACGTCTGCCCCTGAATCGTGATTCCCAACTCCGTCATGTGCGTGAAGTCCGACGCGCACAGTTTCCCCGGCTCATGCTTCTGCCCAAAGTACACTTCCTGCGCCGGACCTTCCGTCGCCCGCCACAACTTGATTCGCCGCTGCAGCGTCCGGATCTGTCCCTCGCTGAATCGGCCGGGCTGTTCGCGCTGCAACCACTCGAACAGCGTCTTGGCCTCCAGTCCGGGATTCTCCTCGATCTGCTGCCGCACCTGGTCCCACACTTCGTGGAACGGATCCTCGCGCGTGCGCCAGTGCCGCTCCCGCGTCACCTCGCTGGGCAGCCGATTCAACGCCACGTACTTCCGCGCCGTCTTCGGGTCCATGCCCGCCTTCGATGCCGCAATCTCTTGATTCTTCTCGGTGTTCGACAACTTCCTCAGCCTCCTTACCTGGTGATCTGTGACCATCTCGCTGCGCCCGCAGGGCGCAATCTCCGATGGTCACATTAGTTGTCGTCGAGCGGGAATTTTAATTGTCGTCACCCGGGAAGTCTAATTGTCGCCGAACAGCCCTGCGGCTAATGAAAACAATCGACCGTGTTGCGATAGGGCCAGCGGCCAAATATCTGTGGCCGGAGATGAGAAAGAGGCGCTACAAACTAATGAACCCCGCCAAAGCCGCCTATCTTATGCTGCCACACCTGAATCTCGCGCCCAACGTGCGGCGGGCGGTGATTCTTGAAGAGATGGAGGAGGGCCGCGCCGTCTGGTCCGACATGACGACGACCATGAACGGTAAGGAGGTCACAGTCTCGGCGTGCCGTGAGTGGGGCGCCTTTCTGCTAGGCGGACGGCTGATCGTGCTGGAGCCGTATCCGCTGCAAGCATTGAACAGCATCGAAGTGCCGGCGGGGGATGAAGCCGCGGATGCTAAAGCGTCGGCACAAGTGGAGCCAGTCCTCGAACAGCAGACCGTCACAGCGAAGTATCGGGTAACAAAGACGAACGAAAACGGTATCTCCTTCACACCCGTTCAGCGCGTACAGCGGCTGCATGGCGGTGGGCTAACCGAGCTGGTTGATCTACAGATCAACCTCCACAACGAAAGTCTCAGGCGTGATTTCGGCAGCATGAAGATCGGCGACGAGAAGGAGTTCACACTCGGCATACCCGTCGTGACCGGCTACAGACGCATCGGCGACGAGGCTGATGCGGCGGCGGAGGTGGGTTAGAGCGCGCCATACAAGGAAAGACATTCGTTATCGCCTGCCCCCCATCTGTGAAGAACGCGTCCAGGCAGCCGCGACCCCGGCCCTGGTCGATCACGATTATGAATTACCGGATTGGGATTGCGACTGGCCGGAACCCGCGGGGCGAGTATGCGCTTCCTGTCACGCACGATTCACCTAGCCGCGTAGTCGCTATTGCTGACCTTGCCCCGGGGACTGATCCCCTACCCCGATCTCGGCGATAGATCGCGCCTAGTCACCAGAATCAGGATTGTCGCCCATGGGACGGAAGCTATTTAGCTTCGCAAGAGACGTGACCGTTCCTAAGCCGTGTGGTCACTGGAGAGCAAGCCCACAGCCGAAAACGGTAGATCTACGGCGTGTGTTTGAGGATCAGCGGGTACGTCTGCCATTCCTCGGTATCGTGCTCCGGACGGAGCGCCAGCACGTACGTGCCGGTCGCCATGGCGGACAGATCGATATCGACAGGGAGGAAGACGGTTCCGCCGTTCGCGACGACCGTGGCCTGCAGGCTCCTGAGTGTTTGGAGTCTGTTGGTAAGCACTTGAATCTCGTAAGCTCCCTCTGGCGATCCGAGGGCTAAGAAAATCTTAAGCCTGACCCGCCCGGTGGGCACGGTCAGCGACGGCTTGCTTTTATCTGGCGAGGAGGATCGAGTCGGCGAATATGGTCGAAGATCTAACGGAATCTCGGGAACCCGTCCCGCTCGTGCGATTTCGTCTTTCACTGGCACTCCGGACCGCTGTCGCAGCATCAGAAAGGAAACGAGCGCAACGATGCAGACGCCAGCCGCTACCGCGAGGAGGGCACGTCGCCAGTTCGTCCGCTGCGATTGGATCCGAGTGCGCTCGGCTAGTAGGTCTTGGATGCAAGGTGAACAGCGGACGATGTGAGATTGGAAAACCGGATGAGTCGCGGGTCGCGACTGGCGGGCCACGTCGCGGATGGCTTGCGTGCCGGGACAATCGGCGCGGGTGGGATTCGGATAAGCACGAAGCGCCAGGTCCTGAACCGTCCTCACGAATTCTTTGAAATCGGAATCTGAGATCTCGTCCATCACGTCAACTCACCTATCTTGATCCAACCTGGCCTCACGCTCAAGTGGTTTTCGGTCCAGCGTCCTTCCGCATCCGTTCCCGTATGCTTTTGATAGCCCGCGAGAGCCGCTGATCAACTGC
>DATIWL010000107.1:0-2537 GCA_035519435.1 Terriglobales bacterium
TCCTTGAACGTGGCGAGGAACTTTCCGACAACTCCCTGCGCCGGAACGAGGATGAAAACATGGTCCAGGAGCCATTCGTAGTACGAGTTCGACGTGATGTCCGCCCGTTCGAATGGATCGGTCCGCAGATTGAAGATCTTCGGTACCCGCAGCGTAACGAACGGCTCAGCCCAGATCCGCAGCGTTCCCTCGGTGCGCTGTTCCTCAAAAACCATTTTCCAGTTGTCGTAACGCAGAGCGACCAGTTCGGCATCGTCATTGAAGTAGAAGTACTCCTCGCGCGGACTCTTCTTCGTCTCGCCGGTCAAATACGGCAAAAGATTGTAGCCGTCGAGATGCACCTTGAAGGTCGTGTCGCCGACCTTCATCCCCTTCTTCAGTTGCTCCGCCACATCCGGAACGCCTGCCGCCGCCAGGAACGTCGGCGCCCAATCCAAATGCGAGATGATCTCGTTAGAGACCGATCCAGCTTTGATGTGACCAGGCCATTTAATCATGCAGGGCACGCGAAAGGCGCCTTCCCAGTTCGAGTTCTTCTCGTTGCGGAAGGGCGTCATGGCACCGTCTGGCCAGGTATTCATGTGCGGGCCGTTGTCGGTGGAATACATAACGATGGTGTTGTCCGCCATCCCGAGTTCGTCAAGCGCATTGAGCACCTGGCCGACGTTCTTGTCGTGGTCGATCATGGTGTCGTGATAAGCGCTCTGCCAGCGGCCTGACTGCCCGATGCTCTCCGGCTTGGTATGCGTGCGGAGGTGCATGTGAGTGAAGTTCACCCACAGGAAGACCGGCTTGCCGGCGGCCTTCTGGCGTTTCAGGTAGTCCACGGAACGGGCTGCGATGTCATCGTCAATGGTCTCCATACGCTTCTTGGTCAGCGGGCCGGTATCCTTGACGGTCTGCTTGCCGACCTTGCCGAAGCGCGGATCCACCGTGGCATCGTCCTTGTCGGTGGCCTTGCAGTCCAGCACGCCGCGCGGTCCGAAATTGTTGAGGAAGTTCGGAAAGTCCTTGGCAGGCGGATAATCCCGCAGTTCAGGTTCCTCGGAGGCGTTCAAGTGATAGAGCGGGCCGTAGAACTCGTCGAAACCGTGGACGGTTGGAAGATGTTCATTCCGGTCGCCAAGGTGGTTCTTGCCGAACTGGGCGGTGGCGTAGCCTTGGGCCTTAAGCAACTGGGCGATGGTGACGTCGCGGTGTTGCAGGCCCTGCGCGGCGCCGGGCATGCCGACCTTGGTGTTGCCCGTGCGGAAACCGCACTGGCCGGTGATGAACGAGGAGCGCCCGGCGGTGCAGCTCTGCTCGGCGTAGCTGTCGGTGAACCGCATACCTTCATTGCCAATGCGGTCGATGTTGGGCGTTCTGAAGCCCATCAGGCCATCCGAGTAGGCGCTGATATTGGTTATGCCAATGTCGTCGCCCCAGATGACTACGATATTCGGTTTCTTAGTTGCCATGATTTGTTCCTTCCTTTGGATTAATTCTTGATTTCTAGTTGCCGGCTTGCGCCGAGATTTCTTGAGAACTGATTTACGCGTTCTTGCTGTCACGTTGCCGCTCCTTGCTCCGCTCCAGCCGTGGAGAAGTTCACTCCAGTGAAGGGCGATCGCGGGGCGTGATCGCCGTGGCAGAAACGGAACTTTTTGCCGCTCATGCAGGGACAAGGCACGTAGGGCCCGGCTTTCGCGTCCTCAGCAGCGGTCAATGCCATCACGTCGGACGGTGCGCGATTCTGCTGCAGCAGTTGGGCCATGGTCTGCATGGCAGGGCGGGTATGCTTGAAGAACAACTCCAAGCCCGCACAGAGGTAGTTCTGGCCCGGTTCGCCGTCGCGCGAGAGCGCAAAACGATCCTTGGGACAGCCGCCATTGCAGAGCCGCTTCACGTCACAGCCCTGGCACTGCGCAGTCAGCAGATCTCGTTTGTCATCCCCGAACTTGCGCTGCTCGGCAGAGGCGACGAGTTGCACAAGAGGCGTCTGGTGGATGTTGCCCAGCTTGTAACGCGGTTCCACGAAGTGATCGCAGGAGTAAACGTCGCCGTTGTACTCCAGCGCCGGACCATATCCGCAGGTAGGAGCGTGAATGCACAACAGATGCCGACCGAAATACGACTCCAGAGTTACATCAAAAAGCTGGACGTAAACCTTGCCCACATCGTGGCGCACCCATTCCTCGAAGACGTCCACGAGAAAGCGACCGTATTGCTCGCCGCCGACGGAACGCTTGGTTACGAGGTTCCCGTCCTGCGTATAGAGCAAGCGCTTTCGGTTCGGCTGGTCACTCCATCCCTGGTTGGCTATGTCGATCGTTTCCGCACTGGCACGCTCGACGATCGGGATAAATTGCACCCACTTCGCGTCCATCTCGTCGCGGAAGAAGCGATAGACAGTGCGGCCGTGTTTCTCGTTCGCGGCATTGACCGTACAAATTACGTTGAATTCGACTCCGTACTTGTGGAGCAGACTCCAGCCTTTCATCACCTTGTCGAAGGTGCCTTTTTTGCTGCGGTCGACACGGTACTCGTCGTGGAGTTCG
>DATIWL010000108.1:0-7660 GCA_035519435.1 Terriglobales bacterium
ACCCGGGTATTCTTTTGCTTGCTTAGCACGCTTCGAAGCGGAGCTGAAATCTGTCCTGGCGACAGTGAACCGGTCGCAACCTGGTAAAGAAGAGGCTGAAAGAGGTGATAGTTGCGACGATCGATCAAGGTCACATCAAACGCGTCTGACTTCAGCGCCTGGGCGGCTCGGAGACCGCCAAAGCCACCTCCAACGATGATCACTCGCCACGGCCTGTTCACAGATGTTTCTCGTTTCCTAGTTGTCTACGCTCGGTTCACGTCGTCAGATGTCAGAAGATGATGCCGAACTGAGCCCCGAGCACCGCCGCGTTACGGAGGCGGCCTGTGCCGCCGGGACTGACGATGTATTGGAAATCGGGCTGAATGAAGTAGGCACCCCTGCGCAAGTCGAAGCGATAGGTCAGTTCCACCACCCTTTCGTGATGCTGTACACCGCCCTCGGGAGGCACCAACCGTCCATTTTCCTGGGCGCGTTGCAATTCATTGCTGAAGGAACCGGATGCGATGCCAAACGAAACGGCATCTCTCGGACGCGCATCGAACAACCCCCGCGCTGAGATCCCTGCCGTGACATACAAAGGTAGCTGCTGAACGTGGGAATCCGTTGCAACGGTTACCGAGCCGAAGACGCCCAGTCCACGGTTGCTACTGCGAGCGCCCCATGGAACAAGGACCTGGTCGAAGAGCCCGTAATAGCCCCAGCTTCCACGCTTCCTCACACCGGACACGAAATCTGTAAGCGTCGAATGGTCGTACCAGCCGCCCAGCTTGTAGCTGCCGAGCCGTGCGCTGTCGCCGGGAAGTCCGTTGAACTGGTAACCGACCTCGCCCATCGCGAATAGTGGTCCGCTAAATGAAAGATCTACGCCATGGTTTTTGTTTTCGCGCATCGCGGGATCGCCGTTGTAGACACCGGCCATCACGTGGCTTCGCTTCGTAGGCCTCACCTTAGCCAGTGCACCCCAGGTGCCTGTGTACGCTTGCATGCCCGGCGCATCTAAGAGGATCCCGAACGGGTTCCCGCAAAAAGCGTTCGACATAAATCCGTAGTTGTACGGTGAGTCGAGGAAGTCATCAGTCTGAGCAAAGCGGCCAAGGCGGAGCTCAAGCCGGTCGTTCAAGAGCTTCTGCTGATAAGAGACATCGATGACGCGGAATGTCTCGAACCCGTAGATCTGCTGCTCCGGGAAGACGTTGCCGACGTACTCCGTTGAGAGCCTATTTCCCCAGCGTTGCGACATCGACACAAAAACCGAGCTGCCCTTCAGGCCGGCGATCCTGTTCAGATCAAAAAGGAAACTGATCTCGGTGCTGCTGGCCTGCGTTGCGCCTTGATCGCGGCCACCGCTGGGGTTTCCCGCGACATCCGTAATGAGAAACCACCTGGGTGTGATGCCCGCCTCTTCAAGTCTCGATCGCAAACCGCCCCAGTCGCCCAGGAGGTGATCGCCCGGGAGCACGAGCTGAAACACTCGAGCAGTCGGATCTGTAAACGAATCGCTGCTCTTGCTATCGTTGCTCGTGTCTTGTTGTGCAACGGCGGCTGCGCAGACGAGCAGCAGGACGAGCGCTAACAGAAAACGCCGACTTTTCATAGCGGGCCCCAGTGCTGAGCGATAGCCCAGTCCGACCGCCTGGAAGAGACCGCAGCGGTGAGCCCAGCAGGCTGCCGATTATCCGACGATGACGAGTTTTTTGAAGATGGCGCCGAAACTGGTTTTGCCGGAGGTAGCTCGACAATCAACCGCGCACTGCGGCGGTAGGTGACCAGAAGCCGCAGCCAGTTTGCGATGATGGATAGCTTGGAATGGCCATCGGACAGCGTTCGCAGATGTAACAGCCCCCACATCAGCCACGCAAGAAAGCCGGTGATCGATCGATTGCCATATTCAGCAATACCGAAATGTCGAGTAATCGTGGCCAGCTTGCTCGGGACGAATGGCTTGGGAGGTGTGGGCAGGGCGCTCCCCGCGATTTGTGCGGCGATGAGCTTGCCCACGTACTGGCCTTGATGTTGGGCGACGGAAGCGAGGCCGGGAAGAGGTTGACCATTCGGTCCGACGACATAGGCTGCGTCTCCGACGACGAAACACTCGGGATGGCCATGAACCGAGAAATCCTTTTCAACCGCTAAGGTTCCGTTCCCTTTGAGATTCACGCCCAGCGTCCTTAGTAGTGGTACGCCCTGAACACCGGTGCACCACAGCACGGTGGCGGCCTCAATCCGTTCTTTGCCGATCGTGACACCTGCAGCGTCAACATGGGTAACCGGAACACCGAGCCTTACCTCAACTCCAGCACGTTCGAGCGCCCGCTTCGCATAGGAGGAATGTTGTTCACTGAAAGCCGGCAGCAGTCTTGGGCCGGCCTCGACGAGCACGATGCGCGCTCGTCGCATGTCGATGTCGCGAAAGTCGGCCGGCAACGTCCGTTGCACAAATTCGCTAATGGTGCCTGTAATGGCGACCCCTGTTGGCCCCCCTCCGACTACGATTACTGTCATGTCACGCGCTTGTTTGCCCGAGTCCGATTCCATCGCCGCGTGCTCGAATGCGGTTAAGAGCCGATTGCGCGCGGCCACCGCGTCTGAAAGTGTTTTCAATCCGAGCGCATGTTGGGCCCATTCCGACTCGTGACCGAAATAACTCGTTTGCGCTCCAGTTGCGATCACGAGCATGTCGTAGGGAAGGTCGTCTCCTTCGCTCATGACGACCACGCGGCGGGACGTATCCACGCGGTTGGCCTCGCGCATTTCCACGCGCACGTTGGGCATCTCACTTAGCAGCGAGCGGATGGGTGTCGCGATTTCCGCGGGTTCGAGGATCGACGTGGCCACCTGAAAAAGGAACGGCTGAAAAAGGTGATGATTGTTGCGATCGACTAGCGTCACATCAGCATCGCTGCCCCGCAACTCACGAACGACCGCAATACCGGCGAAACCACCGCCGATCACAACCACCTTTGGGCGCAGTTTTGCTCTTGCCGTCGTGAGCTTGTCGGTGCTCATGGCGCACCTCCATGTACGACCGGGGCTTGTTGTGCTTTGCCCAGCGCCTTTTGCAGAAGTCTGCGCGAGCGCGTCGTGTCGCGGACTTCCCAATTCGCCCGGGCCAGTTCGACAGCACGACGCGGTCGGTTGCCGATACCAATGAAGAAGGCTGCGGCATGATCGGCATAGGCTTCGGGCCGCCGTGCAAGCAATCGCTCATACTCCGTAGCCGCACGTTCTGCTTCGATCAAGAATTCGCTGTCACGACGCGCGGCGAGGATCTCGGCATAGGTCGCCCGATATTCGGGATCGTCGGCAATCGCGAGCAGTGGCGTGATAAGCGCCAAAGCACGGTCTAACTCTCCGCACGCAAGCGCCACCTCGGCCCGATGACCACGTCCGGGAACATGTGCCGGCAGAATCGCTTCCAGTTCGGCGAAGATGATTTCTGCGCGATCCAGATCGCCGCGGCGCATCGCGTTCACACCCCATTCAAAGAGCAGCTGTGCGCACGGGATCGGCGATATGCCGGCGTCTTTGTCGAGTGCGGCGGTATAGCGGCCTTCGGCAGCTGCCCATTCATCCATTTCCGCCAGCAGAGTTGCGAGCGCGCCCAGCGTGTGAATGCCCGGATCCTCTTTCGCGAGTTTTTCCCGCAGAGCCAAAGCTTCCTTATATTTTCCCGTTGCCTGCAGCAGTGCCGCTTTTTCTACATCAATCTCCTGCCTTGAATCTCCAGCGGCGAGCGCTCGATCAAGAAGCTCTCTCGCTTCCTCGAACCGATGGAAACGCGCGGCGAGCCGCGCGCGTGTGTAAGACACCTTTCCCACATCTTGCGACGGCGCGACAGCCGCAAGGGCGACCTCCTCCGCCCGGTCATGGTCCGCGATACGACCGAGCAAGTCACCGCGAAGAAACAGAAGGTTTGATAGCGCTACGAGGCTCTCGAAGGTCGCACCTTCGACACTCCCTAAACTCTCGATTGAGGCGGAGAGATTGGTTAGTGCGATTCGCCCACTGGTATAACGTTTAGGATCGATCATCATGAGCGCACGCCCACTTCTCCAGCCTCTGGCTGTTGGATTTTCAAGCCCGTCAGCAGCGCCGGATAGCCGCGAGTTAAGGAACCGCCGTCGATTGCGATCGTCTCTCCGTTGATGGACCTGGCATGGTCCGACGCAAGATATACGGCAGCTGCAGCGATCTCCTCCGCTGCAACTGCCCGGTTCATCGGTATGACTCCCAGGAAGAGCTTGTGCGTGGCAGGATTCTCCAACTCCTTCTTGGTCAATGGTGTCTCCACCAACCCTGGGGCGATGCCGACGACACGGATTTCGCGACCGCCGAGTTCCAACGCGCCGCAGCGTGTGATCATGTCCACGCCAGCTTTCGCAGCACAATACGCGACTTGCCCCTCCCCGGGCTGGCGTGCATTCACCGAGGAAATATTGATGATGACGCCCGGCCGGCCTTGTTCGAGCATGACGCGAGCACCGTGCTTCACGCCGTAAAAGACTCCGCCGAGAGTCACTGCCTGGACAGATTTCCATTTTTCTCCCGGCAGCTCAGTCAAAGGCATGATCACGCCAAAACCTGCGCAATTGACGACGATGTCCAGTGAGCCGAACGCATCTCGTGCCGCGCGCATGGCGCCCTCAACCTGGCTCTCGTCCGAGACATCGGTGACGCGCCCGATTGCGCGATCACCCAGTTCGCGGGCGGTGTCATCGAGTGCTTTCGCATTCATATCGCAGAGCAACACGCTAGCACCCGCTTCGATGAATGCCGTCGCGATCGCCTTGCCGATCCCCGATGCAGCACCGGTGACCATCGCGCCTTTATCTTGTAAGATTTCCATGTTCAACTCCGAAAAATGATTCACCTCAAGAATTCAACCCCTCAAAAATGCCGGTAGCGGCAGGTCGCTCCGCTTGTTAGGCTCGCGCACGTAAGGAAATGATAGGCTGCCTGGTTTGCTGGGCGCGTCGACCCCGTCGCCCAACCGCTCGCCTCGCCCGCCATTCACCAAGAGCGTTAGCATCTCGTCGAGAATGTCGTCATCGAGCCAGCGACCACCGCCACTCTCGTGCGGCCGGTTGTTGATCAGCGCGCGTTCAATCTCCAGAAAGTTTCCGGGCGCGAATGCATGCGCGAGATCGAGGATCAAGAAATCAGCGATGAGCAGATCGCGTAACGGATGCTTCCCGTCTTGCCCGATTGGCCATGCAGTCTTGCCATCGAGACCGTCGAAGAATGCCAGATTGGCGTCCAGACGGGATTCGTACAGTGGGCGATACTCCTTCGACAGACTGAAAGCGTCCTCTTTGTTATAGAGGTCGCGAAGCTCGATGCCCTTCGTGTGCGGATCGCGCATCGGATTTGCCAGAACGAAGTTCTTGATCTCCGGCCGCCCGAGACGTTCGATTCGGATCGGCTTGCCGCGGCGCGTGACGACGTTCTCAGCGATGGCCCCGACTAGTGTCATTCCGTCAAAGCCTCCGACGATTGGAGCAAACGGGACCTCCACAATGATCGACAACACATCACGAAAATGAACCGTGTTTACGGCCGTGTTAAACGAAAGTTTGCCCGACATATCCGTGCGCAGCGCAGCCTCGACATCCATAAAGAACGGGTCGCTGACCAGTCCCGCAAAGGAGCGCATGCCGTCCTGCTCGAACGGTTCGCCGAGCACGAAGCTCGCGTGGCGTCCATCCGACGTGATAACACTGCCTTTCTGAACCGATGTTCCTTCCGGCACATCATTGAAGGTGAAGTCAATCGCATATTCCGCCGTGCCATGCGTGATGCTGCCGTTGGAAACTATGAGCGGCCGTATGCGAAACCGGTAACTGACAACATCGCTGAAAAAAGACTCCGATGTAGCCAAAGGAAACACATCCATGATCAGGACGAGGTTCCCGGGACGCTCGGGACTGGGAAACGCGTAGAAGTCGGTGATGTCCACTGCTGGATCGCCCATCACCGCCGGGCCGCTGAAATGATCTGACATACAGCTTTACTCCTCCATTGGGTTCAGAGTCTTTGTTCACCTAACAGACGAAGGCCATCCGCCACTGCCTGCACGCCCAGCGCAATCAGGAGGACGCCCATTACACATCCCAAGATATCGAGCCCGGGCTTGATGAAAGGGATCTTCGCAACCAATTCGGTGCACAGCATTGCCAACAAATCCAGCGCGAGCACGAACGACGCGATCGCAAAAATCCACAGCCCGCCCGAACCGAGCGGGTACAGAGTGAAAAGCAGGATCAGGAGGGCGAGGCCGTACGGCGTAATGATCGTTGGAAAAGCCAGCGGAGAGAACGCCAGTTCGGACCCTGATGGCGCCGGGATGTCGGTGGCTGGGGTGGCTCGCTCTCGGCCTTCGCGCGGACTGTACCCGGCCAGAACCGGCTGCAACGCGACAAGGAACAGGATGGCGCCTGCCGCGAGGAGAAGCGCTCCGACCGAGATGCCCCAGGCCTGAAGCGTCTTCGCGCCGAGCGTTGCGGCAGTAAGGAGAGCAATTGTTGCAACGAGAAAGGCCCTGAACGCGACGCCGCGCTTGAAGGCAGCGCCACGCCCGTGTGTAATCGTGGCAAAGGGGCCAATCACGTTGAGCGGCCCGACCGCTACGAACAAGAACGTGAACGCTTCGCCAAGCGACCAGTGGGACACCACGCCCCGCCCTTGGGCAGCCGTGGCGACGCCGTGGGCGAACGCAGCTGGCGCTTCTGCACCGAACAGGGCGACGACCGTAACTGTCTTCCCCCAACTCCAACCAGAAAGGACGGCGTGACCCGTGTTATTGGACTTCATTTCGCGCTGTGCCATACCCATTTCGGAAAGCTCCCATCACAGCCGTAGGTCAGAATTTTTGCTCGATCAGGCCGTCGAGCGCTTTCAGTCCGGGCACGAACAGATATTCGCTACCCTTCACCGTGACGAACGTCGGAAGATCGAACAGGAAAGGCTGCTTCGCGCCGGGCACAGACAGTTGCGAACCTTCACCGCCCGTTCCGTTGATCGGATCCTGCTCGCTTGGATCGAGTCCCATGAACTCGCCGCCCTTCATCCACTCTTTCTGCACGAACTCGAATTGCCGCTCGATATCGGCCTGGATGAAGAGGTTGATCAGGCCACGATCGATTCCGTCGTCCTGAAATGCGCCGTCCTGGAGATGCGGGCCGTACTCTATGCCCCGCCGAATCAACCGGTGCCGTCTCACCGCGGTCGCGCGTTTCAGCGGCGTTGCCCGTGGGTTGCTGCGACGCAAGTGCGAACCGAGCGGGCACCGCAGGCCCTGATCGTCGCCTGCATAAGTGAAGTTATTGCGGCGGTGAGGATCGTCCGCGATCGTGGGATCGTCGTTGTCGGGCGATAGATCAACCGGACAACCGCTACGCCAGCGGCCCATCATCTTAGCCGCCACCAATTCCTGGTGGTACTGGTCGTCGGACCCGTAGAGCCGCTTCGCGGCCGTCGCCAGGTATCGGCGAAAGGCCGCCACGTCCTGATAGAGTTTGCGAAACACCACGTAGGTTCCGTTCAACCGCAGCTCGGGCGGGTCCGGCGCCTGCGTGCCCGTCGAGCCGGCCTCATCCTCATAACCCAGCAAGAACTCGCCCGGTTTCAGCGGGCGCCACGTACCGTCCGCCTCCTGAAC
>DATIWL010000109.1:0-19111 GCA_035519435.1 Terriglobales bacterium
GCCTTCTGGCTGGTGAAGTTCCTGGAAGACGTGGGTTATCAGGGCCCGCGACACTTCGATGCCCATGCCTATCGAACTGAGGACTACGAAGGTGTCAAGGACTTCGCTCGTGGCTGCATGCGCACCTACCTTATCCTGAAAGAGAAGGCCGCCTGCTGGAACGCGGATAAGGAGATTCAAGCCATCCTCAAGGAGTTGTCAGCAACTCGGAAGGGTGTACCGGCAGTCGGACGCTTTTCCAAGCAAGGCGCCGACGCTCTGCTCAAGCATCAATTCGATAAAGATGCGATCATGAAGAAGCGCCTGCCATATGAAAGGTTGGACCAGTTGACAATTGACATTCTTGCAGGCGTGCGCTGACCACTGGCGCCGCCTGCCGCGGGTGACTCCAACCTGCGCACGAAACAGAAAGAAACGGGGGACGGAGTGGGAGTCTACAGGTTGTGGCGTCGAACTCGGTTGTTCCCGGCACCGGCCGAACCGAGTCGGGGGAGCAACTGATGGATTTCATCCACGATGATTTCCTGCTCCATTCCGAATACGCACGCCGCCTGTATCACGGCTATGCGGTTCAGGAACCGATTGTCGACTACCACTCCCACCTCCCGCCCGCCGACGTAGCTCAAGATCGCTCATTTCAGAATTTGTTCCAGATTTGGCTCGAAGGCGACCACTACAAGTGGCGCGCCATGCGTGCCAACGGTGTCCCAGAACGCTTTTGCACCGGTGATGTGCCGCCGTATGAGAAGTTTCTCGCTTGGGCTCGCACCGTTCCATTCACGCTCCGAAACCCTCTGTACCACTGGACCCACCTCGAGTTGAAGCGGTACTTCGGCATTCGCAAGCTGCTCGACGAATCCACCGCCGAATGGGTGTGGGATTGCGCCACCTCACAACTTCAGCAGCCGGAGTTGTCTTCCCAGGGTATTCTCCGCAAGTTCAAGGTCCGCGCTCTGTGCACCAGCGACGATCCTTGCGACGACCTGGGACACCATCGTGCTTTGGCCAATGCCAACTCAGTGTGTGCAGTCTATCCAACGTTCCGGCCCGACAAGGCTCTGTTTGTTCATGCTCCCGAAGCTTTCAATACATGGGTCAACCGGCTCGGAGTCGCCGCACATTGTGAAATCAATTCATTTGGCAGTTTCCTGAACGCGCTCAAGCTCCGTCATGACTTCTTTCACGAGAATGGATGCCGGCTCTCCGATCACGGCTTGCCGCACTGCTATGCCACCATCTGTACGGAGTCTGAAGCCGCGACGATCTTCTCAGACGCCCGCGCCGGCACCGCTGCAAGTCCTAACGAGCAAGATCGTTTCGCGTCGTTCATGATGTTGTTCTTTGGCCGGCTCGATGCCGAAAAAGGGTGGACAAAACAGTTGCATCTGGGAGCTCTGCGCGCCGTTAATGTTCGCGCTACTTCGGAAATCGGGCCCGACACGGGTTTCGATACCATTGGCGACGACAATCAAGCCGTTCGCCTCTGTACTTATCTGGACTTGCTGGAACGCGAGCGCGCTCTTCCCAAAACGATCATCTATAACGTCAATCCGAGCCACAATTACGCATTCGCCACTGCGATCGGTAACTTTCAGGATGGTTCTCTTGCCGGGAAACTGCAGTTTGGCAGCGCCTGGTGGTTCCTTGATCAGAAGGACGGCATTGAAGCGCAACTCGACGCGCTTTCCAACACCGGCCTGCTGGCTCGCTTCATTGGCATGGTCACCGATTCTCGCTCGTTCATGTCATTTCCACGGCACGAATACTTTCGGCGCGTCCTCTGCAACTTGATCGGCGAAGAAATGAAGAACGGCGACCTTCCCGGCGATGAGGCCCTCCTGGGAAACATGATCCGCAATCTGTGCTTTGAAAACGCTCGTCAGTACCTCGGCTTGCCGGTTGCGCGCGATTTCGATAGCAATCAAGCTTCCGAGGCAGTTTCCGCTCAGCGCGCGAACCGCGTCTGAGCCGTGTCGGATTCACACGCCACATGGGCAAGACACTCGATCTGAAATCTCGAACGGCAGTCGTGATCGGCGGCACTTCGGGCATCGGTCTGGCCCTTGCGCGTGGTTTGGCGGAGGCGGGCGCCGACGTGATTCCCAGCGGCCGCCGCGCTGACCGCGTCGAGCATGCGGCCGCGGAAATTCGCGAACTTGGGCGCCGCTCTCTCGTCAGCGTATGTGATATTTCGGATCGCGCCAGCCTGGAGCATTTCCGCGATGCTGTGGCCAAGGAATTTCGTGCAGTCGACATCCTTGTCAACTGCGCCGGCACGACGATAAAAGTCCCCACGCTTGATCTGGCCGAGCGCGACTGGAACCGCGTGGTCGATACCAACCTGAACGGCACTCTCCGTGCCTGTCAGGCGTTTGGACGTCAGATGATCGAGCGCCGCTACGGGCGCATCATCAACATCGCGTCGCTGGCTTCTTTCGCCGGCTGGTATGAAGTCGCCGCCTACGCCGCCAGCAAGTCGGCCGTCGTTTCCCTGACGAAGACTCTGGCGGTGGAATGGGCAAAGTATGGAGTGTGCGTCAATGCAATCGCGCCGGGCGTTTTTCGCACTGATTTGAACCGCGCTCTGCTCGATGGGACCCCCCGGGGAGAGGAGCTTCTGATGCGGACTCCGATGCGCCGCTTCGGCCAGGTCGAAGAGCTCATCGGCGCCGCCGTGTTCCTCGCCTCCGAGGCGGCAGGATTTGTCACCGGGCATGTGCTCGCTGTGGATGGAGGCTTCCTGGCGAGCGGAGTCAATCAGTAGTAGAGGTTCCTTCCGTAGTTTAAGCTTTTCGACGACAAAGAAGACGTTATGCCGCTACAAGTCAAATCCAAAGAAGGCTGCCGCTGGGACCTGGTCGCCCTCGGAGAAGTCATGTTGCGGTTCGACCCCGGCGATCGCCGCATCTGGACCACCCGTCACTTTGAAGTCTCGGAAGGAGGAGGCGAGTACAACGTCGCCCGAGGTCTGAAGCGCTGCTTCGGGCTCGACACGGCTATTGTCACGGCCTTCGCCGACAACCCTGTCGGTCGCCTGGTCGAGGACCTGATCTACCAGGGCGGCGTCGATTCATCGCTCATCCGCTGGGTCGAATACGATGGAGTTGGCCGTTCCGTCCGCAACGGCCTCAACTTCACCGAACGCGGCTTCGGAATTCGTCCTGCCCTGGGCTGTTCCGACCGCGGGCACACGGCAGTTTCTCAACTCAAGCCGGGACAGATCGACTGGGACGAAATCTTCGGCAAGGACGGCGCTCGTTGGTTCCACACGGGCGGCATTTTCTGCGCCCTTTCCGATACGACTCCCGAGGTCGCGATGGAAGCCATGCAGGTGGCTCGCAAGCACGGCACGATCGTCTCCTATGACCTCAATTATCGCGAGTCTTTGTGGAAGGAAATCGGCGGCCAACCCCGCGCCCGGGAAGTGAATCGCGGCCTCGCGCCGCTGGTCGATGTGATGCTCGGCAACGAGGAAGACTTCACTGCCGCGCTCGGATTCGAAGTTCCAGGACTCGACGAGCACATCTCGAACGTCGAAGTGGAGTCGTTCAAAAAGATGATCGAGGCGGTCCGGAAGGAATTCGCGTTCCGGGTCGTCGCCACAACTCTCCGCAAGGCAAAAACGGCCACGCTGAATGACTGGGGAGCCATCTGCTGGTGCGACAGCGCTTTCTATGAAGCCAGGCATCGCGAAAATCTGGAGATTTTCGATCGCGTCGGAGGCGGCGATTCTTTCGCGTCCGGCCTGATCTACGGCTTCCTCGCAGGACAAGGCCCGCAGTGGGCTGTTGACTGCGGTGCGGCGCACGGCGCTCTTGCCATGACGACTCCCGGCGACACGACGATGGTGACGCTGAAAGAAGTCACGCAGGCAATGCGTGGAAGAGGCGCCCGTATCACGCGCTGACCGAGAGAGCAACGCCATGACCTGCGAACAGACTCAGAATCGTATTCTCGAGATCGGAATCATTCCGGTGGTGCGTGCCACTTCATCGGACCTCGCTATGCGCGCTGCCGATGCCGTCTGCGCCGGTGGAATCCCGATCGTTGAGGTCACGATGACGGTTCCCGGCGCCATCGGCCTGATCGCCGCCATGTCGCAGAGGATCGGCAGTGACGTGCTCATCGGTGCCGGCACGGTGCTTGACGCCGCAACTGCCGAGCGCTGCTTCAACGCCGGCGCTCAGTTTGTCGTCAGCCCAGGGCTCGATCTCGATACGGTCACACTCGCCATATCAAGGAATGTGCTGGTCATCCCCGGCACACTCACTCCCACGGAGATCATCGCCGCGCGCAAGGCTGGCGCACCGATGGTGAAGGTCTTTCCTTGTGGCACGGTAGGAGGCGCGAAGTACATCAAGGCTCTGCGGGGACCATTTCCTGACGTTCCCATGGTTCCAACGGGCGGGGTAAATCTCGAAACTGCCGGCGACTTTATTCGCGCCGGCGCGGTGGCTCTTGGAGTCGGCGGCGAGTTGATCTCCGCGGCTGCTCTGAAATCCGGAAACGCAGCGGAGATTACAGACGCGGCAAGGAAGTTCGTCTCAATCGTGCGGCAAGCCAGGCAGGAAGCAAGCGCCAAGCCGTAACCGTATTTCTATCCCCGGCCTCGTGCGCGGGTCTTTTTCTCTTCTGCGTCGGCCATCGGCTCGATCCGGTTCCTGCCTTTTTCTTTGGCAGCGTACAGCGCAGCGTCAGCTTTGCCCAGCAGTGACTCCATCTCGCCGGTTCCCGACGCATTCGATACAGCAATCCCCATACTGATGGTGATCGTCCGCTTCTTGTCACCATGGACCACCGGTTCGCTCGCCACGAATTCCCGCAACTGATTGGCTCGGCCCATAGCACTGGCCATGTCGCATTCCGGCAGGACCAGCAAGAATTCTTCTCCCCCATATCGCCCGATCCCGTCATACATTCGCAATTTCGCCCGCAGGCGCCGGGCGATCTCTTTGAGCGCTTCATCCCCGTACAGGTGGCCGAGCGTGTCGTTCACCTTCTTGAAGTGGTCAATGTCCGCGAGGATCACGGCCACGGTCTTCTTCTGCCGCCGGGCCCGCTCCAGTTCGCGCTGCATCATTCCCAGCACTTCGCCACGGTTCAACAAGCCCGTCAGCGAGTCGTGAGTGGCCGCATGCCGCATCGATTCCCGCGCCGACACCAGTTCCTGCTGCAGGTTGACGATCCTCTTTCCCACCAACAGTCGCGCCCGCAGTTCCGATTCGTCGAACGGCTTGACCAGATAGTCATCGACTCCCGCCTGCATGGCCTCCAGCATGTTCTGCTGTCCCTCGTTACTGGTTAGAAGGATGACGTAGACGTAAGGTCCGGTGCTCGCGGATTCACGAATCCTTCTGCAGAGTTCGGTGCCGTCCAGGTCTGGCAATACCCAATCGAGCAAGACGAGATTCGGAGCATTCGGCTGCTCCAGCATGGTCCAGGCAGCGGCTCCGCTCTCAGCGATACACGGAGTAAACCCCCAGCCTTTCAGCTGATCGCAAATCAGCTTGCGGTAAACGGCGGAATCTTCAACGACAAGGACCTGCATACGGCTTTGCCTCCGCCCGCTCGGACCTGCCGCTCCAACACCGGCGTTCACGCGGTTCTTTTCCCTCTCGATTATTGCTCATGGCCGCCCTCAACGAAAGAGTGAATGTAGGAACCCGAGTCTTCTCGCAGTCAATTGCGGCGAGACCTCCAATGTGCCATCCTGTCCGGGCAACTCCGAACTCCCGGAGAGGAGACCCACAATGCGAAGTGCGTTGCTGTTGTTCTTGATCCTGCTGTGTGCCGCCGCCGTCTGGGCGGGTGACGCCCCGAACTTCAATGTGAAACTCGGTCTTTGGGAAGTGACGACTACATCTTCCACGTCGGGAATGCCCCCCCTGCCTCCTGAGGCCCTTGCCAACATGACGCCGGAACAGCAAGCTCAGATGGAAGCGCACATGAAGCAGTCCATGTCCGGCGCTCCGCACATCACGACGGAAAAGACCTGCGAGACCAAGGAAAAGCTTGAAAAAGACCTCATGTTCAGCGACAAGAACGACGAGTGTACACGCACGGTCATTACGTCCACGAGCAGCCGCATCGAGATGAAGGTGCAGTGCTCCAACAAGGGCCAGAAAACAGAAGGCACCATACGCATGGATGCCATTACGCCGGAGAATGTAAAGGGCACGATCGACATGAACATGTCCGGTTCAGCGCAGTCGATGAAGATTAAGGTGAACCTGGCTGCGCGTTGGCTGGGCCCGAACTGCGGAGACGTGAAGTAACCGTTTCTGGCATCTCGCCGGCGGTTAAGGCGGAGTCGGCGTGTCGGTTTGTTCGGAGGGTCGATTCAGACCTGTCGGACAGCGAAAGCCCCGCTCTTTCAAGCGGGGCTTTGTATGGTGCGATTCCTGCTCAAACTACTTCTGTGGTGCCGCCGAATTCGTGTCTTTGACGACCTTCACTGGCTCGTGCTGGCGCTTGCCGCTGGCTTGGCCTGTCGCGGCATCGCGAGGACTCTTCACGCTCCCGCTGGCCGCCGTCTTGTCCGCCGTGCCATCAGCGTCAACGTCTCCGGTGGCTACGCTCGTCTTCCCCAAGGACGCCTTGCTTGGGCTCTCGCGGACTGCGGACTGATCCCCGTTCGCATTCCCGGTTGAGACGTTCTCCACGTGCGGATCACCGCTCGTATGCGCCAATTGCGCGTTCCAATCATCCTGCGCCGTCTTCTTGCCCGTGGCCATGCCCGAACCGGTCTCACGCGCCGTCGCGGGTTGTTCTGACTGCTGACCCGATTGATCCATCTTGCGCCCGGACGCTTGGCCGGTCGCTGCGTCGCGCGGCGACTTCACTTCGTGGCTCGCCGGCTGCTCTTTCTTCTTGTCAGACTGCTGGGCTGCCGCGACCACCGACAGACATGCCACTACCGCAACCAGAAACTTGGTTTTCATTCGATTCTCCTGTGTAAGAAACCTTTTTCGCCGCGCGTTTTCAGCGACTTACGATGCGCGGGGTGACACCCCAGATTGGGCTATCTTCCGGGTGCGGGCCGCAACCGGCAAGTTACGAAGGTACAGCGATGTCTCCTCGTGACGATTCTGCCACGTCGGCCAAAATATCCGTATCCTCCGTTGACATCGCCACAGCTCACGCTCATAATCCGTCTCACTTCCCTTCGAAAATCAGGGCTCCTTCGCGCGGTTTACACCCACGTCACCACTTCAAAAGGAGGTTCCTATGTCTAGTCCCATTTTTGGCGCTTTCAATCAGGGAGAGATTCCCACCATCGCCTGTTTCAACCAGGCCAAGACCGATCTTCAAGTCAACTACGACGACCTGATCGCGGCCATGCAGAAGTACATCGACGACTTCATCGTGCCTGTCTGGAACACTCCGGCGAAGCTGGTGAAGACCGCCGACTTCGAAAAGGGAGCCTGGGCCATGGTGTTCCTCGATGATGCCGATCAGGCCGACGCCCTGGCTTATCACGACCTCACACCCGATGGTTTTCCTGTCGCCAAGGTCTTCGTCCGCACCACGCTCTCGAACGGCGATCAGGTCAGCGTCTCGGCCTCCCACGAACTGGTCGAGATGCTCGTGGACCCGGCCATCAACCTCATGAGCACAGGCCCCGACCCCAAGACCATCTATGCCTATGAGAGTGCCGATCCGGTTGAGGCCCTGAGCTTTGAAGTCGATGGCATCCCTATGAGTGACTTCGTCTATCCCTCGTACTTCGAGGTCTTCCATCCCGCCGGTTCGGTACGCTTCGACCAGATGGGAAAGGTCAACAAGCCGTTCCAGATCCTTTCCGGCGGATATCAGATCATCTTCAAGAACGGGAAGTGGAGCCAGATCTTCGGCTCTGAAAAAAAGAAGAAAGCGTTTGCCAAGGAAGATCGCCGCGAGCATCGCAGCGAGCAACGAAAGCTGGCGCAGAGGGGAAGGCTCGAACGCTCGAAACCGCGCCGAGCGCGCGCAGCTGCCTAGAATCTTACGCTTGGAATGACGGCCCCGCCCAGCGGAGCGGGGCCGATCTTCTGGACCTTACCGAGGCCAGAGCCAACCGAACGTGCCTGCGGTGAGCAGTCCGTAAATCAGGCCGTCAATGACCTCTTTGATTGTGGCGCTCCAGCGCTGTCCTTTCCAGATGCCATTCGCCAGATTCCCAAGACCGTAGGCCAGAAAGGCGGCCGTTCCTACCACGCGAAACACCGCCAGGTAGTGGACGCCAAACGCCAGCGTGTGCGCCGCCAGGTACGCCACGAAGAAGCTGATTACCAGGCAGAATACGAACCACTGGATCAGGAACTTCGGCATGTTGGGCGGACCACTCGGCAGAATTGTCAAGAATCCGACCGGCCCTTGCTTGTATTTCTCCATCGTCGCTGGCGACTTCATTTCCTGGTGCGAGCAGTACGGCATCACGTAGAGGCCGGGCTTCAGGTTCTGGGGACGAATCACGTCGCGAACCTTGTCTTCATCCGGCAACTTGCCGTAGTCGCTTTGGTGGTACTTCAGCACCGTGTGCATGATGGAACTGGCGATGAAGACAATCACCGCCGACAACACGATGGGGAGCCACAACCCAGCCAGAGTAACCATGCGCATCCTCCTGAGCACGTCAACGGGCGTGAAATTTGCACGCGAGACTACGCTGGCGGGGCAGCCCAGGTCAAGAGGGAACTGGAGAGGCAATCGGCTTCACATCCGAAACCATGCGCGTGATACTCTTGCGCTGCTATGAGCGATCGCGGACATGCCGCCACCGCCGGAATCGGTTTCGGATCTGCGCTGGCGATGATTCTTTCGTTTCAGCTAAATCATTCGATCCTGTGGGCCATCGCACACGGCATCTGCTCCTGGTTCTACGTCATCCACCGTGCCTGGAAAGGGAACTACTAGGCCGCCGCCGGTTTCGATCCGCCAGCCCGGCCTTCCAGTACTTCCAGAAATGCGGCCAGCCACGCCGGATGCGCCGGCCATGCCGGAGCCGTCACCAGGTTTCCGTCGACGGACACCTTGTCCATCGCCACCGCGACGTAAGTTCCTCCCGCCCTGGCGACATCAGGAGAGACAGCCGGGTAGCAACTGCACTTCCGCCCACGGAGTACATCGGCCGCAGCCAGCAGCTGCGCGGCATGACAGATGGCGGCGATCGGCTTGCGTGTGTCGGCGAAGTGGCGCACGATCTCCAGCACGCGAGGATTCAGCCGCAGATATTCCGGGGCACGCCCGCCGGGTACGACCAGCGCGTCGTAGGCCTCCGGCTTTACGTCGTCGAAGTTGGCGTTAACGGTGAAGTTGTGTCCGCGTTTCTCGCTGTACGTCTGATCGCCCTCGAAGTCGTGGATCGCCGTCCGCACAAACTCCCCGGTTTTCTTTCCCGGACACACCGCCTCGACCGTATGCCCCACCATCTGCAAGGCCTGAAACGGCACCATCACTTCGTAGTCTTCGACATAATCCCCCACCAGCACCAGGATCCGCTTTGCCGCCATGAGAGCCTCCTTTAAGTATTGTGCCAGAACTTCAGTTCACCGCCCGCCCAGGCGCGGGAGGTAGAAGCGGAAAAACATCTCTGGATCGGAGTCGAGACACACTTGCGCGTTCGCATTTCCCGCTTCCGTTCGCGTGTAACCTTCGTCGTCGACACGAATGCGCAGCGGCTTCACCGGGCACAACTCCGGGTTGACAAGATACGCGACCGGCATGGCGTCGAACAACGTCGGCGTCACGTATCCCCACTGGTGATAAAGGACCGTGAGCGCGTCGGTGAGGGGAGTGCCTGCGCGAAACAGGATGTCGCGCTTTACCTCATCGAGTTTCAGCTGTGTCGAATCGAGCGGCATCATAAAGATCGGCACGCCGGAAGCAAACAGTTTGCGGGCCGAGGGAATGTCGTTCTTGATGTTCCACTCCGGCTCGGGGCCGCGCGCGGGCGCGTATCCCATGTCGCCGTAGCGCCGCTCGATCGACCCGCCCATCAGCACAACGCGGCGCAGTTTGCTGAATGTTGCGGCATCTTTGTCGATCAGCGCGCCGACGTTGACCAGCGGCCCGATCGCGACCAGCGTGATCTGTCCTGGATAGCGGTGAACCTGGTCGAGAATAAAGTCGGCCGCGGCAGGATGTGGCGCACGTGCCGTCTGCCCGCCCTCGGCATAGCGGCGTTGCGTCAAAACGTTATTGACCTGGGTTGGAGTCCCGGCAGCGACCGGGATGCCGGAGTGTCCAGTCTCGCCCAGCAGGCGATCGACGAGCCGGGCGCGCGTCTCGGTATCGCCGAACGTGGTCGTGATGCCCAGGATCTGCAGTTCAGGACTACGCAGTGCCAGGCCGACGGCGAAGGCGTCGTCGACGTCGTCACCGATGTCGGTGTCGATGATGATCTTTTCGGGAGCAGCGGGGACAGACTGCGCGTGACCAATGAAAGTGAGAGCAAAGGTCAGAAGTGCAAGCAGGCAAACAGCTCGCGGAGTGCGGGACATGAGCGTGCTCCTGGTCGCGAGAAGTATTCCACAGACGAGCCATAGCTGCCATGATGTGAAGCGGACGAAACAAATATGATGGTCGTTAAGAGGTCGGCAGCCTAGGGCGTTCAGTCGGCGAATCAGTAGGCGAATTTGTGGTAAGCAAGAGTTCCGCGCAGAGCATTGATGTACGCAACAAGGAACCTGCTTCCCACAATCAGGTGCACGATCATTCCGACCGATGACCCGTCACTCGATAGGGCCGAGAGGATCAGCAGCGAGCACGCGGTGACGCCGACGGTCGACCCCGCACGCGAGAGGCTTGCGATCCCCCAGGCAATCACCAGAAAAAGAGCGGCCTCCAGGGAAGCAACGGAAGGCATGCCGAAGATCCAGTTCCACTGGCTCACGAGCTTGGCGTCCATGAAATCGACGATTGCCATCACTCCAAACGCAGCCGCAAGGAAATAGCTGATCCAGACTGCGGTTGTCGTCGCGTAACGGGCGGAGTCCTTGTCGGTGATGTTGTTCCAGTACCAGGACATGTCCCGGCGGCTATTGTGGCGAAGTTTGGAGGGGAAGAGCAAGATCGAGTATCCATACAGGCGTGATATGGGCGGATCAGGCTTGTGGAAAGCCGGTATACTGGCTTCTTCACAACACCAGGTGGGGCGGAGAAGGCATGTCGAGTCTGAAGGAATTTCAATGCGAGATCTGCGGCATCGTCAGCGACAACCCGATCCACTGGTTCGTGATCGAGTGCGGAGACCAAACGTTGACGGTTCTCAAGTGGGATTTGGCTGCCGCTAACCGTCCGACCGCACGCCATTTCTGCGGCGAGGCGCACGCCCAGGTATACATCAGCCGCTGGTTCGAATCGATCTGCGCGCCGCCGAAGAAGGTTTCGAGAGTGTCGTAGTCTGTGTCGAATCATGAGCCACTCGAAGTTTTCTTCCAGCACGGTTCAGGCTTCTCCGCATGGGGAACGTCTGCTGGATGCAGCCCCCATGCTGGCAGCGGGATACGAAGGAATTCGCCTTCCTGCTGCGGTTCTGCTCGACAACGTCCGCAGCATGTACAACGTAGGCGCATTCTTTCGCGCCGCGGATGGAGTTGGCCTGGAAAAGATCTGCCTCTGTGGAATTACCGCGCATCCACCGAAGAAGGCGATTACGAAAACAGCGTTGGGCGCCGAGGAAGTCGTGCTCTGGGAACACGATTGGGATGCCATCAAGGCGGCCGAGGAGATGCGCCGACGCGGATTCGAAATCGCTGCGATTGAGACCAGCGCTCGTTCCATGGATCTGTTCGAGTGGCAGCCCAGATTCCCTGTTTGTGTGGCGTTCGGAAACGAGGTGGAAGGCCTGCGTCCGGAACTTCTGGAACTCGCTGACGCCCACGTGCGCATTCCCATGCTGGGGAAGAAAACCTCGCTGAACGTCGCCACTGCGGCCGGGATAGTGCTCTATGAATTGCTGCGCAAATATCGCATGCTGACCATGAAGACCGGGTGATTCCGACCTGAGGTGACGTCGCGGCATGGACACCATCAAATGGCTGCTCGATTCGGACCCGGCAGTACGCTGGCAGGCGATGCGCGATCTGGCAGACGCCTCCCCGGCAACGATCGCCGCCGAGCGCGCCCGCATTCCGCACGAAGGGATCGGCGCCAAGATTCTTGCCGGCCAGGGAGCAGACGGCACGTGGCACCGCCTCGGCGCGCCCGACTGGTTACCGACCCTCTTCACGATGCAGCTCCTGCGCGCGACAGGCGTGGACCGTGCCGATCCAGCTGTCGAGTTGGCCGTAACTCGTCTTGAAGCGAGCTTCCGCTGGGACAAGGAATTCGGCGCGAAGCCATTCTTCGAGGGCGAAGTGGAGCCCTGCATTAACGGGGGCACGCTCGCCCTCGGCGCATACTTCGGGCGTCCTGCGGAGAGCCTCGCGCGCCGCCTGGTCAGCGAGCAGCTCGAAGACGGCGGCTGGAACTGCGAAGCGCCGAAGAGCAAGCGCTCCTCCTTCCACACGACGATCTGCGTGCTCGAGGGGCTGATCGAGTACGAGCGCGCTCTCGGCTCCGCGCCAGAAATCACGGAAGCCAGAAGGCGAGGGGAGGAATACCTGCTCAAGCGTGCCCTCTTCCGACGGTACTCGACTGGTGAAGTCGCGAATTCCGAGTTCCTGCAGTTCGCGTTCCCGCCTCGCTACCACTACGACGTCCTCCGCGCGCTTGATTACCTCAGGGACGCAGATCTCCAGAACAGGATCCACGCTGACGCGCGTATCGGCGATGCCGTGCATCTTGTCGAGAGCAAGCGGCAGGCAGACGGCCGATGGCTCCTCGATCATGTGTACGATGAGGCGCTAGCCCTGCCGTTCAGTGAATCTGCGAGTGAGCCGAGCCGCTGGAACACGCTCCGTGCCCTGCGGGTGCTGCATTGGGTTGACGGACGAAAGCGCCATCCGGTGAGCAACCGATAGATCAAGGTCGCTGAAAGACTTCGAACCTGGACTTGAACAAGTGCGGCTGTGGGGCCCCGGGCGGGCGGCCATAAATCTGGACAAAAGTTTAGATTAGATATAGTCTAACTGTCCATGGATGCCGAAGCGATTCAGCGGTCCTTGCAGGGTAGCGGGTTGCGGTGTACTCCGCAGCGCTATGCGGTCATGGCATTCCTGATGGAGCACACGGGGCATCCCACGGCTGCGGAAATTTTCGAAGCGGTCAATCGGGTGGATCCACGCTCTTCCAGGGCTACGACGTACAACAATCTGCGGGATTTGGTGAAGGCTGGACTGGTGCGGGAAGTGGCCGTCGAGGGACGCGCCGCGCGCTTCGATGCCAAAGGCATGCGGCATCATCACTTCATCTGCGACCGCTGCGGCAAGGTGGAAGACATCGAGTGGTATGGCGTGCCCAGGCCGGCCTCGCGCTCGCTTGGGAAGCGGATTTTTCGCGAATGCGAGGTCATTTTCCGCGGGCTCTGCACAAAGTGCGCCCCGCGGCGTGCTTCTCGCTAGGTTCAGAAGCGTGGACGCCGGGTGAATGTCTCACGCGGTAGCGGCACACGGCGGTTGCGCGCCCTGGAAAGCCCAGGGATGGATTTGTAACTCGTCACAGTTTTCTTACTAGTTGGTAATCAAGATAAACACGTGGAGAAGGAACCGACCACGACAGCCGGGGCGTTTGTCCCCAAGAATCAGGAGCAAAACGTGTCAACCGAAGCCAAGTGCCCGTTTACGAGTAAATCCACCGGAACAACGAACCGTGACTGGTGGCCGAAGCAGTTGAACCTTCAGGTTCTTCATCAGCACTCGAACCTTTCCAGCCCCATGGGCGAGGATTTCGATTACGCCAAGGAATTCAAGACTCTCGATCTGAAAGCTGTAATCAAAGACCTTCATAAAGTGATGACCGACTCGCAGGATTGGTGGCCCGCCGACTTTGGCCACTATGGGCCGTTGTTCATTCGCATGGCGTGGCACAGTGCGGGCACGTACCGCATCGGCGATGGCCGCGGCGGCGCCGGAGCGGGCCAACAGCGTTTTGCACCGCTCAATAGCTGGCCGGACAATGTGAACCTCGACAAGGCACGCCGCCTGCTCTGGCCGATCAAGCAGAAATACGGCCGCAAAATCTCCTGGGCCGACCTGATGATTCTCGCCGGCAACGTCGCCCTCGAGTCGATGGGTTTCAAGACCTTCGGGTTCGGCGGCGGTCGCGCGGACGTTTGGGAAGCGGAGGAGGATATCTACTGGGGTCCGGAAGGCAAGTGGCTGGCCGACGAACGCTACTCTGGCGAGCGCGATCTCGATAACCCGCTGGCTGCTGTGCAGATGGGCCTGATCTATGTGAATCCGGAAGGCCCGAATGGCAATCCCGATCCCATCGCTGCGGCCAAGGATATCCGCGAAACCTTCCGCCGCATGGCCATGAACGACGAAGAAACGGTTGCACTGATTGCCGGCGGTCATAGCTTCGGCAAGACTCATGGCGCTGGCGAGGCTACCAATGTGGGCCCAGAGCCGGAAGCCGCGGGGATTGAAGAGCAGGGCCTCGGCTGGAAGAGCAAATTCAAATCCGGCAAGGCCGGCGACGCCATCGGCAGCGGCCTGGAAGTCATCTGGACCACCACGCCGACGAAGTGGAGCAGCAACTTCTTCGAGAACCTGTTCAAGTACGAATGGGAACTCACGAAGAGCCCAGCGGGTGCACATCAGTGGGTAGCAAAGAACGGTGCAGGTGCCGGCACAGTGCCCGATGCGTTCGATCGGTCGAAGCGGCACGCACCAACCATGCTGACGACAGACCTCTCTCTGCGCTTTGACCCCGCGTACGAGAAGATCTCCCGCCGCTTCTACGAGCATCCGTCAGAGTTCACCGACGCGTTTGCCCGCGCCTGGTTCAAGCTGACCCACCGCGATATGGGTCCGATCGTGCGTTATCTCGGGCCGCTCGTTCCGAAAGAGCACCTGCCGTGGCAAGACCCGATTCCTGCCGCGAACCGCAAACTCGTCATCGGAGACAAGGAAGTTGGCGCCCTGAAGGCCAAGATCCTCAAATCCGGACTTTCGATTTCGCAATTGGTCTCGACGGCTTGGGCGTCGGCCTCGTCGTTCCGCGGCTCCGACAAGCGCGGCGGAGCGAACGGTGCTCGCATCCGCCTCGCACCGCAGAAGGACTGGGAAGTCAACCAGCCGGCTGAGCTGGCGAAGGTGCTGACGAAACTAGAAGCAATCCAGACCGAATTCAACTCTAAGTCCAAGATGAAGGTGTCGATTGCCGACCTGATTGTTCTGGGCGGTTCGGTTGCCATCGAGGAAGCAGGGAAGAAGGCGGGCCTCAAGCTGAAGGTTCCCTTCACGCCCGGTCGCATGGACGCGTCGCAGGAGCAAACCGACATCGAATCCTTCGAGCCGCTCGAACCGAAAGCCGATGGATTCCGCAACTACGTCCGCGGCAAACAGCGGCTCTTGCCGGAAGAGATGTTGGTCGATAAGGCGCAACTGCTGAGGCTGACCGCGCCGGAGATGACCGTCCTTGTCGGCGGCCTGCGCGTCCTGGGCGCAAATTATGGAAAGTCTTCGTACGGCGTGTTCACCAAAAAGCCCGGCACGCTGACGAACGACTTCTTCGTCAACCTGCTCGATATGGGCACGCAATGGCAGCCCAACGGCTCCGATGGTGCATACGACGGCCGTGACCGCAAGACGAATCAGGTCAAGTGGACCGGCACCCGCGTCGACCTGATCTTCGGTTCAAACTCGCAACTGCGCGCCCTCGCGGAGGTCTATGGAAGCTCGGACGCGAAAGAGAAATTCGCCAGAGACTTCGTTGCGGCATGGACCAAAGTGATGAACGCCGATCGCTTCGAACTTACCTAACCGCATCGGGAAGGGGGCCGTCAAGTGGGTACGGCCCCCACTCCCGCTGATGGGCTCGGCAAACTGGATTTCTCCCGGATCTCCAACGACCCGCGCGGCGACGATTACGTTGGCTTTCTGGCCGCCTACTTCTCCACGAACACCAGATCCAGCAGGTCCGCCTGCAGAGAAACATTTCGGTTGTGTTGCTGGATCAGGTCGGCGAAATTTACTTCGATTGCCGATGTCCCCGCCCCGAGCACGATCACCTTGTCGTTCTCGCTGCGGGATCCCTGATTCTTCGAGCGTATCCAGTCGGCAAGATTGCCATCGAACTTGCCGTCTTTGACATCCTTCAAATAGTCGGTACAGCGGCGGAACAGTTTCGGCAGAATCAGGTTGCCACTGGGCCCAATGGATATCTGATCATCCAGGACGAAATCGCTGCTGGCGTCGAGCGACCAGACGCTCTTCTTGCCTGTGGTCGTGCCGGTGCCTCCGCCCGCTGTTGCGGTCGCCGCAGCCGGCCGTGCCGCATTTCTTGTCTGCGTCGCTGCCGCCCGGAAGAAGGTGCGATGAGTCTTCGGCATCGAGGTATAGACGGTGTAATACGCCAGTCCCGACTCGATCATGTGTACGTTCATCGTCTTTTTCAGCATCGTGTTGTCGACATGAACCCATGTCTTCTCGGGAGGCAGGTTCTCATCGACGAGCACGTAGGACACGGGCCGGCCGTTCGCCTCTGCCGCGGTTGACAGGATCGCACCCGGCAGCGAAGCCGGTTTCGAGGCGGTCACCGTGGTTCCATTGAACGTCAAACCTTTGAAACCCATTTTCTTAAGCAGTTCGTCGCGGGCCTCCGCCCCGAGTGGTTGTGCAGCTGACCCGTAATGTAATTCCGGAGCATCGATTCCTTCGAAGCGGAGTTGTACGCTACCGTCCACCGTACTCGGCTTAATGCGTTCAGAACGGTGTAACACGTCAAAGGCCGACGGATCATTCGCAATGAAGCGCACGCTGTCACCGTCGGGTTGCTTGCCGATGAGCGTAAAGTTGCCGTGAATACAGAAAAGGTAGGGCGACCCAGCCATAGCTTCCTCCTCAAGTGTTGTCCGAACACCTGCTCGACGACTTATTTGCTTGTAGGGAAGTTGTTACTGCGGGGAAGCCGGACCAAGTATAGCAAAGACTGAAGCGGCTGGCATGCATCAGACGGCGCGGCAATTGATGAAGAAAAAGCTAATGATCTCATCCACATTTTGTAACGCACAGAAATTTGGCGGGGAGCATCAGACCAAGAAGAAATTGAACACACGAAGTGGGCAAGCACATTCACGAACCACCGTAGGAAGGGAGAACAAAATGTTGAATACCAAGAGAATCTCCGTTGTAACGGGGTTGGCCATATTGCTGCCGATTCTTCTGGCGGGCTCCGCGCTGGCGGAGCCCGCGACGGGGCAGAGAGTACACGTTGCCAAGCAACTGTCGGAGTTGAAAGAAGCGGCGTGGGAGATGCGGAAAGAAGCGGCAAGGCTCGACGCCATGACGCCCAACCGGCAGCTGAGTTGGGAGAGCCACATCTACCGGCTAGGCAGCCTCAAGGATCAGGTAAATCAGATGGGTAAGATGCTAGCCCAACTGGAGAGCCAACGAGGAATAGCAGCGGAAGAGCAGGCATTGGCCATCGACCATGCGCGGCTGCATCTTGTTCCGGTCGCCGAGAATGTGACGGCGGCGATTGAAATGGTCAATGAGAACCGCCACAGTGTCTACTGGGGGGATTACAGCGAAGCCGTAAGCGGCATTGAGGCGCACGCGAGAGAGTTGCATTCGAAACTGGACACTGTCGTGAACTACGATAGCGCCCGGATTCGTCTCGACCAACTCGAACTCCAGCCGATCACGGCGGGCGGGGAATGAGGGGGTACGTAAGCCCGATGGTCGTGGGCGCCCAGGCCCAGGTCTCGAACCCCGAGGGACCTGGGCACGTCTGAGTCTCTTGGTGCTAACGCGGTGCACCGATCGCGGAAGAACGGGTCCATCAGATATCTCTGCTATCCAGCCAGCGGCATTTCTTCGTTTGCCAGAACCCTTGCTTCTCCTGCAACTTCGGGAAGGTAAGGGAAACTCTTCGAAGGCTTCGGGTCTATAGATTCTTTGCCGATGCCGAGGCTGATGGGCGTATTCGCCGCCAGAGAAAACATGACATTGGGAGCATTGTCGGTCAGCGAGCGGCCGTTCCATGCGGCGAAGCCGAATACGGCAGGTGTGCCAACCGCGTAAGGCAGAATATTCGGAAAGAAGCGGTGTGCAACTTTCTTTGCATAGCCCAACGCATCTTCTGCGGTTCCGTTCGCCGCCACCGCGCCGGCGACCGCGCTGATTACTGTACTGCCAAATATGGCAAGATCATCGGCCGGCACGCCGGCATTGAGACGGTTGCCGAGATCTTCGTTGTACTGCGTAAATAGCGGATGGATCATTGGGAGGGCCACGCGGTTGACGGAGTGCCAGCCTCCTTCGTCGGTCGCAAGCGTTGACACGGCCCACACTCCGATTTGGCGGCTGTCACCGTCGCCCTCCAGCAGTTCCTGATCGGGCACCTCGAGGACAATGGAATAGACCGTGTGCCCGGCGAACAAGTTCTTCGCCTGCTTTGGGTCCCAACCGGTAAGATCAACGACTTTACCGTCCTGGAACGCGTGTCCCACCGCGTGGAGTACGTCGGGCTCGATCCAGAACGGGTCGCCCGCCCTACCGGCCCAAACACGAAAGCCGGATTTTGTAGTTACGTATTCGTCCGTCGTCCCTTCGGCAACGATCACACCGGACGCGTGAGGGTCAGTCGCCGCTGCACCTTTTATGCACCGAACAACGTAGCGCTGCCTCCCTTTCGCATCGCGCTCGCTGAACGTCAGACGATACGTGATTTCTTCGACCGCATCACCATCCACATCAACTTTGAACTCATACATGCCCTCCGGATGGTATCCCGGTGACGGGATAGGGCCAAAAATGGAATGGCAGACGTTGATCGCGAACACGGTTCCCGTCTCTCCTCGGAAAACATAGAGGTCCGCAATATCGAGGCGAATATCCTGGCGGGCGATTGGGGAATCGAGATGATGCGACATATGGTTTCTCCTTTTTTGTGAAACCATCCGCCGGGAATACCCCGCTATGCCGTGCGGTCAAGATCGGAGCAGGAATCGAGGCGGACGCCACTTTTCATGAATGAATCTGTCAGACCGGACAGGATGTTCGCATCACGAGATAGATGCATT
>DATIWL010000110.1:0-2083 GCA_035519435.1 Terriglobales bacterium
TCTTTTAAAAGAAGCGATCGATTTTCTGGCCGTACAGCGTGGCGGCACTTATCTGGATGCCACGGTGGGCCTGGGCGGGCACAGTTTGGAAATCGCAAAACGCCTCGGCGCACCGGGACATTTGATTGGCTTCGATAAGGACCCGAACGCGCTGCGGGTTGCGCGAGAGAACTTGGAATCAGTCGTTGGTCGTTCGTCGTTGGTCGTTAGCGAACAGACCCCCGAACGACTAACGACCAACGACCAACGACTGGACGGGCCGACAGTCACCTTGATCCATGGCTCATTCAGCGAAGTCGGCGAGCGCGTGGGGTCAGGCTCCCTCGACGGCCTACTGGCCGACCTCGGCGTCAGCAGTCTGCAACTCGAAGACGCCGCGCGGGGATTCAGTTTTCAGGCGGAAGGACCCCTAGATATGAGGATGAATCCTCTGTCGGGCTCGACCGCCGAACAAGTGGTAAACCGCATCAGCGAGCGCGAGCTCGCCGATGTGATTTACGAATTCGGTGAGGAAAGGAGGTCGCGGAGAATCGCCAGAGCCATTGTCCGGTCGCGGCCGATACAGACGACGAAGCAACTTGCAGACGTCGTATCAGCCGCGGCCCGGCCAATGAACCAGGCCGAACGAAGAATTCATCCCGCGACACGGACCTTTCAAGCTCTCCGAATCTTCGTAAACCGTGAACTGGACGATCTGAAAGCACTGCTGGAGGCTACGCCTCGCGTGCTGAAGCCGGGCGGAAGGCTGGTGGTGATCAGCTTTCACTCGCTCGAAGACAGGATCGTCAAGGATGCTTTGCGCAGCGGGCGAGAAAAGTACTTTCGTTTGCTGACGAAGAAGCCGCTGACGGCATCCGAAGAGGAGATTGATCGCAATCCGCGTTCGCGCAGCGCAAAATTGCGCGCCGCGGAGAGGCTGTAACGCGGGCGCATGTGTCGAATCACTATTCAAGATTGTGCCGGCACTCGCGACTGACAAGTTTGTCCGGAAAAACAGCCGGACCCCGGTGCGGTGATCGTTAGGCGTGCCGGGTCAAAATTTCTGTGGTGGAGTTGCTCCGGAGCGGCCACGAACAAAACATAAGGCCGAGTCCGGTAGAGAGATCGGAAGAAAGAAGCGAATGTTTACAGGAACCCTGATCGAAGATTTGATCGCAATCGTTGATCGCGTGCAGGCACGCGCGGAGGCGGAAGCAAAGGACTTCCAAGAGATTGAACCCTGGTTCGCGGAGATGGAGATCGCGGCCGTCGACACCAAACTTCTCGGAGTGGCATAACCATGAGCGCGGCAGCGGCAAGCACCCGGATCGCCCCGGCCAACCGTGGCAAATCGTGCTGGTTGGGCACGCCGGAAGTTTATTTCCGGAAGACCATCGACAATTCCCGGCTGGTCAAGATCGAGGACCCCCGCCGCGCCCGCGAGATGAAGCATTTTGGGATCGCGCTCTGCTGCCTCTTTGCGCTCGTGATGCTCTATGCTTTCCAGCATTTCCGCGCCATCGAGTACGGCTATCAGATCGAATCGATGCGCACGCAACGCGACGGCCTTGTGGAAATGAACCGCGCCCTGCGCCTGGAGGAAGCTTCACTGCGCGATCCGGAACGCATTGACGTGATGGCCCGCAAACTGGGACTGCAATCGCCCCAGCCGGGACAGGTGATTCACCTCGATGTCAGCACCGACACCGGCTCGCCGGTCATGGCCAGCGTGACGCCGGTCTCGGTAGTTTCGGCGAGATAAGCACGTGTGAGGCGGGCATTCCTGCCCGCAGTGTCGAGGCGACGAGCGTGTGCGCGCCACGCGTAGGTTCGTACGATGGCATCGCCTCAGCGATGCCGTAGAGCGGAAATGAAACAGCCCTGGCGCGGGCTGCTGGACGGCGGCTCACGACGGGCCGCCGAAGTTATCTAGGAACGAAAGTGGCGACAGAGAAGTCTTCCGGCAGAAACTTCCGCATCTACGCCCTCACCGCGTTCCTCTGTCTGTGGCTTGTCGCCATCTGCTTCCGTCTCGTCTATCTCCAGATCTTCCGTTACGGTGATTTCGAGCAGCGCGCGCAGCACCAGCAGCAGCGCAGCTTCG
>DATIWL010000111.1:0-22313 GCA_035519435.1 Terriglobales bacterium
GAAAAACTTCAGAACGTGTCAAAGAACGAGTATGTTTCTACTCCTTCTATTTCCTGCGTCAATCGAATTCATCGAACTGTAACTTCTTCTCCATCAATCGAGTGCAGCCCGTCCACAGCCCACTGATGCGACATTGGTGCACCCCGCAACCCTACCATCACTACTCTTCAGTCTTTATGCGGTTCTTCGCGGATTTGATTGTGCTCGCCACGACTAATCCTGAAGTGCACGTGCGACTCAAGCTGTGAATATCAGTGTAGAACGCCATTCTGGAGCGGACTCCAGGATCTTGACTCCGCGGACTAGACCTGGGATATCGAGTTTCGATTCGAAAGCCTCACATTGGGGCATCTCAATTACAATGCGGATTTCCGCAGGAGAGCTGCTGATGAAGCGGGTTCCATACGTTTTGCTGGTGGTTGGATTCCTGGCAACGGGCTGTATTGGTCAGACTCCGGAGGAGAGGACCTCCGCGTACCTTGAATCGGTGCGCCATCAACCGTCGCTACTTTTGGCCTTTCTGCAGAAGATGCCGAAAGGCGGAGACCTGCACAACCACCTGGAGGGCGCAATCTATGCCGAGAGCCTGATCGACTGGGCTTCGGAGAATGCGCTCTGTGTGGACCGCGGCACGTCAAAACTGATCCGTGCCGCCTGCGATTCGTGCGAGACCTACCGGCCCAAGCCCTCGGTTCGGTGTGCCTATCAGGATCACGTCCTTTACAACCAGCTGGTGGATGCATGGTCGATGCGGAACTGGCACCGCGAAGATGAGTCAGGTCACGACCATTTCTTCGGCACATTCGACAAGTTCCATCCTGCATTTGACCGTCATTACGGTGATGCGATCGCCGAAATTGCCGCGCGAGCCGCTGGCAATCATCTGCAGTACGTCGAGTTGATGCACACTGCCGACGGCATGGACGCCGCCATGCTCGGTGCTAAGGTCGAGTGGAGCGATGATTTCGGCAAGTTGCGTGACGCGTTGCTGGCAGAGGGGCTGGCGGGGATTGTTACAACGACCCGTGCGAAGCTCGATCAGGACGAAGCCCGAGAGAAGGAAGTTCTCCACTGTGGGACGGCAAAAGCTGATCCGGGTTGCAATGTCACGGTGCACTACTTATACCAAGTGCTGCGCGGATTGCCGCGTGAGCAGGTCTTCGCGCAGATCGTGCTGGGGTTTGAACTCGCCAAGGCAGATCCGCGGTTTGTGGGTTTCAACCTGGTCATGCCTGAAGATTGGTATGTACCCATGCACGATTTCGGCCTGCACATGCGGATGATCGAAGCGCTGCGGAAGTTTTATCCGCCCACGCATGTGTCACTGCATGCTGGTGAACTGTCCATGGGTCTGGTGCCACCTGAAGGGCTTCGCTTCCACATCCGCGAGTCGGTAGAGCAGGCCGGGGCAGAACGAATCGGGCACGGGACGTCGGTGATAAACGAGAACGACCCAATCTCGCTGTTGCAGGAACTGGCGAAGAAGAAGGTGCTGGTGGAGATCTGCCTGACTTCGAACGATGTGATCCTGGGAGTAAGCGGAAACCGCCATCCCTTGCCTGCCTACATGAGATACGGAGTGCCCGTCTCGCTCGCGACGGACGATCAGGGCGTATCGCGATCGGATATCACACAGGAGTTTGTGAGAGCGACAGAAACGTACGACTTGAAATACTCAGACTTGAAGCGAATGGCGCGGCAGAGTCTGGAATACAGCTTCTTGCCAGGAAGAAATTTGCGGCAACCGGAGAAGTCGAGCATCGCTCTATGTGAACTTGACCTCCGCAACCCAAAGAACCCCTCAGTGCCGTGTAAGGCTGTACTCGATAGTAGCGAACGTGCGCGAGTTCAATGGGAACTGGAAAAGGCTTTCGTCGATTTTGAGACGCAATTCTAGGTGATCACTTTGCAGCGACCAGAATCCGACCAAGACCCGTACACATGTGCCGAGTCAGCGGCCGTGTTTATTCATTCGCAGACCAGCCTACGCCCGAAGATCGGACTCGTATTAGGGTCCGGTCTCGGCGCATTTGCCGACGCACTCACCCACGCAGTCCGCGTCCCATACGCGCAGATCCCTTCGTTTCCCCGATCAACCGCGGTGGGACACGCGGGACAACTGGTGATCGGCAAGGCAGGAGAGATTCCGGTTGCGGTGATGGCAGGGCGAGTTCACCTGTACGAAGGGTATTCAGCAAGTGAAGTTGCATTTCCTGTCCGTGTGCTGGGGAAGATGGGCATTCGAGCGGTGATCCTTACGAACGCCGCGGGTGGGATCAACGTCGAATACGGACAGGGAGCGCTGGTCGTAATCCGAGATCACATTAACCTGCAGGGGCAGAATCCGCTTGTTGGGGCGAACGACGAACGATTGGGTCCGCGGTTTCCCGATATGACCTACACGTACGCAAAG
The DNA here is from genome assembly GCA_035519435.1 of Terriglobales bacterium. GTDB lineage: Bacteria > Acidobacteriota > Terriglobia > Terriglobales > Acidobacteriaceae > Acidiflorens. The sequence continues at coordinate 2,414 of DATIWL010000111.1, forward strand.
CGATACCGGGAGATCGCGCTGGAGGAAGCAAAGAAACACTCGATCACACCGCGCGAGGGAGTCTACGTGGCGCTGCTGGGGCCAAGCTACGAGACCCCAGCCGAGATTCGATATCTGCGAACCATCGGCGCAGATCTGGTGGGGATGTCGACTGTACCGGAAGCACTCGCCGCGCGGCACATGGGAATGAATGTGCTTGCGATTTCGTGCGTGACGAACATGGCAGCGGGAGTCGTCGATCAACCATTGAATCACGAGGAAGTGTTGGAAGTCGGACGGCGAGTCACAGGGCAGTTTGTGGCGTTGTTACGCGCAGTGATGCCGAGAATCGCGGCAGAAGTGGCGGGTAGTGAGTAGCGGGTGTTTGACTCGCGCGAACATCGAAACGCACGTTGAGAGAGAGAGACGCGCCTGGCGTCTCTCCTCTCAATTCTCAGTTGTGATTCCTAGAAGACCAGTTTTAACCCCAACTGCATTACGCGCGGCCCGCCTCCGCCGAGGCCCGGGTTGCCCTGGGCAACGTCAGGGGTTTGCGTGATCACTCCATTGCTGACGTCCGGACCGAAGACGATCGATCCGTTGGGCAGAGCGAAATTCGGATGGTTGAAGATGTTGAAGAACTCGGCCCGCAGCTGAACGCCGAGGCGGTCCGTGACCATGGTGTTCTTGCTGACCGAGAAATCCACGTTCACGTAGTGGGGACCGTAGATGGAATTCCGTCCCAGATTGCCGAAGGTTCCCCAATCAGGTTGCGAGAAAGCCGCGGTGTTGAGATAGCCGGTGGTTGGCGTCCAGTTGGGCAGGATTGGGTTGACGCCGGGCACCACGTTCGGGCGCTGATTGAAGTAGAAACGTCCGGTGGTGTCGTCGGCCGTGATGATCGGAATGGGACGGCCGCTCTGCGCGGTGATGATGGTGTTCAGCGCCCAGCCATCGCCAAGGTGCTTCGGTCCCCAAATCGGAACGCGGTAGTTAATCGCGGTGGTGAATCGGTGACGAGTGTCGAACGTGGACGGTCCATGTTCGGCGCGCAAGTTGGTGGAATCTTGTGGGAACGCGGCCCCGGCGGTGAAGTCGATCCCGTCGGAGGCATCGTCGAGCGACTTCGACCAGGTGTAGGAGGTGAAGCCGGAAAAGCCTTTCCACTCGTTCATTCGGAAGATGGCTTGTAGAGCGTGATAGGTCGATCCGGAAATCGTGGCGAGTTCGTCCATGGTGGCGAAGTTCGGGTTGGGGAAGTTGAAGTCAGCGTCCGGCTGATTCGCATCCAGGAGCCGGACGAGTCGCGTTCCCTTCGATCCGACGTAGCCGAACTCAATCGCCGCCGAGGGATTGAGTTGCTGTTGGATGTTCAGGTTCCAGTTCTGAACATAGGGCGTCGCGAAGTTGCGAGGCACGAAGAAAATGTTGTACGGAGGCTCGGCGAGCGTGTAGATCGCGCCGGTTGCGTTGCCGTTGAACTGGTCAGAATTGAAATTCAGCGCGGTCACCGGTTTTGGACCGATCGGATTCGTCGCGATTCCCGCTGAAGAAGTGAAGTTGGCGAGCATCAGGTGCTGAGGAACGTAGTCGTAATACACACCGTACGCGCCACGGACAACGGTATTCGATTTCATGTTCCAGGCGAATCCCAGTCTCGGCGCGAAGTTGTTGAGGTCGCGTTTGTAAGCGCCGTCGACGCCGTCGGTGTCAACCATGGCGAGCAGTCCGTCGCGGCCGATATTGGAAATCAGGTTGTTCTTCTCGCTGATGGGACCGAAGTATTCCCATCGCAAACCCAGGTTCAGCGTGAAGTTAGGCCGGACACGGAAGTCATCCTGCGCGAAGAAGCTGAAGCCATTGTTGTAGGTGGTGCGGTGGGTGTCGCCGGTGAGAGCGAGGACGAACACGTTATCGAACGGATCAGGCGCGCCGCCGAGATAAAAGTCCGCGAGAGCATCGACGACTGGATCTTCCGAAAGACCGACAGGAAAGAAGTTGATGATGCCGCGCTCGAGATTGTCGTTGAAGTTCTCGATGGCGGCGCGGCGGAATTCTCCTCCGAACTTGAAGGTATGGTGGCCACGAACCCATGTGTAGTTGTCGAGAATCTGGAAAGTCTGGCTGGTGCGGCCGCGTGGCACGGAGAAGCCCTGCGCACCGAGGTTTTCGATCGGCACGGAGAAGTCGATTTCAGGCAGGCCGAGCTTGCCGGTCCCGAAATCGAGGCCAATGGAAGCAGGGTCGAAGCCTTGATTGATATCGAGCGAACTGAAAGACGTGCGATAGCGGCTGTAGCCGAAGCGGACTTCGTTAATTCGAGTGCTGCTGAGCGTGGAGAGCCAGCTCAGCGAAACTACCTGTACACGCGTGGGCGAGGTCTGCACGAATTGCGGCAAGCGGGAACCGTCGCCAAAGCCACCGGCAGATCCGAGCGGGAAGACCTGATCGCTGCGCGCAAAGGCATAGCGGCCGGTGAGTTGCTCCGTACCGGTGAAATTGTGATCGATCTTGACGATCATGCTGTCCATATCGTTCTTATCGCGCACGACGCCGGGGATGAGCGGCGTGTCACTCACGGGATAGAAATCAAGAACCGTCTCGAGTGCCGGGTTGATGCCGCTTTCCAGCAGGCCGGAATCGAGCGCGATCTGGCGGGCCGCGTCACGTTGCGCCACTGTCGGAACCTGCAGCAGGAAGTCCGAGCCGACGCGCTCGCGCTGTCCCTCGTAAGCTCCGAAGAAGAAAGTCTTGTCTTTCACGATGGGCGCGCCAAACGAGCCGCCGAACTGGCTGTTCTGGAAGCTCGTCTTCCGGCTTTCGGTGTTGAAAAAGTTGCGTGCGTCGAGAGCCGAGTTGCGGAAGAAGCCGAATGCCGATCCGTGCAGTTGATTGGTGCCGGAGCGGGTGAGGATATTCACGACCGATCCGGTGTTGCGGCCGTACTCGGCGGCAAATTGCGACTGCAGGTTGAACTCCTGGATCGCGTCGATAGGAAGAAGAGATGCCGGCGCTCCGGTGATTCCGACCTGGTTCAGCGCGGAGTTGTTGAAGTAGGGGTCGTTGTTATCGGTGCCGTCAAGGCTGTAATTGTTCGAACGGTCGCGATTGCCGTTGATGTTGAACTGTCCGAAGCCGAACTGAGTTCCGGCGACGCCGGAAGGTTCGACGGTTGCACCGGGAACGAGGGCGACCAGTTTACCGAAATCGCGTCCGTTGAGCGGGAGTTCGGTAACCAGCTTCCTCTCCACCACCTCGCCCAGAACGTCGCGCGTATTCTCAACGAGCGGCGCTTCCGCGGTGACGTTGAGCTGCTCCTGGCGCTTTTCCACCTTGGTCAAGTCAAAGTTCGCCGTTGTATCGAGGCCAATGTTGACCTGCACATTCATTGCCGCCGGGGAAAGCCCCTGAGCGTGTGCGGTCACCGTATAGATTCCGGCAGGCAGCTCGGCCAGCACGTAGCCGCCGTCGTCACCGGTCGTCGCTCCGCGGATGAGACCGGTGTCGGTGTTTTTCGCAGACACGTTCGCGCCCGCGATCACGCCGCCGGAAGGGTCGGTGACCTTGCCGCGAATCGAACCGCGGAAGCTCTGCGCCTGCGTTGCCGTCGTCCAGAGCAAAGAGAGGGGAAAAAGCAGCAATAGGAAAAAGAGGATTCTCGTGTTTTTATGCATAGTATTCCTTTTGAGAACTAGCGTCCCTTGCGAGGGATGAATATCGACTGGGGCGGATCGACCTTGTACACCGCGGCGAAGCTGCCCTGATTGACAGCGAAACTGACGCGCCCGCGAGAATCAATAAACAAGAGCGGTTGCTTGAGCGGGACATCGCTGAAAGTCTTGACGAACGGCATCTCGATGACGCGTCCTGCCATCGTCACCTTCAGCCGGTCTCCGCGCTGGTAGCCGAGTTGAAAGAACGACTCGGCGTCCATATTGGTAACCAGGTTGCCATAAGGGCCATCCAAGGCGATAACTTCTCCGCTTAGGCCCTTGTCATCGAGTTGGGGCGGCTTCAGGTCGAGTCGAACAAGTTGCTTCAATTCGGGGCCGACCTGGGTCCAATCGTCGCCCCGGGCGATGTGGGCTCCGACCGGAGAAAAGATGTCGCGGCCGTGGAAGGTCGAGGAGATCTTCGCGCCGATCATCCACTCCTGATTGGTGATCTCGCGAACCGACTCGATGCCATCGCGATCTTCCACCATGGTCATCAAGCCATTGTCCGGCAAGACGAAGAACTGTCCCCGCTTGGATTTGACGACTACGGGCTTGCGCGTGCTGCCCACGCCTGGATCAATCACGACGACGAATACGGTTCCGGCCGGGAAGTAGGGTGTTGCACCGAACAAAAAGCGCGCGCCGTCCTGAATGGAATACGGCGTGACCTGATGCGTGAGGTCGACGATCCGCAGATTCGGAGTGATGTCGTACATCACTCCCTTGCAAAGCGCGACCGAGTCGTCAACAACGCCAAAGTCGGTCATGAAGACAACCGTGGGTGGCGCCTTGGAAGCAGTTTCCTGGGCGGACAGTGAAGTCACGAACAAGGACACCAACGCCATCCACACCACGAGACGCGAGAGGTGGAAGTAGAGACAGCTAGGGTGAATCAACTTGGCTCTGTACATGGCTGAAGTTTGCGGAAATAAAGATAGTAACTGAAACGACTCAGGATTTGTGGCCATCACGACGGTCGCGCAACCTCTTCTTGGCGATGAGTCTGGCCTCTTCCAGATCGATTTCGTACTCGAGATCGCGCAGGGTGTCGTCGCTGATGCGGCGCTGGTTGCGGAGACGAACCGCAGTCTGTCGTTCGACGTGGAGCAGTTCGGACGAAAGATCGACAAACTGATTGTAGAAATTCAATTGCGCAGTGGCGGCAGCGCCGTCGGCCTCCTCATCACCGACGGTGGCAAGGCGGTGGCCATAGTGGCGGGCCAAATCGTCGTAGACCTCGGAGGATTCCGATTCACCAGCTGGCCTCGATCGTGCAATGTGGTCGAGCGCCGCCCGCAGGATGGCTCGACGGGCTTCTTTCTCTTCGATGTGATGCTCAGAAACATCAGCCACTCCCAGCGTTCGGATTAACGGCGGCAGCGTCAATCCCTGCAGGACGAGCGTGACGAGAATGACACTGAAGGCGAGAAAAATGACCATGTTGCGCTGCACAAACTGGGATCCGTCAGCAAGGACCTGCGGCAGAGCGATGGCCGCCGCCAGTGAAACTACACCGCGCATTCCCGTCCACCCGACGATGAAAATCATCCGAGCGGGAGGAACGCGTTCCTTCTGATGCAGCAGGCGCGTGCGTACGAAATAAGCCAGGTAAGCCCCGGGAAAGTTCCATAGGAGACGCAACAGAATCAGCAGGAGGCTGAAGCCCAAGCCGTAAAGAATTAGTGTGCCACGACTGTAGCCTCGGATTGCGGCCATCACATGAGGCAGTTGGAGTCCAATCAGGACAAACACCAGACCATTGAGAACAAACGCGAGCGAATCCCAAACGGCCCATGCCTGCAACCGGACCTCAGCCGAAAGATAATGCGAACTCTTACGACTCAAGTACAAACCGCACGCCACGACCGCCAGAACACCCGAGGCATGGATGCCATTGGCAGCGAGATAGGCGACGTAAGGCGTCAAGATGCTGAGGGCGATTTCGATCGGCGCGTCGTCGATGCGATGCTCGATCTGGTGAACAATTTCCGCAATCGCCAGCCCCACCGCCGTGCCGGCGACCGTCAGGTAGCTGATGCGTAGCAACCCTTCGGAGATGTTGGGAAGCGGGCCTCCGACAAGCAGGCCGATGCCGAACTCGAGAGCGAGGAGGGCCGTCGCGTCATTGAGCAGACTTTCGCCTTCCAGGATATCGACGAGGCGGCGCGGAAGACCGATGCGGCGAGCGATGGAGGTGGCAGCGATCGCGTCGGTGGGCGCAACGATGGCGCCCAGCACGAAGCCAACACGCCAGTCGAAGCCCGGCAGGAGCCACGGCACTGCCTCCGCGACTCCGACCACGGTGAACGTTACCAATCCGAATGCCAGCAGGAAGATGCTGACGAGGTTGTAGGAGAATTCGCGCCACGAAGTGACCCATGCCGCGCTGTAGAGCAACGGAGGCAATACCACCAGGAAAATCACATCGGGGCTCAGCGTGACCTTGGGGATACCGGGAACGAAACTGAGAATCAGTCCAGCAATGACAAGAACGATCGGATAGGGTGTCTTCAGCTTCTGTGCAAGAATTCCGAAGACGACGACAAAGAGCAGCAGAAGCAGAAACACGATCTCGATGGCATGAACACCAGTTGCCTGCATGGGATCCCCGTGTCGTTACAAAATACAGCATCGTGCACAAAGCGTCTCGCTCACTTTTTGGGGGCAAATGGACAACTCAGAAAATTGCAAATGCGCGCGAGCTCTCCTCCGCATCTATAATCTTTTTGCCAAATTCGAAATCTCGAGAAGGAGCAGCCATGTCGAACGTCATCCCTGAGAAGTATCGGGATCTCTTCCAAAAGAAAGCCTTCGCCAGCCTCGGGACCCTGATGCCCGACGGACGGCCACAGGTCACGCCGGTGTGGGTCGATTTCGATGGCGAACACGTCATCTTCAATTCTGCGAAGGGACGGCAGAAGGACCGCAACGTGCGCCGGGAACCGCGCGTCGCGCTCGCGGTTGTCGATCCCGACAATCCGTACCGCTATCTTGAAATTCGCGGAACGGTTGTGGAGATCACCGAACAAGGAGCTGCCGACCACATCAACAAAATGGCGAAGAAGTACTTGGGCGTCGACAAGTATCCGTATGCGCAGCCCGGGGAAGTGCGTGTGTTGTACAAGGTCCGACCGGAACACACGACAGTCATGGGATAAACCAACGATCGAGCCAGGCAACTGCCCCCCCCGCGCGACAAAAAGCAGTAGATTCCTGCAGGCATCTTCCATTATGTGGAGATGCTCAGTTCGTGCTGTTATACGCGGGTTCCCGCGACCATGTATTGATGACGTTTTGATAACGTTTTTTCGCCTCACCAGTCCAATCTGCAAAGGATTCCCCGTCTGGGGGAGTTTCCTATATGGGGAACTTTCGCGAATCCGCTGCCGTAGTAACCACCAAGGAGACCCTTGCGATGCTGGGGTTTTTGGGGCAGGAACCGGGCTCGGAGGCAGTCATGGAAGTGGGGAAGAACGACCGGAATGGCGCCGGTGCAATGGATCCCCGCGTGAGCGGGATCCCCGTGCAACAAGTCGTTAGAGCTGCACATGATGAACTTCGCTTGCTGATGCGCCAGCGAGGCGAGATCATGAAGCGTATCGGCACTGTAAAGCAGACAATCGCCGGCCTAGCCAACCTGTTTGGCGACGATGTGCTGGGCGAAGATCTCCTCGAACTGATCGACCGCAAACCCAATGGGCGGCAGCCCGGCTTCACGAAAGCGTGCCGCTTGGTGCTGATGGAGGCGCGCTTGCCGCTGGGAGCCCGCGAAGTCTGCCAGGAACTGGAGCGGCGGGCATCCGACATCTTGGTCCGGCACAAGGACCCGATGGCCTCGGTCACGACGGTGCTCAACCGTCTGGTGGAATACGGTGAGGCGCGCAGCCTGACGAACGATCGCGGCCGCCGCGTATGGGAATGGGTGAGCGAGACCGAGTCCGGCGCGGACCAGATCCCTTCCCAGGTGACCGCGTAGTTACGAGACGGAGCGTCGCCAGCTACGTCGGCAACAACTTTCCCTTTTCCAGGTGGCGGGTGACGTGGGCGTACTGAGCGGCGTGTGGATCGTGTGTCACCATTACGATCGTCTTTTTGAAACCCTCATTCAGCCGTTTCAGGATTTCCAGGATCTCCGTTGCGGAATGGCTGTCGAGATCTCCGGTAGGCTCGTCGGCGAGAATCAACGTCGGGTCGCTGACGATGGCACGGGCGATGGCAACGCGCTGCTCCTGCCCGCCGGAAAGCTGCTTGGGCAGATGGTGTACCCGGTCCTCCAAGCCCACAAGCTTGAGCGCAGTCAACACATGATCGCGGCGCTTCTGCGCGGTCATCTTGGTGAGCAGCAATGGAAGTTCGACATTCTCGAAAGCGGTAAGAACGGGAATCAGATTGAATGTCTGGAATACATAGCCGACGTGAGTGTTGCGCCATCGTGCGGACTGCACGTCATTGAGGCCGAAAATATTGCCGCCCAGCACGAGCATCTCGCCTGATGTAGGCCGGTCAATGGCGGCGATCATGTTCAACAATGTCGTTTTACCGGAGCCTGAGGGGCCCATCAGCGCGACGAACTCGCCGGCGGCAATGTCAAGGGTGACGTTGTCGAGCGCCTTGACTTCGAAGGCATCCCGCTTGAAGAGCTTGGTTACTCCACGCGCCTGCACAACCTTGGTGCCGGCGGCAGCCGGCGTCAGCGTAGCTGCACTCATGATTGCCCCTTGATACGAATTTTCTGTCCGTCCTTGAGATCGGCGGGCGCCGCGATAATGACGTTCTCGCCGCCCACCAGCGTGTCGACCAGATACCCTCCGGCGCGCGGGCCCAGAATGTTGACGTCACGGCGAACGGTCCGCCCGTTGAAGACAACGAACACGAACTTCTTGCCGTCCTTATCGCGTACTGCCTGTGCCGGAACAAAGGCTCCGACTTGCTTCGTGGCCGACGCCTTTTGCTCGGTCGCCAGGAACTGCACGGTGGCGTTCATCTCCGGGCGAAGGAATTCATCCGGGTTGAGGATCTGCACCTTGACCTGGACCGTCGCTTTCTGACGGTTGGCTTCCGGGGACATTTCCGCGATTTCCCCTTTGTAGTGACGGTCCCGGAACGCGTCGAGCGTGACGGTGGCCTGCTGCTTCGGTCCGAGCTTGGCGAAATCGTCCTGCGCGATATCGAGTTCGACTTGTATGTCGCTCAAGTCGGCAAGCGCAACAACCGAACCACGTGGACCACCTTCCGCGCCGCTGGCAAACTGCGCTGTAACTAACTCGCCCTTCTCGGCGGTGCGCTCGAGGATCGTTCCCGTTACCGGTGCCCGAATGATAGTCGCATCGAGTTGGGACTTCGCATAATCCATCTGGCCCTTGTACTGTGCGAGGTCGCCGTGCGCGCGCTGGATCTCTTCGGCCCGCGGACCAATTTTCCACATGCGTAGGGCCTGCTCGAGAGAATTTACGCGCTGCTGCGAGGCGTCATAGCGGGCTGTGGCATCATCGAGTGCCTGCTTCGATACTACGCCTTGCGCGAAAAGGTCGCGATTGCGATCGAGCGTGATCTTGTCGTTGGCGGCCGTAGCGCGCGCTTCGGATAGGTTGTGCTCAGCCTGCTGAATCTCCTCTGGCCTGGACCCATGATCCGCCTGATCCGCCCGGGCCTTCGCGCTCTCGTAGGCGCCGCGCGCCTGCTCGTAGAGGGCCCGGAACTCCTGGTCTTCGAGACGCACCAGGATCTGGCCTTCCTTCACCTTGTCGCCTTTTTCGACGCCAATCCAGGCGACTCGGCCGGTAACCTTTGAGTTCACGCTGATCTTGTGATGGGCAACAACGTATCCGGTGGCCGAGAGAACGGTGGCACCACCCGTTTCATTGCTCTCAGCCTGGGCCCGGACGACTTCCACTTCTGGAGCATCCGAAGCAAATACGCGATAGCCGAGGGCGACAAGTCCGAGCAGAACTACCACTGCGATGCCGCCAAGAATGACACGGCGCGACCAGGCGGGCGGTTCGCCGCCACTGTCACGCAAAGAATGATCGATGCGCAGACTCTGCAATTCGTCGTGCTTGGTGTCCGTGGTCATGTGTTCGAAACGCTATGTGGTCGCATCAGGCGCGACCCTGTTATCCGCGTAAGGCTGCCAGAATCTCCTGCCGCGCCGCGTGATAGCTTGGCGCGAACCCGCCGGCAAGACCCATCACAAGGGCGAACAGGACAGCAGTGACGAGAACGTTGGCGGAGAAATGCAACCCGAACAGACTGACGGGCACGCTGCCAAACAGGTTGAGGCTGAATACAGTTTCACTGAAGGTCAAGGAATTGCCAATGCCGGTTGACATGCCCTGAAACGGCATCATGAGTGCGATGCCAACCAAGGCCCCGAGCACGGATAGCAGCAATGACTCCAGGACAAACGAGGTCAGAATGCTGGGCCGTGAGAAGCCAATTACGCGCAACGTGGCGATTTCACGAGAACGGTAGGCGACCGCGGCATACATCGTGTTCATGGCGGCGAAGCTGGAACCGACGGCCATGATGATAGCGACGAGAAACCCGATGTACTTGATGGCGCCCCCGGAACTGGTTTGCTTCTGGTAGTACTCGGTTTCGAGTTGGCCTTCCAGTTTCAGTCGCTGGTCATCGCTAACGCGATTCTTGAGGGCGTCGGCAGCGAGAGGATCGGTCGCGCGCAGATAGGCCGAGCCCAGTCCGCCCACACGGTCGAAATCGGCGGCGATCTGATTGAGGTCGCCCCAGATCTCTGAGTCGTAGGCGGTGCCGCCCGAGTCGAAGATGCCGACAACCTTCCATTGACCTTTGGCGAAATCCATATTGTCGCCAACATTGGTTCCGGCAAAGCGGTCATGGGTCGCCTTGCCGACGACAATTTCGCGCTGTCCAGGCGCAAACCACCGGCCTTCCACGAGTTTCGCCTTCGGACGGAGTTTCAGTCCAGCCGGCATGAGTCCGCGTACCGAAACGTTCACTTCGCCGGTGCCGTCCTTTCTCGGCAACACGGCCACCACCACCCATTCGCCCGAGGCAATTGGCTGGCCTTCGTTATCGCGTGCAATCCCCGGCAACTCTTTCAGCGTTGGGAACAGCGATGCGTCGAAGCCGCCGGAAAGCTCGGCGGTCGACCCCTTGCGCATGACAAGCACATTCAGCGCGTCGCCGCTGGCGACGAAGGCTTTCTGAAGCCCCGCCAGTAGCGCCATCAGGAACACTGCTGTCGTGACGGTCAGCGCGATCCCCAGGGCGGTCATGATCGTGAGTCCCTTGCGGAGCGTCAAATTGCGGACGTTGTAGCTGATCGGAATCGCCATATTATTTGCTCGTTAACCGATGTAGCGCAGGCCCTCCACAATGTCGACTTTAGCCGCGTGATGTGCGGGAATGATCGCGCTCAAGAAACCGACCATCGCCGCAACGAATACCGCCACGAGAAACGTAGGGAAAGTTACCGTCATGCCAAGGAAGAAGAAGCCCATTCCCGGAGCGTGAGCCATAGCTGCGACCATGCCCATGGCCAGCAGGCATCCGAGAACTCCGCCGATGAGAGTGACGGTAATTGCCTCGCCGATGTAGAGCCCGAGAATCGTCTGCCGTGTGAAGCCAAGGGTTTTAAGCACTGCAACTTCGCGCGTGCGCTCACGGATCGACATCGCCATCGTATTGGCCGACACGAGCAGCGTGGCGAAGACCACTGCCAGGCAGATGCTCAGGATAAAAGCCTTCACGTTGCCGATGCTGTTGATGAAGCTGAGCTGAAATGCCTTCTCGCTTTCCGTCTTGGTAGGATACGGCGAATTGCGGAACATATTGTCGACACCGGCCGCCACCTTGGGCACGTTGTCTGCCGAATCCGCCAGGATATTGAAGGTGCCGGTAGTGCCTTTCGCCCATGAGACGGCTTCTTCAACATATTTTTGATTGAAATAGACGGACAGGCTCGGCTGCGGCGCCGTGAAGACTCCGCGAACCGTCAGTTCAAGATTCACTGGGAAGATGGTTCCCTTCAAAATCATCCGGTCACCAATCTTCCAGCCGAATTTCTTCGCCAACTCGCTGTCGACGACGACTCCCGCCTGATCATGCTGCCAGGCGTCCAACTGATCGGCGGGGATCTTGAAATCTGTGATGACCTTGAAAATCTCGTTGGGGTCGGTGCCGAACTGGGCGAAGAAATTCTCCGGTTTCTCATCTTTGTACAGCCCGCCAAACCACTGCGTGGGTGCGACCCCGACCACCCCGGGTACCGAGCGGATCTTTTCCCGGTACGCCACCGGCAACGACTGCGTCAGCGAAACGCGGTGGCGCGTGATCAGGCGCTGGGCGGACTGGGCAGTTCCCTTGTCGATGTAGAAACCGCGCCAGACCGTCATCATGAAGGTGAGCAAGACAAGGGAAAATGTGATGCTCAGCACCGTCAGGATGCTGCGGCGCTTGTTGCGGAACGCGCTCTTGGTCACAAATCGGGTCAGGGTCATAGCAGCACGGCTCCAGGCAATAGAACAGCCGAGAAAAATCGATTTCCTGGGAAACGTATTGCACCCGAGAACGCTGGGAACTTAAGGATAATGCAACAGCCCCGGCACCGACAACTCTTCCCGTCGGCATTGGGCCTGGCGAACGACAGCCGGACTGCGGCGCGTTTCATGGAGCGCTCACCTCTATCGGATTGCCTGCCGTTTGCTGTACCATGATGTGTCTAATATCTCGATAGATCATTAATTTCGATGGATCGAAATAATATCCGCAGGAACCCCTCCATGTCAACGCGCCGTGTCCGCCAGCGAGCTCGAGCCAAGCCCCGCCGCAAGCAGCTGATCGATGACATCCTGATGGCGGGGCGCGAAAGCAGCGCCGCCGCAGTCATGTTTCACAGCGTGATCGCCGAGCGCGCGGGACTGGCCGCCACCGACACCAAGACCATCGATACATTGCTCCGGTTGGGTCCGATGACCGCCGGCGACCTCGCCCACCATACAGGTCTGGCTACGGCATCCGTCACCAGCCTCATCGACCGTCTGGAAAAGAAAGGCCTGGTGCGGCGCAATCGCGACACAAAGGATCGGCGGCGCGTCATGGTCGAGCCGATCCTCGAGCGCATCACTGCCGGATTCGCCTTCTTCGGATCCGTTCGCGCCGCTTACGCGAAGCTGTTGGATGATTACAGTGACGATCAATTGGACACCATCCTGGACTTCATGCGCCGTTCCTCTCAACGGACCCGCGAGATGACGGCGGAAATTACGGCGAATCCCACAGCGGCGACCGTCAATATTTGCCGTCGAGCGGGCGATTGAGACGTTCTATGACCGCGATTCGCAGCCTCAGGGCCAACGTCACGCGCGAGGAAGCGCTCCGCCACTTCACTGGAGGTACGTTGCCGATCGCAAGCTGGTTCCGTTCCCCGGTCCAGTCGATTGCCGAGCTTTACATCCCGTTTCGTCTCTTCAAGGTGAAATTTGTCAACGGCGGCCGCGAGGAGAGCCATATCTTCGGGTTGGACGCGGTTCATGGAGTGATGGACTTATACGAGTTTTCCGGGCCCCCGGGAGCCCAAGAGGTGACTTCGCTCGAGTCGCGCAACGTGCTCCCCGTAGCTTTGGGTTCCCTTGAAGCCAGAGAGCGGGTATTGGCGAAAGTCCGAAAGCTGGTTTTCAGCCGCGGATTCTTCCGCATGCGCGACGTACGGTTTGAAGCCGAACAGATTCCGGGGGAGATCTGCGTCCCCTACTGGGTCTGTTTTCGGGGTAAGGACAAGCAACTGCGACTCGCCGTGATGGATGCGGTCCGCCGCCGCGCAGAAGGGGCGAAAGTACGTCGGATGATCGAAGATTGGCTGCAATGCAAATAGCCCTAAGTCTTTCTGGCTCAAGCGAAAACGCAGGTACTTTCGTAACTCACCGTCCCATGTCGACCGCGCTATGCTAGGGGTGTCTCTCCCCCCGGTCTTCGCCAAATCCATCTCAAGAGGAGTAGTGCGGGCTGTCACCGCGAAGGCGACTGCAATGGCAATGATGTTTGGCCGGTTCGAAGTCCAAAGTGAGCTTTCCAAGTCGGATACTGCCCAGATTTATAAGGCCACGGACACCGAAACCAATCAAACCGTGGCGTTGAAAACCCAGAGCCTCGATCCGCTGGGTGATAAGGCGGCGGCATTCATCGATACCCTGATTGCCGAGGGCGAGAACACGCGGGATCTCGCCAGCCAGAACATTGCGGTGCTCTATGGCGCCGGCGAAATCGAAGGACAATTCTGTGCTGCCATGGAGTATGTGCAGGGCAACAGCATCGCGACGATGCTGACTCGCAAGGAAGGCTTTTCCATCTGGGACCTGCTCGATATCACGCGCCAGGTTTGCGCCGGCCTGGACTATGCCGCATCCAAAGGCGTGACGCACTGTTCGTTGGAGCCGTCGAAGGTGATGGTGCAGTGGGACGGCTTGGTCAAGATCCTGGGCTACGGGATTTCCAACATGAGTCTGATTGGAGCGGAGTCGGGCAACAGCCTCGGCCGCCTGCTGCCCTACGCATCTCCGGAACAGGTACGCGGGGACGCGATGGATCTGCGTTCGAACCTGTTCACCTGGGGCGCAGTTTTGTACGAGATGGTGACGGACCGTAAAGCATTTGATGCGACAGACCCTGCAGCGCTGGCCACGCAAATTGCCAGCGAGATGCCGCCCAGCCCATCGTCGTTGAATCCAAAGATTCAGCCTGGAGTGAGTGCGCTGATCATGAAAGCGCTGGCCAAGGATCCGGCGGAACGCTACCAGACTGCCCGTGAACTGGTCGACGATTTGGAGAAATGCAAGGAAAGGAAGTCGTCGGCTCCGGAGGCGAAGAAGTCATCTGCCACGGTTAAGCCGCAGGTTTCCTCGGATGCTCGTACCGCCGCCGCGAGCAAGTTCGTGGCGTCGGCTCCTAAAACCTCCGAGCCCGACCTTTCCGATGATTGGACACCACCCCAGGCAGCAAAACCTCGTGTGCCCGCGCCGCCCACGATGCCCGAACGGCGTGCATCCGCTGCAGCCGCGGGTGTGGGAGCTGGCTCTCGCGCGGGCCGCATGCCTGCTTCTGATTCCGGTTCTCGCGTCATGGATCCGCCAGGGCCGGTGCCACCTCCGCCGTCGACTGCTCCCACTCCACTGAACTCAGCAGCCGCACCCGAAACCGAAACGGAAGATGCTTCGCCCAGCGTGGCGGTTGATCCCATGATGGCGGCCGCTGCACCGGCTTCCGGGGGAAGAAGCTTTTCCGATATCGACGAACTGCCTCCCATGAAGGAGCCGGCGTTTGCGCCTCCTCCTCCTTTACCGGCACCGGAGATCACGGAACCATCGCCGCTGGCGCAAATGCGGCGCGCCAGGGAAGAAAAGACGAAAGTTCAACCCCGCGAGGTTGCCGAGAAGGCGATCAAAGAGATCAAGACCGTTCCGCCTCAGCTGATGATCTACTCCATCCTGGGTGCGGTGGGATTGATCGCGATTGTTGCGGTTGCAATGTTCTTCCACGTGCGCTCAGAAGACGAAGATACAACGGCCGCGCCACGTCCAACCAAGGTCGGTGCCAGCCAGTCCCAGACGGAGGCCGCGCCCGCGGAGCAACCAGCCGCCGCGCCGGCAGAGCAGGCCCAGGCTCCCGTCTTGGAGGCGGAACCGGAACCGCAGCCGGAAGTGATCGTGCGGCAAATCGACCGCCGAGGCCAGAGTGGCAACCGTCGGAGAGCCGCACCCGCCCCCGTTGTCAGGACACCGGGCGCGATTCAGATCGATTCGAATCCGCAGGGAGCGTTGGTGCAGCTGGACGGGCGAAGCGATCCTTCCTGGATCACGCCGTTCAGCCTGGGAGGACTCGCTCCTGGCCAGCACACAGTGTCGGTCAGCAAGACCGGGTACTCGCCGGAGGTGCGCACGGTCGAGATTGCGTCGTCAAGCAAGGCGGCACTGAGCCTGCGTTTGGCCGCGATTAATGCGTTGATGGTGGTCAATAGTACGCCGGCAGGCGCCGAAATCGTTCTCGACGGCAAAAACACAGGCCGTGCCACACCTGCCCAATTTGCCGTGGAAAAGGGCAGCCACTCCCTCGTGCTACGCAAGCAGGGTTACCTCGACGAGACAGCAACCGCCGAATTGGGTCCCGGGCAGAACTATCAATTCGCGCCGACTCTTCGGGCACTGGGCAACGCCGACGAGATCCGCAGCGTCGGGAAGTTCAAGAAATTCTTCGGCGGCGGCGGAGACAGCGCCGCCGGCATGGGAACCATCAGCATTCGGACGCAGCCCAAAGGGGCGCAGATTGCCGTTAACCGCAAACTTCTCGACAAGCCCTCTCCGGGTGAGTTCATGCTCGGGCCGGGGAATTACATTGTCGACATCACGTTGACCGGATTCAAACCGGTGCACAAGATCGTGACCGTCGAAAAGGGCGGCAAGGTCGCGATCGACGAGATCCTCGTGCGGGAATAGGCTCTGGTGACTGGCGCGACTGGAGACTGTTTGTAGACATGTCTTTCCCAACTCCCTGCCCCATAAGCGTTTATCGGCCGGTAAATGCAACTGCCTCTTCATCCAGCGAAAAAGCCTCCTGTCGCTCAAGCCTGCGGTCACTAAGTGCGGTGATCGGAATCACAGCCCAAAGTGCGCGGCATTCTGGAGGATAATGCCCAAGCAGGAAGGGGGTGAGTCGTGTCCCAGCCCTTGCCGGGCAAATTGGGGCCTGATCTTTGGCAGGCTCTGCACGCAATCAAATCGACCCAGGTGTATCCGAAAGGGACACCCCTGTTCCGGCACGGCACGACCGTCGCCGGAGTCTACATTGTGGAAGCAGGGCAGGTGCGGGTTTTACTGCCGACCGGACAAAACCAACCGCAATTACTGGACATCGTAGGTCCGGGTACCATCCTCGCGCTAAGCGAGACGATGTCGGGAGATTCCCACCGGGTCACTGCGGAAGCAGTAGACCATACGACGGCCGCCTTCATCCCGCGCGAAAAGTTCGTAACATTTCTCCAGGAAAACAGCGATCACTGCCTGCAAGTGGTGCGGCTGCTCAGCGAAGATCTTCACGGGTTGTATCACAAGTTCCGCAACATCAGCGCCCACCCAGGCCGGCCACGCCAACGAATGCCAGACGAGCGGCTTAATTAGTTGGGTAATTTGAAGTTGACAGTGATCTGGGTCTGAATTTCCACGGGGTCGCCGTCGAGGTAGTACGGCTTGTATCTCCACTGCCGGACAGCCTCGGTCGCGGCGCGGGCCAGTATGGGATCGCCGCTGGTCACCTTCACGTTCTTGACGTTGCCTTCCTTATCGACCGTGGCTTCCAACTGCACGGCACCCTGAAGTCGCATGGAAAGCGCATTCTGCGGATAGCGGGGCTGGACTCGCTTGATGAGCAGGCCTTGCGAAACACCTTGAGAGATCCTCAGCGTTGACGGTACAGCCTTGGGCAGATTCACTGGAGCCGAAGCAACCAGGCTGCTGATGTGTTTGTCGTTGGCAGGCTCGACTGCCAGAGGGCTGGGAACTTGCGGAACCGCTTCCTCACTTTGCGCAGACGCCTTCCTGGACGCTACCGGCGCAGATTTGACTACAATGGCAGGCCCCGCGGTTTTTCTGGTTTCCGGCTCATCCTCAGTTGCGCTTTCATCCGCGGTTTTCGACGAATTGTTTACGCTGGCGGAAGGCTTGGCAATGGATGCCGACGAGCTGGGTGACGAGGCCGGAGCCGATACGGGCGCACTTGCCGAGGGAGGCGCCGCCGAGTATGACGGGCCATTCAGGCTCTGAGGTGTTGTGGCCGGACTGGGAGACCCGCTCTTCTGTTCGAATTTTGTCCAGCCGAAGTAAGCAATCGCCAAGGCGGCCACCACTACGGCTGCCGCGATCAGAAGCTTCTTGCCGCCACCGGAGCCTTCAGACGTGTCTTCTTTCTCCAGCGCAGCGAAGGTCGGAGCCTCGATATGGCTCACTGGGAGCGGCACAGAACTCACAGGTGCGTGGCCGATAAACTCGGGAGCCGTCGACTTCTTCTCTGCGGGGGCGGGTGGTTCCTTGGCCGGTGCAGGGGCGGCTGCTGTCGCGGCAAGAGCGCCAGCAGCAGGCCTGATCGCGGACGGAAGAACCGGTACCGGTTCAGGCTCGGGCGTGAGCGCAGGCGTTTCATAAGCGACGGGAGCAGGCGGCACGGATGGGGGTGCTGGTGGCGTCGCATTCTCTGGCACTGGAATCGAGATCGCGGTGTGATCGGTCTCTGCGAGGCCTGCCAGCGCGGGCAGTGCAGATTCGAATTCCTGTGCTTCATGATGGGTGGCCGCGACCTGTGCAGAATCATCCTGGCTGACTGAAGAAGCTGTGGATGCTGGGGCCGCCTTGCCCGCTGCGGCCGGAGCCGAAGCATCGAGATTCTTGCGGAGCAAGCCTCGCGCAACGCGAAGGGTCCCTTTGGCTTGCTCGACGTTGATGGGTTTTGTCAGAACCAGATTGGCTCCGATACGATAAGCCTTGGCTACGCCGGCCTGACCTTCCACCAATGCCAACGCCAGGGAACTTTGATTCGAACTGGAATTTCTCGCGCTCTTGAACAGCAGCGAAGCGTTCTGCTCATTCTCACAATCGACCACGATCGCGTCGTAGCGCTGGGCCATTAACTTCTTGACCGCAGCAAAGGGTTCGTTGACCGGAACGACTGCAAAATCTAGGTCGCTGAAGACCTGCGTTACGACACGGGCGAGCTTTTCGTCAGGACAGAACAGTAACGCTTGGTAACCCATAATGAGAAATCCTAGGTACTGTCATGGGTACCAGCAAGTTACGTGGGTAACGGACTTATCGCATTCACGCGGCTGCGGGTGCAGATTTCAATGGCGCTGGAACTCGACCAGCACGACCGTCTGAAAGGGCATCAACTTGCCATCACGAACGTAGGGCCGATATCGCCATTGCTTTACTGCAGTGATCGCCGAGGCTGCCAGCGTGGGATTACCCTCGATGACGCGAACACCGGAAACGGTACCGGTATCGCTGACAATTGCCTTCAACACGACCGTCCCCTCAAGCTTCTCCTTGCGGGCTTCCGGTGGATAGGCTGGCGACACGTGATGAAGCAGACGTTTCTCCGCACCCTGAGACGAGAGAATCACTGCGCTTTTCTCACCAGGCAATTCAGCGTCGGAAGGGACGGCCGCCAGAATCTTCTTGGCGGAGCCGATCTTCTTCGACCCGCTGTCTGCGTCCTGCGCCTCGGTCGATGCGGATTGCTTGTCGGCAGGCAAGGAGACGCTCTGCGCCGATGTTTCAAGCTCCGCTTCGTCGGCATGGTTCTCTGCCCTACCCGTGCCAGAAGTCGCTGGATTCACCGGGCCCGCGGGGATCGCTGAGCTTGGTGCACCGGCAGATGGGGCCCCGTTTGCTGATGGCGCCGGCGTGACAACAGGTGCCGGCGAGACAGGTTGAGGCGGCGCCACTTTGCGGGATGATCCTGGCATTTGGAACGATGCCAGCACTCGATTGACCCAGGGTTCAACCGTCTCGCGGAATCCGGGTTGATACATCCAGGCGGCGTAGAATCCGCCGGCCAGCATGAGGAAAAGAAGCAAGAGCAACGATGCGCTGCTGCCTTTTTTTACGACTGGCTCACGGTAAGAGCTGACAGCGGGCGTCGGCAGATCGGATTCCAGGTCTGCGAGCACAGGATCGTCCGAAGGTTTTTGGGCCGGGGCCGGCGTCGGTGGGGCCGATTTTGGTGGTGCAAAGCTCTGCGGCGGCGTCAGATCCCGCGCAAACGTGGACAGGGGCTTGCCCTGAACCGGCGGCGGAGGGGCCTCTTCCTTGGCGGCGTACGTTTTGGCAATGGGGGCCGCAGGCGGCTCGAGAGGAACTTGCGGTGGCGCTGGTGGTGGCGCCATTTCGGCAGGTGGCGTGGCAGGCAAAGATGCTCCCACAGCAGCGGCTTGGGCTCGCGGTGCGGACGGCGTGACGATCTCTTCCCGGGCCTCCTCGAATGGATGCGGCAAGCGCGCGGTGTCATCCTTCTTAATGCGGTTTACCGCTGTACGGATCGTCGTCCGCGCCTGATCCTTGGCCACCGGTTTGGTCAAGATCAGTTCTGCACCCAAGCGAAACGCGGTCGGCAAACCTGCCCTGCCATCGACGATCGCAATCGGAACTGGATTCCCGCCTTCTTTTGGGCGGCGGCAAACGTCA
>DATIWL010000112.1:0-2254 GCA_035519435.1 Terriglobales bacterium
TACTCGAAAGTCAACCTTTTCCCAGCCCCAAGCCATCGAATATTCCACGTCACCAGTTCCGGCTCGTCAAGTTGCCCGATTGCCCGGCAATGCGGTTCTCCCCTCCCTCATCCTTGACAGTGGCGAGAAGGCGTGGCGTCGATATCTCGAATTCTTCGCGGCCCACATCCGCAATCCGAACACGCGGGCTGCCTACGCGCATGCGGTGGGCCGCTTCTGCCGTTGGTGCCAGAAGCGCGGCATCCGAGATCTGCACGAAGTCTCGCCGTTTGTCGTGGCAGCGTACGTCGAGCACCTGAAGTGAGAAAGGAAGTGAGAAAGGGGGAAGTGAGAAAGGGGACGCAGCTGAATGGCACTAACTTAAGACGTTAGTTGTTTACGGATCAGAGCTTGCTTGAGCTGTTGCCGCGGCTTGCTCATTAAGTCGTACTCTTTCGCTCGCCGTTTTTTGGCACGGGGCTCATAGCGGTTCGGTCGATCGGGCACGATGGCGAGTTTTCTCAGCGGCGACTTCGACTGTGCGTGACAGAGCCAGCGTTGGCCGTCGATGAAGCTGATGCGGTTCACGGCGACGCCCTGGCGTTTCGCGGAACGCAGCATGATCAAGCGCACCAGGTTGTACACGATTGCGAACATGGCCAGTTCTTTGTGGATCCCGGCGAGCGTCTTCGTGCGCAACACATCCATGTGCAGCGTTTGCTTGAGGTGCCGCAGATTGGTCTCGATCTCCCAGCGCTGCCGGTAGAGTTCGCGGATGTCGGCCGCCGGATAAAGGTCCGTATCCAAAAGCGTCGTCACGACGGTGACTTCCCGCACGCGAAGGCCCCGCTGAGTGACGCGGTATCGCAGCTCGCGCACAAGGACCGAAGCGGGGAGACGGGCAAAGTCCTCGCGCGACATCCATTCGGGGCGCTGGACCGGTTTGAAGTACTCGACGATCTGGTCGTGTTTGCCGAGGGACTTCACCCACCGCGAGCTGGGCAGTCCAGTTGTCCGTCGCCCCTTCCGGCTCGCTCGGGGCGGCCTCACAGGCCGCCTTTTGCGGAAGTCGACGATCGTCCGCTGATGAACGCGAAAGAGGGCAAAAACTCCAGCCATTCCCAGCAGGGCCAGGTGGGCGTAGGAGCAGAATCCGCGGTCACCGACAACCACGTCGTTCGGCTCAAGTGCCTCGTGCACGCGATGGACCTGCCCCATGTCGTGCGTCCGCAACGGAGAGCTGACCATCCGCATGAGCAAGCCGCTGGTGGCATGGAAGAGCGTCAGGAGATGGGCCACGGGGAATCCGCAGCCCGGCTTTTGCATGCCGGATTGACCAAAGGCCTGCTGCAGTTCGGGAGTGTCCGGCATCGAGCAGCCCGACCCGTCGAGATGCCAGAGACGGTGGTCGCGCCAGCGCGCGGCGGCTTCGTCACTTTGGATCGCGGCTTGTGCCACGGCTTGCATCAGTCGCTGGAAAAGCTCCTCCGGCAATCGCGCACGCGCCTTGCAGTACGCCTCGCCGGTTACGTCGAGGCCGGTCAAATGCGGCACGTCATCGCACGCCGTGTTGCCTGCCAATACCTGCCGTAAAAACGCGTGCACGGTGGTGGCCGGATCCAGAGTTGACTGTCGCCACACATAACCGAGTTCGCGACAGATCTGTTCGATATTCTGTTGGGACAAAACCTCCGCCACTTCGCCCTTGACCTGTTCCAGCACGGACCGAATAAATGGCGCCATCCTTGGCCTCCTGAGAAAATGGGTCTTGCAACAACCACATTCTCGCAGGAGGCCGGGATCCTTTAGAGACCGACTTGGAACACCCGTTCGTCAGTCATAACTCTTCAACCGACAGCCGCTTCCGGCTTCGGTTAGTGCCATTCGGGACAGGGATTTCTCGTGGCGCGGCGACTCGTCGAAGCGGGCGTGCGGATGGTTCAAGTCAATCTGCGGGGCTGGGATACGCATCAAAATGCGTTCCGTGACCTCAAACGACACAACCTCCCCTCGATCGACCATTGCTTGAGCGGCTTTCTCGACGACCTGGCCGACCGCGGGCTGCTGGATGAAACGCTGGTAGTGATGTGCGGCGAGATGGGTCGGACGCCGCTTATTTCGCCCATCAGCTCAACCGGTAAAAATGCCTCGGGCGAGCCGTTTACTCCGGGTCGGCATCATTGGGGCGACGTCTTTCCGTGTTTCTTTGCCGGCGGCGGAATTCAGCCGGGACGAGTCATCGGCATGACCGATGCGCAAGGTGGAACGCCCGTGA
>DATIWL010000113.1:0-17983 GCA_035519435.1 Terriglobales bacterium
GCCGCTGCTGATCTTCTGCTTTCCCGACCCAGCCGTAGTAGCCCGCGTCGAGCCAGAACAGCGCCGGCGCGCGCAGCAGCGATAGCACCTCGGGCATGACCGTGCGGCTGTCTCCGCAAAAGATTCGGATGTGGGGATAGGAGCTGAATTTCTTCGATGCACGTTCCGCCAGCTCCGGCAGGTATTCGATGGAGTAGATCTGGTCGAAGCGAAATTTCATCGCCGCAACCATCTCGCCGTAGTAGGTCCCGGTTTCAACCAGCGTCTTAAGCCCGAATTTCTCGCCATACTCGCGGACGGTCTTTTGCTTAAGAAGATGCGGAGAACGCGTGGGGCGTCCGCGAAGGATCCAGTACCAGTAGTCGGGATAGTGGCCCAGCGCTTTGTACGCGCCGTAGACAGGCGTGCGCTTCAGCAATCGGCGAAACGCTTTCAGAAGTTCCTCCACTTCGCGAAAACAAGAGCATAGGTGCGGGTGAAAAGGGGCGTCAAGAGAGGTCTGAACAACTCTCAGTCGTTGCAAAATCCGCAAAGCAACCACCAGAGAACGCCAACCGTACGGACCGGGACCAGAAGACCGTCGGTCACGGTCATGGGGTGCTTCTCGATATGCTCCTTCACGGGTGCGTCCGCCAGCACGACCTCGAGTGGAATCTCGAGTGGCAGGGCCTCAGTCCTTATGTCGCCGTGTGCACCTACGGCTTCGTACTCCACGTAGGCCGGAATCTGGTAGTGTCCAACGGCCAGATCGGCGCTCGATTGCAGGTTGATCTGGAGCTCTAATCCGCGCGCTCCGCTGTCGCGGGAAAGCCCATTCGAAGCCGGCTTCGAGAGGTCAGCGAATGCAACCGCAGTTGACTGTATTCCGAGAAAACTGACACTCGTCAGGCGCGGCGTGAGTCCGGGCGTGCGCCGCAACCAGACTTTCACCCTGTTTGCATCTTCCCTAGAACCATAGTGACCAAAGCGCAAAAGACATCTGGAGGTAGCGAAAGTCAAAGTCATCTGAATGGAGTTGTTCTGCCGGAGCGCGTCGTACGAGGGAGTGATGGAACCCGACTTGAGGCAGGCTGCGTCTGACTTTCCCTGCGCCGATGACAAGGAAGCCGCAAAACACAACCAGAGCAACGCGAGCCGCCGAGTACTTAACCTAGGTCTCATAGGATTGCCCCCTGGACACGGGTTCAGATTGCGGCGCGAAGTGCCGAAGAGCAATGCTCTCTAAATCAAATTCAAATCAAGCCTGAACCGACTGGAGAGAAAGGAGATGCGCTACCGGATCCATCAATAATCGCTGCTGTTCCCACGGCAGTTCCCAACCGCTCGGTCGGTTTGAAACCTTGTTCGGCTGGAATGCCTCCTCTATCATCGATTCAATGTGGGGAGCCGCATGGCGGATAAGCTGAAGTTCAGTGGGAAGAAGCCTGTCGTCGCCGACAGTCCGGTTGCGGACGTGTTCGAAGGCCGCAACCCGTCTCCGTCCGAGGTGGCGTGGGCGGAAAAGACGCTGGGGCCAACTCTCGAAAAGGCTCCGGAGAAACCCGTGGGCGCGGCGACGGGCACCAATCGCGACGAAAATGGCCATGCCCGCTTCAGTACGATTTCGAATGTTCCGATCCAACGCCTCTATACGCAAGCCGATCTGCCGGCCGACTGGAATTATGAACAGTATCTCGGCTATCCGGGTCAGCCGCCCTATACGCGCGGCATTCACGCGACCGGCTATCGCGGCAAGCTCTGGACCATGCGCATGTTCTCGGGCTTTGCCTCGCCGGAGGAAACGAACAAGCGTTACAAGTATTTGCTTGAGCACGGCGGTGGCGGGCTCTCCGTCGCATTCGACCTGCCGACATTAATGGGCTACGACTCCGACCATCCGGCCAGCGAAGGCGAAGTCGGCAAATGCGGCGTAGCTATCGACTCGCTCGAGGACATGGAAATTCTCTTCGATGGTATCGACCTGGAAAAGACGACCACCTCGATGACAATCAATTCGCCTGCCAGCGTGCTCTGGGCGATGTACCTGGTCGTGGCGGAGAAACAGGGCGCGGACTGGAAGAAAATCTCCGGCACCATTCAGAACGACATCCTGAAGGAGTACATCGCGCAGAAGGAATATATCTATCCTCCCGCGCCGAGCATGCGGCTGGTGGTTGACACGTTCGAGTTCGGATCGAAATTCACACCGCGCTTCAACACGATTTCGATTTCCGGCTATCACATTCGCGAAGCGGGCTCGACCGCGCTGCAAGAATTGGCCTTCACCATCTACGACGGCGTCGAGTACGTGGAATGGGCACGACGCCGTGGCCTCGACGTCGATGAGTTCGGCCCACGGCTGAGTTTCTTCTTTAATGCCCATAACGATTTCTTCGAAGAAATTGCCAAGTACCGCGCCGCGCGTAAGATCTGGTACCGGCTGATGAAAGACCGTTTCGGCGCCAAAAACGACCGCACGCGCCTGATGCGCTTTCACACACAGACTGCCGGAGTGTCACTGCCCGCGCAGCAACCGATGAACAACATCGCGCGCGTGGCTCTGCAAGCGCTGGCGGCCGTTCTTGGCGGCACGCAATCTCTGCACACCGATTCCTACGATGAAGCCTTGGCGCTTCCGACGGAGGAAGCTGCTCGGATCGCGCTGCGCTCGCAGCAGATCATCGCTTATGAAAGCGGAGTGGCCAGTACGGTCGACCCACTGGGAGGGTCCTACTTCGTCGAGAAGCAGACACTCGACATGGAGCAGGGTGCCTTCGATTACTTCGAGAAAGTCGATCAAATGGGCGGAATGGTGAAGGCTATCGAGCGTGGATATCCGCAGAAGGAAATCGCGGAGGCGAGCTATCAATATCAGCGCGCGGTCGAGGCGAACGAGAAGATCACGGTTGGCGTGAATGATTTCGTGATCGAAGAAGAAACGCCGGACATTCTATATATCGACGAGTCCGTGGCGCGGGCACAAGAGGCAAAACTGAAGGCTCTGCGTGCTCGACGCTCGAACGAAGAAGTAGAACGGCGACTTGATGCGCTGAAACGCGCTGCGGCGCAGACTCCTGCCGCGAATCCGAACGGCGGAATTTCCGAGGTCAACACGATGCCGTATATCGTCGATGCTGTGCGTGCGTACGCCACGGTTGGGGAAATCTGCGAAGCGCTTCGCAAGGTGTACGGAACGTACACCGAGGTGAGCGTCACCTAGCAAACACCTCCCTCCCGGCATTTGCTGCATTTCTTGAGCTTGCAAGTTGCAACCCTCAAACAGTGAAAGTGGGCGCCAATGGTGTCCGCGGTCTGCCGAATTCATCAGAATTGGAGACGTTTGAAATCACATCGATTTTTCTTCGGCATGGCTAGCATCTAGAGACAGGCCTTGTGAAGACGTGCCAAAATCGCGGACACTGCGTTCCGTTGTTATTCAGCACCGTGGAACGGTCGTTCCAATCGAGTCGCGGATCGTGTTCCTGCGACGGGAGAAAGTCATCGTGGATTATGCGCTTGCGGAATTGTATGGAGTGCCAGTCAAGCGCCTGAATGAGCAGGTGCGCCGCAATCGCGACCGGTTCCCATCAGACTTTATGTTCCAACTTACTCCCCGCGAATAGAGAAACTTGAGGTCGCAAATTGCGACCTCAAGTTTGGGTCACGGCGGGCGTCGATACTTGCCTTTCGTCTTCACCGAACATGGAGCAATCATGGCGGCAACCGTGCTCAATTCTCCGCGTGCAGTTGCCATGAGTGTCCATGTCGTGCGGGCGTTCGTTCGACTGCGGGAAATGCTGCGGTCAAACCGGGAACTTGCAGCCCGCATTGACGAACTGGAACAACGTCTCGACACGCACGACGGCGCCATTCAAGATCTGCTCAAGGCTATCCGTCGTTTGATGGAACCTCCTGCAGGTCCCCGACGTAGGATCGGCTTCGAACTACCAGCAGCAAAGACCGGATAGGTTCCCACGTGCGTTCCGAACTCTTCTATCGATCAGGAGCCGTACCGCGCCAATATTCTGGTATCCCGTCCACCTGGGCGTTGTTGAGTTTTATAAACTGACGCGACAGACGGGCGTCCTGAACGGCAGCGCGACTTACACCGCACTGCTCATATGTGTTCAACAACTTTGCCGCATATGGGGAAGTCAAATCGCGCCGCAGGATGAATGGCTTCGTCAACGCGTCGGCTAGTTCAGCGTCGTGACAGATGACGGAAACGCTGCTTTCGCCTCCTAATGGGGCGCCGGTAAAGGGGTCGAACAGGTGTGATTTTCGTTTACGGCCTTCACCTACAGTGTGTTCATAGGTGCCTGAGGTTGCGAGTGAATCACCGTCATGTAACACGATACGGGCTGCGGAGCGCCGCCTATTTCGCGGATCGGCAACCGCCACAACCCAGCCCTTGCAATCCGCAGTTGTCCGGTCAGAGCATGGCGGGTACCCTACCGCCTTCAAGCTACTGCTCCCCAGGTTGACGAGGGCGGCACGGATCCCATGTTCTTTGAGCACTTGTGCCGCCCGCTCGGCAGCGTATCCCTTGGCGATGCCGCCAAGGTCGATTTCCACGCCAGGAATAGTGAATTCCACTTCTTTCGTTTCCGGATGGAGACTGATTTTCCGCCAACCGACTTTTCGCTTTGCCGCGGCGATCGCGTCGGCGCGAGAGATATCCGAACACGGCCCATCCGTCTGACAACGTGGCAGGAATCCCCAAACCCGGACCAGCGGGCCGACGGTCGGGTCGAACACTCCGCCGGACTGACGGGCAATTTCGAGCGCGACCCGCAGTCTCTCGAACAATTCGTCCCCTACGTGGACACGAGGCCTTGGGCTTCCTTCCGCTCCCGCCTCCAAGTTCAGGCGCATCAACTCGGAATTGGGATTCCAGTTCGACAGGACCCCATCAATTCGTTTCAATTCGGCGAAGGCCGCCGCGATCGCCTGTTCTGCGGTATCGCGATCCATCGAAGAAGGTGGATATGCCGCGATCTCACACAATGTCCCCATTAGGTAGCGAATCTGCTTAATTGGATGTGGAGACTCACCTGCTGCCACGGATCCAGCACAAATCGCTAGAGACAATGCGCAGCCGGTAATTCGTAGCAGATATTTCATGGGTGAAGGTAGAAGGTATCGGTCAGCAGAAGCGCCTTCTTCACACCGGCTGCGATTGCATGCGACGACAAGGTCGCGCCCGTGTAGTTCTCGATGTCATTGTTCACCTGGATGGGATCGGTGGTCTTCTTGCCTCGGAATTGGCGCAGGAAGCGCTTCTCGCGGACCTCGCCGCCTCGAGTCTCGCGGTATTCCATCACCACCACTTCCCCCGTCTCTCTCTTCGGCGTAATTCCTACGATGAACGTGATGAATTCTTCTTTACCGACTTCGTTCATGATGAGCGCATATCCGGCCACGCTTCCATCTTTATTTCGCCCGACGAAGAATCGGTATTGAGGTTCGGGAAACCGCAAGCGGCTGGCCCGCTGCAATGAATCGCGCTGCGCCGGAGTCAGCTGTTTCGTCTCGACGTCGACGGAAACCGCGTTGGGGATAGCTATCTTGACCGCTTGCTCTTCCGTCAGATAGATCTCGGCATGAAGCGGCAAGGCGCTGCAGAACAGAATCAGAAGCCCGATCAGATTCGACGCGAATCGCGTCGATGCTATTGAGTTGGAAACTGTGCGGATCTGCTTACTCCGCACGTCCCTTGCTCCCGTTCGTTCGCAACTTGTTTCCGTACATGACAACTCCGCTGACTGCCAGGACTAGCCAGGCAACAGCCAGGCCGTTGACGATCCACACACCGGGCTGACCAAGAATGCGGCCGGAATGGAGATCCGTGATAACGATGTCGCTGCGCACGCCTGTCTCGACGTCGCGAGGCCGGTATGAGGAAGGCAGGAACCGGTGGCTGACATATTTATCCTCAAGCCCGAAGGTCTCGCGGTTTTGAATAAGAAGGCCGGTGGCAATGAGCAAGAGCAGATTCAGCGTGGATACAACGCCCACAGTCGCGTGGATTTTTCGCAGCAGACGCATGATCCAGGGGCCGGATGACCGGCCCCTGATTTTCTCATGCCGAATGACAGAGATCCTCGAGACAGATGCGCCTCTGGTTGATCGTGGCACGTTTACTGCCGACGCGTAAGAGGGTCTTGCCATCAGTCGTAATCCTCATTCAGCGCGCGCAGGAACACGACCAGAGCAGCGGCATCGTTGTCGTCAATCGAGATCGCTCCAATGGCTGGGTCGCCGTTGCGCAACTGGCTGTCGCGCGAAAGTGCTGACATCCGCCGGTAGAAGGTCATCACGTCATCCAGCGAATCGCGGCGGCCGG
Source organism: Terriglobales bacterium (assembly GCA_035519435.1). Taxonomy (GTDB): domain Bacteria; phylum Acidobacteriota; class Terriglobia; order Terriglobales; family Acidobacteriaceae; genus Acidiflorens. Next base: position 6,326 of record DATIWL010000113.1, read on the forward strand.
TATGGAAATACGGCTGGGAGTGGCCCAGATCACGCAGGGTCGGTGTTTTGAAGCGGCCAAGCGTCAAGGGCAGGATGTGCACCGGGTCGCATGGGGTGCCTCCAGTGCACATGACGTTCTGCAGCTGCCCTTGCGGTTCGGGGAAATCAGGATTGGCATAGACGTTCCACATACCAAGATCGGCCAGGCGCGGATCGCCCGCCCTGACGGGCGACCGGAAGATGCCCGCAGCATTGGGATGCTGCGGCGTTGCAGGCAGGTAGAGATCAGGATTCGCCTGCCGCTCGTCGTAGCCGGGCACAGAGAGGCTCATGAACATGCCGCTGCCGTGGACCGCGTCATATTCTTCCTGGCTTGCTCCCGTGTTGTGAAAGCGGAAGTCGGTAAAGTTTGGCGCGCTGTGGCAGGTAATGCAGTTGCCGACGTGGGCTGCCTCCGATCCGGATGGCGGCCCAACCTCCTTTGGAGTCGTCGCTGGATTTCCCGAGCAAGTGACCAATCCACAACAAACGAGCAAGATGCTCGTTAGTGCCACCACTCCGTAGCGCCGCCGGCTGGCCGCGACGAATCCCAATCCGACGAAGCCGCCACACATGAGCAGCGACGCAACCAGGAACGTGCGGTCCGAATGAGATCGCGACTTTGCGTCGTCAGCATTCTGCCGGAGGAAGATCTTCAGCCCTTGCAGTTCCAGGGCGCCGAATACGAAGGGCTGGTCGTGAGTTTCGAAGGCACCGTCGTCATCTGTGACGTATTGCACACTCTTGAGTAAATCGACAGCCTGTGTCAGCCGAAGTGAGTAATCGGCATCGGACTCACCTGGATCGGGAGCCGCCGGCAGTTTGTTCTTTGCGAGAAACACATCATAGGGCGAGCCGTTGTGGACACCGTTTTCATCGCGCGAGAACGTCAGGCTAAACACGTATGCTGCAACCAGCCGGGACACCGCGCCAACAACCTGAGCATCCGTCGCCGCAGTCACGTCGATGCGATAGGCAGGAGGCAGGCGAAACTCATCCGGAATATCGGCGGCTGTGCCCAGAAAGATTTTGGCGTAGGAACCTCCATATTGCTGGGCGAGATCTCCGCTGCCATCATCCTCGCGAATTACCTTCGCGATATGGGCAATGGCCTGATCGTATTCCGATGGCAGCCAGCCGAAGTTGCGGCCCGTAGCCGTACTGATTACCAACGTTGTCAAACTCGAGAATTCGCCGTCGCCGTGCAGGAAAAGTCCTACCGGGCGGGGAATATTCGAGTCCACCATGTTGAGCGCATTCCGTGGCGCAGTTGTGTTTTCGTCTCCGCGCGCAGAAATTGGGCTGCGTCGCGCAAAGTCCGCGTACGTGCGGTTTCCGGCTCCCCCGGTGTCAGCGAACTCGTCAACGAAGTGGCAGGAGCGGCAGTTGATTGACTGCCCGGCAAACGGCCCCGGCAGAGGATTTCCGCCCGCCACGTCTACTTGGTCAACAACCGGGTCGCCCTCGAGCAACGGCTGATTTACGTTGCCCCCCGAGTGCGCGGCGAAATATTGTGCGAAACGCGTCTCCAGAAACAGGCGTTCACCGATCGTTTGCTCAGGCGGATCGAAGTCGGCAGTCTCAGCCTGAGGAACACCGGCACGGATTTGCGCATGGCGCAACGCCCGCGCATGCGTGCGGCGGATCTTGTGTTGTGGCCGAACGAAGCGTTTTGTCTCCGCGTGAACTGCGGCGACGGCCAACAGAATGAGGCACGGCAGCATGATGCGACGCAAGATTTCCTCCTTTCAGAATGCGAACGCCATTCCCAGGACTACGCCGTTGGTCGAATCCTGCTCGACTTCTGGGAAGATCAGTCGCGATCCGTTGATGCGGCGGTTGTGTTCGTACGCGGCCTGAATAGTGAATTGGGGCGCGGGACGGTAGCTCAGTCCGAAGGTGATCCGATCCTGTTCCAGATCCTCCTGCGTGTAGCTGACCGTCATGTCATCGCCGAAGGTAGAAATGTTGACTTCGTCCGTCACGCCGTTCAGCCACACACGTTCATAGCGCAGGATCGGGATGATCTGGGGATCTTCGAAGGCCTTCCCCAGGAACGAATTCTTCAGCCAATGCGGGCGGGCATGATATTTGAAATCCGTCCAGAATCCGTAGCGGCGGCGTGAGAGATTGGCTAGCTCCATTTCGACGGTTGCGTTCGTCAGCCCACCTTCGCCCGAGGACGGTGTCGTGCTGTTCACCGTGTTGAACACCGCCTGCCCGAACCCGGTGATGACGTTGTTCAGGTTCCCAAGACTGGTGTAGGCAAGCTCTGCTTCAGTTTCGAAACCTCTCCAGCGCCACTTGTGATCGTAGGCGAGTGCGGTCAGCGCCTCGTGGAAGCTCACGAATGACGGCGCGTATTTTCCGTGATATCCGGAGAACGCAAATTCGCCGTGGATGTTTGGGCTATAAGCGGCGCGCCATGCGAACGCCGAGGCCGATTTGCTGCCATCGAAGAAGCCACTGGTCAGCTGCATTTCGCTGTTGAGAACCAGCTCGGCGCTGCCCGGAGAACCGGGCGTGGTCACCAACTCCTGCTCAATGTTGAAGTCGAGAGCGGCTCCGCTGAGCCCGTAGAACTGGTAGTCGAGTTTGCCGGTGTCGCCGACGTTGAAGCTGCCAACGAGGCCCGCTCCAAGATCACGCCAAGCCGCTTTCACCGGAATCACTGGGCCATCGCGGTCTGTGAGTGTGCGCCGTGGAACATCCCAGTAGTCGTCGTCGTGAAGAAGATTGAACCGCCCAACGGGAACGAGAACGACTCCAGCGCGCAGGCCATGATTCTCAGCAAAGTTGAATTGACCCCAGGCTTGCTCGACCGAGATTTCTCCGCCGGCGTTACCCTCCGTTGTCTGCTTGAAAGCGCTTCCTTCAGGAGAGCGTTCGGTTTCTTTTTCGGCCTCGATTTCGAAGAGCCGTTCGAATTCGATCTCGCTGTAGACGCGCAAGCGTGGCGCCGGACGGCTATCGGTAGTCAAAACCAGCCTGCGGAACGTGAACGCACCTGCCGAGCCTCCGGGTATGTTGTTTCCACTGGCGACGTCGTTGGCTTCAAACCGCATGGACCCGTAGCCGCCAACCCGGACGCGGTCGAACAGATTGATTCCTTTCCCGTCCTGTCCCTGCCAGTCAACGTAACGGGCGGCACGGACGTCGGAGGGCGATTCCGAAGGTGTTGGCTGGGAATCCGTCTGCGCCGCATCCCCTTGGTCACCTGGTTTGCTCGGCATGTAGCCGATCACTGACGGCGCGGGCGGCGCTGGCTGGCCGGCGCTGACAAGCGCACTCAGGCGGTCAAGCTGCTCTCGAAGCTGGCGCACCTCCTGCTGCAGCTGCTCCACCTGACCTTGCTGCTGCGCTCCACTAGCAGCAGTCGTATTACTCGCGGCGGCGGTCGCTGGAGATCCTTCGCCGCTCCAGGCGAGCGATGTCAGGCCAAGAATGAATGCTGGCAAGTATCGACTGCATCGGAACTTACGCTTCACTGAGGGCGGTTCCTTGCGCGGGGAGGGAGAATCTGGTAAAGAAGGCACAGCGCGGTTGAGTCGTGGCATGCGAACCTCGGCTTTCTGCGTTGCGAGCCTTTTCCGTTGCCGCGGGAGAGGCTCTTTTTATTTGATTGCGACTCTAGATGCAACTCAGTTGCATCTAAGAACTCCGGCCACTATTGAAATGCATGGCGGGAGCAGCGGTCAAGATGTGCTACCATTTTTTGTTGCAATTCAATTGCAACTAGCTGCAACGTGCATTGCGCCTATGCCTCTGCCGCACACTGAAGCTCCGGGAAACCTGGTTGCGGAACTCGCCCGCCGCGGCATCCGCATCACGCGCCAGCGCCGCACCATCCTGAACATCATGGAGACGGCCAACCGCCATCTCGACGCCAGTCAGATCCTGCGCAAAGCGCAGCGCCAGGATTCCGCCATCGATCGAGTCACGGTTTACCGCACGCTTGGTTTGCTGAAGCGACACGGACTGGTCGACGAACTGGACCTGATGCACCTGCAGGGCGAGAAACATTTCTACGAACGCAAGACGCCGCGCGAACATCTCCACGTCACCTGCCTGCGCTGCGGGAAAGTCACTGAATACGAGAGCCGGTTTTTCGACAAGCTGAAGATACAGGTCGAAACGGAGTGCCGTTTCCGTGTCGTTGTGGCACGCGTAGAGATGGGCGGATACTGCGGTAACTGCCGTACTTGAGCGAAACGCCTGCGCGCAGCGCGATCGCGCGCATGCCTTATTTCATCCGATTGCGGTACAGGGTCTGATCCACTTCCCGCGCCATCGCATCCAGATCCAAGTTGGCTTGCAGGAATTGTGCGACCACTTCTGCAATCGCCTTCGGCTCGCGCAGTGCGCGGTGATAATGCACGCGCAACACCTGGATGTTCGGCTTCCCGCCCAGCCAGCGGTTTACGTCCATCAGGTGGCGCTGGAACGCATCCTCGATGGCAGACGAGTCTCCACCCGATTCGAACGTCCCGCGCCGGCGCAGCATTTCTTCCTGGGACTTCAAAACCTCAGGCAAGGGGCGCTGCATGAAGATGACGCGGTAGTCGTGCCCGTCCGGTAAAGAAAGCAGCAATTGCGAAATCACTTTCACCACCTTGCCTTCGGCCTCCGCAATCAATCCGGGCTCTTTGGGAAGCTGCTTGATGCGTTCCCATTCCAGGTAGCCGCGCGGGTTGTCGGTGTCGGCTTCGCGTTCGCCGTCGGCCAGTGGCATGAGGCCACCGGCCACAAGCATCTGCATCATTAAGGAGGTGCCCGACCGGGGAAGTCCCGAAACAATCGTGATCATTGCTACCTTTCAAAAATGAGTACGGCGAGATTCACCATTTCGAAATCATAGAGGCGGCGCGGATTAGCGGCAAATCGGCGGAACGGGAGTAACTGCGGCGAGAGCCCGGACCGCAACCTTTTCTCGTCCGGACCGTCAGATTCAGGATAAGGTAGACGAATGTTCGATGAGATCCATCCCGCGGAACGACGACTGCGCGACCACCGCGCCGTCGCGGCGTCGATCCTTGCGCATCTAGCGGTGTTCGCGGCGATCCTGTTTCATCGCCCGCCGACCATCGAATTGACGCCGAACTGGCTCGCGAATGGAAGCGGAACCCAGTCGTATCGCGTGATTTATGCCCCGGACGGGACCGATGCTCCAGCGGAAGAGGAGAAGCTGGCTCTGGCGCGCCGTTCCAACGCGCCGCGACATCGGCCGAAACCGTCATCATCGAAGCCCGCAGCTGAGCAGCTCCAGGTGCCGGTTCATGCCATTGCCGCCGACCGGAACGCGCGGGCTGGAACAGCGCTCGGCACGGTGATCGACGGGCCGATCGAAGGGCACGAAGTTCATGTCGCCTACCCAATTGTTTTTCCCGATCCGCCGGTTGCACGCTCGGAGGTTTCCGGCCTGCAGGGCGATGTAGTCGTGGAGATCACGATCGACGCGCAGGGCAACGTCGTGGAGACGAAAGTTGTGCAGGCAATCGGGCACGGCATCGACGAAAAGATTGCCGCGGCGCTGCGGCAATGGCACTACCAACCGGCGACGCTGGATGGTGTCCCGGTCGCATCGAAACACGACGTGCACTTTCACTTTCCCTCGTAGCTGCTGAATCAATTCTGCTGACGGGTTCTCCAGCACATCCTCAATCAGCTATGATTCCCTCCGATGAACACGCGTAGGGAATTTCTCTCGCAGTCCGTGATCGCGGTTGCCGGAGCGACGCTGATGCCCGCGCTGGCAGGTGCCTCGACCCCGCAACCGAATGTTGCTTTCCCCTCGAATCCACGCGATCGAATCGCCATCGCGTCCTATCCATTCCGCGACTTCATTCTTCCGGCAGAGTATGTATCGGACACGGCCAAGACCTCGCCTAAGATCGAACTCGCGGAGTTTGCCGCGCACGTTGTCTCCCGCTTCGGCGTGAACAAGATCGAGCCGTGGAGTGCGCATTTCCGCTCGCGGGATCCGAAATATCTGGAGAACTTCCGCGCGGCCGTCGACAAAGCCAAGGCCGCGGTCGTCAACATCGCTTATGACGGCGAACATAGTATCTATGCGGCAGATTCGGCCGAGCGCGACCGGGCCATTGCAGATAACAGGAAATGGGTTGATGCTGCAGCGGCGCTTGGCTCACCGAGCATCCGCACGCACATCGCATCGGATCGTGACCAGCCGCCGGACCTCGATCGTGCTGCCGATTCCTTGCGCCGCATCGGCGAGCACGCTGCCGCGCGCAATGTCGTGATTCATCTCGAAAACGACGATGGCGTGACGGAAGATCCGTTCTTTCTGGCGAAGCTGATCGAGAACGTTGCTAGTCCATGGGTGTGCGCGCTGCCCGATTTCGGCAATTCCCTGATGCACCTGCCGCCGGACAAAGCCTATGACGGGCTGGAAGCAATGTTCAGCCACGCCTATGGCATCAGCCATGTCAAGGGATCGGAGTCCACGGGAAAAGGCGCACGCGTGCAGGTGGATCTTGCCTACGCTTTCGGACTTCTCAAGAAGAGCGGCTACCGTGGCTATCTATCCATGGAGTACGACGATGCCGGGGACCCGTACCAGAATACGCAGCGTCTGATCGACAGCACGCTGCAGCTCATGGCGTAATGCGGTCCGCTTCTTGGCGCGCCACTGTGATGAAGCTCCGACGAGCCAACTAGTCGTAGTACTCCGCGCTCGCGAACTCCGGGGCACGAGGCGCGCGGCCGGCTTCGGAAACCCCGCTTGAGTTGTTGCTTCGGGCGGCAAGCGCCAATCGCGCAGTGTCGCGAATCCGTGCCCAGAACTGCGCCAGCTTGCGCCTCAGCGTCGCTGCCGGCAGGACGGCCCGTCTCCTCATAGTGGAGGAGTTTATCGTATAGACTTTGTATTGTAAAGTACTTGTCCATAATTGCTCCGGTTTGCCTCCTCCGGTCCTTTCTGATAACGTGCAGCCCTGATCCTGAAGGCCTGTGCCAATTCTCAGCACAGCCGTGGACGCACGATTCCCTTCTTCGAGGAGACTTCCGTGCCTTTCTGCCCCAATTGTGGAACTCAGATCGCCGACGGAGCGGCCTGTCCGAAGTGTGCCCCTGGCACCCAGGCAGCGCCTCCTCCTTCTGCTGCGCCGTCTGGCGGGACGGCTGCTTCCGGACTCACGGACAACGTCGCTGGAATGCTGGCTTACGTGACTATCATCCCGGCAATCATCTTTCTCGTGATGGAACCCTACAATCGAAACCGCTTCATTCGCTTCCACTCGTTCCAGTGCATTTTTGCCGCTATCGCTTGGACGGTCCTATGGATCGCCCTCGGCATTATCGGGCAGATTCCCGTGCTGGGATGGGCGACGCTTCTGCTGTGGCCGCTCATCGGTCTGGGCGGTCTGATCGTGTGGATTCTCCTCCTGCTGAAGGCATACCAGGGCCAGATGTTCAAGCTGCCAGTCATCGGGGATATGGCAGAGAAGCAAGCCAACGCATAGCGATATCCAACGAGGGCGAACAAGCAGATTCGCCAATTCTTCGCCCCTGTGGTATTCTGCCTGTCCACGGGGGTGAAGCGTGCGGAAGGCGATCAATCATCTGAAGAAGGCCGATCCGGTCTTAGCGGCTCTGATCGAGAAGGTCGGACCCTGCCGCATGGAGTTCGGCGAGCCGACCTTTCATCACCTGGCGGAGTCGATCCTGTACCAGCAGTTGAACGGCAAGGCGGCAGCAACGATCTTCGATCGTTTTACAGCGCTTGCGGGCGATCCGTTGACTCCCGAAGGCATCCTCAAACTGACGGATGTGCAAATGCGGGGCGTGGGGCTTTCCAAACAAAAGAGGGCGTACCTGCGCGACCTGTCGGAGAAAACGAAGGCCGGACTATTGGAATTCGAGTGCATGGCGGATCTTTCGGAAGAAGAAGTCATCAAGCACCTGACACAAGTCAAAGGCGTGGGCGTGTGGACAGCACATATGTTCCTGATGTTCACGCTGCGTCGGCCGGACATCCTGCCCACTGGGGATTACGGAGTGCAGGCTGCGATCAAAAAGCACTATAAGAAGCGCAAATGGCCGAAGCCCGCGGTCATGGAGAAGATTGCCAAGCCTTGGATTCCGTACCGCTCGATCGCGTGCTGGTATTTGTGGAAGAGCCTGGATGTGAAGACGATGTAGAAGAGCAGGTCTCAGGTAAAGACGAACTCCAATGCACTGAGTTGTCAATGCCCGTTCCTTTTTCGCGGGTTGGCGGGCAAGAGAGATATGTCTAGAACCTGGTATTTTCTCCTGACACCTGTGACCTGAGACCCGTCACCTGTCTTACCTGATTTCCACCTCATCAATCTCGAGATCGAACTTGCCCGAGCTCTGGCCCCGGGCAAAGCCGATATTCAGCACATCATGGCCGTCTGTTTGAAAACTGGAGATGGGAAATGAGTACTGTTTCCACTGAGCGCCCGCATCGAAGTACTGCATCGCGGGCATCTGATTCTGGCGGCTCTCGGTAGAGACAACCACGACGTACTGGTTTCCATCGCCTTTCGCCCAGAAACTGACGGTTTTCTTGCTCGAAAGATTGACGGCGTCCTGCTCCCCCTGCCCCGGGGTAAAGAACGCGCCCGCCCAGGGAAACTGGCCCTCGGCGAGTTCCCCGGTCACGCGCAGCGCTCCTTTGGAGCCGTTGGCCCCGCCGTCGACGACCTGCATGGAGACCGTCGACTTTCCGCCCATGATGGCATCGCTCAGGGCGGACCATGCGCCGTAGTTTGCAGTGGTCTTGCCATCGTCGAACGTGCTGACGACACCGGATTCGGATCCGGGCGGTGGGGGCGGAGGCGGGGCGATTCCCGTTTCGCCGTAGGGCCCGACAACGGCGAGCGGCGCCGTAGTCGTTTGATCGGAACTCGGACCGACCATCACGTCGAAGGTCCCGGGCTCGACGACTTTATGCATGTCGGCGTTGATCATGGCGAGCGAGTCGGGTGTGATCGTGAACTCGACGGTCTTCTTCTCGCCCGGCTTCAGCGTGACGCGCTCGAACCCTTTCAGTTCCAGGACGGGCCGCGTGACGGAAGCAATGCGTTGATGGATGTACATCTGCGGAACTTCATCGCCTTCACGTGAGCCGGTGTTGGTGACATCAACGCTGACTTTCGCCGTGCCGCCAGTCGCGATCTGTTTGGGCTCGACGCGGACGTTTTCGAACTTGAAGGTGGTATAGCTCAGGCCGTAACCGAACGGATAGAGCGGCTTGCGGGTTGAGAACGCATACGTGCGATTCGCCGAGGGCTTGTGGTTGTAGAAGTCCGGCAACGCGCCGACGGTGTGCGGGAAGGTGATGGGCAACTTGCCGCCAGGATTGACGTCGCCGAACAGCACGTTGGCCGCGGCCGTTCCGCCCTCCTGTCCGAGATACCATCCCTCGAGGAGCGCAGGGACTTTTTCCGCAATGTAATTAATCGAGAGCGGCCGGCCGTTGATCAGGAGCACAACGACAGGCTTGCCGGTCTCGACTACGGCTTTGACCAGATCGTTCTGTGCGCCGAGAAGTTCGAGCGAGTCGCGGTCGCCGAGGTGATTCTCGGCCCACGCCTCGCGGTTGGTACTCTCGTTTTCACCGACGACAAGAATAGCCACATCTGATTTCTTCGCAGCTTCGATCGCCGCTCGAATGCTCTCGACCTGCGTCTTGGGATCAATCAGCTTCACATCGTTGGCGAACCAGCCGTGCCAGTCGTTGGGAGCATCGGTGATTTTGCAGCCTTCGGCGAAGAGGACCGCGGCGTTCGAACCCACGCGGTCCTTGATGCCCTGCAGAATACTCACGCTGTGCGCAGGCTTGCGTGTGTAGCCGCCGAGGTGGATACCTTCGGCATTCGGCCCGATCACAGCGATGGTCTTCAGCTTTTTCAGGTCGAGCGGGAGCAGGTTGCCTTCATTCTTGAGCAGCACCACCGTCTTCTGCGCCGCCTTGAGTGCCAGCTCCCGGTGTTCCGGGCTGTTGGTCGTGCGGTCGGCATAGTCGGGATCAACAAACGGATTCTCGAACAATCCCAGCCGGAACTTCGCCGCCAAGATGTCTCCGGCCGCACGGTCGAGCTGGCTTTGCGGCACGATGCCGCGCTTCACCTGATCGACGAGGGTGCGAAACACCGATCCGTCGGACAAATCGTATTCGATCCCGGCAGCAATCGACAGGCGCGCCGCGTCGGGCTTGTTGGCGGCCACGTGATGCGTGTTGATCAGCATCTGCAAGCCATCGCCGTCCGACACGACAAATCCACGGAAACCCCACTCCTGCCGCAAAACCTTGCCCAGAAGCCAGGGATTGATGTGAGAAGGAACGCCGTCGATCTCGTTGTAGGAGGCCATCACGCTGCCGACGTTCGCCTCCTGGACAGCGGCCTGGAATGGAACGAGGAAGGTCTCGCGGAGCGTGCGTTCGGAGTAGTTCGCAGGCGCAGTGTTCGTGCCACCCTCGGGCTGGCCGTGCGCGGCAAAGTGCTTCATGGTCGCAATGACGTGATGGCGATCGATCTTGAAGTTGTCACCCTGCAGTCCAGTCACCGCGGCGACAGCCATACGGGAGACGAGATAGGGATCTTCTCCATAGGTTTCTTCCGTGCGCCCCCAGCGCGGATCGCGAGCCAAGTCGAGCACGGGCGTGAAGACCTGTCCTACCCCGGCCGATCCCGCTTCTTCGCCGGCGGCTGTAAACACCTGATGCACGAGGGCCGGATCCCACGTGCTTGCCAGCCCAATCGCTTGCGGGAAGCTGGTGCTGGTGTCCTCCATGAAGCCGTGAAGCGCCTCACCCATGAACATCGACGGAATGCCGAGGCGAGTCTTCTCCTTCAAGTAACGCTGAATTCCGTTGCGAAGGATCGCCGCCCGCTTCGCGGGGAACGGCAGGTCCGGGTCCCACCAACGCTCCATCGTGTCGCGCGCCGACTGGGTGTTGAAAGTGCCGGTCGGATCGATGACGTCGATGCCGGCGCGGCCTCCCCCCGAAATCTGCTCCACCTTCTCTTCGAGCGTCATGCGCGAAAGCAGATCGGCGACGCGATCTTCGATGCTCAGGCTGGCGTCGCGGTACCGGGGCATCGGTTGTTGGGAGGGCTTCTGGGTTTGGGCGTTTAGTATTGCGAATGACAGAAAGACGACAGCAAGACAGCAGAGAACATTCCGCTTCTGCGTTTTCATCGGATCACCATGAAGGCTGTTATCGCGGCGGTCTGCCGCACGGAGAAGGATACGCTTCTGCGCTGGGAATGGTTCTAGAAAAACGGCACAAAAAACGATTTGCTGATCTCTAATCGTCCAAACTTGACCTGCCGGAGAGATTGGATTTGCTCTCGATCTGTCCGACAACCAGTTCGGAAGGCTACCTTCAGGATTGCCGACGATCCGCCCGCGAGGTGTCTGAAGCGTGAGACCATCTCCGGTGTTTCGTGGAAATCTACCAGGGACTCCGGAAAAGGGGTCGTGCGTTTCGGGTCCAGCTTGTCGAAGGCCCGTTAGCAACCCACGAGGCCGGAGTTGTTGATCACGCAGGTCTCTTGACATCTCGTATTCTGCCGTAGTCTGCTCACGGAGGCGCGTCGAGATCAACATCCTATTGTGGGAAGTTCATGCGGCGCAGGAGATCCTTAAA
>DATIWL010000114.1:0-19125 GCA_035519435.1 Terriglobales bacterium
GGCGTGGCGCCCGACAAGGTGAAAGTCACAGTCATCTTGCGGGCTGTTGAGATCGTCCACTTGACGCTGCTTTTGGAAAGATTCAGTGGTTCCGCGAGGTGATCCCAGCCTGCGACCCATTTTTGTGTAGTTGTTGCGACGATGTCCGTCTGCGCGAACGAGGAGCTGACGAAGAGAAACAACCCAACCGCGAGCACCAGAGCCTTGTGCACAATGTCCTCCATGGATTTGTGGCCGTGGCGGGGAACGACCCGGCGAAAGTCCGAAGACTATAGCACATATCGATTCCAGGAACGATATGCGACAATCATCCAGATTGGAGACCCGGCATGAGACTTCACCTCCTCTTTCTCTTGCTGCTGGCGCTGCTTCCGGCGTCGTTACCTGCCCAGACCGCCGACAGCGCAGGCAAGCCCTTCGTGGTGGAGTACTACTACAAGGCGAAGTGGGGCTATGCAGATGAGTTCCTGCAACTGTTCAAGAAGAACCACTATCCGCTCTTGAAGAAACAAGTTGAGATGGGCCGGATGCTCAAGGTGTGGATGGACAAGCCTCGCTATCACACGACCGAGGATGGCCGCTGGGACTTCCGCGTAACCATCGTTTTCAAGAACTCGACCGTCGCGAACGAGCCATTTGATGAGGATTCATTGAAGAAGCAGCTCTGGCCGGATCAGGCCACGTATCAGAAAGAAGAGCAACGGCGGTTCGAGATTCTGCTCTCACATTGGGACTTGCCGATTCAGACGGTGGATCTGGACGGGAAGTGATCCGGCGATCTGTTACGCGAACATAATCACTGCAATTTTGCCTGCAATTGGTGTCTAATCATCACGGCTGTGGCCGCTCGCGGCTGTCCGGACGAGAACGCTGTGGCGGCGAGGAGGTTCTATGCGCAGCCCAGCTCTCAGAACCCATCGTTGGGACAACCGGAATCCCTATTTCAGCTTTCACCCGCTGCATTCGTTGTTCTCGCTGGTTGCCGCCATGATCCTGCTGGGGATCGTGATGTGGTTTGCGCTATCGATGGCTCGATAACGAGGGATGCTGGCCACGGCATCGTTGCGGTGGAGGCATCACGCCGTTGAAGTGTACGGCGATGCAACTCAATTCAGATTTCACACCATACGATCCTCGTTCGTTTGCATGCCGCCGCTAAATGCGAGAACATAACTGTTTGCCTACATCTCTCTGAAGTCATAAGGATTGATCCCAAATGCCAACTCCCCGCAAGAAGGACAGCAAGCCGGCGCGCGTGGAAGTGAAGACGCCCCGGTCACAGAACGCTACGATTCAGCCCGCCAAGGGCAAACTCGGTGTCATGATCCCCGGTATGGGCGCCGTCGCGACAACGTTTGTCGCAGGCGTCGAAGCGGTGCGGAAGGGAATTGCCACTCCCATCGGTTCGCTCACGCAGATGGGCACGATTCGTCTCGGCAAGCGCACGGAAGGCCGTTCGCCAAAGATTAAGGAATTCGTGCCGCTGGCCGGACTTGATGATCTGGTCTTTGCCGGGTGGGACATCTTCGAAGATGACATGCACACCGCCGCCTCTAAGGCCGGAGTGCTCGAGCGTGATCTTCTCGACAAGGTGAAAGGTCGTCTGAGCTCGATCACGCCGATGAAGGCCGTCTTCGATCACAACTACGTGAAGAAGATCGATGGGCCGAACGTCAAGAAGGGCAAGAACAAGATGGAACTGGCCGAGCAACTGCGCCAGGACATCCGTGATTTCAAGAAATCGAGCGGCGCGTCGCGGTTGATTACAATCTGGTGCGCTTCGACTGAAACATTCATCGAACCGACCGCCGCTCATCAGAGCGTGAAAGCACTCGAGAAGGCAATGAAGGAGAACGATGAAACCGTTGCGCCTTCGATGGTGTACGCCTATGCGTCGCTGATGGAGGACGTGCCTTTCGCTAACGGCGCTCCAAACCTTACGGTGGACATCCCCGCCATGCACGAACTGGCGCACGAACGCGAACTGCCGATCTGCGGCAAAGACTTCAAGACCGGGCAGACGCTGATGAAGTCGGTGCTGGCGCCAGCATTCAAGGCGCGCCTGCTCGGCCTGAGCGGATGGTATTCCACCAACATTCTTGGCAACCGCGACGGCGAAGTGCTCGACGATCCGGGTTCGTTCAAAACGAAAGAAGAGTCCAAGCTGGGTCTGTTGGAACACATCCTCCAGCCGCAGCTCTATCCCGAACTTTACGGCCACATCTTTCACAAGGTTCGCATTAACTATTACCCGCCACGAGGTGATAATAAAGAGGGATGGGACAACATCGATATCTTCGGATGGCTTGGCTATCCGATGCAGATCAAGGTCGATTTCCTCTGCCGCGACTCGATTCTCGCCGCGCCGATCGTACTCGACCTGGTGCTCTTCCTTGACCTCGCCCAGCGCACGCCGGAATTGCGGCGGCTGGGAATCCAGGAGTGGTTAAGCTTCTACTTCAAGTCCCCAATGACGGCACCAGGGCTGTATCCGGAGCACGACTTGTTCATCCAGTTGATGAAACTGAAGAACACCCTGCGGCACCTGCGGGGGGAAGAGTTGATCACGCATCTGGGGTTGGAATATTACGACTGACATTCTTCAGAACGTCATCGTGAGTAAAGCGAAGGACCTGCGTAATGGAGCGACGGGCGTCCCGCCGGTCACTAATTACTAGCTAAAGTCCTGCATGTGAGCGTCGATAGCTGCTTCGATAGACTCAAAACTACCAGCCCGTTCGTCAGGCCGCTGTTCTGCAAATAATTCAAGGAATTGTCGATCCAAGGCCGCTACCTGTTCCAGGTTGAAAGGCGTCTGGTAGAAATCAGCACTCTGGACGCTATGGCGCCCAGATGAAAGATTTTTGAAGCAACGATACCGGATAACATTCGTGGCGGATATCCTGCGCCACACATCGATAACCTCATACAGGAGGGGCATTGCCGTACTCACCACACCGTCCTTACCAGCGGACTCCGCCGGATTCTCTCATCCCGAGTCACCAGCGTCATTCCCTCCGCTCGAGCCGTGGCACCGATTATCCGATCGGCGGGATCACGCGGATAGTCTTCAGGAAACTGTGCTGCAATCGCGGCAATCTCAATCGTAATCGGTAGAATTGAGACGCCCTCGACCATCCTTTGCACCGTTGCTTCTACGGTGCCGCCCGCCTGAATCCGTCCCCGCGATATCTGCCACGACAACTCCCAGAGGGTGATCGCGGAGACCGCCAACCCGCCACCGCGTCGCGCACGACGGATTTCCGAAGTTGCAACTCGGGAAAGTCGCGAAGAATCTTCCGCTGCCCACGCAAGGACGTGTGTATCCAGTAGGATCAATCCGAAGACTCCCATCCTTCGATGGGCGACTCGACGTCGCCGACGATCTTGATCACACCCTTCAGTCGTCCGATCCAATCGTCCTTCTCATTCTCCGCCGGCACCAATTTCGCCACCGGCTTTCCCCGTTTCGTGATGAGGATGGACTGGCGCGTCGAACGCACATCTTCCATCAGCGCCAGACATCGCGCCTTAAACTCGCCGGCAGGAATTTTTTTCATGGACACATTATAACATACATGGTCATAAATAAATGACCATGACCTCGCCACACGCGCCCCATTTGCTCCGCCACTTGTGGCCGCCGGCGCTCCAGCAACCGTGTGCAGGACGCCCAACCTGTCGATATTTCCCCCGCCCTCCTTCACGATAGAATTTCCCCAATGGCCACCAAGAAACTCCCTCGCGGACACAGCACCCAGTACGTCCGTCTGCAGAAGAACTATTGCTTCGCGTGCGGAAAGAACAATCCCGACGGGATGCGGCTGCGCTTCACTTACGACGAAGACCGCGACTGCTTCGTCTCGCGCTTCCGGCTGGGCAAACGCTACACGGGCCCCCCGGGACACTGCCACGGCGGAATCATTGCCACCATCCTCGACGAAGCTATGGGGAAAGTGAACAAAGTGCGGAATGTGGTCGCCGTCACAGCCGAAATAACAGTGAACTACCTGAAGCCGGTGCCACTGAACAAGCCGCTGCGTGTGGAATCGCGCGAGGTAAGTGTGAAGGGAAGGCGGCACATCAACGAGGGCGAAATCCTCAATCAGAAGGGCGAGGTGCTGGCACGAGGACGGGGCCTGTTCATCGCCATTGACCCGCATAAGATGTTTGGAAAGTTTGTGGAGCGCTAAGCTCGTGTGGGGGCGGGCCGATTAGGCACGCAGCACAGTCGTCAGCTCTTCCACGCCCCGCCGCAATTCCTTCGGTTCGACGGCCGCGAATCCAAGCACGATCCCATTCTTCGGAGCGCGGCCAAAACCATAGCGGCGGAGAGGGATGACTTCCAAGTTTCGTTTCGCGGCTTCCTGCGAGACTGTTTCCGCCGACACGCCCGCCTGCAGCCAGCCCACGGTCTGCAGGCCTGCCTCGACGTTGGAAATCTCGACCAGGCCATCAAGCTTCTCGCGCGCGGCTTTCAGCAAGACGCCAAGCCGTTCTGCATACACTTCGCGCATGCGGCGGACGTGACGGGCAAAGTGGCCTTCCGTGAGGAAGTCGTAGAGTACGGCTTGCCCGAGTAACGGCGGATGATGCGTGCTCACGGATTGCGCGGCAGCGAAGATCTCGATCATCTCTTCCGGCACCACCAGATAGCCAAGCCGCATTGAAGGGAACATTACGGCGCTGAAGCTGCCGCCGAAAATGACCATGCCGGCGCGGTCAAGGCCCTGCAGGGCCGGTACCGGGCGCCCCGAATAACGGTATTCGCTGTCATAGTCGTCTTCGAAGATCATCACGCCTTGTTTGCGCGCCCACTCGAGCAACGCCAGCCGGCGCCGCAGGCTCATCGTGACGCCAAGAGGGAATTGGTGCGCCGGAGTGACGTATACAAGGTTCGGCCGGGGCCAGCGCACGATTCCCCGTTCCAGATCGAGGCCTTCGGCGTCGACAGGGACGCCACAGATCCGAGCGCCGACTGCTCGCAGGATCACCGCTGCGCCAGGGTAGCCGGGCTCCTCCATCCAGGCAGGCTCGCCGGGATTGAGGAGTAGCCGAGCCGTTCGATCGAGACCTTCCTGCGCTCCCGAGACGATCAGCACCTGGTCTGTGGAACACTTCACGCCGCGCGAGGTGTTGAGGTATTCGGCGACGGCCTCGCGGAGCGGTCGATAGCCGAGTGTTTCTCCGCCGGCCAACAACCTTGTAGAAACGCGCCGCAGGCGGCGAGCAGCCACTTGTGCCCAGAGCGTGGTCGGAAACAGGTCGAGAGCAGCCTGGTTGGGACGAAACGCTCGTGCCGGCTGCGGCCGTCGCGTGCGAACCGGACCCAGCCGCTTTGCATAGGCGGACAGTGAAATTCTCCGGTGCGGCAGGCGTTGGCTTTCCCCCGGCCGGCGCGCTTGCAGCAGTTCGTCGGGGAGCACCTTGCTTACATACGTGCCGGAGCCTGTTCGTCCTTCAACGTAGCCTTCGGACTTGAGTTGCTCAAATGCGGTAACGATGGTCGGCCGGGAAAGCCTGTAAGTTTGCGCGAGATCACGAGTGGCGGGCAGGCGCGCGCCAGGCTTGAGGCGTCCCTGCAGGATCGCTGCGCGCAGCTGTTCGCAAAACCAGCGATAGAGAGGCAGGCCTGTTGGCGGCGCGGGCAAACTGAGCGTCAGGGAAGTGGTTTCACGCGGCATGAAGTGGTATGTATGCCATTCAATAAATGGACATATCAAGGATACCACTTATTCGATAGGCTGCTTAACGGGATCATAAGGAGATTGCCATGTCGCAAAACAACGGACACAACACCACCAGCCTTCGCCTGAAGACCGGCCTTGCCGAAATGCTCAAGGGCGGCGTCATCATGGACGTCACCGACGCCCGCCAGGCCGAAATCGCGCAGCGCGCCGGAGCCGTCTCGGTCATGGCGCTCGAGCGCGTGCCGGCGCAGATTCGCGCCGAGGGCGGCGTGGCGCGCATGGCTTCGCCGAAAAAGATTCGCGAGATCATGTCGACCGTGGATATTCCGGTCATGGCCAAGTGCCGTATCGGGCATTTTGCAGAAGCTCAAATACTTCAAGAGTTGGGCGTCGACTACATCGACGAGTCCGAGGTGCTCACGCCCGCGGACGAAGCTCACCACGTCGACAAGCATGCGTTCACGGTTCCGTTCGTCTGCGGAGCCCGCAACCTGGGCGAAGCCCTGCGGCGCATCGCCGAGGGCGCCGCCATGATCCGGACCAAGGGCGAGGCAGGCACGGGAGACGTGGTGCACGCCGTGAAGCACATCCGCCAGATTGTGCAGGAGATGAAGATTCTCACCGTCCTCGGCGAAGAAGAACTCTACGCCAAGGCCAAAGAGCACCAGGCTCCCTACGAACTGGTGAAGATGGTCGCCCGCGACGGCAAGCTGCCCGTGCCGAACTTCTCGGCAGGTGGGATTGCCACTCCTGCGGACGCCTCGCTCGTCATGCAACTGGGCGCCGAAGCCGTGTTCGTCGGCTCGGGAATCTTCATGAAGAACTCGACCGAATTTGCCGACCCGCAGGAAGCCGAAAAGCGCGCCAGAGCAATCGTCCAGGCCGCGACGCACTACAAAGATCCAAAAGTGCTGCTGGAAGTCAGTGAAGATCTTGTCGGCGCGATGAAGGGGTTGGCGGTATCAGCGTTGGACGAAGCGCACATGCTGCAGACCAGAGGGTGGTGACGGCCGAACAAAATGGCGTGCTATGAGTAGGTTCACTGCGAACGACAGACAGCGAATAGCGAACGACGACTATGACCATCGGTGTTCTTGCACTCCAAGGTGATTTCGACGCCCACCGCCGCCGGCTCGAAGAGCTGGGCGCTGAAGTTGTGCTTGTTAGGAAGCCCGAGCAACTCGACGAGATCGACGGGCTGGTTATTCCCGGCGGCGAGTCAAGCACGTTTCTGAAGCTGCTCGGCGAAGAAGGTTTCGCGAAGCTCAAAGATTTTGTTCGCGCGACGCCGACCTTCGGCACCTGTGCCGGCGCCATTCTGCTTGCATCACAAATCGAGAACCCCACACAACCTGGACTCGGCGCGCTCGATGTTACTGTCCGCCGCAACGCCTACGGACGCCAGGTCGACAGCTCGATCAGGGAAGGGAAGTTTTTGAACGATTCCATTGAAATGGTCTTCATTCGTGCGCCTAAGTTTGAGCGCATCGGCGAAGGCGTCGAGGTAGTTGCGACCGAAGGCCATGATCCGGTCATGGTGCGCAAAGGGAAGATACTGGCCGCGACGTTCCATCCGGAACTCAGCGATGATCCACGCATCCACCAATATTTCTTGGATGTCGTGGGAAACGGAAGCCGCTGAATACCAGTCGGCGTCCCTCCCCTATTCAGGTTTATCCCGTGCCTCTGTGGTGAAGAAGTCTTTCACTTCAGCAGGAACTCCTTCACGAACATCACCGTCGCATAGAACTGGAAGTCCTGATTGTTCTTTTTCTGGAAACCGTGACCTTCGTCTTTAGCGAGCAGATACCAGACGGGCGCGCCATTTGCGCGTACCGTCTTGACCATCTGTTCAGACTCGGTCATCGGTACGCGAGGGTCGTTCTTGCCCTGGATGACGAATAGTGGCTTGCTGATGTTTTTCGCCTTTGTCATCGGAGAAATTGCCGTCAGAAACTCGCGCATCTTCGGATCGCGTTCGTCGCCGTACTCCACGCGCCGCAAATCCTGCCGGTAGCCCGACGTGTTCTGGAGGAAGGTGACCAGGTTCGAAATGCCGACGATATCTACCGAGCAGCAGATGCGGTCGTTGTAGTTGGTGGCGACGGCGAGCGTCATGAAGCCACCGTAGCTGCCGCCGGTGATCATCACGCGGCTGGCATCGAGATCCGGCTGGGTTGCGATCCAGTCGAGCAGGGAATTGATGTCCTGGTATGAGCCTTCGCGCAGCATACCATTATCGAGCGCAAGAAAGCTTTTGCCATAGCCGCTCGATCCACGCACGTTGGGAAAGATCATGGCCACGCCCAGCTCATTAGGATAGTAGAGACTGCGGCCAATGAAATACGGACGGAACTGTCCTTCCGGCCCGCCGTGAATGTTAATGATCACGGGCCGCTTGCCCGTGAACTTTGCCGGCGGCCGATACAGGAACCCGCTGATCGAGCGGCCATCCCAGCTTTTCCAGTGAATCAAATCAGGTTCGCGCACGTTGGAAATGTTGATCCCGCCCGTCTCGCTCTCAGTCCACCGCTCGACCTTGCCAGTCTGGATGTCGAGCGAGTAGACGTCGTCGTTTACGTTGGCGGAATTGAAATCGAATCCGAGATCGCGATTATTCTTGTGCCACTGCACGTTGCCGATCACGCCGCGCGGCAGTTTCGGCAACGCAACCGGCTTGCGGGTCGCAGTCTCGAGGATGTGCAGCACACCGTAGCCATCCTCGTTGCTGACAAAGGCGATCTTCTTGCCGTTATCGGACGAGTCGAATTCATCGACGTCCCACGGAATGTCGCTGGTCAGGTAGGTGTGCTGCTTCGATGCCAGGTCGATGTAGGCCAGCCGGTGAAACTCGCTGTCCTTGTCGGTCGTGGTGTAGATGCCCTTGCCGTCATGAGAGAATTGGCCGCCCGAATACGAAATTTTCGTTGCGGTGTCGCGGGGCGTAATGGCTGTCTTTTCACCACTCGCGGCATCGACAAGCCACAGATAGCTCTCGTTGGCGGATACCTCCTCTTGCGCGACGATCCATTTGCCGTCGCGGGACCAGTCGAGCGGTTGCCAGCCACCGCCCTGATTCTTGGCGACGAGATGATCCGTCAGCGGATCGCTCGGATCGACTGCCCAAAAATCGACGTCGTTTCCGGTGCGGCGCGTCGAACCATAGACAAGCCATTTGCCGTCGTGATCCCAGGTCGCGCCAGTATTACGAGACTTGCCGTCCGTGAGCAACGTAACGTCGCCGCTGTCGAAGTCAAAGCGGTAGTACTGATAGAACTCGCCGCCGCCCACGTCCCGAGAGAAGACAAAACTCTTGCCGTCCCGCGGATTGAAGCGAGCTCCCGCGACCGGCTCGGGAAAGAACGTAAGCTGAGTGCGCGCGCCGCCCGGCATCTTCACCACGTGGATCTGGTAGCTGTCAGCAAAGCGCGTGAAGATCAGCATCTCGCGGCGCGCTGGATTCCAGCTCGCGAGTCCGGCCGCACGGAAATTGCTGTAGCGCTGCGCGGACTCGACCAGCGACATGGGAACGGCCGGCACTCCCTCAACGACAAGGTTCTCGTTCGGCGCGAAATCGTTCTCCTGCGACCATGCGAGCGCCGCTCCAAGCAGGCAGACGCACAAGACATTCAGCAACCGCTTCATAATCGGTTCCTCTGACCAGATGAGATGCGACCGAAATCCTACGAGCACGCAGCGGACAGCGTCAATCCTCCTGCCCTCTTGTCGAGACGAAAACCTCAGGGAATTGTGAGCAGGGAAGATAGGAGCAACGCCAGTGGACGTCACCAGGGTTGCTTGAGAACAGGACTAAGAATTTCCGGAAATAAGGATCTAGTCGCTGAACCTGCGCCGGATGAGAGTGGCCAGCCCAACGAGGCCGCCGCCCAGCAGAAGGAGGACTCCAGACCGCGGTAGTGAGGGATTGTGTGAAGGGGCCGAGGCTGCAAACGAGTTCACAACAGCGATCCAAAGCAGGACTGCGGAGCCGATGGTGCGCACGGGGTGAAGCTCCTTTCGCTCAACAAATGTTGCAAGCCGTTTTCCAGTCGACATGCCTTCATCGAGTATTCAAAATTTGCCGTTTCTGCGGGGATTTCCTGACACTTTTTGGCACTGTGAAGATATTTCCACCTTCTCCCAGGGTACGGTGTGCATCAAGTTTCACACTTTGGCCGCCCGGCACGGCATTTGCCCTTCCCCATGCGGGTCTTGAGAGGTTCCGGTATCCTTTGGAGCCGATCACTTTTCTGACATGGACCCTGCACCGGAACAGGCCTTAACTCCCGTGTCTTTCGCGTCCTACCTGCGTCTGCTGGGTGGGAACCGGAACTTCCGCCTGCTGTGGGGCGCGCAGGTTGTCAGCGAAATCGGCGACTGGTTCTACACGCTGGCCATCTACAACCTGCTGCTGCAACTGACCGGGCGCGCGAGTTCGGTAGCTTTGGCGCTGATTCTGCAGGTTCTGCCGCAGACGTTGATCGGGCCGACGTCGGGAGTCGTCAACGACCGCGTACGCCGCAAGCGCGTCATGATCGCCGCCGACCTGGGACGAGTCATGATCGTGCTCTGCATGCTGCTGCTGCGATCGAAAGAAGTGGTCTGGCTGGTTTATCCACTACTGGTTGCCGAGACCCTCCTGGCTGCGTTTTTCGAGCCGGCGCGCAGCTCCGTGATCCCCAACATCGTCGGTCGCGAAGACGTGGTCCTGGCGAACACGCTGTCGTCGACGACGTGGTCGGTCAACTTGATGCTGGGAGCGACCGCCGGCGGCATCGTGGCTGCGCTGCTCGGTCGCGACGCCGTATTTGTGCTGAACGCGTTGTCGTTCCTGGTTTCCGCGCTGCTGATCGTCCGCATGCGCTTCGCCGAGCCCCATGCCGAGGGATCTCATCCGCTGCGGGCGCGGGAGTTGGTGGATTTCTCGCCTGTGCTCGATGGCATCCGCTATGTGAGAACGCATGTTCGGCTGCGGTCGACAATCTTTGTCAAAGCGGGAAATCTCGTCATCGGGCCAAGCTGGGTACTATTCACGGTGATGGGGCAACATGAGTTCGCGGTTCGCTGGCATGGCCTCGATCCGGCGCGTGGAGCCTTCCTCGGTATGAGCCTGCTGCTCGGAGCGCGGGGACTGGGCGCGCTCCTCGGCCCGCTGTTAACGGCGCCATGGGCAGGCCACTGGATCCGGCGCCTGGAGGTCGCGATTTTTTGGGGATATGTTGGCGCGGCGGCCGGGTATGCCCTGCTCGGAGTCGCTTCCCACTTGTGGCAAGCCTGCCTATGCGTAATCCTGGCGCATTTTGGCAGTTCGATTCTGTGGGTGTTCTCGACAACGCTGCTGCAACTGCAAAGCGAAGACAAGTTCCGCGGGCGGGTTTTCGCCGCCGACCTCGGGTTGTGCATGTTCACGATCGCAGCCGGAGCTTACTTGGCGGGTTGCTTTGTTGACTGGGGCTTTGCGGCGAGAACCGTGGCGGGAGTCTCGGGGCTGCTGATGTTGATCCCGGTCGCACTTTGGGGGCTGGCGATTCGGAACTCACCGCAAGCGGTTACCGCGACAACTGATCAATCCTGGCCGCGAGGATGAAATCCGATTCCGTAAGACCGTTGACGGCATGCGTCCAGATCGTGATCTCGACCTTGCCCCAGGCGAGAAGAATGTCGGGATGGTGTCCCTGTTCCTCGGACAATTCTCCGACCCGATTCGTGAAAGCGAGGGCCGACTTGAAATCAGGGAACTTGTAGGCGCGCACGAGATGATGCTCGTTGACGACGTTCCACTGCGCCACTTCGGGGAGTTGAGCTTGAATGTCAGCGAGTGCTTTTCCCTTCAGCGGAGGCACGCCACCGCGGCAGGGAACACAGGTCTTGTCGGCGAGAGAGGGCATAATTCCCAACAGACTAGAGCAATTCAGTTGATCAGGCGGGAGGACGCCCGTTCCGCACCGATTAGAACGGAATGTCCTCATCCGTAATCGGCCCCGACCCGGCCGGCGCGTGTTCCGGTTCGGGCGTGCGCTGGTCGAAGCTATTCCCGCTCGATGATGCGCTGCGTGAGCTGCCTGAATAATCGCCGCCGCCTTCGCCGCGGCCGCCGAGCAGGACCAGGTCGTTGGCGACGATCTCGGTCATGTATTTCTTCTGGCCCGTCTGCTTGTCATCCCAGGAGCGGGTCTGCAGACGCCCTTCGATGTACACCTTGCCGCCCTTTTTCAGATATTCTCCGGCAATCTCCGCCAGCCGCGCCCACAGTACTACGTTGTGCCACTCGGTGCGATCCTGCCAGTTGCCATCTTTATCTTTAAAACGCTCGTTCGTAGCCAGGGCGACCTTCGCCACCGGCGTTCCCTGCGGCGTGTACTTCACTTCCGGATCTTTGCCGAGGTTTCCGATCAGAATGACTTTGTTCACGCTCTTCATAATTCCGGGCTCCTTGAGAGGCTCACTATAACAGAATCAGGACAGCGCGCGGCTGTGTCCGGCGCACAGCGAAATTGTGATGAATCCGCAAGGAAAGGAAGAGGACAAACAGTCAAGCCGCGGCGCGCTGTGCTGCGGGCACCTGCCGGCCAGCCTTCTTTTCCCGGTAGGACCGGGCCAGTTCGAGATAGATTCCTACATCACGGTCAAGGTCCGATTGCGTTCCGTCAAAGTAGAAATTCCGGATCGGAATCCCGCCCAGATCGCGGCTCAACCGAGGGTAGATGGCTTCGCTGACAATCCCGTTCATGCAGGTGAACGGGCTGATGTCGACAATGCCATCGGCGCCCTTTCCGGCCAGATGCACGGCCTTCCCGACGCTGAGCACCATCTCTCCTTCCACGCCGGAATTAGGTAGGTAGGGGCGAGCAAGGGACATCAGTTCCTCGTAAGTCGGCTCCTCACGGTCAGCAAAGTCCCGCGCATACCCCTCCAGCAGGGCATGCTCGTCGTGATGCTGAATCCGGTTACGCAGCCAGCACTTCAAGTTCGCCAGCGACCAGGCCCGGCCTTCAAGCCTCAATTTGCGGGCTTCTTCTCCGTTGGTGTACCCGATCCATTCGGCGATATCACTGATCCAACACTCGGCACCGTGTCTTTCCAGGCGACGAACCAGATCCTGATTCGAAAAACGATTGAGCCGGCAGAAAATCTCGCCCACGACGCCGATCAGCGGCCGCTTCGAGCCGGCTGCGACAGGAACATCTTCAAAACGTTGTCTCGACCGCTCCAGCGACGCCTGCATCTCGCGCAACTGGCATTCATAGTCAGAGCAACTCTGTTCGATCGTCCCGCATAGATCCTGGACCGAATCGGCGAAGGCTCTGTCGGCCGCTCCTGGCTCGGCTTCATAGGGACGAGTCATCAGAAGCTTCTTCCGAAGCAGGTCAGTTGACACCAGTGCGCGCCAGACGCCGCGTACGAAGGGTGTTCCCAGATCCTCGCTTTCGGAGTAGCCGTGTTCGGTTGTCGGCGAGAGGACCATGATCCCCTTATGCCCGGTCTCGCTCAACAGCCGCTTGAGGAACGGCGCATACTGGCCGAACCGGCACGGGCCGCCTCCGGATGCCATGAAGAAGACGGTGCGCTTCGGATCGAAGTCCGGCTGCTCGATGATGCGTGCGAAATCGCCTATCGTAATCTTCAACGGGTAACACTCGTCGCCGTTCGTGTACTTACCTCCAAGTTCGAGGGTGCGCGCATCGGAGGGCGGGGTAAGTTGCGCCTCAACCCCCATCCAGCGCAGCACGGCGCAAAATGCCTCCGCGCTGCCGTCCGTCATGGCCGGTACATACACGACCTTGCCATGAAGCAGATGCGTTGGTGGCACCGTCTTTCTCATGCAGGTATGGTGGAAGAGGGACATCGCAGGAATCCTTTGCTGTCGAGATAGGCTTCGCACCGCGTCAGGTAGCCGGCGTCGTTCGAGTGAGCGTCGAACTGGAGAAACAGAGCAGGTTTGCCGGCGGCATCGGCGAGAAACGGTTTGATGAACGAATCCGGGCCGCATTTGAAGTTCGAAATGTAGATCACATGCAGGTTGGGATTGCGCGCGGTGAATTTCGCCGCGGCCAGAATCAGCCGCCCGGAGTTCCAGAACATATTGGGATTGATCGACGTGATGTCCTCCAGATCAAGCGGCAGAAAGTCCAGCGGAATGACATTCACTCCATACAGGACGCGCAGCTTGCGGGGGATGTCGCAATTCATACTGCGGTCGTAGAGGTTATAGGGACGTCCCACGAGCACGATCGCCGGCGCGGTGCTTCGCTGGAGTTGCTGGAGAGCTTCCCGGCCTTCGGAAAACAATGCCGCCTGAAAATCGCTTTGCGCGGCATAAGCCGCGGCAACGGCACGGTCGCTCCGCCGTTGATCCCAACTCTGGGCCCGAGCGAAATCACGCAACTCTGCCTTGACCGTGTGCTCCCCCAGCCGGAAGTGCGCAGTCGGAACCAGCAGGCACTCGCGGAGGTCCTCAAGCCCGGCAGCCGCTCGCACGACAAAAGGCAACGTCTGGTTCCAGGGACACAGGTGGGCTGGCCCGCAGTCAGCCGGCGGCGATTCCATGTTCACAACATTCGGCATTAAGACGAATTGGGCGCCGGCCTGGCGGAGCGCTTCGACATGTCCGTGCGCCACCTGCACCGGGAAGCAAGGCTGGGCGATGGCCAGTTCCTCGCCGCGGGCCGCCAGAGTTCCGTCGGTCACGGGCGAGAGCACAATCCGGCAGCCCATCTCCTGCAGGTAGGTACTCCAGAAAGGGAAGCGATCATAGAAGAACATGGCGCGGGGAATCCCGACGGTCCGCTCGGCCGCCATCTCTGGCCGCCACGTTTGGAGCAGAAGCTTGTCGCGAATCTCGATCAAGTCCGCGATGACCGGCTCGCGGTCAGTACGCGTGCGCTTGCGAAACTTGTCGGAACACTTGTCGCCCCAATAGCTCTTCTGCCCTTCAATAACAAACTCTTTCATCTCGCAATCATTGGAACAGGCGCGGCAAACGAAGTCGCGGCTGGTGTAGTCCACTCGATTCAGGTCATATCCTCGGAAGCGGCTGGGGCGGTCCGCATTCTGCATGCGCTCTCGGGCGAGCAGAGCCATGCCGATGGCGCCGATCACGCCGTTGTGGGGCGGAACGGTCACGGTCTTGTTCAGGATCTGCGCAAAGGCCGCGGCGACAGCGTCGTTGTAGGCGGTACCTCCCTGGAAGTAAATAACGTTGCCAATTTTCCGCTCACGCACCACGCGGTTCAGGTAGTTCATCGCCACGGAGTAGGCGAGGCCTGCGCACAGGTCTGGCACCTGGGCGCCGTCGAGCAACGCGGCCGTAAGGTCGCGGTCCATAAAGACCGTGCAACGTTCGCCCAGCCGTGCCGGCTGCAGCGACGACAAGGCCAACTGCGCAAACTCGCCCTTGATCGAGACGCCGAGCTTTTCGGCCTGTTCTTCGAGGAATGAACCGGTTCCGGCGGCGCAGGCTTCGTTCATGGTGAAGTCGACGACGATCCCACGGTCGAGCCGGATGAATTTTGAGTCCTGTCCTCCGATCTCGAAAATCGTATCGACCATTTCCGTACCAAGTTGCTCGCAGACGTGCATCGCGCCGGTTTTGTGCGCTGTGATTTCGTCATTCACCGTGTCGGCGCCGACCAGCTCTCCAATCAGCTCTCGCCCTGAGCCGGTCGTCCCGACGCCACGCACGTCCAAGCGGCTGCCCAGTTCTGCTTCGATCTCGCGCAGACCGTCATTCACCACTTCAATCGGCCGACCGGCTGTGGGCAGGTAGATCTCTTTCAGGAGGCGGCCATCGGCATCGATGACAACCAGATTCGTGCTGACCGATCCGATGTCGATTCCGAGGTAGGAATCGATCCTGCCCTCGTTGCGCGGCAAGCGCCCCGCATGAGTTTCCTGTCGCAACAGACGCACATTCTCGAGGGATAGAGGCTGGCTCGCTGCTCGTTCCGGAACGGTGTGCGCATGCCGCAGGGCATCCAGGGACATTCGGATCGCCTGCTGCTTCTGTTCTGCGGCGAACAGGGCTGCTCCCAACGCTCCCAGGCAGTAGGGATACTCGGCTTGTACCAGACTGCCGTTTCCGAGACGGAACACCTGAGCCATCGCGCGGTGTACGGCCTCGTTCATCGCGACTCCCCCGACGAACAGAACAGGAGGAACCACCGGGCGACCACGGACAATACTCGACTTGAAATTGCGCGCGATGGCCTCACACAGCCCGCGCAAAATCTGGCCGGTGGAGTAGCCGCGCTGCTGCGCATGGATCATGTCGGTCTTGGCGAAGACGGAGCACCGCCCCGCGATGCGTGCCGAGCAGTCTTCCGAGCAGGCTGCGGCCGCAGCTTCTTCCACGGAATAGCGCAAGCGCGAAGCCTGCTGATCCATGAACGATCCCGTGCCTGCCGCGCAATCTCCGCTGGACTGATAGTCAAGGATTCCGAGGTAGCCGCTCGTGTCGGAAGGATCCACCCTCAGATAGCGCGAAGATGCGCCACCCATCTCGAAAATCGTTCTCACATCGGGATAGAGGCACCGTACACCCTTGGCCAGGGCGCGGAACTCGTTTTCATATCCACAGCCCAACAATCCGGCGACTCTGTGGCCACCGGAGCCAGTGACGCGAAGACTGCTGATGCCGTTGCCCCCAGTCAGTGCCTCGACTTCCGTGAGGAGCTGGTAGGCCGCCTCGAGCGGATTTCCCTGAATGCGGCGGTAATTCGAAGCGAGGAACGCTTTGCCGTGGTCGCCTTGGCCGGCAGGGAAAAATACCCGCACAAAGCCCGGTGACAGCGGGTTGGCGTTGGTGTCGACGATTGATCCGGACGAGCCCAGGGCAACCGCTTTCAAGCTGGTCGCGCCGATGTCCAGACCAACGTGCAGGCTCATGCCGCCCTCCAGGCGCCGCTTGGGATGGGGATTTCGTGTTCAGGCGCTCATAGCCGGGGATAGGCTCGGAGGAATCTTCTGTGGTAACTCACCGCCAGTAAGTGATGGAGATCACCAGCAGATGTGTCAACACCGGAGAAAACCGCTTCCCATCAAGCGTTACGCGCAGATCTGGTACAGCATGAGGTAGATCACCACCCCCGTGACGGACACATACAACCAGAGCGGGAATGTCCAGCGTGCGATTGCCCGGTGCCGGTCAAAGCGCTGCCGCAGGGCCCGGCTCAGCGTGATCAGGACCATTGGCACGATCACGGCCGCCAGGATCGTGTGCGAAGTGAGGATCGTGAAGTAAACCGGACGCGACCAGCCGGTGCCGCGAAAGTGAACCGAGCCAACATGGGCGTGGTAGTAGAGGTACGAAATCAGGAACAGGGTCGAAGTGCCGAGCGCTGTCAGCATGACGGCCCGATGGGCAGCAATGCGTTTACGGGCGATGAGCATCCGGCCAAGCACGAGGAGTGCCGCGCTGCATCCGTTCAGAGCGGCGTTAATAACGGGGAAAATTGAGTAGTCGGCCATGGAGATGGTGCCAGCGGCATTGTAACCGGGGAAGCTGCGAGCTACGAGCCGTGAGCTCCGAGCAACCTAGTCACAGCTTGCTCGAAGCTCGTAGCTCGAGGCTCGCATCCATTGACCTGCAATCTGCAATCTGACCTCTGCAATCTCTTGCACGTCCGTATAAAATGAAACTACGATGTCCAGCGTGGGGAATCCGCAGCCGGCTGCCACGGTGGCCGAAGCACAACCTTCTACCAATCATCTTCCTGTCGTCGCCATGTGGGTGCGCGACCTGCTGGTCTCGCTGGCGATTTCCGCCTTCATCATCATTTTTCTGTACCAGCCCGTGAAGGTTGAAGGCACCAGCATGATGCCCGGCCTGGAAGACCAGGAACGCATCTTCGTCAACAAATTCGTGTATCGATGGGAGCCGATCGCGCGCGGCGACATCGTTGTGTTTCGCTATCCCCGCGATACCTCGAAGAGCTACATCAAGCGCGTCATTGGTGTGGCCGGCGACAAGATCCGCATCGAGAGCGGACAGGTCTACGTGAACGGCCAGGCGCTCGACGAAGATTACGTGCCCAGCGACTACGCCGACGCCCGCTCCTATCCGGAAATCACCGTTTCGACGGGAACCTATTTCGTGCTTGGCGACCATCGCACCATGTCACAGGACAGCCGCGACTTTGGGCCAGTCAATGAGCGGCTCATCTACGGGAAAGCCGTCTTCGGATATTGGCCGATGGAGAAGGTGGGAAGGCTGCGGTAGAGCAGGCATCGGGTCTCAGGTCGCAGGAAACCATACTCTGCCAACCGCATGTGGTTTCCTGACATCCACCACCTTTTCTGTTTTTCCACACAGCTATCCCTGCTAAAATCCCTAAAATCCACTCCCAGGAGTTCCAATGCAAGCAATCCTTGCGCTGGAGGACGGTCGAGTCTTCCGCGGCAAAGGTTACGGCGCCAAAGGCGAGTGCTCCGGCGAAGTCGTTTTCAATACTTCCATTACCGGCTACCAGGAAATTTTCACCGACCCCTCCTACGCCGGACAGATCGTCGTTCTGACCAACCCCGAAATCGGCAATTACGGCACGAATCCAGAAGACAGCGAGGCCACGCGTCCCTATATCGAGGGCCTGATCGTCCGCGAGTTCTCGAAAGTCAGTTCCAACTGGCGCTCGCAGCAGGTAGCCGACGAGTACATGGAGCAGTTCAAAATCCCCGTGCTCGCCGATATCGACTCGCGCGCGCTGGTTCGCCATCTGCGTGACAACGGCGTGATGCGAGGGGTGGTCTCGACTCTGGAGAGCGATCCCGACAAGCTCGTTGCCAAGGCGCGCTCAATTCCAAAAATGGACGGCACGGACCTGGCGAAAGTTGTCAGCACAAAACACACCTACGTCTGGGAGACAGGCGAGCGCTCGCACCTGCCCGATGAAGTCGTCGGGGTGAAAGACGAGCCGCCGCGCTTTCATGTGGTCGCCTACGATTTCGGCATCAAGCAGAACATTCTGCGCAAGCTGCGCGCTGAAGCCTGCAAAGTGACGGTCGTCCCCGCGCAGACTCCTGCCGAAGACGTGCTCGCTCTCAAGCCGGACGGCGTGTTCCTCTCGAACGGGCCGGGCGATCCCGAGCCCTGCACTTACGCGGTCGACAACATCCGTCGCCTGATGGGGCGCCAGCCGATCTTTGGCATCTGTCTCGGGCACCAGCTATGCGGGATCGCTTTAGGCGGCAAGACGTTCAAACTCAAATTCGGACACCACGGCGGCAACCATCCGGTCAAACAGCTGCTGACGGGCAAAGTCGAAATCACCGCCCACAACCACAACTTCGCCGTAGATCCCGACTCACTCCCACAGAGCGAAGTCGAACTGACGCACATCGACCTGAACGACAACACGCTCGAAGGCATGCGGCACAGAAACCTGCCGCTATTCAGCGTCCAATACCATCCGGAAGCCGCGCCCGGCCCGCACGATTCGCA
>DATIWL010000115.1:0-92341 GCA_035519435.1 Terriglobales bacterium
CCGGTGGAGTTGGAGTTTGGGCAAGTCGAGAAAGTCGCGTAGTAGTAGCGAGTCGCGTATAGCGAGTAAAGACAAGTTCCAGGTTGCCGGGCCGAAAATCCTAGACCCGGGGTTGGGACGGAAGAGAGATCATGGCAAAAAAGGTTACAGGTTCAGTCAAGTTGCAGATTGCGGCGGGCAAGGCGACGCCGGCGCCTCCGGTCGGTCCGGCGCTGGGTCAGGCGCAGATCAACATCATGGAGTTCTGCAAGCAGTTCAACGCCCGCACGTCACAGAAGGAACTGGAAGGGCTGATCATCCCGGTGGTGATCACGGTCTACAACGACCGGTCATTCACGTTCATTACTAAGACCCCGCCGGCGTCGGTGCTACTCAAACGAGCAGCAGGGATCGCCAAGGGCTCAGGCGCGCCGAACAAGGATAAGGTCGGTAAGGTGACAGCAAAACAGGTTGAAGACATCGCCAAGCAGAAGATGCCCGATCTGAACGCAGCTTCGGTGGATGCAGCGATCCGGAGCGTGCGCGGGACGGCGCGGTCCATGGGAATTGAAGTGATCGGATAGTAATCGCTACGAGCTTCCAGCCGCCAGCTTCTAGCAAGCTATAGCGGGGTTGCTAGAAGCCAGTAGCTAGAAGGTAACAGCTGTTTGTCATTTACCACGGTTCATCGGAAGGACGATGTTCGGTGGGAGACGAGGAAACAATGAAGAAGTCAGGGAAGAACATCGAGAAGGCACGGAAGGCGGTTGAGACCCGGCCTTACACCCTGCAGGAAGCGGTTCCACTCCTGCAGAACGTGAAATACGCAAAATTCGACGAGACGGTCGAGGTCACCATGCGGCTGGGCGTCGATCCCAAGCACGCGGACCAGATGGTGCGTGGCACCGTGGTTCTGCCGCACGGGTTGGGCAAATCAAAGAAAGTTCTCGTGATCGCGAGCGGCGAGAAAGTGCGCGAGGCCGAAGCTGCAGGCGCAGATTTCGTCGGCGGGGAGGACATGGTCGAGAAGATCACAAAAGAGAACTGGACCGACTTCGACGCACTGATCGCTACGCCCGACATGATGAAATCGGTTGGGCGCCTCGGCAAAGTTCTCGGTCCGAAGGGCTTAATGCCGAACCCGAAAACCGGAACGGTGACGATGGACGTTGCGCGCGCTGTCCAGGAAGTAAAGGCCGGGAAAGTGGAATTCCGCACGGACAAGACGGCGCTGGTACATTGCCCGGTCGGCAAGATGTCGTTCACGCCCGACAAGCTGATTGAGAACGCTACGACGCTGATTACGAGCGTGGTCAAGGCGAAGCCGGCAGTGGCCAAGGGCAAGTACATCAAGGGCTGCTACCTGAGTTCCACGATGGGACCGGGGATTTCGCTGGATACGTCGGCAATCGAAGCAGCGGCAAAAGCGTAAGACCGTCGTTCGGCGTAGTCGTTGGGCAAGCCATGCCGGCATCGATGACCCGAACGACCAACGATAAACGACCAACGACTTCTTGAAAGGGTCTGAACATGGCGGTTACGAGAGCGAAGAAGAAAGAACTGGTTGACAAACTCAGCAGCGAGCTGAAGAACGTCACGAGCGTGATTGTCTCGACTTATACCAAGCAGACAGTGGCCCAGGACTACGAGTTGCGCAAGGCGCTGCGTTCGACGGGCGCAAAGTATCGCGTGGTGAAGAACACGCTGGTGGAGCGCGCCAGTCAGGGCACCAAAGTCGAAGAGGGTCTGAAGAATCTGTCCGGAGTGACTTCGATCGCTTACACCTCAGGCGATCCGGTAGCGTTGGCCAAAGCACTGTCGAAGTATGCCAAGGATAATCCGGAATTCACCTTCAAGGCGGGCGTGGTCGAAGGCCGGGTGATCTCGATTAAAGAGATCGAAGCGCTGGCCACGATGCCCTCGAAGGAAGAGATTTATTCGAAGCTTCTGTTCCTGCTGAATGCTCCGGCGCAGCGGCTGGCGACGGCCGTCGGCGCTGTCGGACGCAACCTGGCGGTGGTAATCAACCAGGGCGTGCAGGAGAAGAAATTCAAGGAGGCGTAAGCCTCCGCGATTTGTAATTGGGAAATTTGTAATTGGTAATTTGAAAATCTTGGGGTGACGTGGGTTTTCAATTACAAATCACCAATTACAGATCTCGTCGAGTTTCGATCGGCTCTGCCGGTCAGAAAAGATTTGGTCATCGCAAGCTCGGGGTTGCGCGGCCTGAAGTTCACGCGTTGTCTGGCGCGGAACAGAGGGCCTGGTCGCACTGGAAACCTGGCGAAGCGGTGACGAAATCGCACATCAACGTCGGGACGGGCTCACCTGTCCGGCGGCGGAAAACTGGAGAACACAATGGCGGATCTCGCGCAGTTGGAAGAATCAATCGTAGGCCTGTCTCTGCTGGAGGCAGCAGAACTGGTGAAGAAGCTGGAATCGCGTCTGGGCGTCTCGGCGGCAGCGGCGGCGCCGGTCGTGGTTGCCGGCGGCGGAGCCGCGGCAGCGGGGGCAGCTCCGGCTGAGGAAAAGACCGAATTCACCGTCGTTTTAAAGGACGTTGGTGCTAATAAGATCAACGTTATCAAGGCGGTACGGGAAGTCACCAGCCTCGGTCTGAAAGAAGCCAAGGACCTCGTGGATGGCGCTCCGAAGAACATCAAGGAAGGTGTTTCCAAGGAAGAGGCGGAGACCATCAAGAAGAAGTTCACCGAGGCAGGCGCTACCGTTGAAGTGAAGTAGCGGCGGTTTGCGGGCGCCAGCGATGCGGGAGCCCGCGGACGCTATCCCGAGCCTTCGTTGCGAGGGATCGGAAAAAAGTGGCCTCGGGGTAGCAAAAGAGTAGATGAATCCCGGGTGGGGATGTTAGTATCTATATACTTACCCGGTATTCTGACCTGAGGTGGCAGCGACCCGACACTCCGAAAAATCGATATTGGAAGCGGTGCGCTGAAACGAGTTTGGCAGCCGGTCCCGCGGGCGGCGGGACGGAACAGGCCTTTTGAACTGGCGCGGAACTTTACAAAAGATCCAGGACTAAGCGTCATGCGTGGCGCCGAGGGACAGACATGTCCCTTCGGGCGCCCGCTTCCCTTTTCCGCGAAGACCGCCCACTGGCGTTACTTTGGCGCGCTTTAGGTGCGTCCTTTTCGATCCGCGTTGTACCGCAGCCCCCAGGCTGCCTGAAAGCAGGAGTCCCAGAGAATGGCAAAGCACAATACCTTCCGCAAGCGATTTGATTTTTCCAAGATTCCGGCCACCATTCAGATCCCGAACCTGATCGAGGTTCAGAAGCGTTCCTATGATCGCTTCCTGCAGATGGACAAGCTGCCCAGCGAGCGCGAAGACGGCGGGCTGCAGGCGGTGTTTCAGTCCGTCTTCCCGATCACCGACTTCCGCAACGTATCACAACTTGAGTTTGTGGATTACGCCATCGGTAACTGGGAGTGCAAATGTGGTCACCTCAAAGGGTTGCACCACTTGCGTACGACCTGCAAGAACTGCGGGTCGACGGTGATTACCGACCCGTTCCATCCGGGCGATGTGCTCTGCCACAAGTGCGGCACCTACAACGCGAACACGCCTGATTTCTGCAACAAGTGCGGCGATCCGGTCGGATTGCAGCTCAAGTACGACGTGGCCGAGTGCGAAGAGCGTGGCATGACGTACTCCGCGCCTCTCAAGGTCACGATGCGGCTGACCATCTGGGACAAAGATCCAGAAACCGGCAACCGGTCGATTCGCGACATCAAGGAACAGGAAGTGTTCTTCGGCGACGTTCCGCTGATGACGCAGAACGGTACTTTCATCATCAACGGGACCGAGCGCGTCATCGTCAGCCAGCTGCACCGCTCGCCGGGCGTGTTCTTCGAGACGGCGAACAACCGCACCTACTTCCTGGGCAAGATTATTCCTTATCGCGGGTCGTGGGTGGAGTTCGAGTACGACCAGAAGAACGTTCTCTATGTTCGCATTGACCGCAAGCGGAAATTCCTGGGAACGATCTTCCTGCGCGCCCTGGGGCTGCGTTCGGGCGAAGACATCCTGAAGACGTTCTATACCGTCGATCGCCTTGCCGTTCGCGACCAGAAGCTCTACTGGACGATCGATCCGGCCGGCGAGAAACCGACGAATCTGCTGGGCATGAAGCTTGCTCACAGCATTAAATCGAAATCGGGCGAAGAGATCGCGCACTCAGGGCGGAAGATCAACGCCGCCATCCTGAAAGAAATCCAGAAGGCGAAGATCACGGAGATCGAAGTCGATACGACCGATCTGGAAGGCGCGTGGGCAGCGAGCGACATCGTCGACACGACCTCCGGCGAGGTCCTGCTCGAAGCAAACTCGGAAATCGCGGCCGACAAGCTGGCGAAGATTCTCGAAGCCAGCGGCGTGGTGGAGATGAGCATCTTCTTCCCCGAACGCGATGACGTGGGCACAGTCATTAGCCAGACGCTGCGGCGCGACTCTGTAAAAACTCCGTCGGAAGCGCTGATCGAAATCTATCGCAAGCTGCGTCCCGGTGATCCGCCGACGCTCGATACGGCGACGGCCTTGTTCCAGGGAATGTTCTTCGACCCGCGCAAGTACGACTTCTCGCGCGTAGGCCGGCTGAAGTTCAACATCAAGCTGTTCGAGAACCAGGAAGCCACGAACCTCGAGCAGCGGACACTCGATCCGGAAGATTTCTACGCAACCATCCGCTACCTGCTGAAGTTGCGCCGGAATCTGGGTGCTGTAGACGACATCGATCACCTCGGCAACCGCCGGGTGCGCGCTGTGGGCGAGTTGCTGGAAAACCAG
This sequence comes from Terriglobales bacterium, assembly GCA_035519435.1. Lineage (GTDB taxonomy): Bacteria > Acidobacteriota > Terriglobia > Terriglobales > Acidobacteriaceae > Acidiflorens. The sequence continues at coordinate 4,783 of DATIWL010000115.1, forward strand.
TTCCGCATCGGCCTGGTCCGCATGGAACGCGCCATCAAGGAAAAGATGAGCGTGTACCAGGAAATGTCGACCGCCATGCCGCACGATCTGGTGAACGCCAAGCCGGTGATGGCGGCGATCCGCGAATTCTTCGGGTCTTCGCAGCTGTCGCAGTTCATGGACCAGACGAACCCGCTGTCGGAAATCACGCACAAGCGCCGTCTGTCGGCCCTAGGGCCGGGCGGCCTGTCGCGCGAGCGCGCCGGATTCGAAGTCCGCGACGTGCACCCAACGCACTACGGACGCATCTGTCCGATCGAAACTCCGGAAGGTCCGAACATCGGCCTGATTTCGTCGCTGAGCTGCTTCGCGCGGATCAACGACTACGGATTTATTGAGTCGCCCTACCGCAAAGTGAAAAACTCGCGGGTGGTCGACTACGTGACCGTGGTCAATGCCGGAGACAGCGATTACAAGGTCGGCGATCACATCGAGAAGAGTGAACTCGAAAAGGTGAATGCGGACCTGAAAGAACGCCGCAAGAAGCCCGTCGATATCGAGCCGCATTCGTTCTACCTGTCGGCGTGGGAAGAAGACCGCCACGTCATCGCGCAGGCCAACATTGAACTCGACGAGAAGGGAAAGATTGCAGCGGAACTTGTGAACGCTCGCAAGCAGGGCAACTTCGTGCTGGTCAGTCGCGATGAGGTGGACTACGTCGACGTCAGCCCGAAGCAACTCGTGTCCGTAGCGGCTTCGCTGGTTCCCTTCCTCGAACACGACGACGCGAACCGCGCGCTGATGGGCGCCAACATGCAGCGGCAATCAGTGCCACTGTTGCGCGCACAAGCTCCGATCGTCGGAACCGGGATGGAAGGCGTGACTGCTCGCGACTCCGGTGCGGTCGTGCTGGCACGACGCAACGGCATCATCGACTCGGTCGACTCCGAACGCATTATCGTGCGCGTGGAAGGCGAGCATCATCCGACGCAGCTTTCCCGCGAAGTCGGCAGCGACATTTATCAGCTCACGAAGTTCAAGCGCTCGAACCAGAACACCTGTATCAACCAGAAGCCGATCGTGAAAAAAGGCCAGCGGGTGGTGAAGGGACAGGTTATCGCCGACGGCCCGTGCACGGACTTCGGCGAGCTGGCTCTGGGACGCAACGTACTCGTCGCTTTCATGCCGTGGCGCGGCTACAACTTTGAGGATGCGATCCTCGTTTCCGAAAAGATGGTGAAGGAGGATTACTACACCTCCGTTCACATCGAGGAATTCGAACTCGAAGCGCGCGACACCAAGCTGGGCCCGGAAGAAGTCACGCGCGACATTCCGAACGTCAGCGAAACCACGTTGCGTAATCTCGACGAAGCGGGCGTGATCCGCATCGGCGCGACAGTAAAGCAGGGCGACATCATCGTCGGCAAAGTGACCCCAAAGGGCGAGACGCAACTCACGCCGGAAGAGAAGCTGCTGCGCGCGATTTTCGGCGAAAAGGCCGGGGACGTGCGCGATGCTTCGCTCTACTGTCCGCCGGGGATCGAAGGCGTGGTCGTGGACGTAAAGATCTTCTCCCGGAAGGGCCAGGAGAAGGACGAGCGTGCCAAGGCGATCGAATCTGAGCAGGTCGCCAAACTCGAAAAGAACTTGTCTGACGAAATTCGAATTCTCACCGACGAACGGTTGAAGCGCCTGGAAGGGATCCTGGGTGGCAAGGAAGTGCAAGCCGACCTGCACGACGAGCGCACCAACAAGCGCCTGCTGACCAAGGGTGCGATTCTGGATCGCGACACCATCGAGCGCATCTCGACCCGGAACCTGAAGCGCATCAAGTACAACGACAAGGATCCGCGCGTGAACGAGCAGATCGACGAGATCGAGGAAATGACCTCGCGCCAGATCGATGTGCTCAAGAAGATCGTCAATGAGAAGAAAGAAAAGCTGACCAAGGGCGATGAGCTGCCACCAGGCGTAATCAAACTGGTGAAGGTCTACATCGCCATGAAGCGCAAGCTGAGCGTCGGCGACAAGATGGCCGGACGCCATGGGAACAAAGGCGTAATCGCGCGCATCTTGCCCGAAGAGGACATGCCGTACCTCGAAAACGGGACGCCGGTGGAAATCGTCTTGAACCCGCTGGGTGTGCCGTCCCGTATGAACGTGGGCCAGATTCTCGAGACCCACCTCGGATGGGCCGGGCATGAGTTGGGCGAGAAGATCAGCGAACTGCTGCAGCAGAACACGCGGGCAGAAGCGATCCGCCGCGATCTGAAGGCTCTGTTCAAAGACACCGTGCTCGCCGACACGATTGCCGACCTGAGCGAGGACGAACTGGAAGCCATTGCTCCGACACTCGCCAAGGGCGTGTTCATGGGATCCGCGGTCTTCGACGGCGCCCGCGAGACGGAAATCAAGGCGCTGCTCGAGCGCTCCGGACTGCCGACGTCAGGCAAAACCAACCTGCGCGACGGCATGACCGGCGACAAGTTCGAACAGCCGGTCACGGTCGGTTACATCTACATGCTGAAGCTGTCGCACCTGGTGGACGACAAGATTCACGCACGTTCCATCGGCCCGTACTCGCTCATCACCCAGCAGCCGCTGGGCGGCAAGGCGCAGTTCGGTGGCCAGCGCTTCGGCGAAATGGAAGTCTGGGCGCTGGAAGCGTACGGAGCAGCGTTCATCCTGCAGGAACTGTTGACGGCGAAATCAGACGACGTCTACGGGCGCACCAAGATCTACGAGGCCATCGTCAAGGGCGAGGCCGCGATGGAGCCGGGCGTGCCGGAGTCGTTCAACGTGCTGATCCGCGAGTTGCAGTCGCTCTGCCTGGACGTGGAATTGATCAAGGCCATGGAGAAGAAGCCCGTGGCAGCGGCAGCGGATTGAGTCGCTGGTTGCTGGCCGCTCGTTGCCAGTGACCTGCACAAGATTTTGAAGAAAAGGAACTGGGTGTTCCGCTCTTGGACGCCCAGGTTCAAAGAAGTTCGCTAGCGACTGGCCACCAGCGACTAGCGACTGCGACAAGAGCCGCGAGCGGCGGCGCTACGGCCGAGGAAAGCGAAGGCACATGTTTCGTTCGAGCCCCTTTGATATGGCAAACCCCATTGCGGATTTCGACGCCATTCGCATCAGTCTGGCGTCGCCGGAGAAGATCCGGAGCTGGTCGCATGGGGAAGTAACCAAACCGGAAACCATCAACTACCGCACGTTCAAACCGGAACGTGACGGTCTGTTCTGCGCCCGTATTTTCGGCCCGGTTACGGACTGGGAGTGCCTCTGCGGCAAGTACAAGCGCATGAAGCACCGCGGCGTGATCTGCGACAAGTGCGGCGTCGAGGTCACCTTGTCCAAAGTGCGCCGCGAGCGGCTCGGTCACATCGAACTGGCCTCGCCCTGCTCGCACGTGTGGTTCTTCAAGGGCCTGCCCAGCCGCATCGGGCACCTGCTCGACATCTCGCTCCGCGATCTCGAAGCGATTCTCTACTTCGAAGCTTACGTGACCATCGAGCCTGGTGACGCGCCCGTGAAAGAGCGCGAGGTCATCAAGGACGAAGCCAAGTACCGCGAACTCGACCAGCAATACCGTCCCGCCGGCTTCAAGGCCATGATGGGCGCGGAAGCGATTAAAGAGCTGCTCAAGCGGGTGGAGGTCGATTCTCTCTCCAACGAACTGCGCGAGAAGATGAAGAACGAGACCTCGCTGCAGAAGCGCCTGAAGTACGCCAAGCGGCTGAAGGTGGTCGAAGCTTTCCGCAAGAGCGGCAACAAGCCGCAGTGGATGATTCTCGACGTGATCCCGGTGATCCCGCCGGAGCTGCGGCCGCTGGTTCCACTCGACGGCGGACGTTTTGCCACGTCGGACCTGAACGACCTGTACCGCCGGGTCATCAACCGCAATAACCGGCTGAAGAAGCTGATGGACCTGCACGCGCCGGAAGTCATCGTGCGCAACGAGAAGCGCATGTTGCAGGAAGCGGTTGATGCGCTGTTCGATAACGGACGGCGTGGACGCGTGCTGCGCGGCGCGAACAACCGCCCGCTGAAGTCGCTCTCCGACACCCTCAAAGGCAAGCAGGGACGTTTCCGCCAGAACCTGCTCGGGAAGCGCGTGGATTACTCCGGGCGTTCCGTCATCGTGGTCGGTCCAGAACTCAAGCTGCACCAGTGCGGCTTGCCCAAGAAGATGGCGCTCGAACTGTTCAAGCCATTCATTTATCACCGCCTGGAGCAGACCGGGCATTGCACGACCATCAAGCAGGCAAAAGAAATGGTCGAGCAGCAGGAATCGATCGTGTGGGACATTCTTGAGGAAGTCATCAAGGATCACCCGGTCCTGTTGAACCGTGCTCCTACGCTGCACCGCCTGGGTATTCAGGCGTTTGAGCCGGTGCTCGTCGAAGGCAAGGCAATCAAGATCCACCCGCTCGTCTGCACGGCGTTCAACGCGGACTTCGACGGCGACCAGATGGCAGTCCACATTCCGCTTTCGCCGGAAGCGCAGGTTGAGGCGAGCGTGCTGATGTTGTCGTCGCACAACATTCTCTCGCCGGCGTCGGGTCAGCCGATCACCGTGCCCACACAGGACATGGTGCTGGGTCTCTATTACCTGACCAAGGCGAAACCGGGAGCGAAGGGCGAAGGCCGCTCGTTCGCCAACATCGAGGAAGTTCTAATCGCGCTCGAAATGGGAGAGGTCGAGACGCTCACGCCCATTCGCCTGCGTTACACGGGCGAGGTGCTCGACATGACGCAGGCCTATGACGATCAGGACATCACGCACACCGAGCCGGTACAGTACAAGCGCGAATACCTGAACACGACCGTCGGCCGCGCCATCCTGAATGACAACCTTCCCGAGGGCATGCCCTACATCAACGGCCTACTCAAGAAAAAGGGCATTGGCCAGCTCGTGAACTTCGGATACCTGAAGTTCGGACTGGAAATCACGGTCAAGATGCTCGACGAGATCAAGTCGCTTGGCTTCCGTTTTGCCACGCGCGCGGGGCTCTCGATCGGCATCGACGACATGGTCATCCCGGACAATAAGAAAGTTCTGGTTCGAGAAGCCGAGAAACAGGTCGTCAACGTCCAACAGCAATATCTCGACGGCGCGATCACCAACGGAGAGCGCTACAACAAAGTCATCGAGATCTGGTCGGGCATTACCGAGAAAGTCGCCGACGAAATGTTCTCGGAGATGCAGAAAGCCGACAAGGAAGGCGCGCTCAATCCGATATACGTCATGGCCGACTCCGGCGCCCGCGGATCGAAACAGCAGATCCGCCAGCTCTCCGGCATGCGCGGTCTGATGGCGAAGCCGTCGGGCGAAATTATCGAGACGCCGATCACGGCCAACTTCCGCGAAGGCCTGACCGTGCTGCAGTACTTCATCTCGACGCACGGCGCCCGCAAGGGTCTGGCCGACACGGCGCTCAAGACCGCCGACTCGGGTTACCTGACGCGGCGCCTGGTCGACGTGGCGCAGGACGTGATTATCAGCGAGTACGATTGCGGCACTGTCGACGGCATTTTCGTCTCCGGTATCGTGGAAGCGGGCGAAATCATCGAGCCGCTGCGCGACCGCATCGTCGGCCGCGTGTCGCTCGAGAAGATCAAGGACTACGACGGCAACGTCATCGTCGACATCAACCAGGAAATCACCGAAGACCTGGCAGGTGCGATTCAGGCGGCCGGCATCGAGAGGGTGAAGATCCGCTCCGTGCTGACCTGCGAATCGAAGCGCGGTGTCTGCGTCATGTGCTACGGACGCAACCTGGCTTCCGGACGGCTCGTGGAGCTGGGCGAAGCGACCGGGGTCATCGCAGCGCAGTCGATCGGCGAACCCGGAACGCAGCTCACGATGCGTACCTTCCACATCGGCGGCACGGCGTCGCGAGTCTCCGAGCAGTCGCGTCTCGATGCCAAGAATAACGGCATCGTGCGCTTCGTCGGCCTGCAGACGGTGAAGTCGAAGACCGGCGACCTCGTCGTCATGAATCGCCAGGGCTCGATCGCGGTGGTCGACGACAAGGGCCGCGAGCGCGAGCGCTATGCGGTCGTGTACGGCGCCAAGGTCAAGGTCAACGAAGGAGACCAGGTTCAACTCGGGCAGGTGATGGTCGAGTGGGACCCGTACACCTTCGCTATCCTGACGGAAATCGGTGGCACGGTCCAGTTCAAGGACCTACAGGAAGGCCTGACTCTCCACGAAGAAGTCGACGAGGTGACGGGTCTGTCTCGTCACGTTGTCGCCGATTCGCCGGACGAGAAGCGCCAGCCGGCCATCGTGATCAAGGGCAAGGCTAGCAAGCGCTATCTGATGCCTTCCCGCGCTCACCTGATGGTGCAGGATGGCGACACGGTCTATCCAGGCGACGTGCTGGCGAAGATCCCGCGCGAAACCACCAAAACAAAGGACATCACCGGTGGTTTGCCGCGTGTGGTCGAGCTGTTCGAAGCCCGCAAGCCACGCGAAACCGCTGTCATCAGCGAAATCGACGGCGTAGTTCGCTTCGGCGAGGTTTCGAAAGGCCAGCGCAAGCTCTACGTCACCGCCGACAACGGCACGGAGAAGGAATATTCCGTTCCGCGCGGCGTACACATCAACGTGCAGGAAGGGGAACGTGTGCGGGCGGGCGAACCGCTCATGGACGGCCCGCTCAACCCGCACGACATCCTGGCCGTACTTGGCGAAAAGGAGCTGCAGGCTTATCTGGTGAACGAAATCCAGGAAGTCTACCGGCTGCAGGGCGTGAACATCTCAGACAAGCACATCGAGGTAATCGTCCGGCAGATGATGCGCTGGGTGAAGGTCGAGGATGTGGGTGACACACAATTTCTGCTCGAGCAGCAGGTCGACAAGTTCCGCTTCCGCGAGGAAAACGAACGGGTCATCGCGCAGGGTGGCAAACCGGCCACCGGCCGTCCGCTGCTGCTGGGCATCACCAAGGCGTCGTTGTCGACCGACTCATTCATCTCGGCGGCATCGTTCCAGGAGACCACGCGTGTGCTCACCGAAGCTTCCATCCAGGGAGCGGTCGACCACCTACGCGGCCTGAAGGAAAACGTCATCGTGGGCCGGCTGATTCCTGCCGGCACCGGCATGGAGTACTATCGCAATGTGCGGCTCTCTCCCGAGATGGAGGAAGCGGCACAGAAGGTGCAGGAGGAAGTCTCGCAGGCCTACGAGGAAGCGGAGCGAGCGCTTGAACTCATGCGGCATGAGGGTGAAACCGAAGAGCTGGCCGCCGAGTAACAAAGAAAACAACGATCCCAGGGGCGGCGCAAGTCGCCCCTTGCTCTTGTCAACACATGGCTTTCGCGGTTGAACCACAGCACTTGATCGAGCCGCCACGGGATCCGAAAGCCAGTCCGGAACCCTTTCCGGGCGGACTCATCGTAGCGCCGGCTCTGGCGCGATTCTGGCGCCTGTTCCGGCTTTCGGTGTGGCGTGCCTTCGAACACGACGCCTTTGCCATCGCCAAAGCCTCCGCCTATTCCTCCATCCTCACGTTCTTTCCCGCGCTCCTCGTGCTTGGATCTGTGCTGGTAACGGTTCGTCGCGGCGAAGTTTATCTGCGCGAAATCTCCTACGCTTTAGGACGAATCTTGCCGGCAGGAACCGCCACGGCGCTTGCGTATCTCAAAGGGGCGGCCCACCGCCCCGTCGGGTTACTGATCACGGCTTCCCTGCTGACGTTGTGGACCGCCTCCGGCGTGGTCATTTCGTGGATGGAGGGATTCCGGCGCGCCTATCAGCTGCCCAAGACGTGGGGCCTGATCAAAGAACGTCTGATTGCGATCTCCCTCGTGCTCATGGCAGGCTTGCCGCTGACATTTGCGACGATTCTGGTAGCCTTCGGTTCCCGGATCGAGACGCGTATCCTGTTCCACATCGATCATGAACTCGGCCCGCTGGTGCTTTTGCTCTGGGTCATCATCCGTTGGGCGATCGCCATTCTGACCAGCATTGCAGTCATCCAGTTGATCTACCATAATGCTGTTCCCCGCACCCAACCCTGGCATAGCGTCCTTCCGGGAGCCGCGTTGGCTACGGGACTTTGGCTCGGAGCGACGGCGCTCTTCGGCTGGTACTTGCAGCGTTACGCCGACTACAGCATCATTTATGGATCGCTCGGTGTCAGTATCGCCCTTCTGGTGTGGATGTACCTGATCTCGCTCGTGGTGTTGATTGGCGCTGAATTCAACGCCATGCTGTTCCCACGAGGGCTGAAGAAGATACTGAAGCCTGACAAGCAGGAGCCGGCAGCCGGCAATCAGTAGTCGCAGTAAGCTGTAGATATTCACGTTATTCACTCGAAAGGAAAGCTCTCCTTGCCGCCACGGAAACCCGACCTTGTCGCCGGCGTTCTGCCCACCGCTCCCACGGCTTCGAACGGCGACGCGCTTCGCCAGCGCCGGGCCAAGATCATCTGCACGATCGGTCCGGCGTGCGATACGGAAGCAGCCATACGCGATCTGTTGCAGCTCGGCATGGACGTGGCGCGCCTGAATTTCTCTCATGGCAAGCACGCGGAACACGCGCGCCGGATTCGACGCCTGCGGCGCGCTGCCCGGCGGCTGAAGCGGACGGTTTGCATACTCCAGGACCTGCAAGGCCCGAAGATCCGCACCGGCAGATTGCAGGATGGCGGACCCGTAACTCTCGAAGCAGGCGCCCGCCTGACGATCACACCACGCGACCTGCCTGGGAGTGCGTCTATGATCGCGACTGACTTCCCCGGCCTGGCGCGCGAAGTGGAGCCGGGATCGCGCGTGCTTCTGTCGGATGGCCGGATCGAACTGGAGGTCGCCGCCATTCACGGCGACAACATTCAATGCGAGGTGGTGAACGGCGGCGTGTTGGCCGAGCAACAGGGCATCAACCTGCCGGGTGTCGCCTTGTCCATCCCGGCTCTAACGGAGAAGGACAAGGCCGATCTGAAATTCGGCCTGGAGCACGGTGTGGATGCTGTGGCGTTATCGTTTGTCCGGTCCGCGGACGATGTTCGCCTGGCGCAGGAATTGATGCACGAATACGGACGCTCCGTTCCGATTGTGGCCAAGCTGGAAAAACCACAAGCGATCGAGCGGCTGGAAGAGATCCTCGAGACCGCCAACGGAGTCATGATTGCTCGCGGCGATCTGGGCGTCGAGCTGCCCCCTGAACAAGTCCCCATCATTCAGAAGCGCATCATTCAGCGCGCCGCGATCTGGCGGCGTCCGGTGATCACGGCCACCCAGATGCTCGAGTCGATGACGCAGAACCCGCGGCCAACGCGCGCGGAGGCAAGCGATGTAGCCAATGCAATTTTCGACGGCACCGACGCCGTCATGCTGTCGGGCGAGACAGCCAGTGGAAAGTTTCCCCGCGAGTCCGTCTCCATGATGGCGCGCATCATCTTGGAAGCGGAAGCGAGCATGACGCAGTTGTGGCAAACTCCGCGGCGTCGCCGGGAGAATCATCGCTATTCCATCGCTGAGACCATTTGCGAATCGATCGCGCGCGCGGCGGATGATCTTCCCATGGCCGCGATCGCCGTATTCACCGAGAGCGGCAACACGGCGCGCATGCTTTCCAAGCATCGGCCCAAGGCGTGCATCTGCGCTTTCAGCCGTAATCTGGAAGTGTGCAATCGCATGAACGCGCTGTGGGGAGTTCATCCGATTCACAAGAATCAGTGGAATTCGGCGGAAGAGATGGTAAAGACCGCCGAGAAAGAGCTCCTGTCGCGCGGTGCAATCCGCAAAGGAGACGTGCTGGGACTGGTTGCGGGGACGAAGCTGACCGAGGGCGCAACAAACTTCCTGCGACTGCACACCGTGGGCGAAAGCGATCGGGCGCGCCCCAAGGTTCGCCGGCAGCGGCCCTAGCTGCATCGCCGTACGAGATTCATTGGCTGTGGACAACGCTGATCCAAGAGTCTTCGTTGACGATTCGCTCGACCCCCACGTTCGCGGGTTTCTTCACTCGCCCGCGATTTCAAACCGCAACGGCCTGATCCTGGTCCACGGAGCGGGATCGAACCGCAACGCTCCTTTGCTCGAGGCTCTCGCGGAAGCTTTCAACTCTCACGGATACACTGTGCTCCGGTGCGATCTTCCCTTCCGGCAGGAGCGGCCCACCGGACCACCGTTTCCGGGCGATGCGGCGCGTGATCGCGACGGCCTGCGGAATTCGGTGCGGGTCATGCAACAGCTCGTCACCGGGCGGGTATTTCTTGGAGGCCATTCCTACGGCGGCCGCCAGTCCACGATGCTCGCTGCTGAGGAGCCCGATCTCGTTTCAGGATTGCTACTGCTCTCCTATCCGCTGCACCCGCCGCGCAAGCCCGAGCAGCTGCGGACGCAACATTTGTCCAAGCTGCGCACGTCATGCCTGTTCGTGCATGGAAGGCGGGATCCGTTCGGAAGCATTGACGAAATGAACAAGGCACTCGAATTGATACCCGCCAGGAAGGAATTGCTGAGTGTCGGGGGGGCAGGTCACGATTTGGGTTTCAAAGGAAAAGCGAAAGATACTGCCCTTCCAGGCCGCGTATTTGCTGCGTTCGTAGCGAACTTCGAGTAGCTGGAAGTCGGCGGCGGCCGGCTAATTCACCCACCCTGACTTTGATCCGCCGTTGGTCTTGTCGCTATCGTCCGGCGGGATGTAGTTGCCGTGCTCGTCGAAAGTGACTTTTCGGTCATGGTCGCGCATGTAAACTTCGAATTTCTTCGCGGCCTGTTTCCGTCTCCAGCGATAGTAGGAGTTGCGAAGGCCGAAGTAGCGTTCCGACGCGGCATAGCTCAGCCCGCGCTTTGGCAGCATCTTCAGGTAGAGAAATCCGAATAGCGCACCGCCCAGGTGCGCGAAATTGGCCACGCTGCCATGCGCGGGCTGGAAGGCGGAAATCAGAACGATGAAGATGAGGATCGCCACCAGGTACTTGGCTTTGATCGCCACCGGGAACGGGAACAGGAAGATCTCGCGATCGCCGTAGAGCATTCCGAAGGCAACCAGAAGCCCGTAGATCCCGCCCGACGCTCCCACAGTGGGCGTATAGATGTCCATGCCCCATCCGATGTAGGCAACAACCAGCGTCACCAGCGCCGCACCGATGACGCAGAAAAGATAGAACTCAACAAACCTGCGCGATCCCCAGTCCTGCTCCTCTTGCGATCCAAACATCCAGAGCGTGAGCATGTTGATGATCAGGTGCATTGGGCTGCCGTGCAGCAAGGAGTAGGTCACGACCTGATAGATGTAGCCGCGCGTCACGGCGGCCGGCAGCAGGCCGAAGTACGGGATGATGTACTTGGCGATATTTGGAGCGATGACCCCCAGCACAACTTGAAGGAAGTAGATCCCTGCGCAGGCGAGGACGATCCTTTTTACCCAAGGCGTGAATGGCGGGAAACTCAGCGAGATGGTTCGTCCGCGATACATGAGTTCAGTGAATCGTGATTAGCGGATAGCGGGTCCCAAAACTTTTCTATTCACTATCCACTATCTTTCCGGCTCGGGTACGACGGGGAGACTGCGATGGCCTGCCGCATCTACCGATCTCACCCCGAATATCACATTATCCTTCGAAACATGAAGAGTTGCACCTGTACCGGCCACTGATTGGACGTGCTCCCAATCCGGTGCACTTGTGGCGCGCCAGAGCACTTCGTAGCTTGTCGCGCCCGGCACGGCTTCCCACGTCAGGCGAGTATCGTTCTCGAGTTCTTTCGTCAACATCTTCACTTTGGCGGGTGCGGCTGGCGCCGATGCCAACGATGCCAGAACAGCCGCGTTCACGCGTGTCACGGCCGCCACATAGTCGTAGTCCACAAACTTCGGAAGGTCGCCATATTCGATGCCGTTTTCCGTCCGTACATTCTGATGCTGGTGGTTGTAATCTTCGCGAAATTCACTGAAACGGACCGCCGCGAACCCCTGCTGGTTGAAGGAATAGTGATCTCCTCCCCGCAAGAAGCGATCGAGCCGGAAAATGAGCAAAAGCCTAAGACTCCCGGGGTAGGACCGTCCGGTGTCAGCAATGTAGCGTGCCAGTTCGCGGGAAGGAGAATCGCTCTCGCCGCCGAGCGCCCGGATGCGGCGAATTTCGCCCTCAGTGGCCGCATTCGGTAGACCCTCCGAAAACACACGAACCACACTCGCGTCCTGCTGGGCGTTGCGATCTCCTCCGACGATATCGTTGTTGAGGGCGGCTTCCAGTTTCCATCCTCCCTGCTTTGCCATTTGCGCGAAGTGTTTGCTGCCGTTCAGCCCCTGTTCTTCTCCGGCCACGGTGAGAAAGATGATGGTGGCAGGGAATTTCAGTTTGCTCAAAACGCGGGCGCATTCCAGGCTGACAGCAGTCCCGCTGGCGTCGTCATTAGCGCCGGGCGCCGGATCGATGACGTTAAAGGTGTCGCTGTTGCGCGAATCGTAGTGTCCGGTCACAAGCACGATGCGGTCGGCCTGCTTGGGATCGCTGCCGCGCAGTACGGCGTAGACATTTGTGATCTGCGTAGGGACTTTGATCCGGTCGGCGGGTTGTTCGATGAATGCGTCCGTCTTCACATCCAGGCAACCGCCGCACTCTGCCGAATAGCGTTCAAACTCCGACTTGATCCATTCCCGAGCAGCACCGATTCCCTTGCCGGCCCGGATGGATTCGTCATCCTGAGGCGAAATCGTGGAACGGTTTCCAAAGCTGACGAGTTTCTCGATCGTCTGGCGAACATGGTCGGGGGAAACATCCTTCAGAGCGGCGGCAATTTTCGGGTCGGCAACTGCGCTCGACGATCCCTGGGCCCGTGCGATTCCCGGAACAAGCAGGCAGATCGCGCCGGCCGCGGACAAGACGAAACTCCCGCGAATCCCTTTTCTACGAGATGCATCTGACATGGCTGGATTTCCTCCCGAACCTCTTGACAGGGCCCAAGGAGAACCTAAATATATCAGGGTATCCCGAGTGTGGAGGCACTGATGGTGTACTGTCCAGAATGCGAGACTGATCTCGACATCGAAGAAGACGAAGTCGACGAAGGCGAGGTCGTCTCGTGCCCGGAGTGCGGCACCGACTTCGAGGTCATCACCACCAACCCCATCGAACTGAAACCGGTGGACGAAGAATACGACGAAGACGAGGACGACGCCGAATCCGATGAGGACTCGGACGACGGAGACGAGTCCTGAGAGCCCCTGCCCATCGTGTTCCCCTCCGCTCCTGTCTCCGATCGAGCCACGCAGCCTGCGCCATTCTTTTTTTCCTGGCCGCGATCGCTCTTCCCTGTCTGGCCAATGCCGGTGAACATTCCAAGCAGAAACCTTTTGCTCTGATCTTCGGGACGGTCTTCGATCCTGATGGCCGCACAGTGTACGGCGTGAAGGTGAAAATCCGCCGTGTCAACGAGAAGAAGGCGCGATGGGAACTGTATTCTGATCACAGCGGCGAGTTTGCCCAGCGCCTTCCGGCGGGAAAGACGGATTACGTTGTTTGGGCTGACTTGAAAGACTATAAGTTGCCTTCTGGCAAGCACTTAAGGGCTGGCCCGGAGGTAACCGTCCACATTGAGAATGATGAGCGGGCCGATATCGGGCTGCATCTAATCTGGTAGGGTATTTGTGTTGGTTAACATGAAGGGGGACACGATGAAGCTACGAACGATCATTGCGGCCTTGCTTCTGTTTGTCTTGTCAGCCTCGATATTGGCAGCGCCAGCACCACAGTTCGGCGGTGGCAAGCCAAAAGGCGACAACACCCGTCTCCTGACGGGCAAGGTGCTGGATCGCGCGGATAATCCTCTGCCGAACGCGGTGGTATACCTGACGAATACGCGGACGCGCGCCGTAAAGACCTACATTGTCAGCACGGACGGTCTTTATCGATTTCCGTCTCTGTTGCCAAACGTCGATTACGAAGTCTACGCGCAGCACAATGGGCGTAAGAGTGACACTAAAACCGTCAGCCAGTTTGACGACCGACAGCAGGTTTCGATCAACCTGAGGATCGAAGCCAAGTAGCCGCAGCCCAGCGCCCCCGCTTCCAGCAGAACGTTTCAATAGGAACTGCGCTTGCCCGGGCCCCAACCTTCCGCTAGCATTCCCGAAACATGAACGGCCGGTCCGATCCCAGTGGCGCGTTGATCCTCGGAATAGGCGTGGGGCTGTATCTCTTCTACAAAGGTTTCCGCAACTTCCGTGAATACAAGGTGCTGGCAGATACGCCGCGCATGCCGATCCGCAGCCTGTCCATGGGATTTACGCACATCGGCGGTCAAGCGGAAGGCGCGAGCCTTCTCAGCAGCCCGCTGACGAGGACTCCGTGCTGTCTGTACCGTGTTGAGATCGATCAGTGGAAAACGCGCGATCGGAGCGCGTCGTGGGAGAGGATCTGCACCGACGCGGACGGCCTTCAATTCTATGTCGCCGACAAAACCGGCCGCGTGCTCGTAGATGGGCATGCAGCAGAGTTCGACTTGCAGCCGACGCAGGAACGAGTGGTGAGTTCGGCGAATCCAGCGGCAGCCGGCGATGATGTCCAACTGCTGAATTACGTTACCTGCGCACAGACCCACCATCTCACCGATACTGTGTCACAGTATCTCGGCCACAGGCTCGACCAAAAACTGGAGCGGGGATCGCTCGATCCCGCAAAACAGCAGGCGGCGGAAGCTCTGCAGCAGTTCCTGCACGCGCTCCCAGATGTTCAACAGACAGGCCAACTTCCTTTCGGCGCGCTGGCCAAGGTGCTGGCTTCGACCGGGCCGCTGGCGGATCCGGAAAAGGAAGCGCGGCGGCAGCAGGCTCTGTCGCGGTTTCAGACGATGCAGGCGATGCCGCTACAGCAGGAGATTCTCGCTCAACTGCATCCCCACGCGGCTGAGGGTCGGTTCCGGCTGCGAGAATATGTGATCCGGCCCGGAGAAGAGTGTTTTGTATCCGGGACTTGCACGGAGAACCCGCAACCGTCCGGGGAAGGCGACCGGAATCTGATTCGGAAAGGCGAAACCGAGCCCACCTTCCTGATTTCGTGTCAGCCAGAGCGGAAGGCTGCGAGTGCCGTGCGCGGAAGATCGCTCAAGATGGTCTTGGGCGGCGCCGCGCTGACGGTCGTCTGCCTGGCGTTGTTGTTAGCGCATTGGAATATGTTCTAGGAGCAAACGCATGGGGATGTCGATTCTGACGACGGCGGCCATTGGACTGATCGTCGTCGGGGCATTGATCTACGTCGTCATTCTGTACAACGAGTTGGTGCGGTTGCGGAACGACAACGACCGGGCATGGGCAAACATCGACGTATTACTGAAGCAGCGGCACGACGAGATTCCGAATCTTGTGGCCACCGTAAAGGGCTACATGGATCACGAGCGCCAGACGCTGGAGGCGGTAACGCAGGCACGCGCAGCCTCGATGAGCGCGGGCAGCGTAATCCAGAAGGCGCATGCCGATCTGCTCCTGACAGGGGCGCTGCACGGCTTGTTCGCGGTCGCCGAGCGGTATCCGGACCTCAAGGCAAATCAGAACTTCCTCATGCTGCAGAAGCGCATTTCGGAACTCGAAGAGCGCATTGCCGACCGGCGTGAGTTTTTCAACGACGACGTCGCGACGTACAACACGCGAATCGGGCAGCTTCCCGAGGTCTTTCTCGCCCGGATGATGGCGCTGCAGCCGCGGCAGTTGTTCCAGGTTAGCGACGAAGATCGCCGCCAGATGGAAGTGAAGTTTGCCCCCCAGGCGTAGATACAAGAAGGGCCGCCATCGTTGGCGGCCCGTTGATTTCCTTGGTCAACGAAAAGATCAGTTGCTGTCCCCGCCCGCCCGCTTCCACGAAATCAGCTCGCCAATCGTCGAACTGGTGGAAGACGCCGGGTGCTTGTAGGACTCGACTTCCTGGCGAGAAGCTTCTTCGCCGACCGCCTTGATGCTCAGGCCGACTTTTTTCTCGTCCTGATTCATCTTGATGATCTTGAAGTCAAATTCCTGGCCGGGCTCCAGATGCATGGGTTGGCCGTTGTTATCGACCGCCTCGGAGTTGTGGCATAGGCCCTCGACTCCGTCGGCGATTTCGACGAACGCGCCGAAGTTCGCTACCCGCAGGACCTTGCCATGCACGATGTCCCCCACTCGATGCTGCTCGAAGAAGGTGTCCCAGACGTCCGGCTGCAGCTGCTTTACGCCCAGCGACAGGCGGCGCTTGTCCGGCTCGATTGCCAGGACCACGGCCTTCACCCGGTCGCCCTTCTTCAGGACTTCCGAGGGATGCTTCACGCGCTTGGTCCAGCTGAGGTTGCTGACATGGACGAGACCATCGATGCCTTCTTCGATCTCAATGAAAGCACCGAACTCGGTCAGGTTACGAACGCGGCCTTCGACAGTCGCGCCGACCGGATATTTGTCTATCAGGGTGTCCCAGGGATTCGCCGCAAGCTGGCGCATGCCCAACGAAATCCGGCGCTCCGTCGGATTCACGCTCAGCACCACGCACTCGACCTGATCGCCGACATTGACCAGTTTCGAAGGATGCTTCATCCGCTTGGACCACGTCATTTCGCTGACGTGCACCAGGCCTTCGATGCCTTGCTCCAGTTCCACGAAAGCTCCGTAGTCGGTCACGCTGATGACGCGTCCAGCCACGTGCGCGCCCACCGGATAGCGGTGTTCGGCATCCAGCCATGGATCTGGAGTGAGTTGCTTGAAGCCGAGAGAGACGCGCTGCTTTTCCTTGTCGTACTTCAGAACCTTCACCTGGATCTGATCGCCAACGTTCACCAGATCGCGGGGATGCGTCAGGCGTCCCCAGGACATGTCCGTGATGTGCAGGAGACCGTCAATTCCGCCAAGATCCACGAAAGCACCGTACTCCGTGAGGTTCTTGACCACGCCCGTAAGCACTGCACCTTCGTCCAGATGCTCGAGGGTCTTGCCGCGCTTTTCTGCCTGCTCTTCCTCGAGAAGCTGCTTGCGTGAAACTACGATGTTGCCGCGCTTCTTGTTCAGCTTGATAACCGCGACGTCCAGCGCCTGGCCCTTCATGCCGTCCAGATTGCGCACCGGCCGCAGATCCACCTGCGAGCCGGGGAGAAACGCCCGGGCACCGAGGATATCGACCGTCAACCCGCCCTTGATGCGGTCCACGACGATAGCCTTGATCGGCTTCTTCTCGTTATGGGCGCGCTCAATCTCGTCCCAGGCCCGCAACCGCTGCGCCTTCTGATGCGAGAGGTTGATGTAACCCTCTTCCGTCTCCCCTTTTTCGCGCATCACGTCGATGGGGTCGCCGGGCTGGAAGTGAGTCTTGCCCTCATGATCGAGTACTTCCGAGAGCGGCAACATGCCTTCCGACTTCGCACCGATGTCCACTACCACATGGGTCGGCGTCAGCTTGATCACCGTGCCGTGAATCACGTGATCTTCGCCAACGGCCTCCTCGGTCTCGGTAGTGAAGTTCTCCAGCGCGGCGGCGAAATCGTCGGTGACGCCGGCGGGAGCTTCCAGCGCGGACGCCTTGGGCTCTTCTGCTTCGGGTTGAACTGCAAGTTCGGGTTGTGCGGGCTCCGGGTTCTCCACTACGGCCGGACCGCTGGTCAGAGTGTCAGTAGCGTTGGTCATGGATTCAATGGGTTCGAGGTTGCGGGCGGTGCTGTCGTCGAGCAAAGTCATGGCCTCTCTGGGGTCCTCGCACGCGTGCGTGCGCGGTGGATGCGGGACGGGTGTAGCGACTGCTGGCGTGGTCTTTGGTTGCGTTGAGGCCGCCCTGGCGGACGACCCTAGGACAATCCCAGCTTGCCGGAACGACGTTTCGAACCCGCGTCCAAAGGGGACTTCACGACTATAGCAACCGCTTTAGAACAGTGTCAAACGCCAATCTCGTGGGTGCCGCTTTCGACCCCGAAATTTACATGGTTGTGACATTCCCCGTCCTTCACGTCCTGCCGGTAATTGTTACCTGCAGGCCGATCAGCTGAAATCATTGCCTTTACCGCTTTACGGAGCCAGTCTGCTACCCTTCCGCGCATGGACTATCTCTGGACTCCCTGGCGCTATGCCTACGTAACCGGCGCCGAGCAGGCCGCCGCCTGCATTTTCTGCACTGCTCCCGACGAAACCGACGAAAAAGCGCGCATCGTCCACCGGGGTCGGTATTGCTACATCATTTTGAACACGTATCCTTATACCAATGGGCACGTCATGATCGTGCCGTATGCGCACTTGGACGAGCTTCATAAGCTCCCCGTTGACGCAGCGCAGGAAATGATGGAGCTCTCGCAACGGATGGAGGTTGTCTTGCGATCCCTGTATCACCCGGATGGGATCAATCTCGGAATGAACCTGGGAAAGGCCGCGGGCGCGGGCGTCGCCGGACACCTTCACATGCACATCCTGCCGCGATGGGTTGCCGACGCCAACTTCGTTAGTGTGATCGGCGAAACGCGAGTCCTGCCGGAGACGTTGGAGGTGACTTGGGAGAGAATCAAAAAAGCATTTCCCCAATGAAATCCGTCATCGTCGGTACCGCCGGGCACATAGATCACGGAAAGACGGCGCTGGTCAAAGCCCTCACCGGCATCGATGCCGACCGTTTGCAGGAAGAGAAGCGCCGCGGGATCACCATCGACATAGGCTTCGCTCATCTGGAGTTGCCCAGCCCCAACGGTGAGATTCTCCGTCTCGGCTTTGTCGACGTCCCCGGCCACGAGCGTTTCATCCGCAATATGCTTGCGGGAATTGGCGGGATCGACTTTGTCTTGCTCGTGATCGCTGCCGACGAAGGTATCAAGCCGCAGACCCGGGAGCACTTTGACATTTGCAGGCTCTTGGCCGTCCGGCAAGGCATCACGGTGCTGACCAAGGCCGATGCGGTCGACGCCGACACGCTCGAAGTCGTCCGCCTCGAAGCAGAAGACTTTCTGCGCGGGTCGTTTCTCGATCCGGCACACTCGCCGATCGTTGCGGTAAGTTCGCTCACTGGAGCGGGACTGGACAAACTCAAGTCCTTGCTGGCTACAGCGGCGGGAGAAGTCTCCGCCAAAATTCCGACCGCCCTCGCACGCTTGCCCATCGACCGTGTCTTCACCATGAAAGGCTTTGGCACAGTGGTCACAGGCACGCTGGTCTCCGGGACAATCCGCAAAGAAGACGAACTGGAAGTGTTTCCGGCCGGGAAACGGGTGCGCGTTCGCGGCGTTCAAGTCCATGGCGACACAGCCGATCAGGCCGTCGCAGGCCAGCGCACGGCACTCAACCTGGCTGGCGCTTCCACGGTCGAGTTGGCTCGCGGAATGACGCTGGCGCCGCCGGGTACGTTTCAGAATACTTCGCGGATCGATGTTTCGGTCTCGCTCCTGCAGTCCGCCAGGCCAATGAAAGACCGCGCCCACGTGCACTTTCACGCCTACACGACCGAGGCGATCGCAGAAGTGAGCCTGTACGGAGAGAAAGAAGCGGCTCCGGGTGGAGAATCTTTCGCTCAGCTGAAGTTGGCAGAGCCGGCGCTTCTCCTGCCCGGTGATCGCTTCATCCTCCGCCAGTTCTCGCCCGTAGTGACGATCGGCGGCGGAGTGGTACTGGACGCGGCGCCGTTGCGAAAAATGCCTGAGCGCGCAGCGTTCCTCAAGATTCTGATGGAAGGAGATCGTCGATCGATCCTCCACGCGCGCATCGCGCGCAAGCAGCACGAAGGACTATCCCGCTCCAGGCTGACCGCGGAAACCGGATGGCGGCCGCAGAACATCGATCGCGAACTGGATGAACTCATTGTGCGGGGCAGTATCGTCCGCGTTGGCGAGCTGCTGGTGGATGGACCCGCAATCGAGTCACTGGGCGCGGTCGTGACGCGCAGCATCGAGAGCTTCCATGCCAAGAATCCCCTCGTGCCCGGGATGGGCAAGGAAGAATTGCGCGAAGTCGTGGGTGCATCTCCCGGCATTCTCGCGTCCGTGCTGGAGCGGCTCGCGCAGGAGAAAAGGATCAGCCTGACCGGAGAGCTGGTTCATCTGCCCGGCCGTGGCGTCGTGATGCAAGATGAGGAGGCGGAGTCGAAGACGATCATCGAACAGGCGTTCAGTTCAGCGGGTCTGAAAGTTCCCTCGCTGCGAGAAGTGTTGGCCGGACTCAAGGTCGACAAAGGTCGCGCACAGAAGATCGTTACGTTGCTGCTGCGCGACCGAGTCCTCGTCAAAATCGCCGAGGACCTCGTTTTTCACCAGAGCGCGGTCAGTGCGCTGCGCCAGAAGATATCCGGCCTGAAGGCCACCACGCCCAAAATCGACGTTGCCCGCTTCAAAGACCTCACCGGAGTCAGCCGCAAGTATGCCATCCCGCTGCTGGAATATCTCGATCGCGAGCGGGTAACAAAGCGCGTGGGGGACGAGAGGGTGATTCTCTAGATTGCAAATGGCGGATTGCAGAAGTGACGCTGCGAGCTTTGAGCCGTGCGCTGCCGGTAGCCGGTTCGCTCGTGGCTCGAAGCTCATGGCTCGTGGCTTTCGTTCTGCAATCCCGACCTCTGCAATCTGCAATCGGTCTGCTTTTGCATTCTTACTTCTGCATTCTGCATTCGTCCTCCATCTCTATAATGAACGAACCGCCACTTCCATGCTCAAGATTCGCCCTGCCACCATCGACGATGCTCCACTGCTCCGGCAACTGATCTGGGAACTCGCCGACTATGAAAAAGAACCGGACGAGGTTCGCATCACTGCCGGCGATCTGGCGCGCGACGGGTTCGGTCCGGACCCGCAATTCCGCGCGCTGATCGCAGAGTGGGACGGCCAGCCCGCGGGCTATGCGGTGTTCCTGCGTTTCTACAGCACGTGGAGCGGTCGCCGCATGTACCTGGAGGATGTGTTCGTGCGGCCGCAGTTTCGTGGCAGGGGAATTGGCCGGACGATCATGGCGCGTGTTGCCAGCATCGCGCTGGAGGAGAATTGCACTGCGATGGGATGGGAGGTCCTGCATTGGAACCAGCGAGCCATTGACGTTTATCGCTCGGTCGGGGCTGAGTTTCTTGAGAGCTGGAGACTCATGATTCTGCGCGGCGATTCCCTGCGCAAGCTGGCAGAGCGTGACCAGTGATTGCTCCCCTGCGCATCATCGGCGCCGGCCTTGCCGGATCGGAAGCGGCATGGCAGTGCGCACGGCGTGGCGTCGCGGTCGAGTTGTTCGAGATGCGTCCGGCCCGGACAACACCCGCGCATCAGACTGCCGATTTTGCGGAGCTTGTGTGCTCAAACTCGCTCAAATCCGACAGTGAGAACACCGCTCCTTGGCTCCTGAAAGAAGAAATGCGGCGGACGGGCTCGCTGTTGATGGAAATCGCCCGCGCAAGCGCAGTGCCCGCTGGACACGCGCTTGCTGTCGACCGGACTGAGTTCTCGCGCCAAGTGACGGAGTCGATCGCGCGCGAGCCTCTGATTTCGGTCCGTCGCGAAGAAGTCACGCACATTGATGAAACGGTCATTACGATCATCGCCACGGGTCCGCTGACGTCGGATTCCCTGGCGCGCGACATTTCCAGGCTCAGCTCTTCCGCTCTTGCAGAAGACGTACCCGGCCCGGACTTCTCGCGGCCGAGGACGTCCGCCCCACACGGCCTTTATTTTTACGATTCCATCAGCCCCATCGTCGATGCCGGCTCTATCGACATGAGCAAGGTCTATCTTGCCGCGCGCTACGGCAAGGGATCGGCCGACTACATCAACTGCCCGATGTCAAAGGAGGAGTACGACAGTTTCTATGATGCTCTGGTTGGGGCGCAGTCTGTCGAGGAGAAGGATTGGGAGCGTCTCAACTATTTCGAGGGCTGCCTCCCGATCGAGGAAATCGCCCGCCGCGGACGCGACACGTTACGCTTCGGGCCGATGAAGCCGGTCGGGCTAATCGATCCCCGTTCTGGGAAACGGCCCTACGCTGTCGTGCAGTTGCGCCAGGAGAATCTGCGCGCCGATTCCTACAACCTGGTCGGATTTCAGAATCACCTGAAGTTTGGCGAACAGGCGAGAGTGCTGTGCTTGATTCCAGGGCTCGAAAACGCGCGTTTCCTTCGCTTCGGACAAATCCACCGCAATACGTACATCAATGGGCCCATGCTGCTCACGCCGGCTCTACAAATGAAACAACATCGACCGGTGTTCTTTGCAGGACAAATCTGCGGCGTCGAGGGCTACGTCGAATCGATCGCTACGGGGTTGATTGCCGGCACAAACGCCGCGGCCCTGGCCACCGGCACCGATCCGGTTCCGCCACCTCGCGCGACGGCTTTTGGATCTCTGATCCACTACGTCACCAACGCCGATCCAAAGGATTTCCAGCCGGCCAACATAACGTTTGATCTCCTGCCATCTCTTGAGCGCCAAATCCGCGACCGGAAAGAGCGCCACCGGCTGCAATGCGAACGTGCACTTCGTGAGTTGGATGCCTGGCTGGGAAGAAACTCACGTCTGCCCGTAAGCACCGGAAAATAGGCCGGTTTCTTGATTCCAGGCCTGCTTGCTGACGGAACTAATGCCCCCTGGCTTGCGTATCTGTAACTGGGAGGGGATTCCGCTTTCATTTCTGCTTCCCCACCGTCGAATTTCTTGCATGTCATTCCGCGACCTCGTCCAGGACGTCTTCCGAACCCTCTGGGCACATCGTGTGCGCACGTTGCTCACTATGTTTGGCATTGCCTGGGGCGTGGTTTCGATCATTCTCATGGTTGCTGCCGGTGAAGGATTGCGGGTCGGCCAAGCCAAACAAGCAGAGACCTTGGGCAAGGACATCATGATCGTCTTCCATGGGCGCACTAGCCTGCAGGCAGGGGGAGCACGCGCCGGACGGCTTGTCCATTGGATCGACTCCGATATCCCCCACCTGCAAACGGAAGCTACCGACTGCCGCTACGCCTTGCCGGAGCTCGAACAAAACGACGTCCGGTCGCACACGGCGTTTAATGCCGCCGCCTTCACCGTCACGGGCTCGATGCCCGAATTTGCCGAAGTTCGGAGCCTCGGGATAAGCGAGGGCCGTTTTTACAACACAGACGACATCGCCGAAGGGCGACGCGTTGCGTTCCTGGGCTCCGATGCGAAGAAGCAGTTGTTTGCTGGCCGCGAGGCGGTGAATCAGCTTGTCTACCTGAACGACATCCCATTCACTGTCATCGGTGTGATGTCGTCAAAAAAACAGGATTCCAGCTACGACGGCTGGGACGTCAACAAGGTTTTCATTCCCTTCACGGCGATGCGCCGCGATTTCCCCGACAAACCACCCGGAACGCCATACACATTCGATCAGTTACTAGTCGTCCCCCGATCGGTCGAGAGCCACGAAGCCTGCAAGGGACAGGTGCGCCGAGTGCTGGCGCGCCTGCACAATTACGATCCGGCCGACAAGGAAGCCTGCCCGATCTGGGACACCGTCGAAGAAGCGAAGGCCTTCCGCACCATGACCGACGGCATGAAATACTTCCTCGGCGCGGTGGGAGTTGTCACACTCTTCCTTGGCGGCCTGGGCGTCATGAACGTCATGCTGGTGGCTGTCCGCGAACGCACCCGCGAGATCGGAGTGCGCAAGGCTATCGGCGCGCCGTCGCACAGTATTCTGCGGCAGTTTTTCCTCGAGGCGCTGATCGTGGCTCTGGTCAGCGGCGGAACCGGCCTGCTGATCGCCTTCGGGCTCTGCGGTCTTGTGGACCTGCTGCCGATGCCCGATTTCTTTGCCGGCCTGTTGCCTACGTGGCAGACCGGAGCGCTGGCGTTTCTTGTCCTCGGAACCATTGCCATCTTCTCGGCACTGTATCCGGCACGCCGAGCTGCGGCGGTCGATCCCATCGAAGCCTTGCGTTACGAGGCTGGAGGATAGCAAGCATGCTTTACCAGATCCTCAACGAAGCCTGGATCGCCTTGCGGCGCAATCGCACGCGCAGCGCGCTCACCATGCTGGGGATCGTGTGGGGGATCGCCACGGTTACCCTCCTGATCGCTTACGGCGGTAGCTTTCGCGAAATCCTGGTCAGCGGTTTCAACGCCTTCGGCAAGGGTGCGGTCATCTGCTGGCCGCAACAGACCAGCGAACAGCCGGGCGGCCAGCGCGCGGGCAAGAAGGTGGTCTTCGAGCAGGCCGATATCGACATGGTGAAGGAGACGGCGCCGCTGGTGAAGCATGTCTGCCTGGAAACGGTTCGCCGTCCCGGCATTGCTTACGGCAACCGCATGGTGGGGACGGCTGCGGTGCGCGGTGTCTGCCCCGAGTACGGAGACATGCGCAACGAAGTGCCGTCCGAGGGCCGCTGGATCAACTCACTCGACGAACTCGAGCGGCGCCGGGTGGTGTTTCTTGGTGGACGCGTGCGTGAGCAACTCTTCGGTGGGCGTCCCGCGGTCGGCGAAACCGTACTCATTGGCGGCGTCCGATTCACCGTCGTCGGAACCATGGGGCGCAAGATTCAGCTCAGCAACTATTTTTCGAGCGACGATGATTCTGCCTGGATTCCTTATTCCGCCGCCGGCGATCTGTGGAACACCAAGTACGCGGCTGTGCTAATTTTCGAGCCGATCGCGCCGCAGTTCGAACAGCGCGCGATGGCGCAGGTACTGGCCGCCGTCGCCACGCGACAGCAGTTCTCACCTACGGATAAGAAAGCCATTCAGATGTTCGGGCGCGAGGAGTTCCGGCCGGTCATCAACGGAATCACGATCGGTTTGCAGGTGCTCTTGATCTTTATCGGCATTCTTACGCTCGGCATCGGCGGCGTGGGCGTGATGAACATCATGCTCGTGTCGGTCGATGAGCGCATCCGCGAAATTGGGCTGCGCCGCGCCTTGGGTGCGCGAAAGTGGCATATCAAAGCGCAATTCCTGGCCGAGACACTACTCATCATGCTGCTCGGTGGCGCGATCGGAGTGCTCGTTTCTTATGTGGTCGCAGCCGGCGTCGGCACCCTGCCACTCATGGGCCCATTGTTTGAGGACGATTCCGGCAAGGCCGACATCCACCTCAAGATTTCGTTCTTCACACTGATGGTTTCGACCACGGTGCTGCTCGTTGTCGGCGTGCTCAGCGCGCTGATTCCCGCCTCGCGCGCCGCCAATCTCGATCCGGTGGAAGCGCTCCGTTACGAGTAAGCGAACCGATCTGGCGCGTGCCGACGCAAACCCCGTTCCCGACGTCATTGACTCCGGCTGTCGCGCCGCGTTACCTTGCGCCTGAGCGAGGTGCCTGTGCCTCTGTCTGCCATCGACTGCATCCAGCCCGCAATCCAGCACACCAAGGAACAGCTTTTCTCCCGTTTTCGCTGGGGACAATGGTCCCGGCTCGCATTGGTCGGAATTCTCGCCGCCGAACTCCATACCGGCGGCTGCAATTTCGGTAATCTCCCGCAGATTCTCGCCCAGTCACAGCAAGGGCGTCGCGAATTTCTGCCGCCCGGTTTGCCGCACATCGACCCCGCTCGTCTGATGCAGTTCGCCGGCTTGATTGCCACCATCCTGTTGCTGGCGATCCTTCTGTTCTTCGTATTCCTTTACATCAGCAGCGTCTTTCGTTTCATCCTCTACGAGTCGGTCATCCGCCGCGAGTGCTCCATCAGCGCAGGCTGGGAACGCTGGCATGCCACTGGCAGGCGCTTCTTTCTCTGGCAGCTGGTCTTCATGATTGCCACCTGGTTTTTCCTCGGAGTGATCATTGGCATCCCGGTCTTTCTCATGATCTCGACAGGTTGGTTCAAGAATTCCGCCGCGCACGCTGGAGGCATGATCGGTGGGCTCGTGTTGCTCTTCGGATTGCTGTTGGTTTTGGGCCTCGCTGCCGCCGTCATCCAGGTGCTGGCAAAGGACTTTCTGGTGCCGATCATGGCGATCGAACAGGTTGATTTTGCCGACGGATGGAGCCGGCTCCTGGCGCTCATGCGGCCCGAACTCGGCAAATATGCGGTCTATATCCTGATGAAGATCGTGCTGGCGATTGCCGCGGCGATCCTGTTCGGAATTGCCGCGATCTTCCCGACCCTTATCGTCGCTGGCCCGTGTGTCGTGATCGTTCTGGTCGCCGTATGGGCGGGTGCGAGCTGGAGCGCTACGACCATCAGCCTTGCCGTCATCCTCGGAACTGTTGCCTTCGCACTCCTGATCTACCTCATCGCTCTTGTTAGCGTGCCGGGAACAATTTTCTTCCCCGCATATGCCCTGTATTTCTTCGCGGAACGCTATCCCGCCCTGGCTGCATTGCTCAAGCCTGCACCGCCCCCGCCGGTTGCTCCGCCCGTATCGGAGCCGCCGCCATCTCCTCCGATAACGCCCGAGCCTGCCGTTTAGCTCCTGCGCTTTGACACAGCAACGTTACGGCCGCATTTCCAGCACTCGCGAGGTCGTCCTGCGCCTGAAATTGGCGGGGAACTAAATTCGCGCCCCGATTGTCCAATCCACCAGACACGCGTGCCTGAGAGGAGAGACTCAGATGGCATTCTCAACGGCAGGCCCTGGTGCGCCTCAGATGAACGTCACGCCCCTGATTGACGTTCTGCTGGTGCTGCTCGTGATTTTCATGCTGGTCGTGATCCAGGAAAAGAAATACGGCCTGGAAGCACAAATTCCGCAGGAAGAGAAGAAGTCGGATCATGTGATTCCCGGCCCGGAGCGCACCATCGTGATCCAGGTGCGGGACGGCAAAAGCGCTGGTCGTCCAGAGGTCAAGATCAACGAAGAACCGGTCACGTGGGAGCGCCTCCACGACCGGTTATTGGAGATTTATAGCCTTCGCGTCGAGAAAGTCGCTTTTGTGAAGGCCGACGATGACATCGATTTCCAGCCTGTTGCCGACGTTATCGACACGGCACACAACGTGGGTATTGATCGGGTCGGCCTGCTTCACGATGAGACCGCAACTCTTCACCAGGGTCTGAAGTAGAGGACTGGGCAAATGGCTAGCGGGTAGATTGCCGGAGGAAGAATCCGCCATCACTCGTCAGCGAAATCGCTCTAACGATTCCACTCGGCAATCTTGGCTTCTGCCCC
Source organism: Terriglobales bacterium (assembly GCA_035519435.1). Taxonomy (GTDB): domain Bacteria; phylum Acidobacteriota; class Terriglobia; order Terriglobales; family Acidobacteriaceae; genus Acidiflorens. The sequence continues at coordinate 31,732 of DATIWL010000115.1, forward strand.
TGCAATCGGTTTGACGCTCTTCCCGCCGCCTCCGTATAATCGTTACCGTCCACACCCATGAAATCTGGGTGGTTTCCACGCTTGAGGTTCGGCGTGAAGAGCCGGGCAACGGATGCGTCCGCGCGTCCGCGAATATCTGATCGGCCCGGTTGCGAACTGAGGTAGAGCCCGGCGAGTCGACATCTCGCAAGTCCGGAACCAATCCGAAGGAGTCCAAAGGATCCAATGACCAGCAAGGTTGTAAGAATACTTGTGGCCGCTGTGTTCTGCCTGTCGCTGTTCGCGCTGGCTCAGACCACTCCGGCTTCCAACGCCGCTTCTTCTCCCGCCGCCGTGCCGAATGCGCCTTCGGCCACTCCCGCGCCCGTCGCGACCGGAACGAAAGTCGGCACCATCAACATTGAATTGGCTATTTCCGCTTCCAACGAAGGGCAGCGTGATCTGGGCAATTTGAGCAAGAAGCTCGAGCCCAAGCAGGCCGAACTCAAGACTGCCAGCGAAGAGATCGACGGCCTCAAGAAGCAGCTCAGCACCCAGGGCGACAAGATGAGCGATGAAGCCAAGGGCACCCTGGTCAAGCAGATCGAGGCCAAGCAGAAAGCGTTCGATCGTTCGATGCAGGACGCGCGTGAGGAAGCCCAGAGCCAGCAGGGCGAGATCATGCAGCGTATCCTCGGCAAGATGGCTCCGGTGATCATGAAGTACGCCGCCGACAACGGCTATGGCGTGCTGCTCGACACCTCGCAGCCCTGGCCGCAGGGCGCCGTGATTACCATCAGCCAGACCATGGACATCACCCAGCAGGTCGTCGAGGCCTACAACGTGAAGTCGGGCGTACCTGCTCCGCCGCCGACGGCCGCAGGCGGTGCCCGACCTGCCGCAGGAGGAGCGAAGCCTGCTGCAACAGCTCCCGCGACGAAACCGGCCACTGCTCCTGCGACGAAGCCTGCAACGACGACTCCGCCCAAGCAATAGCGACACCGTCGCCAACGTTTTTGTTCCTCAAGGCCGCGTGCATACGCGGCCTTTTTTCTTTGTTGAAAGAGCTATTGCCGTGGGGAGCAAAATCCGACCACGAGGTGTCCTTAGCAACAGCGGGCCCGTTCGGAGGACACCATGTTCAGCACACTGGAAAGCGCTTGGGACCACTCCGCCCGCCGCGGGTGGTCGACACTCGCATCGTTCGGATTTCAGGCTTTGGCACTGAGCTTGTTGCTCGCCGTCCCCGTAGTGTGGGTGCAGGGACCACCACAGGCTCGGTTCCTCGACTCTCTGCTTGCGCCCCCGCCGCCGGCCCCTGCCCCGGCGCCGCGTGTTCCTGAGGGCCGGCATCCCACTCCGTCCACGAACATGAGCGGAACGCAGATTGTCCAACCACCGACGATCCCAGACAGGGTGGTCATCGTGAACGATCATGGCGTTTCTCCAGCTCCCGATCTCGGGAACGAAGGCGTACCAGGCGGGATTGGATCTGCCCGACGCGGAATTGCGCACTCCTTTGGAGATAACGTTGCGGTAGCGCCGCCACCGCCGCCAGTCAACCAGACACCCAGGTTGCGGGTATCGCACTGGGCGGAAGGCAATCTCATCCACCGCGTACAGCCGGTGTATCCGGTCATCGCTCGTACGGCAGGCGTTCAGGGAGCGGTGATTCTGCGCGCGGTCGTGAGCAAGACTGGAACGATTGAGCAGTTGACGGTCGTCAGCGGGTCGCCGCTTCTGATCAAGGCTGCTCTCGAGGCGGTTCGCCAGTGGCGCTATCGCCCCTACCTCCTCAACGACGAACCCATCGAGATCGATACGGAGATCACGGTCAATTTTGTACTGTCCCGCTAGCTAGTGGGTGGGGCGGGCATTCTTGCCCGCCCCCTCCGCGGCAACGGGTGGCTGTGGGCCGGGGCGATGCATGACTCCCGTGCTTTGCGCGCCATCCGGTCTGGTGCTCGCGGCTCGTTATAATCGGCACGTGAGTGCACCGCATCAGGATTCGCAACCCCCTGTCAGCAGTCCAACCTGGGCGGAGGTTTCTCTCGACGCCCTCCGCCACAATTTCCGTGCCGTGAAGAACCTTGTCGGCGAAGGAGTAAGCATCTGCGCGGTCGTGAAAGCCGACGCCTACGGCCACGGTTCTCCAGCCTGCGCTCAGGCGCTGCAATCGGAAGGTGCGCCCTGGTTCGGTGTCACCGGCACCGAGGAAGCTATGGATCTTCGCCACGCCGGTATCACCGCACGCCTTCTCCTCATGACCGGATATTGGAAGGGCGAGGAAGACGAAGTTGTTGCCAACAACCTGACCCCTGTCGTCTGGGAGCCATGGCATGTCGAACGACTCGACAAGGCGGCCCAGAGAAAGCAGGTACGTCTCCCAGTTCATCTCAAGATCGACACGGGGATGACCCGCTTGGGTGTCTCGGTTGAGGCCCTTTCGGCATTATGCGAAACACTAGCCGCCAGCCAGAATCTCCAGTTGGAAGGAGTCAGCACGCATTTCGCGTCTGTGCGTGACCCGGAGAAGACTCGCAAGCAGGCGGCGCGTTTCGAAGAAGGCCTGAGAATTGTACGCAGCAACGGGCTGTGGCCTGCGCTCGTCCACATGGCGAACTCTGCCGCGACGCTGTCACGATCGGAGACGTGGCAGACCATGGTCCGTCCTGGCATCGCGCTCTACGGATACTCGCGCTCGCCTTCGCCGGATTCGACACAAAACGGCGTTGCCGCCCAGCTGCTGCGTCCCGTCCTTTCATGGAAGACTCGCGTGATCGCTGTGAAAGACGTTGCCGCGGGACAGGCCGTCGGCTACGGCGGAACCTTCGTCACCCAGGAGCGCAGCCGCATCGCCGTGTTGCCGGTCGGCTATGCCGACGGCTTCCACCGCCTGCTCTCCAATCGCGGACGCGTGATCATTCGCGGCGAGTACGCTCCGGTCGCCGGCCGCGTTTCCATGGACCTGACCACGGTGGATGTGACCCACATCTCCGGCGTCGACGTTGGTGACGAAGTGATTCTGATCGGCCGCGACAACGGCAAAAGCGTCGATGCCCGCGAGCACGCCCGCATCTGCGAGACGATTCCCTACGAGATCACGTGCAGCATTTCGAAGAGGGTACCGAGGATTTACCTCGGAAGCTGAGGCTCTGGCTACCAGCCACTCATCACTAACCACCAACCACTGCTCCATCGCGCCATTCAATTCACAATTTTCGCCAATCGCGCACCACTCGTGTATTTTTGAAGAACCATGCCATCCCGCTACGCCCAATGGATGTACGACTGGGAGACCCGGCTCACGTCCGTGGACAACAACCGTGTCGTGCGTCCGCTGGAATGGGGAGTGGAGTTTACAGAGCATTGGCCCGGCCGCAACGGCGGCCCCGGCGGGAGCAGCCAGCAGGAATTACTGCGATACTTCACTCGCTTCAACGACCACATTATCCAGTCGAGCGACGATTTCTATTCGTACCGCCGGCCGACGGATTTCCGCCTGGAGCGCCGTGAGGTTCGGGTGTACAGTACGCGCGAAGTCCCCGACCCGAGACTTGAAGAGAAGGTCCGCGGCACCTATGCCGACTTTCTGCGATTTACTTCGCCGGTCGTTACCCCGTTTCCGGAAAACAATCTCGCCAACGCGCGCTGGTTTCCGGCTCACGGACGGCGCGCCGTCGTGCTTCTGCCGCACTGGAACTCCGACGCAATCTCCTACAACAGCCTGTGCCGGGCTTTCAACTGGATGGGTATCGCCGTCCTGCGCTTGAGCATGCCGCACCATGACATCCGCCGTCCGCCAGAGATTCACCGTGCCGACTATGCTGTCTCCGCCAACATCGGCCGCACCATGGACGCCGCTCGCCAGGGTGTCATCGACGCACGCTGCTGCCTCGATTGGCTCGAAACGCAAGGCTACAACCGGCTCGGGATCGTCGGCACCAGCCTCGGATCGTGCTATGCCTTCATCGCCGCCGCCCACGACCCGCGCATCCGCGTGGCCGCCTTTAATCACGCCTCGACTTATTACGCCGATGTCGTTTGGCATGGACAATCCACGCGGCACATCCGCGAGGGGCTGGAGCCGTCGATCAAATTCGACGACCTACGGAATGTCTGGCGCGCCATCAGCCCCATGGTCTACTTCGACAAGTTTTCGCGCTGGCCGCGCAAGTCGCTGGTCATCTATGCCCGCTACGACATGACGTTTCTTCCTGAATTTTCCGAACAGATCTGTACAGAATTCGCCCGCCACAACCTCGACCATAGAGTCGCAATCCTCCCCTGCGGGCACTACACGATGGGCGAGACGCCATTCAAATACATGGACGGCTGGCAACTGGCGAACTTCCTCAGGACGGCATTCGACTAGGACTGCGTGGCCGGCTGTGCTCGATTCTTTTTCTTCTTCGGCACGCCCTTCGTGTGGCATTCCAGACAGGTAACGGAGTGGATGTTGTGCTTGCTCTTCGCGGACTTGAACGTCGTGTCCATGGTCTCGACATCAAGCCCGCAATTCGACAGCTGGGGGTGACAATTCGCGCACGAAGCGCGCGTCGTTTGTCCATGTTGATCGTGGCAGGCGAGGCAGCTCAGTCCTTCATGCACTCCCAGCGGAGTGCGATCATCGCCCGATCCCGCCTGTCCGCCCGCCAGCGGCGCGTGACACTGATAGCAGAGCGCCTGTCGCTGATCGGGACTGATGTGGACGGCGCGACCTCCTGCGTAGATTTGCGGAAGAGGCAGGCGGCCGACTGGAATGTAGTCAAGCTGGCGCCGGTCAAACAACGCCAGGGATGGGCGGAAGAGTTCCTGGCGCGGCCCGAGATTCTGCGGTTCCTCCCCCGTGCGCCGTTCCAGTGGCGAGCCGTGGCGGTGCATCTGATGGCACGTCACACACGGGATCGCCGGCCGGTCAGCCAGTTTGGAGTCGAGCAATTTCCACGGCCCCTGCGTGTCAACAGGCGTAACCAGATCGCGGATGCCGCCTTCGTAGTGCATGCCGTGGCAGCGGAGGCAGTCGTCCATCAACCGCCGCTGGTGGTTGTGATCCTTGTCGAGAAAGATGCGCTTGTACGTCGCGTTGTGCGAACTCGCTGCCCAGGCCGCGTATTCCGCCTGGTGGCATTTCGAGCAGCGTTCTCCGATTTTGAAAACTTCTTCCGTCTTGATCCGCACCTGCTCGGGCACGCGGCCGCGCAGGTGAGCGACCAACTGGCGGATGTTCCTGAGATGAAACCCGGCATCGAGCGTGAGCACGTCTCCGTGGCACTCCGCGCACGGAACGTTCCGATGCGCCGACTCGTGCCAATCGCGGTAGGGTTGCCAGATCTCGTGGCAGCGGGCACACGACCGCCCGCCGGAGTAGCTGTAGTAGAGGCTTGCTCCGGGCAGAAGGAGCAGGATGAAAACGGACGCAGCCAGAGGAGCAATCACACGCGCGCGAGAGAGTCGTCGTCCCGGGATCATGCTGATCTTTTTCCGCGCGTCAAGAATGCCCATGCGTGCCCTTCCATGACTTCACCAGGTTGTCGGACACGTAATAGGCAATCGCCATGATCGTGAGCACGGGATTGAATCCGCCGTTGGTGACATGCACGCTGCCATCGACAACGTACACGTTGTCTGCGTCGTGAATGCGGCAGGAGCGATCGACAACGGAGGTCCGCGGATCGTTCCCCATCCGGCAGGTACCGGCCTGGTGCTGCCCGCCGCTGAGCGAATCACGCGAAACCCAGTCGAAAGCGACGGTCCTTATCGCGCCAGCTTCTTTCAGCCAGGCCTCGGCCTTGGCAGCGAGGAACTTCGCTCCTATGACGTCATTCTCATGACGATGGCCGGAAAGACGCGCCACCGGGATGCCCCAGTGATCCTTCACTCGGGAGTCGACCTCGACGCGCGCCTCGAAGACGGGCATCTCTTGCATCGGTCCCATGACGTAGACGCTGCGCCGGTAGAACTGGCGCATGAACTCTTTGTGGGCAACACCCCAGCGGGGAACTCCCGGAATGCGCAGACCCGCGAATTGGTATGGCAGCCGGATGAACTCATTCGCCAGCAATCCGCCACCGATAAAACCGCGGGTGCCGTGGTTGTAGTCGCAGATCGCGATCGAAGCGCCGGGACCGAGGTCGTCGTAGGTGTCGTGGTCGAATAAGCCGGCCGCGCCGGTGTAGGCATGGCCCTGGAGGTTCCGTCCGACCCAGTCGTGGCGGTTGCCCAGTCCATTGGGAAACAACCGGCTTTTCGAATTCAACAACAGCCGCGCCGACTCAACCGCCGAGCATGAGACGACGACGACATCCGCCGGCTGCTCCTGGAGTCGCCCATTGCGGTCGAAGTAGGCGACGCCGGTCGCGTTGCCGTGCGAGTCAGTCGAGATCTCTTTCGCAATGCACTCAAGGCGTAACTCGCAGTTCCCGGACTTCAAAGCCGTGGGAATCACCGTATTCTGGGTTCCGTTCTTTGCATCGACCTCGCACGCAAAGCCCACGCACCAGCGGCAGCGCATGCACGCGGCTCGGCCGTTGTAAGGAACCGAATTCCGTAGCATGGGAAGATCGAACGGATGCAACCCAAGCCGCAGCGCAGCGGGTTTCAGCAACTGATATTCGTGGTTCGGCGGAAGCGGCGGCATGGGCAACGCCCGCTTCCGCGGAGCACGAAAGACGTTGTTCGAATCGTCTCCCGAGACCCCGACTTCCCATTCCGCCTTCTCGTAAAACGGCTCGAGATCGGCGTAGCTGATGGGCCAGTCATCCAGCGTGCTGCCGTCCACCGTTCCGTATGTGGAACGCATCCGGAAGTCCTTTTCCAGGAAGCGCCATGCCATGGCGCCATAGCTGAGCGTGCCTCCGCCCACGCAGGCAGCGTTGTTGCTGTAAGTGCCGTCGTTCGATCGGGAGATGTGTTCCTGCCCGCGCGAGTCGACGAACACGCGAGGATTGCGCTCTTCGTCAGGTCCAAAGGAATTGCCCAGGACACAGGTGCGCTGGTTGCGCAGGTCGTCTTTGCGGTCATCGAACGGCGTGTACCACTTGCCTCGCTCGAGCAGCACGACGCTCAACCCGGCGACTGCGAGTTCCTTGGCAACGATGCCGCCGCCCGCTCCGCCTCCGACGACCACCGCGTTGACGCGCTTAAGAGCCATGGATGGAATTCACAATTTCGTCAGGTCGTAGCGCAGCCGTCCGCGAATCGGCGGATACGGCAGCCCCAGCATCTTCCAGCTGACACCGTCTCGGTTTCCGCCGTGACGAGGGTCGCCGTAGAAGCCCTGCATGGTGTGATCGACAACCAGGCCGAAGAATTCCGGCGACGAGTTTTGCTTCCAAATCCCGGCCGGGACCTGTCCGGCTTCCATCTGCCGCAGGAACTCGATCTGGAGCGGAGAAGTAAGGTCAGCGAACGGAGTGGCGTGAAGGCGCCGGCTTGTCTCGTCAACGGCGGCGATTCCGGCACGATAGGTCTGCCGCAACCGCCGCAACGGGCCACACAACTGGCGGTCGATGTAGTTGACGACCCCTGCCCAGGCGGCTCCGGGATCATGGTCGGGCGGAATCATCTGGTCGCAGATCGCCGCCAGAGTGCGCGCCTCCTCCAACGTAAAGAATCGCCAGGGAGTTCCGTTCCGGCTGCAACCCAACCCGGCAGCTGCAGCAGCAGCAATGGCAGCCTGCAGGAAAGCCCGACGGTCGAGTTTGGACCCGCTTTTCACTACGAGACTCTCGGCTGTTGTTGTACTTTGATTGACCCGGAGGGTCAGTGATGAGAGTCACAGGGAGAGAGGTTGAGAAGCCGCCTGGGCTCCGGCGGCCAGGGGCGGCGCGCTACGCCGGCGCTTCACATTCCGTCTTCTAAGCGCTTGCTTTACTGCCACTTGAACTGCGGTATACGTATTCAACTATACGTACATTATTATCGTGACAAAATGTTCCACGTGGAACATTCGAACGATTTCTCTGATGACCTGTCCGCGCTTCCGCCTTGCAGGTACAATGTTTGCGGTACTCCTTTATGAACAATTCCATGTCCCGCCCGCTCTACGAGGTCGACCCGCAGATCGCCGCCGCGATCGACAATGAAGCCCGCCGCCAGCATGAAGGCTTGGAGCTGATTGCCTCCGAGAATTTCGTCAGCGAAGCCGTGCTCGAGGCCGCCGGATCCGTGTTCACAAACAAATACGCGGAAGGCTATCCGGGCAAGCGTTACTACGGCGGCTGCGAGTTCACCGACGTAGTCGAAAATCTTGCGCGCGACCGTGCCAAAGAATTGTTCGGCGCCGAATACGCAAATGTGCAGCCCCACTCCGGATCACAGGCCAATCAGTCCGCCTACGCGGCCGTGCTCCAGCCCGGAGACACAATCCTCGGGCTGAACCTCGCTCATGGCGGGCACCTCACGCACGGCCACCATCTGAATTTTTCCGGCAAGACGTACAAAGTGATTCCCTACGGCGTCACCAAAGAAAACGAGACTATCGATTACGACGAACTGGAGAAGATCGCCGAGCGGGAGCGTCCGAAACTCATCATCGGCGGCGGCAGCGCGTACCCCCGGGTCATCGATTTCGCTCGCATGCGCCAGATCGCGGACAAGATCGGCGCACTCTACCTGGTCGACATGGCGCACTTCTCCGGATTGGTAGCCGGAGGAGCGCATCCCTCACCGGTGCCGCATGCGCAGATCGTAACTTCGACGACCCACAAGACGTTACGCGGGCCGCGGTCGGGCATGATCCTCTCGAAACAAGAGTTCGCTGCCCCCATCGACAAGACCGTTTTCCCCGGAATGCAGGGCGGACCGCTGGTTCACATCATGGCCGCCAAAGCCGTCTGCTTCCACGAAGCGATGCAGCCCACTTTCCGGAACTACGCGCGGCAGATTGTTGCGAACGCGAAGGTCATGGCTGAGACGCTCGCCGCCGAGGGATTCCGCGTCATTTCCGGCGGCACCGATACACATCTCATGCTGGTTGACGTTTTTTCGAAAGGGATGCTGGGCAGCGAAGCCGAGAAGGCGCTCGGAGAAGCCGGGATCACCGTCAACAAGAATGCGATTCCGTTCGATACGAATCCGCCCATGAAGCCGAGCGGCATCCGCATCGGGACGCCCGCCGTCACGACTCGCGGCATGCAAGAAGGTGAGATGCGCCAGATCGCGCACTGGATCGCCGAAGCGCTGCATCACCGCGCGGAGCCCGCGGTGCTTTCAAAGGTCAAGAACCAGGTGATGGAGCTGGCGGAAGAATTTCCGCTCTACGCCGAGCGTCGCGCCAAGGCGCAAGCCGAAGTGCGCGCGTAGATGCTTGTATTCACCACAGAGACACCGAGCCACCGAGTAACTCTGTAAGGATTTCCTTTGTCGCTTTCTCCTGTGCCTCTGGGGTGAACTTCATTTCCTGACGAACGCGAATACCAGTGGGATCAACCATGAAAGTCGCCCTCGTCACCGGATCTGCACAAGGCATCGGCCAGCGTACCGCTGAAGTCCTTGCCCAGCGCGGCTTTTCGCTTGTGCTCAACGATCTCCGATCGCCCGCCGAAACAGCCGCCAGAATTCGTACCCTGGGCGCCGACACGCTGGAAGCCCTGGGCAGCGTCGCCGACGAACCAGCAGTCACCCGCATGGCCGATGAAGTCATGACCAGATTTGGCCGCATCGATGTGCTCGTAAACAATGCCGGAGTGAGCTCCATCACTCCCGCCGAAGACATCACGACCGAGGAATGGCAGCGAGTAATGACTGTCAATCTCCTCGGACCTTTTCTCTGTTGCCGCACATTCGGCCGCATCATGCTGAAGCAGGGTCTGGGCAGCATTATCAACATCGCGTCGGTCGCGGGATTGCTTGGCGTCGCCGATCGTGGCGCCTATAACGCGTCGAAACACGGCCTGATCGGCCTGACCCGCACGCTGGCTGCCGAGTGGGGCGGCCGAGGTGTCCGCTGCAACGCCGTCTGCCCAGGGTGGGTGAAGACGCCGATGGATGATTCCGCACAAGGCGCAGGTCTCTACTCCGACAGCGACATCACCGGACGTGTCCCGATGGCGCGCTTCGCCAGGCCCGACGACATCGCACAGGCGGTCGCATTCCTCGCCGATCCCGCTCTCAGCGGCTTCGTGAACGGGCACACGCTATCGGTCGATGGCGGATGGGCTTCGGATGGAAGCTGGGAACGGCTCCGGCTGAGCCATCGCTGAACCGACTGCCGGGCACGCGGACTACCTTTCCAGAGCCAATTTCTCTGTGCCCCTCGATGCACCCTGTGGTTAAATTCAATTCGTGAGAGTTGCCATCGACATCCGCCGGATGACGGAATTCGGCGTTGGCACTTACATCCGCAACGTGGTCAAGACGCTGGCCCGCCTCGATCACGAAAGCGAATACATCCTGATCGGCTCGTCGGAGAAGGTCGGTGAATGTGGACCGCTGCCGGAGAACTTTCACGCCGTCCCCCTGGGAAACCACGAGAACTCGATTAAAGGAAGCATCGAATTCCGTGCGATCGTGCGGCGGCTGCAGTGCGATATCGCGCATATCCCGCACCTGTTCTGGATTCCGCGCGGCCTGCCTTGCCCGTATGTCGTGACGGTGCACGACCTGCTGGAGCACATGTACGGCGCGCGCGACCGTTCGACGCTGCGCCGCAGATTGCACCTGCAGTTGACGCGGAGGGCGCTGCGCCGGGCCGCTCGCGTCGTGGCCGTCTCGCAATTCACGAAATGCGAGATTGAGAAAGTTCTGGGCATCGCGGGCTCCCGGATCGAAGTTGTCTACAACGCGATCGACGAACGATTCCTGCACGGGCATGCCACGCTCTCCGACCGCGAACTGATTGCCCAGCGCTATCAGGTGAACTATCCGTTTCTGCTCTACGCGGGCGCGATCCGGCCGCACAAGAACGTTGTGCGCACCATCGAGGCCTTCTCAGCGTTGAAAACGGAGCTGCAGAAGGAAGGCCAATTGCTCGATCTGAAGCTGATCATCATCGGAGACGATCTTTCGGGTCACCCGGATCTGCGCCGTACGGTGATCCGAAGCGGCGTGCAGAACGATGTTCGTTTCCTGGGCTTTGTGCCGATCGAAGTGTTGCGGATCTTCTACGACGTGGCGAAGCTCTTCGTGTTTCCCTCGCTTTACGAGGGCTTCGGGCTGCCCCCGTTGGAAGCCATGGCGCACGGCACTCCGGTCGTCACCTCGAACACGTCGAGCCTGCCCGAAGTGGCCGGGAATGCAGCGCTGCTGGTAAATCCGGAGAATGTCTTTGAAATCCGCCGCGCGATGCAGAAGGCGTTGCTCGATCCCGTGCTGCGCGCGCGAATGAAACAGCGTGGTTACGAGCAGGCGCAGCGATTTTCGTGGACGGACTCCGTATCGCGAATTCTTGGCATATACCGAGAGGTCGCTCGACGCGGGCTCGCGAGAGACGTGGCTGCGGACTGAGGCAACGAGCCGGCCCGGAAGCGGTGTGGACTTCCCCGAATCGCTGGTTTGCCCGGCCGACGTGAGACAAGAGCGTTTTTCGTACCTATAATCGAGAGTTCTCGTCCAGAATCCAAACTTGGCGTCTGTCTCCAACCCGTCCGTGGAACGCGTCGTGAATCATCCCCAGGACCAGCTTTCCGACTGGCGAGCTGCGGTCCTCGCCCTGGCGGCCCTTTGGTTCGTGATCTACGCCGTAGGACTCTCGACCCCTGCCCTCCTCGACGATGCGGACACTGTGCACGCCGAAGCAGCGCGCGAGATGGTGCTGCGGCACGACTGGGTAACGCTCTACGCCAACGGAGTGCGGTATCTGGAAAAAGCTCCGCTGATGTACTGGAGCATTGCCAGCAGCTACATGTTCTTCGGCGTGAATGAGTGGAGCACAAGATTTCCGCTCATGCTAGGTGTGCTCGCGATGATTCTGGCTACCTACGGGCTTGGCCGGTGGGCGTTCGGAGCCAATGGAGGATTCGATTCGGCCCTGGTGATGGCGACCGCACTTGGGCCGTACCTTTTCACCCGCTTCATGATTCCCGACGTGCTGGTTGGGCTGTGGCTCACGCTGACTTATTGGCTTTTTCTGCAATCGCTGGAGGAGTCGCCGCCATCGCGCTGGGTCTGCTGGGGGCTGGCCGCGGTCTGCGCGCTGAATGTTCTGACCAAGGGGTTGATCGGCCTGGTCTTCCCGGCTGGCGCAATTTTTGTCTATCTGTTGGTCACCGGGAATCTGAAACACTTGCTCAGGCTGCGCTTGGTTTCGAGCGCGCTCGTCTTCCTGGCGATCGCTGCCCCCTGGCACATCCTTGCTGCCATTCGCAATCCCGCGCAGGGCCATGTCCGCGGATTCCTCTGGTTCTACTTCGTCAACGAACATATCCTGCGCTTCTTGAACAAACGAGTGCCGCGCGACTACGACACGGTTCCGCTGCTGCTTTTCTGGGCACTGCTGATCGTGTGGCTGATTCCGTGGAGCGTCTTTGTGCCGCAAGGGCTGATGGAAGTGCCACGGCGGTGGAGGGAGTTCCACTCAAACATGTCGCGCCAACAGCGGGCCAACCTGCTGTCCATTCTGTGGAGCCTGGTGATTGTCGGCTTCTTCAGCTTCTCGACCCGTCAGGAGTATTACACCATCCCCGCAATTCCGGGCATGGCCTTGTTGATCGGCGGATGGCTGGCGAAGGAACGCACCTCGCCGGCCGGGAGCGCAGAACGGCAATCGGCAAGGATCTCGTCAGGCGTGTTGCTCGCGGTTGGCGCCGCTCTGGCGGCGGTCGGTTTCGGTCTGCTTGTGTTTTCGCAGGTCCCGGCCTCCGGTACGGACCTCTCGGATCTGCTGAAGAAGCACCCGGAGCAATATGCACTTTCGTTCGGCCACTTCCTCGATCTGACTCCGCAGGCGATGGGTGCGTTCCGCGGTCCGCTGCTGACCTTTTCCCTGGCGCTTCTGGTGGGAACGTTCGCCAACTGGGTACTGCGGCGGGCAGGACGTTCGGGGATGGGGAACGCTGTGCTGGCGGTCATGATGATCGCCGTGCTCACAAGCGTCCACTTCGCGTTCACGATTTTCTCTCCAGTGTTGTCCTCGAAAGACCTGGCGCTGGCGATCAACAAGGTTGCGGAGCCGGGAGACGTGATCGTGGTGATCGGCAAGTACGAGAACGCGTCGGCGTTGAATTTCTATACGGGAATCCCGCTCCGCAGCCTGCGCCCACCGGCCGGCAATATGTGGTACGGGTCACAATTCCCGGATTCGCCGCGCGTCTTCGAGTCGCTGGAAACGTTCAAAACGTTATGGCAGGGACCACAACGCGTATTTCTGTGGGCCGAGGAAGACAACCCGGAAGAGTTGCACGGACTGACATCGTATGAGCTCGCCAGGCGCGGCGGGAAGATCATCTACACCAATCGGCCGTTCACGAATTCAGGGCCGGGGTAAGTGAGAGAGCTCCGGCTGTGCTGAAGCACCCAGAGGCCGCACCAGCCGGCCTTCCTCGAGATAGAAAATGTCGCCACGCCAGAGGATTCGATTTCCGACCAGTCCCAGCGCCCAGACTAGTGGTGCGATCAGGTCACGCAGCAGCAAGAGATGAAGATCGCGCATGGACCTCGAGTCACCGAGAGCGACCAGCCCCGACGCCATGCCAACGGCCAGGCGAGCGAAAACCGCCAGACCTGCAAGCCACCACGCCCATGCGGCACCGCGGGAGAGGAGCAGGAGTGCCAGCGCCCACGGCACACCGTAGGTAAGGATCAGGCCCACGTATCCCCAACTTCGCGCCCCGCGCACGCTGCGAGCCCAGCGCAGCTGGTGATCGAAGAATGCACGCAGCGAATATGACGGCAGATATGTATCTACGACTACAGGGCTGAGCTCGACTCGCTTGTCGAGCGCGGCGATGCGGTGGCCGAGTTCGTAGTCGTCTGCCAGGTAATCGAGCATGGCTTCAAACCCGCCGATGGCTTGCAGGTCCGCGCGGCGAAAGACCAGCGTCGAACCGAGGCCAAAGTGCAGTCCGTTCTCGATAACCAGCGCGCTCAGGACGCCGGGAACAAAATCCGTGCTGATGCCCAGCGCTTCGAGTCGCGATCCAAGCGTAGGCGCCGCGATTCCACGGTAAAGGCAAGTGACCATCCCCACCGCCGGATTTGCCAGAGGCGCCGTGACGCGGCACAAGTAGGCCGGCTCTACGCCGATGTCGCTGTCATTTACAAGCAGCGTGTCATAACGCGCCGATGGCAACATTTGCGCCAGGGTGCTGAGTTTGCGGTTCGTGCCCAGGTCACGTGAGCAAACCACCAGTTCAATACGACGATGGGGATAGGTGGCCTGTAATCTGCGAACGGCTTCCACTGCAGGATCCTGGAGATCGCCGACGCCGAAAATCAGTTCGTATTCGGGATAGTCCTGCTCGCAGTGACTGCAGAACGCCTCAAAGATGTTGGGGTCGATGCCTTTCAGTGGTTTCAGAATGGAGACAGGCGGAAGCGGAGCGGCCGACTCGCCAGCCGCGTTCTTGCGGCGCCTGGCGCCAAGAAAACTCGCGATCCCGACAGCCGAAAGGATGTAGAAACCCAGGCTCGATAACACGCCCAGGATAGTCATCACTTCAATTACCGATCTGAGGGTCAAGTGCATGAACAGGGCTATTCGTACCGCAACGACTCTATCGGATCAAGATTGGCGGCCTTCCACGCCGGATAGATCCCGAAGAGCAAGCCCTCGGCAGCGGCGGCACCGAACCCGAATGCCGTCCAGAAGAACGACATGCGCGCGGGCATGGAACTCCAGATCGCCGGGATCACCCAGGTGATCGCAGCCCCCACCAGGATTCCGATGATTCCTCCGACGGCGGTCAGCGTGATGGCTTCGAGGGTGAACTGCATCAGAATGTCACCCTTACGCGCACCTATCGCTTTGCGCACGCCGATCTCGCGGGTTCGCTCGGTCACCGAGACCAGCATGATGTTCATCACGCCAACACCGCCTACGATCAGGCCAACGCTCGATACCGCGAACATGAAGATGAACACCGCGCCGGTGATCTGGTTCCAGAAGTCGGTAAAAGCTTCCTGCGTGAAGATGGCGAAGTTGTCCGGTTGATCGGGCCGGAGCTTGCGTCGGCGCCGAAGGAGTTCGCGCATTTCGTCCATGGCTTTGGGCATGTCTTCGTGGGAAGTCGCCTTGACGCTGATCCAATACTGCTTGAGCTCGGGATGCAGTTTGCGGAACGTATTCAACGGGAAGATGACGATATTATCTTCCGGATTGTTCCCGCCGGCGAACGCGCTCTTGCGTTTCTCGGCCACGCCGATCACGGTGAAAAGCTGGCCGTCGATGTTGATCTCTTTCCCGAGGGCGTCGCCGTTGGGGAAGAGCTCCTGCGCGGTGTCATAGCCCAGCACAATCACAGACGCGTGGCGCTCGTCGTCAACCTCGTTGTACCAGCGTCCGGCAGACAGTTCGAGGTCAAAGACTTTGTTCCACTCGCCAGTGTCGCCTTCCAGCATCGTGTTCTTGGCGCGGCGATCTCCGTATTTGACGGTGTAAGTGCCGGTGCCGAATTCGGGACGCTGGTAACGGAGGCCTGTCGTCACCGCCTTCACGTGCGGCAAATCTTTCATCGCCAGGCAGTCTTCCAGCGTCAGCTCTTTGCGCGTGCGCATTTCCTCGGTCGGGCGGCCAAGCTGGAACGGCTGAATGTGAAACGCAAAGATCAGGTCGGACCCCAGACTGCTGATCGACTGGCTGACACTCTCGTTCAGGCCGCGGACCACAGAAGAAATAGCGATGACTACCGCAACGCCGATCACGATGCCGAGGACCGTGAGAGCGGAGCGCAGTTTATTGTTGCGGATGGTATCCAGCGCCATCTGGACGACTTCGCCGTAATCGTTTCGACGCATCATGTTATCGAGTCATTGAACCATTCAGACATTGAGTCATGGTTGCTTCACGCTGCTCACATTTCAAACCGCAACGCTGCGATGGGATCGAGTTTGGCGGCGCGACGCGCCGGGTACACGCCGAAAAACAGTCCCACGGAAGTAGCGACCAGCAGAGCTGCAAATACCGCCCACAGACGAACGGCGGAGGGCATGCCGATCAGCGCCGTAATCGTCTTGGCAAAGACGATCCCCGTGACAATACCGAAGCAGCCGCCCAGCAGAGCCACCGTGGACGATTCGATCAGAAACTGCATGAGCACGTCCTGCTGACGGGCGCCCATGGCCTTGCGGATGCCGATCTCGCGCGTGCGCTCGGTCACCGCTACCAGCATGATGTTCATGATGACAATGCCGCCCACGACCAGGGCAATCGCGGCGATTGCGGTGATGGTGATGAAAAGAGTCTGGGTGAGACTTTTCCATAGACTCAGGAAGTTGTCGTTAGTTTCTGCGACGAAACTGTCGGGCTTGCCGGGCAGATCGTGACGCCGGGCACGGAGGACGACGCGCACTTCGTCGATCGCGGCGTTGAGCTGGTTGCCCACGCCATGCGCTTTGCCGGAGATCCGAATGCTGGTGTGCGACCCGTATTGCTTCAAGTACGTCGAGATCGGGATGGCGACGAAGTTATCGAGCGTCTGGCCCAGTGTTTTGCCCTGCTTTTCGCCGACGCCAATCACGCGATAGATCTGGCCGTCGACTCGCAATTCCCTGCCGAGGGGATCCTGCCCCGGGAAAAGGTTGTCGACCACGTCCGTACCAATGACAGCGACGGCTGAACGGTTGTCCTCGTCGTTGTCGTTGAGCATGCGCCCGGCCGACAGGTTGAGGTCAAGAACAGTGGCCATGGTCGGCGTCATGCCACGGACCCAGGTGTCATTGATCGAGTGCTCCCCGTAGCGGACGTGGCCGGAAGGATTCAGCACCGAGGCAGCGACCACCGAACACTTCCCGCAAGCGTCCCGCACGGCGAGGTAGTCCTCCATGGTGAGATCCTTGCGCTTTTCACCTTCGAGGAACTGGTCGATGTTCGTGATGACAGGAGAAATCTTGCTGACGATGAAAACGTCAGTTCCCAGACGGAAGACGCGTTCGGCGACGTAGCGGTCCAGGCCGCTGGTGAAGGTCACGACTGCGATCACGGCAGCAACAGCGATCACCACTCCAAGCATGGTGAGAAAAGAGCGCAACTTGTTGGCCCACAATGACTGCAGGGCAATGCGGAGGCCCTCGCTTGAAGTCATGGCCCCATGTCGCAGGGTTTCGGCTCGTTGCATCCGGAAGGAGACCTTTCGTTTATCAGTCTAGCAGGAGCGCTTCCCCAGTAAGGAACGCAAAAAGTGCGGCTGCGGTTCCGTTTTCAATGTCGTCGCCTGGCGGGCCGGAAGGTGCAGGGTTCAGCAGCGGGAGTCAGAATCTCGCATATAATGAATGAGTTGGCAGCCGGATCGGACGGCCGCCCCGCCCATTCTGGGAAGAGCCGCAGGGACATCGCTCTTTCGAGAATGGGCGGGGAGGAAAGTCCGAACTCCGCAGAGCAGTGTGCCGGATAACGTCCGGGAGGCTGGTTTCAAGGCCAGTCGACGGAAAGTGCCACAGAAAACATACCGCCCCGCCGGTTCTGTAGACGCCGGCAACGAGGCCGGTTCCTACAGAACCGGCGGGGTAAGGGTGAAAAGGTGCGGTAAGAGCGCACCGCCGCGCGAGTAATCGCGCGGGCAGGGCAAACCCCACACGGAGCAAGACCAAATAGGGAGGAACCCCGCCGGTTCGGCAGGTCTCGATCACCCGATCGAAAACCAGAGACTTGCGGAACCGGCGGGGGCGTGTCGGCTCGATGCGCCACAACCTCCGGGTAGGTCGCTAGAGGCGCGCAGCAATGCGCGTCCCAGAGGAATGGCCGTCCCGCGGGAGCAATCCCGCGGACAGAATTCGGCTTACAGATCCGGCTGCCACAAACCTTCCGTTTCAACTACTTCATAACCCAAAATTCGATTGTGACGCGGCGTTGGTGCGCGCAGTGCGCAGGTGCTATTGAAAGGGCCTGAAGTATACGTTCTGGGCAGGCAGCGGAGCCTCGCTTCCACTATCGGAAGTTGGTGATCAGCACGGCATCGTCGGTGTCGGTTCCACGAGCCAGGGCGATCTGCTTTCCGTCACGGGACCAGGCAAAGAAAGAGATGCCTTCCGCCGTGAAGTGCGTGAGCTTGACCGGCGCTCCACCTGCAATCGGCTGTGCCCAGAGATTGCCGACGCCGTCGCGATCGTCAACGAAAGCCACTGCGCGGCCGTCGGGGGTCCATGCGAATGGGGTAAGGAACCCCTTGTTCGATTCGCCGCGCTGGCGAAGACAGACTACGGTCGATGGCAAGTCAAACACTTTGACCGGAGGGCCACCACCAAAGGGAATGATGGCGAGTTTCGGGCCGCCCTGCTCAGGAAGATAGTGACAGGCGATCCACCGGCCATCGGGGGAAAGGGCCGAGGGGATGCAGGTTCGATCGGTCAACTCAACTTGCGCCCCACCCTCGATAGGCACCTTGAAAAGCTTCATCGACGTACCCCGGTTGTACACCACCCACTTCCCATCCGGAGTGCAGTGGATGAAGCCCCAGGCATTCGTCCCCCTGATGGTTTGTGGCTGGCCGCCGTCGAGGTCGGCCCGCATGACGACATCTTCAGCGGTGACGGGATCGGGAGCCATAAATAAAAGCGTGTGACCATCGGGACAAACATTCGGAAACCACTTCAAGCCATCCAGCGGCAGCCGTTGAGCGTTGCTCCCGTCTACGTTCATCATCATGAAGTCGCTTTGATCCCGGTCGTTCGACCAGTAAATCATCCGCCCGTCCGGCGTCCAGGCGAGGCCGATGGCGCCGACGGTACGGCTGCCAGGTGGAGTTACCCGGCGCACCCGGTCCGGCTCGGTGGCTGGCCCCACCCAGATACCGGAAAGGTTAGTCTCCTCCACGGCCACCAAGGCACGGGAATCAGCCGTGAGGCTGGCTGTATAGTATCGGGTGGTAAATTGCGTGATTTGCCGTGGCGGCCCGGCTGGGTAGGGGAATTCCCAGAGTTGAGGAGCCTTCTCATAGGCAGGCGCAATCAATCCGCTGCCGTCGGGCAGCCACACAGGTGTATAGATGTCCCGCCAAGTTTCGGAGCGGAAAATCTCGGCCTGCGGCGCGCCGTCTATCGGCACTACAACGAGACTCATGGAGGTCGGCGAAACATGCACTGTGGCCACGAGCTTGCCATCCGGTGACCACGCCATCCATTCTCTAAGGTGGGCTGATTTCGGCCAAGTGGCAATGGTCTTTTCAGGGGCACCATCCGCAGTCCCCACCAGAAGAGCAGTTTCTTTCTCCGGCCAACCCGAGCGCACGTAGGCGAACGATCGGCCATCCGGGGACACCGCGAACTCTTTAGGGACATCCCCCAGTTGCTTGCGGGGAGCGCCCCCGAGCGCAGCAATCTGGTAGAGGTCCGTTGATCCCTTTCCATTCTTCCGCGTGTAGTAGATATAGTTACTGTCGGGGGAGAATTTTACGGCACCGTACTCCGCCGCGGCGGGGGGCAACAATGCGGTTCGGCTGCCGCTGGCCATCTGCTGCAGCCAGAGACTCTGCTTGTGGCCGTCATTCTCCGTATAGACCAGATACTTGCCGCCAGGTGAAATCGCGGCTAGTTCCAGGATGCCACTGGTGGTGAGCCGCTGGATGCTCAAGGCCGACGGCGGCTTGGTCGGGGTGCGCGCCCGGGACCACCAGAATCGGCCTCCGGTCCCTATCTTCGCGACGAGCGCGTGTACCACCTGGTTCCGCAGTGGACCGACGTCGCGGAGATCGCGCTCGTAGCTTTCCGACCACAGGTACCGTTCGGGACGGGCCTGCACTAGCTGAACCGTGATTCGTACTTTGTCGCCGGTGCGCACCACTGAGCCTTCCAACACCGCGTCCACATCCAATTCGGCGGCGATCTGCCTCAAGGGTCGGTTCGTGCCCTTGAAAGACATTACGGATTGCAGTGAGGCTACACGCAACTCACGGAATTTCTCCAGTTCTGTGACCAGAAAGCCAGTCGTGTCGTCGGCCAGGCGGCCTTCCTCCGGATTGCCGGATAGGCTCTCCAACGGCAGCACAGCCAGGGACTCGATTTTCACTGGATGGAGGCCTTCTCGCAGCCACCAGATCACACCAGCGGGGACTGTCACGAGCAGAAGTACTGTAACCGCCAGCCTGATTTTTCGCCGGCGCAAGGAATCGTTCGAGAGTGTGTGAGCCGTCAGCACCGATTTCTCCAACGGGGCGATCAAGCGATAGCCGCGCCGTGGCAGGGTCTCGATGTAACGCGGATTCTCTGCCGAATCGCCGAGCGCCTCACGCAAGCGTTTGACCGCCGTGTTCAGACCGTGCTCGAAATCGACGAACGTATCCGACCGCCACAAGCGCTGGCGCAATTCTTCGCGGGTGACGACTTCGCCGGGATGCTCAACCAGTTCGCAGAGGATTTGGAAGGGTTGTTCAGGAAGCTTGATCTTTCTCCCGTTCTGCTGCAGTTCCGCGGCACGCAGATCCAGTTGAAAGGGTCCGAAGCGGACGGTTCTGGCAGGCATGGACACAGGTGTGTCCCCCTGGCGGTAACCTCAATGACAGCTTACATGGAGATTCTAACGCCGATGATGGGGCGGAAGCGAACACGCACCATCCAAGGAGCTGGTTAGTACCAAACCAGACTGCGATCCTAGACTCGCTACGCTTCCAAACCGCGGGCCTGATCGATGTTACCCAGCCTTTATCTGGTTTCCATCTCCATTCCATCCCGTTTGCATTGTTCTTCCGAAGGAAAGATCCCATGGTGAAGTCGCGCACGCCGTAATGCGGCGTGAGTTGACTCACAAAAACAGGAGGCATCATGAAAACGCGAATCATTTACTCTGCGGCCCTGGTTGTCCTTTTTCTTCTGATCCCTGCCGCGCTGCACGCCCAAATGCCGATCAAGCAGCCCCTCATGCAGGTGGATATTCCCTTCGCCTTCGTCGCCGGAGGAGTTCATCTTCCCGCTGGGCAATACCGGGTCTACCACCCTGGGGACCCCTACCTCGTTGTTATCGAGAAAGACGACGGACGGGCTCGCGCCATGACGTACGTCCACCCTTCAGCAACGGGAGCTGACAAATCCAGCACAAAACTGGTATTCAACAAGTACGGAGACGAGTATTTCTTGTCTCAGGTTTGGACGGAAGCCGACCGAGAAGTACATCAATGCTTCAAATGCCAAAAGGAGAGTGCATTGCTAGCCGGAAGTTCGAAACCGCAACTCGTTGTCGTCGCTGCGAAACGCTAGACTAACAGCGCACCAGCAATCGTTGCGTGTTGTTTCTCCAACACGGGCTCTCCTCATCAAAGGGCCCGCGTTTCCCCTTCTCGCTGATCCAAATCCGCGCGTTCATTGGAACATCTCTAACGGTGTCCCGGCCGGTGGCTGTACTGCGGGCTAGACGGAAGTTCCCCGCGCCCTCGGTTCCCCATTAAACCCTGAACCGCAGTTGTGACGCCGGTGTGACGCAAAACCTGCCGTCACTGCCAAAGTTGACGTCATAGACACTTAGCAACGACTGATTTCAAATAACTTGTCTGTTTGCAATGCATCCCGGCGAATTCGGCTTACAGATCCGGCTGCCAAGTTTTACCTGCTGCAGGGGTCCTTCGCTGCGATCAGGATTTCGCAGCGGGCTTCCACTCCGCTCACGCCCGCTGAACGCCTCAACTTACAGGTCCGGCTTCCGCAACTTGTACTCAAAGCAGGTATGCAAGCTCAGCACTAGCGCACGGAGTACAGGCGATAGCCGTAGCCCGGCAGTGACACCGAGAGCCAGCCTGTCGAAGTGCCGACACGCTCGCTTGTCGAGAGATCGGCAAACAGGCGTCCGTCGATTGCCCCCACGTCAACGCTCACTGTCTGCGGCGTTGGTTGGAAATTAAAAACGACGACAATTCGCTCCGCTTTGTCGGCGCTGCTGCGCAGGATGGAATAGTACTTACTGTCGTCCTGGGTTGGAATCTGTCGTCGGGTGCTGTCCAAGTAAAGTGCAGGGTGGCTGGCTCTCAGCTTCAACAATGGGGCCACTCCTCTTGCAGGTCCCCTGTTCTGATCCGTTGAACCGCAATAGCAGACCACGTCCCCTGATGTCGCCAGTAGGGCCTCGACGAATTCCTGCTGGTCGTCATTTTGCATTTGAGGAACGGGAGCGTACAGGGAACTGCCGGCGGCCAGCACGCGATCGTGATAGTTGCGCAGCGCAGCTTCAAGGATACGTGGATCTCCTTTCTCCACGCTCTCCTTCAACGGATTGTTCCCTTTCTCCCACCAGATGCCGAGCCCGTAGTCGTAAATATTTGTCCAATGCCCTTCGGCAGCCCAGCCCACCGGGTCATCGGTGTGAAAAGCGCCGGCACCTTCGGGCTGCGAAAACGTCTTTCCATAACCAGCAATGGGGCCCGTAATACGGCGGGTTCCCTTCTCCCACGTGTAGCCCACATACCAGTTCACGGCATCGATCACCATGCCATCCAAACCAGTGTCCATCCAAAACCGCACAACGCTCTCAGCTTCTTCCGGCCACGCCTCGTCCAGCCAGTTGTATTGCGGAAGGTGAATCGTGTTTCCGTCTTTGTCCTTGCCGGGCCAGCGGGTCCAATAGTAGTGCTGGCAGCGTTCGTCCCACTGCCAGAACTCTGTCTTTGCGGCATCGTAGTTTGCGAGGTTTGGACGCACGAAGAAATAGCTGTTCGATTTCACCGGCGGCGGAGGGGCATCGGCAACGGAACTCCAGAAAAACATCTTCGCTTCGCGGCTCTCCCGGCCGGCACGGACGTCCTGACAAGCTTTCAGGAATTGCGTCGCATAGATGCTGCTGTATCCCAGATTATCGAACGCGATCACCGTGACGCCCAGTTCATGCGCTCGACTGACCATCCAGCGGAAGTCGGCCATACTGCCAACACCCGGATCGAGACGGTACCGATCGATGGCGTCAAGCCCTCCGTAACTGTTTCCTCCCTCGGCAGGAGCGAAGATTTCGATCGCATCTATCCCCTGATCTCTCCATTGGCGGAGTTGTTCCTCGGCCTTTGCGCGATCAAGGGCCAAGTTGTCAAAACGCCAGTACTTTGTGGTGGGCTTCAGATGCACCCGGCGAATTGCCGCCACACTCCGGTCAAAATGGTGCGCTTGCGTCGCATGTGGAGGCGCTGCTTGGGCCGGTCGATTTTCCGGGTTTTCTGACAACGAGAAGGTGACGGCAAGGAACGGAGCGAGGAAGACAAGCCATTTCTTCATTGCGCGCCTCAAGTGGGATTCATCAATGCAAGAGGTTCATCAGGATTACGGGAGAACCGGTCGTTCGAACAGCGACCCGATCGCCGTGCATACACCCAACGCTATTTCAGTTGTTCACGTCCCGCAGTTGAGACGGCCGCTTTGATCTTCCGATCCACTTCATCGCTCATATAACCACAGTCCAGACGCATGTACACGGACGTATAAGGGATGGTTGCCGTGGTCTTGATAAACAGGATGCGAAATGTTTTTCCCGCCTCGTCGATCCTTGAAAGCACCTCCGCATGCGGAATGCTCGAAACCTGGCCCTCGGTAAACGTCGAGTTAATTTGGCGCCGCAACTCCGCGGCGCCGGGATAGTCGCGATCAGTGACAAATTGCAGCTCCTGGTCGAGGAAGACGGTTGCTCGCACATGATGCGAAGAAGAGATCGCTCTTGTCACGTAATGGAGCACCGTGGGCAGATCGTCGTTCACCAGAATCGTTTCTACACCGCTGGCGGCGTAGACGGGGAAGGCTGCGTCGGCGACGATAATCCAGTTCCTGTGCCCGTACAGCCGGATTCGGCTCTGAACCAGCTGTTGCCAGCCGATTGAGGAACTATGGCCGGTATCTTGAGCGAAAGCGGAACAACCCAGCACGATCACAGTGCAGAGGGCTGTTAGCACTGAGTTCGTCATTTTCATGAGCAATCTCCGTTACCCCGGCTATTGCGATCGCACGATCTGATGGCGGGTGGATGACGCATGAACGCCCTATGAGGCCGTCCGCCAGCACGGCCTCGTGGCCACAATCGCTCTAGAAGACCACCTTGCCGGCAACCTGGACGATGCGGGCTTCAAAAGCGCCGTTCACCTGTCCGAACGGGAATTGTGCACTGCCGCTTGGATAGGTCGTATTTACGCCACTCCAATTCGAGTGGTTGAAGGCGTTGAACGCATCCGCACGGAACTCAAGGTGGAGATTCTCATAGAGGGAGAATGTTTTTGCGAGCGAGAGGTCTATCCGGTTCTGTCCCGGGCCTCGCACGGTACCGAACCCGGAGTTTCCCCGAACGTTCATATCAGGAACGGAGAACTTCGACGTGTCGAACTGGCGGGAGAAGCTCTTCTCCCCATGGCTCAGATTGGGATTGCCGGAAACGAACAGCTCATCAAAGGCATCGCCGTCTTGAGCGCTGGAGCCAAAGCCGGTGGGGCAGATTGGCGTTCCGGCGTCGCTGGTAGGGCACGGTGTCCCCGGACCTCCGTTGGTCACCGTCAGCGCTTCGCCGGACTCCAGGGTCATAATTCCCGCCAACCGCCAACCCGTGAAAGGCACCTTTGCCCACGTCGGCCATTTCTTGCCATACCCGGGCGTCCATATTCCGCTGAAGAGGAAGCGATGCCGATGGGACTGGTTGCTTTCACCGCGGCTATTCAGATTCGGGTATTGAAATCCGTTGATGGCCCCGCCCGGGGCTCCATTCGCAGCGAGAGCATTGAACCAGGGATAGTCCCCAACCGTCTTGCTCCAGGAATAGCTGCTGGTGAACTGGAAACCGTTGCTGAAATCGTGACGATACTGGGCGATGAGTGCGTTGTAGAAGGAATTCAGTCTAGGTCTGACCACATAGATGTCGCCAAACCTGCCGAAAGCATTGGGTCGCGCGGCATTGTACGTGGGGTCGCCGTTCCCACCGCCGAACGTCCAGCCGGTTGAATATGCAGGGAGGTTGATGTTGGTTGGGTTCTGTCCCTTCCGGCCTTGCGATCCAGCGTAGGACAGGATGAACACGTCGTGAGTTCCAATTTGCCGCTGTACGTCCAGAAGTATCCGTTGAATGTAAGGCAATGGCGTCGACTTCTGGTCGTAGTAGGTGATTCCCGCCCATTGATCGTCGCCGAGGTATCCTTGACCCTTTCCCGTCGGAACCGGGAACGATCCCAGGGTCGTCGTCACAGGAGCGGGGAAGACATTGGACAAGTTCAAGAAGGGGGAGTCGATAGGCTGGTCGAGCGTCGAATTGTTGACAGAGTAATTGACGGCAGCGGACGTCCCGTAGATTGCAGTGCCAACGTTGTTCGTCGACTGGCTGGCTCCGGCGTCAAAGAAGACGCCGTATCCAGCACGAATTACAGTCTTGAGGTTGGGGCTGTAAGCAAGGCTCAGGCGAGGAGCAAATTCACGTTTGTCGGCCGAGAGGTAGCGGTTGGAAAGTCCAGACGCGATGCCGGGATACTGCAAAACACCTCCATCCGAAGTGGGCGTGTAGATCGCGCAACAGGGGGCAATCGCCGGATTTGGCGTATAAGTCGGAATGCTGAGGTCGTACCGCAGTCCAGCGGAAATAGTGAGCTTGGGGCTCAGGCGGAACTTGTCGTTCACATACATGCCCCAATAGGGGAACACGATGTTGTAGTCCGGCGAAGTGGGGCCACCGCCATTGATGGTGAAGCGGACCCACATGTTGTTGGGAATTCCCATCATGAGATCGGCAATGCCATCGCCGCCTTGATAACCGAGATCGCTGCCGCTCGCGCTGAAGGCATTCAGGCCGTCGACGGATCCGAAGCCCACGTGCCGCATGATGTCCCAGTCGATCTCGCTCTTCCGGAAATAGTTGACACCCATGGAGAGCGAGTGGCGGCCACGCACCCAGACGAGGTTGTCGGAGATCTGGTAAGACTTGTTCTCCGCGCGGAATATCTCACCTGTACCGGCACTGGCGTAGTTGCCGGCATCCACGGCCAGGAGTCCGTGCGTCGAACCGTCTCCGGTATTCTGAAAGACCTGGTTGATGGGATTGCTGTCTCCGTTGTACCACCCCAAAAGACTCGATTGGATGGTCACCAGGGCGCCATCGCCGATGCCAAAAATTAATTCATTGGTCAGGTGCGGGGTGAAGATGTGGGCATAGTTCGCGGTTACCAGGAATGCCTGGTCCTGAACGGGAAAGTTGTGGAGCTGGGTTGGAGGTATGCCGCCGGTCAGAGTTGAGTTTCCACTGGACTTCGACCAAGCGACAAAGACGTTGTCCTTCTCGGAAATTCTCGCGTCAAAACGCGTATCGATGTGGTAATTCGAGATCCCCGGCGTCTGATAGGCCGTGTAATTCACTTCATTGCTGGGGGCGCCGGAGATATTTGGCAACGGCCAAAACGCTGATAACAGCCCCGCGGACGCGGGATCGATCAACGGCGATCCATCGGGCCGCGTCGCCAGATCGAGCCGATTCCCCGGAATCGGGGGTCGCGTACTGATTCCGGTTTCCGGATCATAGGTAGTGAAGAAGGGGTTGTACAGCTGGATCGGGTTGGGGTTGGGATCTAACAACTCGCTAAAGTCGCCGGCGCGTTCAGCGGCGGAGGGTACTGAAGCAGCCACCAGTTGATTGCCGTCGTGCTCGATGAATTTCTCGTAGTTGGCGAAGAAGAAGAATCTATTCTTGAAATGCGGGATCGGCACTGGGCCGCCCAAATTGCCGCCGAACTGGTTGCGTTTCATGATGGGCTTCGCGCTCGGCGTTCCGGTAATGATCTGCAGCGCGTTATCCCAGGGGTTGAATGCGTTCAGAGCATCGTTCTCCAGGAAATAGTAGGCCTCGCCGTGAAACTGGCTGCCACCGGCCTTGGTTTGCATCGTCAACGTGGAAATGTCATGTCCGGTGGCGGCGGAGAATTCCGAAATCTGAACTGTTCCAGCCCCAAGCGCCTCGGTCGAGGGCGCAAAGCTGATGCTGCTCATGTAATTGTCGTTGACATTGACTCCGTTGATGTAGAAGCCGTTGTCACGCGAACCCACAAACGAGCCGCCCACCGTGTAAGAAGTGCCGCCCATGGCGAACATGGCGCCCACGGAGTACGTCCCGCCGGGATTGATGTTGGACTGCGGGTAGGTGGCAACGCCGGGAGCCAAGGCCGCGATCGCGGTGAAGTTGCGTCCGTTCAGCGGAAGATCTTCGAACTGACGGGCGGTGATGTCGGTGTCGATGCTTATCTTCTCGGTCTCCAAACCACCAGCCTCCGCGGTCACGGTTACGGTCTGATTCACAGAGCCGACATGCAGCCGGAAATCGTAGTCTGAAACGGCGCCGATATTCACTGTGATCAACTCAGACGATTCGGTCTGGAAGCCCTCGTGAGATGCGGTCAGGCGATATTGCCCTGCGGCGAGGTTATGGAACTCATAGTGCCCGGTCTTGTCCGCCGTAGCGACACGAGTCTGATTCTGGGCTACATCGAGCAGGGTGATTTGCGCGTCCGCGACAACCGCGCCGGAGGCATCGAACACAGTCCCGGCTACGCCGCCGCGTTGCGCGAACTGCGCCCAAGAGATCGTGGGGATGAGAGACAGGAACAGACTAAGAACGGGGAGCAGAATGCGAGGCTTCATGAGAACCTCCCAGGGTCAACAGTCGCCTGCTGGGTCTAATTTGAAACGTTTCAAATACAGCGACAAACTGTAGCCGCTGTCCTTGGTTCTTGTCAAGAGATTTCCTTACGAGGCGACAGCAGATGTCCAAGCCCTTCCCGAAAACCCCGGGGGGGGGCATGTCATGGCGATCGGCTTTGAGGCGCTTCGATCTGGCATCAGTATTTGGATGACAACATTAAACGTTTCAAATATGATGCCTCATTGCTCTCGCCCACGAGTTTTCTCAATCCGCTTCCAGGCGGAGGAATTGTCTATGCCGGGCCGTGTATCGTCTTGTGCCACAGTATGCATAGCATTGTCAGCGGCACTGTTCAGTGCGCTCGCGATTGACGGGATTCGATCGCCGAAAGAGATGGGGCAGCAAGCGTATCGGCCGCAATTTCACTTCACTCCCGCTCAGAACTGGATGAACGATCCGAACGGCACCGTCTATTACAAAGGCGAGTACCACCTCTTCTATCAATACAACCCGTTTGGGCTTGATTGGGGGCATATGAGCTGGGGGCATGCAGTGAGCCGCGATCTTGTTCACTGGAACGACCTGCCGATTGCCCTTACGGAAGAGAACGGCATCATGATCTTCTCGGGTAGCGTGGTCGTGGACTGGCACAACAGCAGCGGCCTTTGCCGTGGTCGCCAGGGGGATTCGTCTTGTCTGGTGGCCATCTACACAGGACACTCCGAGCACCTGCAAACTCAAAACATTGCCTACAGCAACGACCAAGGCCGGACCTGGACGAAATATCCCGGCAATCCAGTGATTGACCTTCATCTCGCGGGATTCCGCGATCCTAAAGTCTTCTGGCATGCAGCAACGAAAAAGTGGGTCATGGTTACGGTGCTTGCGAACCAGCACAAGGTGCGCTTGTTCGATTCTTCGGACCTCGTTCACTGGAGTGCTCTGAGCGATTTCGGTCCAGCCGGCGCTATCGGCGGGGCGTGGGAATGCCCGGACTTGTTTCCCCTTACGGTGGAAGACAACCCGCGTGAGTCCAAATGGGTATTGAGCATCAACATCTTTCCTGGCGGGTTGACGGGCGGTTCGGGAAATCAATACTTCATCGGCGATTTCGATGGCACCAGATTCTCCAGTGAACAGGATCAGACCCTGTGGGCGGACTATGGAAGGGACTTCTACGCATCTACATCCTTCTCTGACATTCCACAATCGGATGGCCGGCGTCTGTGGATAGGGTGGCTGAACAACTGGGAATATGCACCTAAAGCGCCAACCACTCCCTGGCGAGGAACGCAATCCATCCCGCGCGAGCTGAGGCTCAGGACATTGCCGGATGGCATTCGTTTGGTTCAGCTTCCTATCGTGGAGTTCCAGAAGCTACGTAAGCGGCACACGCATCTGGAGGGGCAGAGTGTCGAATCTGCGAACCGACAATTGCAGAAAAACCAACTGCACGGCGAGACGCTGGAGATACTGGCAGAAATCGACCTTGGTGGTGCGAGAGAAATTGGCTTCAAGCTTCGCACGGGAGCACATCAGGAAACCCGTGTCGGAGTGGATGTCGGCCGAGCGCAGCTGTTCGTGGATCGTACGCAATCCGGCAACGTAAGCTTCGCCGAGCACTTTTCTGGGCGTCATTCCGGGCCCATGACCATTCCCCGGGGACATGTCGCCCAATTGCACATTTTCCTTGACCGCTCATCGATAGAAGTGTTCGGCAACAACGGCGAGACGGTCTTGTCAGAACTTCTTTTTCCCCAGGCTGGAGATGCTTTGGAGCTCTATTCAAAAGGAGGGCGAGGCAGGGTTCGCAAACTGGACGTCTGGACCCTGGACTCCTCCTACGACTGATTGCGGAACGGACGAGCAGCTTGCGATCTTCCAAAGTCAGCACCGACATGAATGCCATCCCATTTCTCCTCCAAGAACATAGGTGTCGCGAATGAAACGAAGAGGATTCCTCCAAACGGCTGTGGGGCTACCCGCGATTCTCGCAAGCAGCAAGCTCTCACCGGGCGAAGATCTCCGGGCGACCAATTCAAAGGTTGTCCAACGCAGCAGGTGGTGGGAAGCAGCTGGAGCGACTATCCCGGTCTTCATCAGAGACCGTAAGCCGAAGGATGCGGTGTTTCCACTCGCCCCTGCCGCAGCTGCCGCGAAACGCCTGGATGAAATGCGCAGTGCCGGAATCACCGGGATAGAGATCTACGCACCCGCGGAGGGAGGCAACAGTTTCCTTGGCCTCGACACCATCAATCGGTATCGCCTCGAACCGAGATCGGGCGCCACCATGGAGGACTTCCGACACCTTGTCCGACTTGTCCACGATCGAGAAATGCGTATCATCACGATCGACAATCTGGGTTACGCCAGTGTTGAATCGCTTGATTTTCTTAAAGCATGCGATGACGTCAGGTCGGGCAGGAACACTCGCGAAACACGGTTCTTCTTATGGAGCGATAGCGCAGATGCGCCGCCGCCAGGTTCCGGCGGCGAAGACCGGTACTTCCTGGTCCGACCAGATCACTTGCCCGGGTACTCGAAGGAGACCGCCGCAAAACATGAGTTCTGGCAATACAGTGAGCGTGCCCGTAAGTACTATTGGACTAAATGGGAAGGCGTCGACCTGGCCGGCAAACCTGCGCGCCTTCCGCAGTACAACTGGGCTAGCTCCGAGTTTCAAGAGGAAGCCGCCAAGATCGTCCGCTTCTGGATGGATACGGGGATCGACGGCATGCTGATCGATGCCGTGAACTGGTATGTCGGATGTAATTGGCATCTCAGCCACAGGTGCATGACGGATATCATCGGCGTCAACGGCTTCAGTCAACCGGAGGGCGCCGGGGCATTTCGCGATGATCCGGCGGCCTGGGTCACCGAGGGCGGGTGGACTTGCATACAAGACTACGGGCTCGCGATCTTCTGGGAGAAAGGAAGCAATGTTGTCAGCAACGCGATCGAGAATGGCGACCCGCGTCCCATCGAACCTGCCCTGCGCAACTATCATGACCGGGTGGAAGAGGCAGGTGGAACTCTCTATTTCAACCCGCCAAAATTCGATGACCCGCGCAAATCCCACCTGGCGATGGCTCTCGCCGCCGCAACCGGAGAGCTGATTGTCCTGGCGGGGGTTATCGACGGGCTCTGGACACCCATCCTTCCAGACGCCGAAGAAAGCCGGATTCTGCGTCTAAAGCGCGCACACCCGGCCCTTCACACCATGGGAAAACGGAGGATGCTTCCAGTCGCCGCCGCCGACAAACACTACGCGGTTCTTCGTACGGCGCGCGACGGATCCGAGCGCGTGATTGTGGTCATGAACTTCCAGCCCGAGGAGCAGCCCTTAACGGTCAACTTGAGCGGAGTCGATTTCGAGGAGATGACCGACCTGGAGAATGCCAGCAGGGTCGCGCGCAAACTCGAGTTGAACATCACCTTGCCGGGCTATGGATATCGCTTCTTCTTACTGAACCGTTAAAAGCTCTGAGCGGTAGAGAATCGACGTGCGGAAATCAGATTCGAGCAACCGTGGTCATGCACGAGGTTCGCATGTACCGCGTCGGCGATCGGGAATCTGCGGCCGCTTTCGGTTGTCTGGGGCGCAAACGCGATCGAGCACTAGATGACTTCTGCCATCTGCCGGTGATGGAGAAAGTCCTCTACTTCGGCGAATGAAGGCATCGAAGGTTGGGCCCCGGGCCGGGTCACGGAAATCGCGGCGACGGCCGAGGCAAACACAGCACTGCGGACGGACGTGTAGCCGCGCAAGAGGCCAACGGCAAACCCTCCATTGAAGGCATCGCCGGCGGCAGTTGTATCGACGGCGTCAACCGGAAACGCGGAGACATGCTCCTTGGGTCGAGAGCCTTCTGCGACCAGACACCCCTGCGAACCCAGTTTCAACAAGACGTTCCGCACGCCAGCCGCCAGCAGCTGATCGGCTGCGGCGGAAGCGTCTCGGCCATCGCGGCTGGTCCTTAACAGCTCATCGGTTTCGGTTTCGTTCGGTGTAATCCATGTAACCCTGCGAAGCAGGGCCGCCGGAAGCTCGCAGGAGGGTGCCGGGTCCAGCATGAATGGTATACCGTGCTGTTCGGCGAATTGCGAGAGATAGTCGACCGTCTCCAGTGGAATTTCAAGTTGTGCGAGAAGAAATCCGGCTCGCTGAAGCAAGGGTGCTGCTTTCTCGAGCAACTTCGGACTAAGCGCCCCATTGGCGCCGGGCACGACTACAATGCTGTTCTCCCCGCGTGAGCCGGTTGTGATCAACGCAATGCCCGACGATCCCTCGACGGTGTTGACGTAGTCCGTATCCACGCCTGCCTGTCTGAGGCCTTGCCACAACTGCGCGCCAAAGGCGTCGTCGCCGATATTCCCCACCATCGCAACTGGATAGCCCAGTCTAGCCACCGCCACGGCTTGGTTGGCACCCTTCCCCCCGAAGAATGTACGAAAGCCCTTCCCCGTGATCGTTTCCCCGACCTGAGGAATCCGGTTGGCAGCTGCGACGAGATCCAGATTGATGCTCCCAACCACCACGATAGGCTTCTGCATAAAGACTCCGACCTTGTTTACCGCGCCACCATCGGTGCGATTGCGATCGATCCCAGCCCGAGCAAGAAGAAGACGAACATGGCGGGAATCAGCTTGCGCGAGGCCGGGGGAGCGTTCACGAATTCCTTCCAGATAAAAACGCCCCAGAAAGCAGAAACCATGGTTGCACCCTGTCCAATCGCATAGGACACAGCGGGGCCCACGATCTGTGCGTGAGAGGCGACGAAGTTGAATACCGCGCCAGTGCACCAAATCATGCCACCGACGACGCCCCAGAAGTGCCATGCGCTCTTCGCCTGGAAATAGCCTGACATGCTGACTGGAGCCGCACCTGTGAACGGCTTCTTCATGAAGAGATAGTTCACTGGAATGGAGCACAGTGCTGTCCCCAGCGCGAAGAAGAATGCAACGGTATAGGGGCCGAGCGAAGCAGGTCCGCTCACCGCTTTGGTGACGAGAGGATAGAAAATGCCCATCAGAATCCCGCACGCAACGCTGATCCAAATTCCTCGCGTGCTGATGGCCCGATGTTCCGCCTCTCTGCGCCGGTAAGCCAGCGCGTCAAAGATGATCGCCATCACGACCAGCAACACCCCGCCAAACAAAAGCGCAGGATGCCCCTTCGGTGCGATCGCGTAATTCAACAGAACCCCAACTACCAGAGCGAGTCCGATACCGACGGGGAAAGCGACCGCCAGTCCGGCAATATCGATAGCTGCAACCAGAAGGAGGTTCGCGACATTGAAGACCACGCCGCCGGCGATCGCGAAGAGGATATGTGCGCTGTCAGCCTGCCGTATGTTGGCGGCGAAGGCAAGTGGACCGCCGCCGGCGCTTCCGAGACTGAACCCCCAGAGGAGACTTCCCAAGAGAATGCCGATTACGTAGTCCCAGTAGAAAAGCTGGAAGGCGTAGCCGGCGGTCAACTTCATGGTGTTGGCCCAAGACCCCCAGCACATCATGCTCACGATCATGAACAGGAGCGCGGCTCCGTACGCTTCGGGCTGATACATAGCGTATTCGTTGTCCCTTTCCACTGCCGGATTTCAGTGCGAAGAGTCCGGCGCAAGTGCCAGAGACGCTTGCGCCGTTGTAGCCGCTAGAAGACAAACTTCAAGGCCACTTGCATATGGCGGCCATTCCGTGCGCCGGTCACCCATCCGAAGGTGCTCTCCGGGTTGGTCAGCCGATCGTCGTATGTGTTGACGCTCGACCACTGCGTGTGATTGAAGGTATTGAAGGACTCGGCCCGCAGCTGCAATTCGCGGCCTTCCCCAAAGAACCGGAAGGACTTGTTCAGCGAGACGTCCCAGTTGTTGATGCCGGGGCCAATCAGGTTGTTGCGGTGCTCATTGCCGCGATGGACGGCAAAGTTGAGAATGCCCTGGTCAACCCAGATCGGATCGGTGCTGGCGGCCGGCTCCACATAGCAATCGGTATTGAACTGGCGGGTGAAGGTTCGGCTTCCGCGGGAGAGATTCCCATCGCACGTACGGTCCGGAACATCGCCCATGAAGTCGTAGGAACTGGTGTAGCCGTTCACGACAGTGGTGGGGGAGCCGGATTCGAAGGTGGTGATGGTATTGATCTGCCATCCGCCGAGCGCCTCACGCAGGAAGCGGTTGGCGAGCTGCTTGCCCGGCAGTTCGTAGAGCAACGCGGCCACAAAACGATGTGAGTGATTCGCGTCCGAGGGACCGTAAGACCATTTCGGATTCCACTGGCCGCCGATCATCTGCACACCGTTCTCGCCGCTCTCGCCGAAAAACGTGTCCATCTGCTTCGACCACGTCCAATTGACCAAGCTGGTCAGTCCATGCCAGTTCTGCGTCTTCACCTGGACATTCAAAGCGTGATAGTTGTTGCTGCGGTTGTGGTGGACGGCGTTGACCGCTCCCCAGCGGCCGGGAGCCACGGCGCTCAGCGGGCGCGCGTCCAGGAAATCGCCGTAGTAATCGAGGTACGTTCCTTGCGGGGGGAGGTTCAGATCGTACTGCGTAGTCAGCTTCGTGCCCACTGACCCGACGTAGCCGATCGTGCCCACCAACGACTTGCCAAGTTCGCGTTGGACATCCAGGCTCCAGCGCTGGATGTAGGGTGTGACGGAACTGTTCTTGTCGACCGTCTGCGGTTCCTGCCCGGGATAGAGTTGGCCGCCATCGGTGCCGAGCGGTGTAGGCCAGCTTCCTTTTTCGATGGATTCTGCGGGCGGGAAGACATCGCTCAGCTTGAAATACGGCAGGTAGGATTGGCCGGAGTAGTTGCCGGAATCGTACGTCACGCCGCCGTACCCGGGAGAGTTCCAGAACATCTGGTCGAGGAATTTGAACCGCCCGGTTTCATAGAATATGCCATAGCCGCCGCGAACGGTCGTCTTCTCATCCAAGCGGTAAGCGAATCCGAATCGCGGCGCGAAGTTGTTCTTGTCTGCCGGGTAAGGATGGCCGTTGGTGTCGGGAGTCAGTCCGGGCATGACCAGACGCCATCCGGAATAGCTGAAGTCCATGACTCCCCAGTAGTGATCCACGCTGAACGCGGGCACGCCAACGTCATAGCGAAGACCGAGATTCAGCGTGAGCTTTGGAGTAACGTTCCAGGAGTCGTTTAGGTATGCCGAGTACTCGGGCATCCGGAACCACAAGCTGCCGTCCCCCCCTGTAAGCGGGGTTCTCTGATTCATCTCGAAGACGTAACCGGTGGCGAACTCTGCCAGCGTGTTCCATCCAGAACCATCGGCGGCGAAGGGGCTTTGAGCGGTGTAGTTGGTGGCTTCTCCGCAGCCGCCGCAGTATCCACCGATATTCATCGAGCGGATAACGTCGTTGTCTCTCTCATCGCGTCTTTGCCAATAGAAGCCGGCTTTGAAGGTGTGCCTGCCGATTGTCTTCGCCACGTTATCAGAGATCTGATAAATCGGCACCCACTGATACCAGTACTCCGTGGCCCCGAGGCCCATGCTTGCAAACAGTGGATCGGCGAAATTAACGGAGAACGTGGCATCGTTCTTGATGCCGAGCAGGTTCAGGTCGTAGGGCGTGAAGCCGGCCCCACCGGTGGAAGTGTTCTGGAAGAGATCCGGGAGCCAGGTCGTGTCCATGAATTTGTTGATCTGGGCCGACTGGTTGCTGGCGTTCTTCGCCCGAGTCCAACTGAAGTTGAATTCGTTGCTGAAGCTGGCGCCGAAGGCGTGTACCCAATGGACCTGGTACATGTCGGTCGTGTGCACGGGACCATTGCCCAGAGCCAACTCGGGAATCAGGCCGCCCTGATGCAGTTTCGTCCCATAGTCGTGGGAGAAGCGAAAATACAGGCTGTCACGCTTGGAGATGTTGTAGTCGGCGCGGACCGAGTAGTTGTTATTGTCAATCCCATCCTGCGTTGGACCGGCCCAATTGTTGAGGTCGGTCGCGATTGGAGATGTGAAATTGGGATTGGGAAAATGCGACATGTACGCGAGCGCGATGGAGTCGGGCGCGGTGATGACATTGCCGGGGAAGGGCTGCCGCGTGCCATCGAGGTTGTAGGTTGACGGATCGGGGTTGTAAATCACGTAGCGACAATTCTGTGGTGAATCCGGGGCGCCGTTGCACTGCGATACGTCGACCGGGAAGCGGGTGAGCCATTCGCTGAAATCCCCGGTCCGCTCCAGGGCGGTGGGAACGTAGGCATGCATGGTGCCATTGGAGCGGTTGCGGAACCATTCCGCCGATGCAAAGAAGAACAGCTTGTTCTTCCCGTTGAATACCTTGGGAATGTAAACCGGTCCGCCCACCGTGAACCCATACTGGTTTTGGTGATACGGCGACCGCGGGATGCCGTAAGCGATGGAATAGGGGTCATTGGCATTCAGTCCGGCGTTCTGGAAGAAGTCATAGACGGTGCCGTGAAGGCTGT
The DNA here is from genome assembly GCA_035519435.1 of Terriglobales bacterium. Taxonomy (GTDB): domain Bacteria; phylum Acidobacteriota; class Terriglobia; order Terriglobales; family Acidobacteriaceae; genus Acidiflorens. The sequence goes on from DATIWL010000115.1 coordinate 67,811, forward strand.
TGGTGCCGGACTTGGTGGTGAGGCTGATCTGGCCTACGTCGCGCCCGTATTCCGCCGAGTAGTTGATGATCTCCGCTTTAACTTCCTGCACGGCATCGATGTTGACATTGGTCACCGGACCTTCGACCCAATTGTCGTTGTTGTTGAGACCATCGATGTAGTACCCGACACCGTACTCCGTGCCACCGACATTCAGTTGCTTCGCGCCAGTGCTGGTGGCGGAAGCGAGGCCCCAGGCGATGCGCGACGTGTCGCTGGTGCCGGTATTGAACCCGGGCACAATCTGCGCGTAATTGAGCCAGTTGCGCCCCTCGATCGGGAGATTGCGCACGAAATTGTTCTCAATGACCTCCGACACGTTGGCATCGTCGGTCTTGACCAGGGCGGCGGCTCCGGTAACCTCGACGACCTGCTCAGACTGGCCAACTTTCAGCGCGAAGTTGATGCGCTGGATTACACCGTTCTCCAAGGGGACATCCGTGGAAGAAGCCTTGGCAAAGCCTTCTTTCGTCACCTCAACCCGGTAGAGGCCGGCAAGCAGATTCGGAAATTGAAAGTCGCCACTCCCATTGGTCACCGTCTTGCGCTCGACGCCGGTATTCATGTTGCGCAGAGTGACGTTGGCACCTTGAATCATGGCACCCTGGGGGTCAGTGACGGTGCCGACAATGGAACTGGTAATCACCACTTGAGCGAACAACGCTGAGGCCAGCAGAACAAGGACAGCCAGGAGTAAGCCACTGGGACGGCGCATACAAGCCTCCTCGGAATGGCGGAGCCTCAGCGCTGAGTGGCCGAACGGAAGGCAGCGGGGGAAGCGCGCCATTTTGAAACGTTTCAACAGTTGCAACGCGAGAGTGTAGTTCCGTCTTTTCGTCCTTGTCAAGCAGGAAATGCGCGGCAACAGTCTTGTGTGGCGGCGCGGGTACGATCCTGCGGCTTAGCGAGGTTCGGCAGTTCCCGGCTTCGCCGACTCCGAGCGGTGCGCCTTGGACACGGGTATCACCGAATTGCGGATCTTCAATTCGCTGGGCAGCACGATCCTTTTCACGGGTTCGGCGGAGCCGCGGATCCTTTCCAACAAAAGGCGGGCCGCGGTCGTACCCAGTTGGTAGCCAGGTTGATGAACAGTCGTAAGCGGCGGAGCAGTGAATTCGGCGAAATCAAGATTATCGAATCCGACAATTGACAAATCCTCGGGACAATGCAAGCCCAATTCGCGGGCGGCCAGCAGGACTCCCAATGCCATGAGATCGTTGCAGGCAAAGATTGCTGTCGGCCGGGGCAGCATGCGCAGCAGCCGGGTGGCCGCATGATAACCGCTGTTTCGATCGAAGCGCGCTTCCTGCACATAGTCGGGCTCGATTTGCACTTTGGCCTCAGTAAGAGCGCGCTGAAATCCGCGCAATCTCTCCATGGCATTCACCAGGTGCAAAGGCCCGGTAATTACGGCGAGCCGGCGATGCCCCATACGCAGCAGATGCCGGGTGGCCGCATAAGATCCAGCCTCGTTGGCGACGAGAACTACATCCCCGGTCCAACCTTCCGGTTGTCGGTCGAGGCAGACAACCGGAGGCCGGGACGCGGAGGCGCGGAAGTGCATCGACAGTTGACTGTCCACCGACGGAATGACCAGCCAGCCGGCGGGACGGTACGATCGCATCTCATCGAGATACGAAACCTCCTTGCGGCTGTCATTGTCGGTGTTGCAGAGTACCAACCGGAAAGAACTCTTGTAGGCGACGTCTTCCACCCCGCGAATGACGGCTGGGAAGAAAGGGTTGGTGACGTCGGGGATCACCATGACCAGCATGCTGGTCTGGTTTCTGCGAAGTCCGCGGGCCAACTGGCTGGGCTGATACCCGAGGCTGCGAATGGCCTCGACCACCCTCTGCCGGAGCTTGTCCCGGACCGGCGCAGTCTCGTTGATGACATGCGAAACCGTGCCAATCGAAACCCCGGCACGCTCCGCGATCTGGCGCATTGTGACCGGAGGATTCATAAGAGCTCGGCGCAGCGTACCAGACTAGCATCCTGACCGGCTGCGCCGAGTCCTTCTATTCTGCATCCTGAACGCAGCGGAACCCAAGGGCTCCGGAGCGATCCATGCTCGGGGACGTCATCAACAGCTTTCCGTGCTCGCCAAGCTTATACGCCTGCGGAAAATACCAGATTGAGCCTTGTGGCTGGTAGTAGCTTCCGCCTCGCAGAATGCCACCGCGCGTGTGCTCGTCCAGGAACTCTTCCGTCCACTGCCAGACGTTCCCGACGAGATCCATCACGCCCAACTGGCTGGCCCCTTGGGGATGAGCATCCACTGCATCCGGACCACGCATGGTGCGCCCCTTGTCGGGGACAGGAACCGCATCAGCATTCCACGTGTTTCCCCACGGGTACGTACGCTCATCTGTACCTTGGGCTGCATATTGCCACTCCCACTCATGTGGCAAGCGCTTCCCTGACCAGGCCGCGTAGGCGCGTGCGTCTTCTAGCGACACCCACGTGACCGGCTTATTCTCCCACCCAGCGGGATAGGTCCCATTGGCCCAGTCGCGCAGGAAGTTCAGGTCGTCCGGCGGATGATAGTGTGTGGCATCCATGAACTTCTTGAACTGCGCGTTCGTCACCGGATATTTGTCGATCCAGAATGACTTGATGTGCATGGGATGGCGATGGAAGCGTCGAGGCGTATCTTCCCACGGATACTGCACGTCCACTCCGATATCATTGAACCCTTCGATCTCGATCCCCTCAACGCGGAAATCAAAGTCAGATTCGGGAATCTTGACCATATCGCCGGAAGATCCGGAGGGCGGTTTTGTCGCCGCGATCGGGACGATCTTCTGCGGGAGGACCTTCCATTCGTGCGAATAGCTGGCCAGAGGCTTGGCAGTCAGCCCCGCCATCTTCGCCATGAGCTTCTCGACATTACTGTCGGGAGCGGAAGGTGTGGCCAGCAGCGCTGCGTACCCGTGGGCCTCGATCTGGAAACTCAGCTGGGTTCGTCCTGCAGGAGTCTTCCCAACCTTGAGTTCGACGCCATGATAAAGATCGAAGTAGCGCATCCCCTCTTGTGGCGTGATTTCGATTTGCGGACCATCCACGTCATATTCGTTCCGGTTCACAATCGTCCAGAGCGTTGCCTGTCCGAGCGGCCATCTGCTGGCGTAAACGCCATAGCGCACCATGGGTGCGAGCGGTTCCCAGTCGGGGCTGACGAGAAACGGGGCGAGCGCGCGTTCCATGGTCGCTACACGTCGCGTAGCTTCGGCATCGCGAGGCGTAACCTCGTTCCAAATTCCCCAGATGTTCTCCCAGCTTTCCCAACCCACGCCGTTGAAGAAGGCGAACTGCAGGTTATCCGTTTTATCGCGCTTCCATCGATCGGAAATGTTGACCATATGGCGGGTTTCGAGCCACTTGTATTTGTCCACCATGGGCACGAACGGATAGGAGTACTGGCCCCAGGTCATGACGTTCCAGGCGAGGGCCTCGTCGCTCGGACCACCTTCCGGCTCGAACGCCAGCGTGTGACCGACCTTGTCCGACGCGAGGGAAAACGCCAGCGGCACTCCGTCCTGAGTGTCGCCGTTAATTCCGTCGGCTCCCACTTCCTTCATCACATTGGCAATCGCATCGGGCCACGGCGTCCCAGGATCGCGTGTCCCCTGATCCCACATCATCATCGGAAAAAGAACACGGACTCCGCGCTTATGGAAATCGGCAATCATCTGGCGCACGCCGGCAATACCTCCCGGCATGGAGCGGATCATGTCGTGCTGGTTGCGGTTGTCAATGCCCATGTTCGGGTATGTCGGCCAGATGAGGACTGCATCGATGCCGCCGTAGCGTTTCTCGAGATCGTCGAGATAGCGATCGACCGTGTAGCGGTGCGCAACGGGGTCGTAGAAGTACCGGTCCTCGACCATCATCTGCGGCTGGAAAAAGCTCGACTGCGTCCATTTCAGCTCGGGCATGTCATAGCGTGATCCGTTGTAGCCGATGCGAATGTTGCGCTCGGTACGCCAATGCCTGATATCAGCAAGCCAGGCTTCGTGTTCATTCTGCTGGCAGGTTGTGCCCCCGCCCTCCCACGCGCCTTTCATGACCAGGCAGGCGGGAGTTGGGATCTGCTGACGATCGGGGCGATAACGAGAATCTTGCGCGAGCACAAGGGAGGAGAGAACGAACAGAACCGCGACAGCAACGGCGCGTAGGCTGGAGTACATGAGACCACTCCTTCGATAAGGATTTGCGGAGGAAATATAAAACGTTTCAAAATGTATGTCCATTCCTATATCGTGGCAGGGTCCATTGCGGACCCTGCAGCAACCTGACTCGTTAGAGACCTCAACCCTGGCCAGGGAGCGATGATTGTGAACCGACACACGGTTTTGTTTCTGATCTTCTTCGCTGTAGCTGCATCAGGTGGCGCCTGGCTGCACGGCCAGCTGCCCACACCGGCCAGGACGGATGTGCCACCGCGAGTCCTGCACCTCACCAAGGCGGAATATCTCGATCGAGTGCAGGCGATCTGGATGGCGCAGATGATTGGACAGAACACGGGCGTCCGATTTGAGCATCAACCCGCTTCGGTGCTGCCGCTGACACCTCCAGGCCATCTGCCAGGGTATGCTCCCGTTGACGACGACTACTACTACGAGATGGTGGCCGTCCGTGCTTTCGAGAAATACGGCCTCGGGTTGACCGTCGAACAGCTCGGGCAGCAGTGGCTGGAGAACAATGCCGGCTCCTGGGGATCGAGCGAACAGGCGCTGCTGCTTCTCAAGAGAGGCGTCAAGCCTCCAGGCACAGGTCATCCCCGCTACAACAAACTCTGGTGGACGATCGGGCCGCAATTCAGCAGTGATGTGTATGGGGCTCTCAGTCCGGGGATGCCCAACGTTGCCGGTGAACTGGCCCGCCGCTTGGGCCACATCAACGGGTATGCCGAGGGAACGGATGGAGCCGTCTTCGTTTCCGGAATGATCAGTATCGCTTTCGCGGAAAGGGATCCGCACACGGTGGTGCGCAAAGCCGCAACCTTGATCCACCCGGATTCGCCGTATCGCAAGTGCCTGGATCTGGTCATCGCCATGGCGGATGCGGGTTCCGGCCCAGAGGAGATATTTCGCGCGATTGATGAGCGCTGGGGGATCGAGTACCCCGCGACAAACAATGCGGTCGTCAACGGCGGCTTTGTTGCCACCGCCGTGTGGTTTGGTGAAGGCGACTTTCAGAAGACCCTCCAACTGGCCGTGCACGCCGCGGACTTCGCCGATACCGACTGCAACGCAGCCAATGCCGAGTCCGTAGTGGCGGCGATGTGGGGCATGAAGGCCCTGCCGGCCGCGCAGGTCTCCGAACTGCATGACCGGATCAAAGGTAACGCCATGGGACCGCTACGACTGACGCCGCCGGTGGACGAGAGCATCACGGAGTTGGCGCGGCGAACCGCAGACCTCGGCATCGCGAATGTCGTGGCCCACGGAGCCGCCAATGAGGGTGGCACGTTGCGCATTGAGATCCAGGAACCCGAGACTCAGCCGGCCGAATTGTTCAAACTAGCGGACATCGTCCGCTACTGGAATCCTCAGTGGACGCTGGAACGGGCGGGATTCGGAGGGGGCGGAGGAGGAATGCCCGGCATCCGTGGCATCACCTACCTCGATGGAGAAGCCTTGTCCACGTATCCTCGCGATGAAGTCCGAGGAGTGGTCTTGAGAAGAACGCTGCGACTCGGCAACAATTCGGTTCTCAGTTTCAAAGCGGGCGTGGATTCGGGGCGGGCATGGCAACTGCAGGTGTATGTGAACGACGACAAGGTCTTGGACAAACTTATTGCGGGGAAATCGGACGCGCGAAGCTGGCAGGACATTGATATCGATCTATCAACCTATGCCCGGCAGGAAGTCGTCGTGCGGCTCTATCAAGGAGTACTCATTCCACATCAAGAAGCAGGCAATGCCTATTGGAAAGACTTGGTCGTGAAGTGATGCCGGGTTCCGCACCCTTGCGGGTCATCACCGCTGTGCTGGCTGCTTGCTCAGCAGCAAGAACATCTCGGCGGCATGCCAGGTGTGTGGTGCCGCCAACCTGTGCGCGGTGAAATCGGAAGAGATCAACGACATGCCCTGGTAGTCCGCCTGGCTCGCGTCTGCCTCCCAGCTCAGGGGATACTCAGCGGCGGAGACGGGTCCGGTGTGCCCGCCGCGGTGATGATCTTGCGCCCACGCAAGATATGGATACTTCATCGCAGCGTCAGCGGAAAATTCAGGACCGATTTGTGCGTCTGGAAATCCCCACCAGAAGAGCGAGGCGTAGGAATCTGACGTCTTCGGAATGAAAAGAGAATCGTCGAATAATCCGAGCGAACGTAGCCCGAATTTCAACCATTTCGTTTGGTAAACAGGATGCTCTGCGAAATCTGTCTTGCCGATAATGTAGTTGCCTTTGCGAAATGATTCCGCTTCCTTGAGCGTTTGCACCACGAGCGGATGATTGCGGTCAGAGACACACGAGATCAGGAACAGAACTTCGCCCAGGTTGTCAGCCTCACGGATTCCACCATTGTTGTGATCGTAGGGATCCCGCAGAGACATGACCCAATCGCGAATCAGGCCTATGTTGCCCGTGCGTCTCAACACCATCGCCATCATGGCGCCATCGCGGTACCAGGGTTTTGGGTAAACGAGGAAGTTCGGGACAGGCTTGCCATCCACGAGGTTGACAAGGATCTCGTGATGCAGAACTCGTAACACGAGGGGATATTGCTCGTTTCGGAAATCCGGGAGGCTTACATGCCCCTGGGCAAGAACAGTGCGTTCGCCATTTTCGTCGATGAGCACTCCTGATTCATTCTCGGAGATGTGGATCTTGCCTTTGACAGTCTTCAACCAAACGGAATACGACGGAGGAACAATCGTCTCCTGCTGCACTTCCCACTGGCGCACTATGTCACCGGACGGCCAGGCTATCAGCTTGCCGGATCGATAAATGAACTTTGGCCTCGGGCCCATTCCGAAGAGAAAGAAACTGGTTCTCGGCAAGTCAAAAGCAGGACGTCCACGGCGGAGCTGCTGAAGTTCGGTGCGATACCTTGCGAGTACCTGCCGATCCCTCGCAAAAGATCGAGCGTCCTGTCCCGCCGGCGGCATGGCGGTCACGAGGATCGGCGACACATTCCACCATAAGAAGATGACTGCCAGGGAGAAGGGACCACAGTAACGCGGCCGAAATCTCATCAGTTCTGCTGCTCCTTCACAACGGTGATGCGGTCCACATCCAGATTATGCAGCACTTGCCGGATTCCACTCGGCCATCGAATTTCAACTTCGCGAACTCGCCGGTCCTGTTGGAGCCCGAAATGCACTCGGGAATCGCTCGACGAGGCATAGCCCACCGCCGTCGTCACTTCATTCCACTGCGACCGCCCATCTTCGGTGACGATACGCACTTGTGCGCCGATCCCCATCCGGTTGCTTCTCGTTCCCTCGAGCTTCAGGGTGATCCAGTGATTGTTGCCGCCGGAACGATTGTGGAACAGCTTGACGGGGCCGTTGAGCACGGTCACCACCGCATCGACGCGGCCGTCGTTGTCGAGGTCCCCAAACGCGACTCCACGATGCGGTGCTGGCTCCTGGAAGTCGGGGCCGGCTTCGAGGCTCACATTTTCGAATTTTCCATTGCCAAGATTGCGAAAGATGGAGTTCTTTTCGGGATATTGCCGGTCAGAAACGAGTTTATTGATGTTGTCGAGAACATTGGAGCGAGCTACGAACAGGTCTTTCCAGCCATCGTTGTCGAGATCAACAATCCCGTTTCCCCACCCTGACATTTGAGAGGTCATCTGACCAAGGCCGCTGCCCACGGTTGCGTCAGTGAAATCCTCTCCGCCACGATTCAGATACAGAGGAAATGTCTCGAACTCGACGGCTGTGTGCCAGATGTCCGGACGCCCATCATTGTTTATGTCCCGGAAATCAGAACCCATCCCTGAGAGAGCCGTGCCACTAGCGCCGTACGCCACTCCGGCTGTTTCGCCGATTTCCTCGAATCGCTTGCCTCCAACGTTATGGAAGAGAACGTTGCGAGTCGTGTCGTTGGCGACAAAAGCGTCCAGAAAACCGTCGCCGTCGTAGTCGGCAAAGGAGACGCTCATACCTTTGCCGAACTGGACAGCAATGCCCGTCTTGTCCGACACATCGGTGAAGGTACCGTCTCCATTGTTCCGGTAAAGAGCGTCATGAGTGGGAGCATAGTATTTGGGATGACAGTATCCGCGAACCCCACCGCCGACCGTGCAATCGGGATCACGATTGACCTCCCACTTGCAGTAGTTGATCACGAAGAGATCCAACAGTCCGTCGTTGTCGTAGTCGAACCAGCCGGCGCCCACCGACCACATCTTCTTTCCATCCAGGGTCGCGCCTTGTAGTCCGGCCTTTTCGGTCACGTCCGTGAACGTTCCGTTTCCATTGTTGTGGAATAGCTGATTTGCCGTCACATTAGCGACGAACAGGTCGGGCCATCCGTCGTTGTCGTAATCGCCAACGGCAACCCCCATACCGTAGCCCGTCCCGGCGAGGCCCGCTCTCTCGGTTACGTCGGTAAAGGTTCCGTCATGATTGTTGCGAAATAATCGATTCCAGTAAGCCGGCGATTCCTTCTTGAGCGACGGGATAGCCGCGCCATTGACTAGATAAATATCGAGGTAGCCGTCACCGTCGTAGTCCAGCAGGGCTACGCCCGCCACCATCGTTTCGACCTGGTTCTTGTTCGCCGTCGGCGAACTGGCAGTTGCGAAGTTGAGTCCGGATCTTGCAGCAATCTCTTCAAAGCGAATACCAGGCGGTGCCGTTGTGGCGGCGCCAGATACAAACACCAACAGGAGAACCGAAATGACCGTCAGGTTACGCACAGAACTCGTTTTTTTCGTCGCGACCGATCTTCCGTCACGCGGCACATCGGCGCAACAGTGATAATATCCCTGCCCGATGAGAATCCTCTTTGCGATTCTCGTGACGTCGACCCTGATTGCAGGGCAGTCCCGTCCGGATGTGTCAGGTGCGCTGAAGCGGGGGGCGAGGCTCGTCGCCACTGGCCAATTGGCTGCCGCACAGGAGCTCTACGAAAAAGAACTCTTGACAGCTCCTGCCGACCCTGACCTGCGCTACGGGCTGGGGATGGTGTACTTCCAGCAGCAGAATTGGCCCAAGGCGATCGAGAACTTCACCGCCAGCATTCGTACTCGACACGACACGATCAAACCGCTCTTTTATCTGGCTGAAGCCTATTTCCTGGAATCAGACCTCGATCGTGCGCGTGAAACCATCGCGCGTGCGGCCACGATTGCACCGGACGATCCCCAGATTTGCCAGAAATACGGCGAGTACCTGGCCGCTACATTGGAAACCCGCGCTGAGGGATTGTCTTGGTTACGGAAAGCGCGCGGCCTGAATCCGGGTCTCAGGAGGATTGACTTCGAAATCGGCAAGGCCCAATTCGATTTGACGGACTACCAGTCTGCCGCATCCAGCCTGGAGGCAGCCCTGAAGAAGGACACTGCCGACAGCGAGGCAGCATTTTATCTGGCTGAGTCTTGGGCGAACCTTGGCGAATGGGAGTCGGCTCGGAAGAATTACACCTTGACGCTGGCCCGAGACAATTCCAACGGAGCCGCATACTACGGTCTCGGGCGGGCGCTCGTCGAGCTGGGGGAGTTCCAAGCTGCACTCGAACCCCTTCAACGGGCATCAGCCCTTCAGCCCACGTTGATCAAAGCGCATTTCCAGCTCGGAAGGGCTTACCGTCAACTCGGACAAACCGGGGATGCACTGCACGAGAATCAGCTGTTTAACGCGTTGAACGACAGGGTCGACACCGCCAATGAGCTGGCGGGACCGGAGGAGAAGCGCGCCTGGAAACACGTCAGACCGCTGCTGGAAGCGGGCAAAGAAGGCGAAGCACTGCAACTGCTGGCAACACTGCAGGTCGCTAACTCGCTTGGCCGCGGCGGGCCATACTATCTACTGGGCGCGATGTACTTCACATTGGGACGTAAGAATGACGCGGAGCGCACGTTGAAGATTGCCCAAACGTACGCGCCCGATGCAGGCCGCATTGCGGCCTACCTCGGAATGGTTCAGCTCTCCTCGGGAGAAACCGGAGCGGCGGAGGAATCATTTCAGAGCGCCCTCGATCTGAATTCGGGAGAGCCCCTGGCTTTGATTGGCATGGGAAGCCTCCAGTATCAGCTGCAACACTGGACCACGGCAGCGGAGTATCTGGAAAAGTCCCGGACTGCAGATCCTGGTGCCCTTCTCATGCTCTGCGATGCTTACTTCCGGATTGGAAAGCTCGACGACGCCATGCTCACCGCGGAAGTGATCCGGGCCTTCGGGGCAGACCGAAAGTCGTTGATCGCTGAACTGGATCGCCTGGTGAAGCTTCACCAGCCCAAAGATTCTCGAGTCTCTCCTTAGTCATTCGCTTCTCGAGAAACAGCGGAGCAAGAAGCGCGTGGGACATCTGTCGTGTAGATAGATCAGTTTCTCCCGAGGTCATTCAGAGCGAGACTCTCGCCGGTGCAACCAGTTGCCGGAATCGAATATCGGAGCGCAAGTCGGCAAACTTCGGATCCTCTTGGGCAAAAACGAGCCAGCTGCAGCGCTCTTCGCGAGCTTTCTCGAGCCACTCCAGGACTTCCAGATCCAATGCGGCGTGAATCACCGCAATCCAGTACGGGCTGAAGTATCGCTTCAGCCGGAGTTTCAGCAGCGCAGTCACGATCTCATTTGCCCCCGCCCGGTCCCCTTTCCGTGCGAGGCCGTAGGCAAGGTGCGCTTTGGCGAGAGAACTGTTATCCGAATGTTCCACCGCCCGCCGGAACTCAGCGACCGCCTTATCCATTTCTCCCATGCGCTCGAGGACCATTCCTGTGCTCGTGTGCCCGACCCACAAGGAGGCGTCAAGTTCCATGGCATGCCTGAGTTGGGAGAGCGCGTCGTCGTAACTTTGGGCGTAATACAACGCCCACCCGAGCACAATCCTGGCATATCCGGAATATGGATCGACGTCACAGGCACGGCGCATCATCTCGACCGCATCCGGATGCTTGCCGAGGGCTGTCAACAGCTGCGCATATCCCCCAAGCGCCAACGCATAGCCTGAATCGATGGCAAGTGCCCGCACGAAACCTGCCTCGGCGGCGTTCCAGTTGTGTTCGTAAAGGAAGTCGTGATAAGCGAGGGCGGTACGGGCTTCCGCAAGGTCTTCGATCTCAAGGGCTCTGCTGGCGCAGCGCTTGACCTCGGAAAACGCTTTACGAGACGGGGCAACTCCCAGCCTCGCCTGCGCACAGTGCGAATTGGCAAGCGCCGCCCAGGCGATCGCAAACTGCGGGTATTCGCGCACCGCATCTTCAAACAACGGAATGCACCGATCCAGAGCCGCCTCGGTGAGCTTGGAAAGGTAGTAACAGCCTTGCAGGTAATTTTCGTGCGCGTTTGGCGGCACCGATTCGAGGTGCGACGGGTGCAACGCAGGGGGAATTGCCTGAACCACGGAAACGGCGATGCGGCGGCCGAGTTCCTCTTGTTTGACAAAGAGATGGTTCCCCCGTTCGAGGTAGCTTTCCGCCCACAAGCATGCCTGCGCATGACAGTCCAGCAGCCTCAGTGCAACCCGCACCTGTCCCGCCGCTTCAGACACCGCGCCCACGAGGACGTAATCGGCAGAGACGTCGCGACACAACGAGAGCGTGCTCCTTCCTTTGTGGGCGCGTTCCGTAGTGAATTCAGGCGTAATGACGACGAACGCAGGATTCATTCTTCGCAGCTGAATGATCAACTGGTCCGTCATGGAGGGCGCGAGAGAACCGGACTCGGATCCGGAGAATGTCTTCAAAGGGAACACGGCAAGTCGCGGGCGGTCCCGGCCGAAGGGCGTCCTCGCATGGACCGGCAGGCCGTGCACACTTCCAATAAAGCGATATCCGTGGCTCCCCACGGTCTCGATAAAGCGAGCCTTCGTGGCATCCTCGTTCAAGGCAGCACGGAGCCTCCGAATCGCTACATTCAAACACAGGTCCCCTTCGACAAAAGTGTCTGGCCAGATTGTCCGGATGATCTCTTGCCGCGAGACGAGTTGCTTTGGTCGTGTCAGGAGTAGCGTGAGTATCTGGAATGGCTTGTCCTGCAGCGCTACCTTCGCACTATGCTTGAAAAGTTCGCCGCTAGCCAGGTCAGCAGTAAATTCCCCGAAACGCAGGCGGCTCGACTTTGGCGCCTCTGCCATAGACGACCCCGCACAGCCGAACTCTACCACTCTTGGGACCTGGAAACGATGGGATTCTCCAAGTGCCTTGCAGCCACCGGGTTCGCGGCGCTCGGGTCGAAAAGCTGCGAAACTCGGGGGTAATCCAAATGTAAGTCTCAGATAAGCATCGCGTTCTCGGCGAAAGGCGATACTTGCACCCTCAAACAGGCGTTGCGCTGGCGACAAGATCAGCCCAAACCCAGCAGCCACTTTGAGGGGACCACAGCACCATTTCCATTTTGTTGACCTGAGAGGTGCGCGATGTTTCGCGAAGCACATGCAATCTGGAGGGGTGGGCCCTATGCCGGAGAGGGCACAGTCTCCACTCCCAGCGGTGTCTTAAACAGTGCGACCTATGCCTTCGGCGCGCTGGGGGGAGCTCAACGGCTCAGCTCTCCCTGCGAGTTACTTGCCGCAGCAATCGCTTCATGCATGGCAACGACGGTTGCAATTCAGATGGCCAAGGTCGGCATAAACCCTGTGGTTGTGGATACCTACGCCGTACTCACCCTGGACAACGCCAAAGACAGGTGGGAGATCACGAGTTCTCACCTGGAGATCACCGTTCGAACGACCGAACCTCAATCCAGTCGGTTCCAGGAGGCGGTGGAAGCTGCGCGCCGCGAGTGTCCAGTTTCAGCCGTCTTGAAAATGGATCTCATCTGCAAAGCCAAGCTGGTTTCCTTGACCACTCCCGCCGTCGTCTGAGGGTCATCGGCATGTCGTTGGCGGACATGCAGAGCTGAGCGATGTGGCGCTCCACAACGATCTGTTCACTGTACGGGGATGCGCAATGGATCTCAAACGCACCGTGAAGTTCGAGGCTGACCGAGACCCTGAATTCGCCCGCTGGATCAGCCACACCGTCGGCGGTGAGAGAATCCGGCATTGTCTGCAATGCGGGTTGTGCAGCGCCAGCTGTCCTCTCTCGCTGCACATGGACTACACTCCGCGCCGCTTGATGCATTTGTCCCGGGAAGGGTTTAAAGAGGAAGTCCTCAGCAGCGCCGCCATTTGGCTGTGCACCGCCTGCTATGCGTGCATGGTCGAGTGCCCGAAAAAGATCAATATCACCCACCTGATGTATGCCTTGAAGGAACGCGCCATCCAGGAGAAGTTCTATCCAAAGCGCTTCCCCATTCCTGTCATGGCACAGCAGTTTTCCCGCATGGTCCGCGAATCGGGACGGATCACCGAAAGCTGGCTCATCGTGCGCGTCTTTCTGCGCTCGGCGATCTGGCGCCTGCTCGGCATGAGCGGCCTCGGTTGGAAGCTATTCCTGACAGGGCGCATGCCCGCCCGGAAGGAGAAGATTAAGCGCAAGTCGGAGATTCGAACTCTATTGGCCTCTGTCGCAGCCACCCGGAAGGAGTTGGCGTTATGAAATACGCCTATTACCCCGGCTGCTCACTCCGCGGAACGGGACGCGCGTATGAAGAATCCCTGCTGGCAGTGTTCCGTGCTCTTGACGTCGCAATCCAGGAACTCAACGACTGGAACTGTTGCGGCGCGACGACCTACTTGTCGATCGACGAGCTGACTTCTTACGCGCTTGCGGCGCGCAACCTGGCGTTGGCCGCGCGTGACCGCCTGGACATCATCGCCCCCTGCGCCGCCTGCTATTTGGTTCTCAACAAGACGCAGCGCTATATTCACGACTATCCCGACATCAAATTGGTGGTCACGCGAGCCCTGGATGCCATTGGACTCAAGTATGACGATCGTGTTCGTGTTCGCCATCCGCTGGACATCTTCCTGAACGAAATTGGAGTGAAGGCGATTGCCTCGAGGGTCACTCGCTCTCTCAAGGGGCTCAAAGTCGCCCCCTACTACGGCTGTCAGATAGTCAGGCCCTACGCCACGTTTGATGACCAGCGAAACCCGACATCCATGGACCGGCTGTTGGAAGCCTGCGGCGCAGAGATCATTCCCTACTCGCTGAAGACGCGGTGCTGCGGTGGCAGTCAGAAGGGGACGCTGCCGGAAGTCGGCCTCTACCTCATCAATTATCTGGTCGAAGAAGCACAGATGAATGGCGCCGACGTCATCGCGACCGTGTGTCCGCTATGCCAGTTCAACCTGGAGTGTTTTCAGAAGGAGGCGAGCAGCGAACAGAACCCTCTATCGACGCCGGTCCTCTATTTCACGCAGCTGATGGCATTGGCGCTGGGCGCATCCTCCGCGACCATTGGATTACGGCGAAGCCTGGTCAAGATCGAACCCGTGCTTGAGGCCAAGGAGATCGCGTATGCCTGATACTCGCCGTCCAACCAACGGATCAGACACCGACGGCATACGCATCGGAGTGTACGTCTGCCATTGCGGGACGAACATTGCCGGGACGGTGGATGTAAAGGCGATCTCTGAATATGCGGCCACGTTGCCCGGTGTCGTGGTCGCACGTACCTACAAGTACATGTGCTCCGATCCGGGCCAGGCTCTGATCCAGCAAGACATCCGGGACCTTAGGCTGAATCGGATCGTGGTTGCCTCCTGCTCGCCGCTCTTGCACGAACCTACCTTTCGCCGTGCTCTCGATCGTGTCGGGCTGAACCCGTTTCTGCTGCAGATGGTCAACATTCGCGAACACGTTTCGTGGGTTCATCTCGACAAGCCGGCGGCCACAGCGAAGACCAACGACCTGGTTCGGGGCGCCGTGCGGCGAGTTGCTCGCCACAAACCATTGCAGAAGAGGCGCGTGCCTATCAACCCCAGCGTGTTGGTTGTGGGCGGCGGGATTGCTGGAATTCACGCCGCGCTGACGCTCGCCGATGCAGGCAAGCATGTCTATCTGGTCGAACGAGAACCCACCATCGGCGGTCACATGGCCAAGTTCGACAAGACCTTTCCCACCCTCGATTGTGCCGCTTGCATCCTTACGCCGAAGATGACCGCCGTAGGATCGCATCCTCTTATCACGCTTTGGACCTACTCCGAAGTGCTGAAGGTCTCTGGCTATGTGGGGAATTATCGCGTCCAGGTCAGGCGAAAACCGCGCTACATCATCGAAGACCTCTGCCTGGGGTGCCAGGAGTGCATCACCGCCTGCGTATACAAAGAAGGCAAGACACGCGATGAATTCAACCTGGGGCTGAGCAAGAGAAAGCCGGTCTATCTTCCTTTCCCTCAGGCGGTGCCGCAGAAAGTTGTCATCGACCCCGAAACCTGCATCGAGTTCAAGTCAGGAAAGTGCAAGAAAACCTGCATAGAAGCTTGCGGCGAACGGAAGGCCATCGACTTCAAGCAGAAAGAGTCGCTGGAGGAGATCGAGGTCGGAACGATCATCCTCGCCACGGGGTTCACGACGTTCAATGCCGCTCGCAACGCCTACTACGGCTACGGCCGTTACCCCAATGTGTACACATCCCTCGAGGTAGAACGCCTCATCAATGCGTCAGGTCCCACGAGCGGAGAACTCGTGCTGCGCGACGGCACGCGCCCCAAAGCCGTAGGCATCATTCATTGCGTCGGATCGCGCGACGCCAACACCAACCGCTGGTGCTCGAAGGTGTGCTGCATGTATTCGCTCAAACTCGCGCACCTCATTAAAGAGCGGACCGGCGCCGACATTTTCAACTTCTACATTGATATGCGCACGCCGGGCAAAGGATATGAAGAGTTCTATGACAGGCTGCTCGATGAGGGCGTGCACTTCGTGCGCGGACGGGTCGCGGAAGTCACAGAATGGGCAGCCCACCCTTCCGAGAAAGGCAAGCTGATTATCCGCGCGGAGGACACGCTGGCAGCATTTGTGCGGCGCATTCCGGTGGATATGGTTGTCCTTTCCGTTGGCCTGGAACCGCAGCCCGATGCGCAAGCGGTTCGCCGGTTGTTCAATATCAGTTGCTCCAATGAGGGCTGGTTCCTGGAGCGCCACCCGAAACTGGCGCCCGTCAGCACGTTCACTGAGGGTGTGTACATCGCGGGTGCGTGTCAGGGGCCGAAGGATATTCCCGATACCGTGGCCCAAGCAGGCGCGGCGGCAGCCGAGGCGCTCGCGTTAGTCGATGCTCAGTTCGTGGAACTGGAACCTTACACCGCGTTCATCTCTGAAGAAGAGTGCTCCGGCTGCAAGAGTTGCATCCCGCTCTGTCCTTACCAGGCGATCTCGTTTGTGGAGGAGAAAAAGAAAGCCACGATCAACGAAGTGCTGTGCAAAGGCTGCGGGACGTGTGTGGCTGGCTGCCCGTCGGGATCGATTCAACAGAACTTCTTTGAAGACGAGGAAATCTTCGATGAGATCGAGGGAGTCCTGGCCTATGCGTAACCGCCAACTCATCCACGCGCCCGAACCGCACGAGGCATTCGAACCTCGCATCGTGGCGTTCTTCTGTAACTGGTGCACCTATCTGGCAGCCGATCTGGCTGGCACTTCGCGCATGAAATACGCCCCCAACGTGCGTGTCATTCGCCTGATGTGCTCCGGTCGCGTCGATCCGCAGTTTGTGCTCGACGCCTTTGCCCAGGGAGCGGACGGCGTGCTGATCGGCGGTTGTCACCCGGGCGATTGTCACTACCAGGAAGGCAATTACAAGGCACTCCGCCGCTATCACCTTCTGCAGCGCGTGCTGCGCCAGATGGGGATCGAAGATGATCGATTCCGACTGGAGTGGATCTCCGCCGCTGAGGGCGACCACGTGCGTAGCGTCATCAACGACATGGTGGAGAAGGTACGCGCTCTCGGCCCGCTTCAACTTAACGGAATGACAGAGGACGCCCTCGAGGAGGTGGCGGTGTGACCGCAAAGCCCAAAGTCGCCTTCTATTGGTGCTCGTCTTGCGGCGGCTGTGAGGAAACGGTCGTCGATTTGGCTGAAGCAATTCTGGACATCACAGAAGCCGTGGAGATCGCGTTCTGGCCCGTTGCTCTCGACTACAAACGGGATCATGTCGACGCGATGCCGGATCGCTCGATTGCGGCAACGTTCCTGAACGGAGCCATTCGCACAGAAGAACAGAAGGAGATGGCCCGGCTGTTGCGACAGAAGTCGGAGTTGCTGGTAGCGTTCGGATCATGCTCGCACTTGGGAGGAATTCCGGGATTGGCCAATCTGTTCGACCGGGAAAGCGTCATGCGGACGGTCTACCTCGACTCGCCGAGCACCGCCAACAAAGCAGGCGTCTTCCCGCAGACACACTACGGCGACAATGGGCGCACGTTATCGTTGCCGGCATTTCACAACACCGTGAGAACACTGGACCAGGTGGTAGAGGTGGACTATTACGTCCCGGGCTGCCCACCAACGCCGCGCATTCTCCGTACCGCGATTCAGACCCTCCTGGGCGGTGATCGGCCTGCTGTAGGCGCCGTGCTCGCTCCCGATTGTGCGCTTTGTGAAGAATGCCCGCGCAAAGACACGAAGCCGGAAACTCTGTCCATCCCGGAATTCAAACGTCCGCAAGATCTGTTGATCGACGAGCAGTCTTGCCTGTTGACGCAGGGACTCGTCTGCATGGGACCTGCCACGCGCGCCGGCTGCGAAGCTTCGTGCATCCAGGGCAACATGCCCTGCACCGGCTGCGGCGGGCCTACCAGCCGCGTTCAGGAGCAGGGCGCGAAGATTCTTTCCTGTCTCGCATCGCTGGTCGAGAGCAAGGAGGATGCGGAGATTGACCAAGTCCTGAACACCATTCCCGATCCTGTCGGGACTTTTTATCGCTATGCCCTTGCCGCATCGTTCTTGCGTCGCAAGACATTGCCTAGGGTGCAAGTCTCCACGTGAGGTGACTATGCCCGAGGAAGAGGGTCAAGGCTTGCATCAGACGCGGCCGGAGGGAGCCGCCAGAACCGGCTTCGTGAATGTCCAGCGGCGGATCACGATTGATCCCGTCACGCGCCTGGAAGGACATGGCAAGATTGAGATCTTTCTTGATGAAGCCGGACAAGTCGAGCGAGCTTACTTTCAGGTCCCGGAGCTGCGCGGATTCGAGAAGTTCGTGCAAGGCCGGCCTGCCGAAGACATGCCGCAGATTACGTCGCGAATCTGTGGAGTGTGTCCAACCGCACATCACATGGCCGCCACCAAAGCGCTCGACAACTTGTATCGCGTGGACCCGCCTCCTACCGCCAAGATCATCCGCGAGCTTGTCTACAACACCTTCATGGCCGAGGATCACACTCTGCATTTCTATTTCCTCGGCGGTCCTGATTTTGTTGTTGGTCCGGACGCCCCCGCAGCGGAACGAAACGTTCTCGGTGTGATCGGAAAGGTCGGAGTCGAGACCGGCCGGAAGGTCATCGCCATGCGCCGGCGCTGGCGCGAACTGATTGCGCTCGTGGCGGGAAAAACTGTTCACCCTGTCTTCGGGTTGCCGGGCGGCGTCGCCAAGCGTGTCACTCCTGAAATGCAGAGACAATTTCAAGAGGTGGCTGCGGACGGCGTCGAGTTCGCTAAGTTCACGCTTGGTCTTTTCAAAGACGTGGTCTTGAAGAATACGGACTACGTGGACTTGATCCTCTCGGACCTCTACACCCACCGCACCTACTACATGGGCCTGGTGGACGACCACAATCGCACTAATTTCTACGACGGCTGGATTCGTGTGGTCACGCCGGAGGGCAAGGAGTGGAAGAAATTCGCCTCGGATCAGTATCTGGACAATGTCGCGGAACACGTTGAGCCCTGGAGCTACGTCAAATTCTGCTATTTGAAACAAGTTGGCTGGAAGGGTTTCAGGGAAGGACTGGAGAGCGGGATCTACAGCGTGGCCCCCCTGGCGCGTCTCAATGTCAGCGACGGAATGTCTACACCGCTGGCACAGGAAGCGTATGACGAGTATTTCTCGGTTCTTGGTGGCAAGCCGGTTCATCACACGCTTGCCAATCACTGGGCGCGCTTGGTCGAACTGATCCACGCCGCAGAACGTATGCAGGAACTTGCTGCCGATCCCCGCCTCACGGAACCAGATATCCGCATTCTGCCGACGGAGTCACCCCGCGAAGGGATCGGAGTCGTCGAAGCCCCCCGGGGAACTCTGATCCATCATTATCAGACGGACGAGAACGGGCTCATCCGGAAAGCCAACTTGATCGTCGCCACGCAGAACAACTCGGCGCGAATGGCCATGAGCGTTGAAAAGGCGGCAAAAGGGCTGATCTCCGGCGGGGACATCCCGGAAGGCGTCCTCAACCGCGTGGAAATGGCGTTTCGCGCCTATGACCCATGCCATGGGTGCGCGACGCACTCTCTCCCGGGCAGTATGCCGTTGCTCGTCCGAGTCTGGGATCCCCGCGGGCAGACTCTGGGCATGCTGCGACGCGATCTTGACGGAAAAGTACGCCGTGAGTAACGCACTGAACTCGTTGCTGGAACAGCCGCAATGTGGATCGCACAAATGCAGCGTTCGGCTTCTTTGTCTCGGGAACGAGTTGCTGGGCGATGATGCACTGGGCAGCAAGGTTGCAGCACAATTCCGGCGATTTGCTCTGCCGGATCTGGATATTGTCTGTACTCCTGAAACCGGCCTTCAGTTGCTGGATCATGTCGTGAATGTGAACCGCCTCATCGTCGTGGATACAGTAGTGACAGGTTCCGCCCCTTTGGGAACGATCTACGAACTTCGCGATACCGCGGTGCCAAGGGTCCCCGGACCATCGCCCCACTACGTCGGGTTGCTCGAGACACTCGCCGTGGCAAGAGAGCTTCGCCTTCCAGCCGCAAAGCAAGTGTGCATCCTGGCGGTGGAGGCAAGGGGCTGTCTCACTATTGGACAGGACATGCATCCCGCAATTGTCGCGGCCATCCCAGATCTGATCCAGATGTTGCGCCAAAGGATCGGTACGAAGATGGTCGAGTTCGCATCATGCGGAGAGGAGACCACAGCAATCCCAATCCGCAACTCTCCGTAGTGCACTGATGACATGAGCCTCCTTGGCTTCGGCACGCGGGAGGAGGGATCCATGAAACCAACACTCAAATTTCCTCGATGGAATCTGTGGGTCTGGTGCTTTGCGCTTCTGATGACGGCGGGAATATTCGCATCCTATACGCGCCTGGCCCAGGGCACGGACCGCCTCCTTAGTCGCGATTTCCCCTGGAGCCTGATCGTCGGTCTCAACGTGCTGTGCGGGATCGCCATTGCCACGGGAGGGTTCACCGTCGCTGCCAGCGTCTATGTCCTGAATCTCGAGGGGCATCGTTCTATTGTGCGAGCGAGTCTGGCCGCAAGTTTTGCCGGATATGTGGTTGCGATTCTCGGGCTAGTCGCATCGGGGGAGCGGGCGACACTGGAGTCAAAGGCCACGGCTTCGCATTCGGTTTTGTATGGAATTGCGTGGGCCTTCGTTCTTGCGGGCGTGGTCTTGATTCTGGAATTTGCCCCGGATCTTTGGAAGCGATTCAGTAGCCTCGAGTCGCCGCGATGGCTGGGGTTCCTGAATATACCTTTGTTGTTTCTGGCCGTAGTCTTCTCGGTGTTGTATCAGACCCGCCTGGCCGATGTTCTGCAAGCCCTACCCCAAAGGCTCTCCCCGCTGTGGTCAACCCCGCAGCTACCTTTTCTCTTCTTTGCTTCAGCCGTCTGCGCGGCTCTGGCCGTCATCATCTTCGCTTCGTGGCACATGAACGTCGCTTCCGGTAAGGGGTTGTCTCCCGAAAGAGTTGCGGCACTGGGCAGAACGCTGGCAGCCGCGCTGTTTCTCTATCTTGGGGTTCGCGTCGCCGACATTGTCGATCGCGGTATTCCGCTGTTGGTTTGGAAGAATGATCCTGAGAACCTGCTTTTGGGGCTTGAAATCGGTCTGATTCTCCTTCCCATGTTTCTGCTGATTGAACGGAGGAATCTGGAAAATCCGCGCATTGTCTATCTCTGTTCAGCACTTGTCCTGGCAGGACTTATCACCAACCGCCTGAACACTTGCATCACCTCCGTAGAGGCGGAGATGAAATCGAAGTACTTTCCTCGTTGGAGTGAGGTTCTCGTTGCCTACAGCATTGTCGCGTTGGGAGTTGCAACGTTTGCTTTGATTGCCAAACGACTGCCGGTATTTCGTCAGTCAGGAGACGCACAACCCGAAGCCTTGCCGTAAACCCTCCCAAACACGAAGGCACCGGTCGACTTCACATGGTCGTGCAGACAGGGCAGGCGTCGTTGTCGTGCCAAAGCACTTTCTGCAGACTGCAGCCTGCATGGGGCTACGGTTCCTGAGGGAGAGCTAGCACTCCATCACTTCGTAGAACTCGACCCAGGTGCCCTCGAAGAAATGCTTTTGTTGCTCGGCAAGAGCAGTGTGTTCCGGGTTGGTTTCGAACAGATTCAACGCCTTCTCCGCGGCCGCGAGACTCTCGAACCGTGCCTGCCACACCACGGTATTTCCCGGATCGCGACTGGAAATGGGGATCAGCCTTTCACCACGAGGAAGGATTCCGCGATGTTCCAACTCCGCGAATTGCCTCTCTAGGACCATAAACTCCTGCTTCTTCGAATGTTGATACCGCTGAACCAAACGCAGCACAATGGCCACGGCTTCCTCCTCGTATGTGATTTCGCTAGCTCGCGGCGCCCTCGGCAGTTGCCGTATCGTCCGGAACATCAAACGACACCAGTTCCGCGCGGAAGCCACGGGTCCGAATCGCTCCGTAGGCAATGCCCAGCAGCATCCAGATTGCCCCGGCGATCTTCGCGGGCCTGCTCAAGTTCAGCCAAAGTAAAAGGCAGATGGCGAACCCGAGCACGGGCACCAGGAAGTTCGTCAACGTTCTTTGGCGTTCGCGCCAGAAATACCGAGTGAATGACGCGGCATTGACACCCATGAACGCCAATAGAGCGCCAAAATTCAGCAGCTCGGCGGCGCGTTCGAATGTCAGAACGGCCGTGCCGGCGAGAGCGAGTACCCCGACAAACAAGACATTGTTCTGAGGGATGCGGCGCTTGGGCTCAATGGCGCCAAAGAAAGATTTTGGCAACGCGTTACCGCGCCCCATTCCGTACAGCAACCGAGCCGCTCCCAGTTGCGATCCCATGCCCGAGCCGATCGTCGCCACCAGTAGCGTGATGTTGATCACCATGAATAACCATGCCCCGCCCGCGCGGCCGGCCACATGGACAAAAGCTGTGTCCACGTCAGGAAAGGGCTGCGAGCCGGGCCACACTAACTGGGCAGAATAGACCTCAACCGAGGCCAGCAGTCCGGTAAGGAGACAGACGAGGACGGTGGCCAGCAGAATGTTTCGCTTGGGATTCTCGGCTTCTTCGGAAAGCGTGGAGATACCGTCGAAACCGATGTAAGTCAGAACCGCCAGTGACGTTCCGCCCAACACCGTCGGCAGCGTAAACGATTGTGGGTCGTAGAACGGGCGCGTGAAAAATGCCAGGCCATCATGCGGAGTCTTGAGAACATAACGTGTCGCAGCGGCAAGAAAGATCAGAATCACAATCCCCATGCCTGCGGCCAGTGTTTCGTTAATGCGCGCCGAAGTGCGAATGCCGAACAGGTTCAGGCCGGTAAAAAGTGAGATGAAGAAGATCACAAGGACGGCGTAGGGAACCTCGGGAAAGAAATTGAGCGTGAATTTGCTGCACAATATCGTGCATACGATCGGATTGAGCATGTAGTCCATCGCCATGCTCCATCCCGTCACATACCCGAGTGCCGGATGAATCTCCGATCCGACATATGTAAAAGCTGATCCGGCACTGGGATACGCCCGCGCCATCCGGCCATAGCTGATCGCGGTGAATAACATCGCCACCATGGCGATGAGGACGGTGGTGACCGCGTGGCCATGAGCCCGCTGAGTCATCACTCCGAACACGGGCATCGGAGCCGTGGGCTGAATCACGATGAGGCCGTAGAGAATCAGGTCCCAGAGGCCGAGGGCACGCCGAAGGCGTGGCCCATTCGCAGCGGTAACAGTTTGCTGAGTTGCCATTCGATGGCTCGTTGCACTGAATACCACGCGACCCGCGCACAGCGCGGATCCCTCGCCCGGGCCGTTGCTCAGACCGGCAGTTAGAAAGCGAACTTCAACGCAAACTGGATCAACCGAGGATCGCGCGCTGCCTGGACCCTTCCAAATTGGTCGGTGCCCAGTTCGACGGCGACCGGTTCCACCTGGCCGGCCGCGCCGACAGGACCCCAGAGCGGATTCACGTGGTTCCAGATATTGAAGAAATCCGCCCGGAACTCAAATCGCATTTGCTCCCGCATCGGGAAAGTCTTCAGCAGCGAAACATCCCAGTTTTGATAGCCCGGCCCGCGAACAATGTTGCGGCCCCCGTTTCCAAGCACCGTTGGATCGGCATTGCGATCGAACGCACAGGTGTTGAAGAAGGTGCCGCTCTCGCAGTGCTTTCCGTTGGGATCGCCGACACGGTTCGCCCGGGCGCAGTTCCAGGTGACAGTGCCGCCGCAGTCGACGCCTGTTTCGCTGAAAGGATCGGTGACGGTGGCGTAGTTGCCGGTGGAGGCCGACACAATGCCCGCCACCTGCCAGCCACCGATGACCTGATTCGCGAATCCCGATGCATTCCTGCCGAACGCGCGCCCCTTGCCGAACGGAAGATCGTAAATATAGCTGCCGATGAAGCGGTGCCGCACGTCAAAATCGGCATTGCTGTACTCGAGCTGCGGAAATCGCTGGTCGCGGAAATCGCCGTTGTTGAGCGAACCCAGACTTGCGCTCGATGCGTCGTCCAAGGCATGGCTGTAAGTGTAGGAAAACTCAAACTGCAGCCCATTCGAGAAGCGCTTTTCGAACCTCGCCTGAAGAGAGTGGTAGTTCGAATACGTGTTGGAGCGGAAGGTTGAGATCTGCGTATTGATGTTGGGGACCGGGCGCACATGGTCTTCCGGAGGGCCGACGGGAACGATCTGGTTTCCATTGTAGAACGCATAGAGATTCTGGCCGTGAGAACCCCCGTAGGACATCTGGAACACAATCTGGCTCGGCAACTGGTATTCCATTCCGAAATGCCATTGATGCGTCATTGGGGTGCGCAGGCGAGGATCAACCGAGTACAACACTGGGCTGTTCGGGTCACTGAGGGAGGTGGCAGGGAATCCTTGTGACCAGAAATCGTTGATGGCCAGACCCATGTTGTCGGGTGGCACAAACCCGATAGCGCAATTCGTTGGATCGTCCAGGTTCGCGTTCGGGAATAGCGGGGCAGCTTGACATTGATCGCTGAACTGCGGAACAAACGACTGACTGCTGAAAAATGGAGGGTTGAAGCCAGGGCTCGGATTGGAATAGGGACCATTCTCCTGGCCGCC
>DATIWL010000116.1:0-5120 GCA_035519435.1 Terriglobales bacterium
GAGCGAGTTCACGCACGCGTACGGAGCCGCGCGTCTGACGAGCTTTCCTGGCGGTTTTCTCGATTTGTGCCGGAACTTGGTCGGGAGCCGGAAACCGTTCCCCGTAGAGTACCTGACGGACGCTCGAGAAACCTTGAGACAGTTTGTGGAACGGAGGTGAGTTGTGGCGCACGATCTATCACCGGAATTGATCCGCCGGGCGGTACGCGTGCTGGTCGTCGGCTGCGGCGGAAATGGGAGCGCAATCACGGCTGGCCTGCCGTATCTGCACCAGGCGATGCTGGCTCACGGCCACCCCGGCGGGCTCGAAGTGACGTTGATGGACGGTGACATCGTCTCGCCCACGAACTGTGTGCGGCAGCCCTTCAGCCAGGCCGAGATCGGACATGCAAAGGCGGTGGTGCTTGTCTCCCGCATGAATCTATTCTGGGGTCTGAAGTGGCGCGCTATACCGGAGCACTTTTCGGCACAGACGAGCGTGGATCGGGTGGACATCCTGATCGGTTGCGTAGATAGCCGCGCGGCCCGGAAGGTGATTGCTCATAGGGTGACGGGGCCGCGAAGTGGCGTTTCGTTTTGGCTCGACCTCGGAAATCATGCGACGGGCGGGCAGTTCGTGCTTGGTCAGCCCTGGAACTGGGAGAACAAGCGCTCGACTACCCGGCTGAGAACCGTCGCCGAATTGTTCCCAGAACTGGTCGATCCTTCGCTCGACAACGACGGGCTGCCGAGTTGCAGCGCTGTGGAAGCGCTGGAGCGACAGGAGCCATTCGTAAATCCGACGCTTGCCAACCATGCGCTGGCGCTCTTGGCGAGACTCTTCCGGCATGGCTCCATCACTTACCATGGTGCTTTCGTCAATGTGGCCGGGTGTCGCCTGCAACCCCTGGCAGCCGATCCGGCGGTCTGGCGTGCCCTGCAAAGAAGAGGGAAACGGCGGGTTAACGGGCGGCGATGAAATAGCCAGGGGCTATTCGGTTGAGAAACCAGCCTAACGGGACACAACGGGACGTGGGACAGGCTAGACGTGCGCGCGCTCTCCGTCAAAGGTAAGCGTCCGAGAATCACCGTCGCCGGGCAACAACGCAGGCCTGACCCTTTCGAATTCGAACTTCGGGATTAGGCCTGCGCGAGCTTCCAGTTGTGCGGCAGCAATTCGGCGAGCCGGGAGATGGGATAGGTGGCGATGCGCGTCAGCGCATCCTTGAACCAGGCGTAGGGATCGATTTCTACGCGCTGACAGGAGGCCACGAAACTGCGCAGCACCGCCGCGGTGTGGCCGCCCTGGTCGCTGCCAAAGAAGATCCAGTTGTGGCGGCCAACAGCCACGCCGCGAATGCTCCGCTCGGTGCGATTGTTGTCGATCTCCAGATCGCCATCCTCGCAGTAGCGGTTCAGCGCGGTCCAGTTCTTCAGCGTGTACCGAACCGCCCGCCCTTCCGGACTTTTCGGCAACACCTCGGTCTGAATGTCCATCAGATACCCCTGCAGCTTGTCCAGCACCGGACGCGACTGGCGTTGACGCAACGCCAACCGCTCCTCCGCAGTCCGCCCGCGCGCCTGCTCCTCCACACGGTATAACTGCGCGATCAGCAATAGCGCCGGCCCCATGTGCGCCTGATCCGAGTCCAATGCCTTGAAGTAATACCTCCTGGCATGACTCCAGCACGCGACCTCGATCAAGCCGCGCGCCGGGTCCTTGAAAAAGGCATCATATCCTCCATAGGCATCCGCTTGTAAGCGGCCGCGATATCCTTTCAAGAATTCTTCCGGTCCCGCCCGCGCCCGTGTTTGGGTGTAGTCATATAGGATCACCGGATGATCCTGATCTCCGTAGTAGGGCCAGATGCGCCCGGTGCGGGCGAAAGGCAACGCTGCATCCAGCACTTTCACCCCGGTATCGTCCGTGCCGATCACCTTCGATTCGAACAGAACCTCCTTGGCCTTTCCGTACAGCGGCTTCAGCAGACCAGCGCACTGCGCCAGCCAGCCGCACATCGTCTTGCGGGAGATGTCGGCGCCGTGTCGCTCGAAGATCTTCTCCTGCCGGTTCAGGGGCAGGTGGTCGGCGGTCTTGGCCACAATCACCTGCGCCAGCAGGCTGGCCCCCGCGGTGCTCTTCTCAATCGGCTGCGGCGGCTTGGTGGCGGTCTTTACGGTGCAGTCGCAAGCGTACTTCTTGCAGACATCCTCGACGACTTTCAGTTGCGCCGGAATGTATTCATAACGCTCGCTGGTTTCCTCCCCGATGGGCCGCAGATCCTTCTGACAAGTGGAGCAACGCTTTTCCTCATCCGTCAGGTCATGGACGATCCGCTCACGCTGGAGATTCTTCGGAAGAGCCTGCCGGCCGCCCGTTCTCTTCTTCGGGGCGGCATCGCCAGTTGCGCCGCCGGGGGCATCGTCGTCCGAGTCGTCCCCCTTCTCGGGGGATTCGGCTTGCGCCTGCCGTGCCCGCCATAATTCCTCAAACAGGGCGAACTGATCGGCGGAGAGCTGTTCGCTCTTGCGGCTGCGTTTGGCGTCCAGTAACTCGCGCAACAACGTCTCGATCTTCGTTCTCTCAGCCGACTCGCGATCCAGTTGGGCCATCAGGTCGAGCACCATTTGCTGCAGGACCTTGGGGTCTTCCGGGAGGTATTTGGGATCGATTGCCACGAGTAAGTTATAGTTTATGCACTTATTCGTGTAATTTCAATATTGAAAATGAGAGTAACGTCAAGTTATGATGGTCTCTGGTATCGCTTTCGTTTCTCCGCCCGGTCCAGATCGATTCCGCTCAGCAAAGCTCCCAGTTCCTGCGCCGTGATCTCCTGCCGCTTTTCCTCTGCCTCGCCGGCGAACGGCACAGCGTAAGTGCCCTCCTCCAGGCGCTTGCTCCAGATTGCGAATCCGTCGCGGTCCCAATACAAAATCTTTACGCGGTCCCGCCGTCGGCTGGCGAACACGAACAGGTGCCCGGCATAGGCGTCCAGTTCGAGATGGTCGCGCACCAGCGCGTGCAGGCTGTCGAAACTCTTGCGCATGTCACACGCCGTCAGGCAGAGATACACGCGCACGCTGGCCGGCAGGTGGATCACGCGCGCAGCACTTCCAACACAGTGCGCAACGTCACGGCATCCACCCCCACGCCGATGCGCAGGCGCTCGCCGGCGGGGAGCGTCAGCTCCAAATTCCACTCGGGCGCGGGTTGCACTCCCGTGTGATCCACCAGGGCGAAGCGCACCGGCTTGGTCTCCCGCAGCCGCCTGCGCCAACTGTAAAAAGCATGCTCGGCAATGTCACGGTCCTTGCAGAACTGCTTGATCGAAAGTCCACTGCGGACCTGTTCGGCGATGCGCTCGCGCCACTGGTCGTGCAGGCTGGCGGTGGGCCTCTCCTCGGCGCTGCTGTCGGGCATACACCCACTATCCCGCGTGATCGAAAAGTTGGGAAGAGGGGTTCATCGGACGCTTACGTCAAAGTGGGCTGGCTGGCCGAGCATCGCAGTTGGGAAGCCGACTTCCCGTTACTTTTTATTCCCGCCGAGTCGTTCGATCCAGCGCGGTAATGCGGTATCTCTCACGCAATAAATCCCACGTCGGTGATCACCTCGAGGACGGTGTCCATACTGGGAACGGAGGTTATACTTTTGGATGATTCTTTGTGTGCGCTATCGAAGGCTGTTGAAGCTAGCGAATGTCCGTCGGGCGACACCAGACGACCGAGCCCCGTCGTACAAAGAAGTGCGATCTGCATCCTTTCGTTCGCCAGACTGAAGGAGCGAGCGTCGCAAAATCATCTCGGTCAACGGTCACAGACCAGGATGGCGAGTCATGGGGGAGGAGACTAAGCTGAATCACTTCGCCGCACTTGCACGGGCAGAGAAAAGCTGCCGACCATGGCTGGCGTCCTCCGATGAGGTAGAGATTCCGATTCTTCGGTGCGTCCGGAATTTCTTCCACGCGGACGCTTCTTAGCCGGTCGCGGTAGATCCAGGGGAGAACGGCCCTTCGCACGGTCTCCCATAATATCCCAAGAGATTTGATCATGAGAGGGCGGGCCGTTCGAGAAGGGGGCTCACATCGCCTTTGCCGACGTGGCGGGCTAGAAGCTGGCACGGAGCAGCTTCAGACTCTGGATAAAACTGCATTTCGGAGAGATTGCCGCCGACGTAGGCATAGTGGCTGTTGGGCTGATTGCGGAAGGGATGAAGCCTCGCCAGGAACTCGTTGACGACGAGGGATGCAAAAAACATGTTCACGCTAATCACAGCAGGCCTATCTTCTTCGACGCCGCGCAAATAACCCGCTCTGACCTGACGACGGTACATCTCCGGATTCGTTCTCCGGATCTCCTCTGCTTCGACGCGGGCCATAGTGTAGACGCCGCGACTGAGCAAGCTGGAGCGGCCAGGTTGGATGTAGTGGACGGCACCCGCGATGCGCTCAATTCCGCCGCTTCCATCTGCATCGAGTCGAACTCCGACATCGAAGTAGGGGAGCGTGTAAAAAGTGGCAATGCGGTTCAACAGATGGCGTCCCTCGACGCCGTCCATGCAGCCAAAGGCAGCGTCGCATGTGGCGACTTGCTTTACGGTCCCGCGTTCGATGAGGTTTGAATGGAGTGGCACAACCTCCTGTCCGAGCCCCATTCGAGCAATCGCACGTGCAAGCACCTCGACCTTGGGCCGTCTTAGGTAAGCGTCTTCCTTTCCGGTGTTCAGTATCCGATTGAGATTCTTCTCCTCGACGAAATCTGGATCAACGAGAATAAGCCTGCCGACACCGAGGCGAGCCAGTTGTTCTGCGACGATGCTGCCTGTGCCGGAACAGCCGATGATCGCGACAGAGAGTCTCCGGAGCAGCTCGGTCGTTCCGCTGCCAAATGCCTGAGAGTGGCGAAGAGTGAAGGCGTCTTCAGGGGAAGACCTGTGATTGTTCCAAACCTGCAGCTCATCTCCCACAATAGTGATCGAAGAGATGCATGAGATGACCGCACCGTCTTCGCCGAGTACTCGGCCGAACAACTCGCCGTCTGGAAGCATGATGAGGCTCGGGTGGGGGAGCCCGTCATCAAGTAGGCTAGTGACCGAGGCAAACAACGCCTTATCCGAAGCATCATCGGTGGACGAAAAGCGA
>DATIWL010000117.1:0-29854 GCA_035519435.1 Terriglobales bacterium
CGGCCCTGAAGGGCCGCTCTTCCACGGTGGCGCAAACGTTTGTGAGGGGTATTGATGTGAGGGTTTTGGTGGAAGAGCGGCGCTTTAGCGCCGCGTTAAGAGTCAAAATTAAGATGGGGGCTTCAGCCCCGGGTCAGTAACGACCGCCTATCCCTTCGGAGGATATGGATCGTTGCCGTAGCTATTCTTGTCTCGAATCTGGCCGTGTCGATTATGAATCACGTGTTCCGTTTCGAGATCGATTGCCTGACGGCGGCCTTCTTCGATTGCCGTCGACTGCTTCCGATGCTCGCTTGTGATTCTGCCGTTTACTTCATTAACCCATCCCTGGCCTTCGGGATTTGGCACTGTGTGTACTTCTTTACGACTCATCGTTTCTCTCCTCTATTAAATGCAAAAGGACACGGCGTTCTGCCGTGCCCCTCTTCACAGCTGGACGTCCTGACTACCTACGACTTGTTCACCTCAGCGGCTAAAGCCGTCGAGGTTCGTTCCTGTCTCGGCATGGCTGAAGCCATGCCCTATCCACAAAACCGATGGCCGGTTGGCGATTGGTTGCCAAGCCGCTCAATTCAGATCGGGGAAATTGCTGGGCTTCACGATCCGTGTTGACCATTCCGGTTTCACGCGTAATCCCTCAAGCTCTGCGTAAGTCACCGGATCCCGATCGCACCTGAGGAAGCTGATGTCGCGAACCGTTGTGATGACTGCATGTTCGGCTTGTTGATACAAGGAAACTGCAGCCGTCAGAGTGACTACGATCGCGCCAATCTTTTTCCATCCAATGCCCTTGCGTTGTCGAGTTTTCTTCATCATGGCTGAATTCCAGCGGCCAAAAATCTCACCTAGCTGCACCCACTCGTGCTCCCGCAGCTCATGCAGCGGTAGCAGCTTCCATTCCGCGTCATGATCGAGCCGCAGAAGCTGCACGAAGGCGCGTCGCCCAGGTCGATGATGTCCGAGAGCGCGTCGGCAGCGTGAATGCTGCCGGTCGCCAGTCGCTGGTCGTTGGTCGGTCGGGATTCCGTGGAGACTCCGAGATCTGTGCCCACCTCAGGCATCGTGGAACCGTTCAGCGACTTCGGACGCAGGTTCTCGAACAGCAGCTGCTGCTGTCCGCTGAGGAAGCGCAGCTGCAGCCAGCGGAAAATGTAGTCCATGATCGACTTGGCGAAGCCAATGTCCGGATTGGTCGACCAGCCGCTGGGCTCGAAGCGCGTGTGCGCGAACTTGTCGCACAACGTCTTCATCTGTACGCCGTGCTGCAAGGCGAGGGAAACGGCCAGCGCAAAGCTGTCCATCAGGCCCGAAACGGTCGAGCCTTCCTTCGCCATCTTGATGAAGAGTTCGCCGGGATCGCCGTTCGGATAGAGGCCGACAGTGATGTAGCCTTCGTGCCCGGCGATGTTGAACTTGTGCGTAATCGAAGCGCGCTCTTCTTTCAGCTTGTGGCGCACGGCGCGTGGCGGAGCATTGAGATCTTCTTCGGGCTGCGCGGGAGCGGGTGCCGCGACTGCCGCCTGGTTGCCGGCCGACGCTGTCTTCGTTCCTGCGGCACTCAGCGGCTGCGACTGCTTGCAGCCGTCGCGATAGATCGCCACCGCCTTCACGCCCAGCTTCCAGGCCTGGACGTAGGCTTCCATGATGTCTTCGACGCTGGCCGAGTTCGGCAGGTTGACGGTCTTTGAGATCGCGCCCGAGATGAACGGCTGCGCGGCGGCCATCATCTTCAGGTGTCCCATGTAGTGGATCGACCGCGTGCCCTTGGCCGGCTTGAACGAGCAATCGAACACGGCGAGATGGTCTTCTTTAATGTGCGGCGCGCCTTCGATGGTACCGGTCGCGTCGATGTAGGAGACGATGGCGTCGGTCTGCTCGTGCGTGTAGCCGAGCTTGAACAGCGCGCTGGGCACGGTGTTGTTCACGATCTTGATCATGCCGCCGCCGACCAGCTTCTTGTACTTCACCAGCGCCAGGTCCGGCTCAATGCCGGTGGTGTCGCAATCCATCATGAAGCCGATCGTTCCGGTCGGGGCAAGGACTGTCACTTGCGAGTTGCGGTAGCCGAACTTTTCGCCGTGGGCGAGAGCTTCGTCCCAGGTTTGCTTGGAGGCTTCGATCAGGTCGGTGATCTGAGCGGAGCTTCGCTCATGGACCGCTGAGGCGCCCGTCCCAACATGGTTATTGCCGTTCCTCACGCCGATGTTGTTGACGCTCGCGCGATGCATGCGGATGACGTCCAGGAACGGCTCGCGGTTCAGGTAGTAGCCGGGGCAGGCGGAACCGGGCATCGCGTCGGCCTTCGTTACGCCGAGGCGAGTCTGCACGGTTTCGGTCGCCGGGGCGAGCGGCTCGCAAAGTTCCGCGACTCGGCTCGACTGCAGATACGCTTCGCCACACATGATGGCGGTGACACAAGCGGCGTAGTCACGTCCGGCGTCGGAGTCGTAGGGCAGGCCGGCCGCCATGAGAAGCGCGCCCAGGTTGGCATAGCCCAGTCCCAGCGGACGATAGTCGTGCGAGTTCTTGCCGATCATTTCGGTTGGATAGCCGGCGTTGTCGACGAGAATTTCCTGCGCGGTGATGGTGATGTCGACCGCGTGGCGATAGGCTTCGACGTCGAACGTGCCGTTGGGCGCAAACTTCAGCAGGTTCAGGCTGGCGAGGTTGCAGGCGGAATCGTCGAGGAACATGTACTCGCTGCACGGGTTCGAGGCATTGATGCGGGCGGTGTTCTTCGAAGTGTGCCAGCGGTTGATGGTGGTGTCGTACTGCATGCCGGGATCGCCGCAGTGCCAAGTGGCGTCGGCGATGCGAGTGAGAATGTCTTTGGCTTTGTAAGTGTGGATGACGCGGCCGTCGACGATGGCGCGTGTGGAGAACTCAGTGTCGCGAACGGAGGCGACCATGAAGTCGTCAGTGACGCGCACGCTGTTGTTCGCGTTCTGAAAGAAAATGGAGCTGTAGGCGTCGGAGTCGGGATGCGAACCGTCGTATCCCATGGCGACGAGTGCGTGCGCCTTGGCTTCCTCTTTCTGCTTGCACTCGATGAACTCGATGATGTCAGGATGGTCGACGTTGAGGATGACCATCTTGGCGGCGCGGCGCGTCTTGCCGCCGGACTTGATCACGCCGGCAAAGGCGTCGAACCCTTTCATGAAGCTGAGCGGACCCGAGGCGGTGCCGCCGCCGCTCAGGCATTCGGTCGAAGAGCGCAGCGGAGAAAGATTCGTGCCGGTGCCGGATCCCCACTTGAAGAGCATGCCCTCGGTCTTTGCGAGCGTAAGGATGGAGTCGAGCGAGTCCTTTACGGAATTGATGAAGCAGGCCGAGCACTGCGGGCGCGTGTATCCGGTGACGCCAAATTCCACCTGCTGCGTCGTTTTATTCCAGTGCCAGTTGGTGCCGTCGGAATTCGGCTCGATGCGGTCGCAGCCAACGTTGAACCATACCGGTGAGTTGAACGCAGCGTACTGGCGAAGGAGAAGGTGCGCGAGTTCGTCGTGGAAGGTGGCCGCATCTTCGGGAGTGCGGAAGTAGCCGTCCTTCATACCCCAGTCACGAATGGTCTCGGCGACGCGGCTGACAAGCTGGCGCACACCGGTCTCACGCTCGTCGGTACCCATGCGTCCGTGCAGATATTTCGAGGCGACGATGTTGGTCGCCGTCATCGACCAGTCTTTAGGGACCTCGACGTCCTTCTGCTCGAAGATCACTCCGCCGTGCGAGTCAGTGATCTGAGCTGTGCGGAGTTCCCACTCGATTTCGTCGTAGGGGGAGACGCCGGGCTTGGTGAAGAAGCGGCGGAAGCTGAGGCCAGCAGCCTTCTTCGTGGTGGTCGACGCGGATTCTGTTCTTTTGACTTGTTCGCGCACTTCGGGCATGTCTTTCTCCTTACTTAGATGATGGCGGTACTGCCTATGATCTTCATGGTTGGCGGCGCCGTCCCCATGGGACTTGTATCCAAATGCCTCGATCCCCGGCACTTACGTGTCGGGCTTTCACATGTCGCCCGCCGGCTCCTCGAATTCCGAGCCCGGAGGCGTCAATCAGGTTTTTCAAGGATCACAACCGGCGCGGGCTTGAGGCGGGCACCGGCAACAGCAGAGGAACATTCCCGTTCCCTGGCCGAAAATCGGCCTCAGGGAGCGAGAGCGACTTCTGACGTCTTGCGGTAATTGTGTTCCGGGAGCGTCGCGGGCAGGGAGGCCTCGGCCGGACCGGTAGATTCGGTTGTCTGGGGCTCACCGGTTGCGGGTTGTATGCCGTGGCGGGCTAGAGACTCTGTCACCAGTTGAATCAAACCTTCCATTGGGGGCTCCTGGCAGCGCTCGCAAAGCTGGCCGGAGACTCAGCGTCTCCGGCTCGTTTCCTGTCGATGAATCCCCCGAGGGGATGCCTGGTCCATGCCAGACCGGGGGAAGTCACCGCTAATGCCGTCCGTTCGGGAGGGACGGCGCTCCGCATGGAAAGATTCGGAGTCACCTCGACTTCGGATCGCCCCTGTTTTCTGGTCCTGGCTCCGTTCGACCGGAGTCTGAAAATTTGCTATGGGATGCTTAAAGTACTCCCGCCTGTTGTGTCTGTCAAGAGAATACCTCAACCTATTGTGGCCCAAAAGTGCCAAAGGTATCGGATGAGAAACCAGATGGTCGTTACGAGCCCCGAGCTGTGAGCCGCCCAATCTGACCGAGATGCGTTGCCTCGGAGCTGCTCCAAGCCAGGACCCGGCGGGCGGCCGAGACGCTACCCGTAGCGCCTTCCGTTCCCATGGAACGAGCGAGATGTCCGCCTGGCATCCCGCGGGTCACGTGCGCCACGGCCTGCTTGTCCTCCAGCGGCACATAAATGTCTTCGAAAAGTGCTTGCGGGGTGATGCGGAAACCCTGCGAGGTTTCCATCAGGTAATCGCCGGCCTGGCCGGAATGTTCGCGGCCCAGCGCGTCGGTAAACACAAGAGGTTCGGTGAGCTGGCGGGCACGCACGACAAAGCGCGTGCGGTAGACGGTCCAAGGCTGTTGCACGTTCATAAATCCTCATCCCTCGGGGGAGGGCGTTCGAGTAGCGGGTAACGGGTCGCGAGTTTCCAGTTGCTGATTTCCGGGCTTGGCGATGCACAGCGCGCAAAATTGTTGCGGCCGATCGCGGCCGCGCGGAGCTGGTATTGAGGTGCGAAGTGAAGTGAGCGTACGCGTCCACAGCGCACGGGTCAATTACAGAAGAACAGTGCAACGGTGCAATTCTCTGCCGCAAATTTTCACGAACCGCTGCCGATGAAGAAGAGCTTGAAATCGCCTTGCAAGAAGTACATCCAGCGCGGAGTTCGTGGCTCAGCGGGTGTCTGCCGAAGACCGCCCAAAATTGCGCCGCCGCAATTTGCACAGTGAGTGCACAGGAATTGCAGAAGTCAGAACTCAGATTGCAGAAGTGATCTCAGTTCCGTGTGACCACCGACTTCGCAAAGCTCCGACGAACGGAGTCTTGTCGTATGTCCACCTCACCCCCGCACGTGCCACAGGTCACTGCGGTTTCGGCGGGCAATCTCGCATGATGGTTTCATGACCCTCGCTGGGTTCGTGCGCAAGAACGCACTGCGGAACGTGCGGCGCAGCGCGCTGACCATGCTCAGCATCGCGTTCTCTCTTCTCTTGCTGACGCTAATGATGACCATCTGGCGGGCCTTCTACATCGACCAGGGAACGGCGCAGTCGACGCAGCGCCTCCTGCTGCGGCACAGGGTTTCGCTGGCCAATTTCCTGCCCAGCGCCTACCGCCAGCAGATTCGCGCCGTTCCTGGAGTGACCGCAGTCGCGCCGATGACCTGGTTCGGCGGGCTGTACATGAATGACAAGCCGGAGAATGCCTTCGCCCAGTTTGCCACCGATCCCGAAGCCATCCTCCAGGCCTATCCCGAGAATCATGTTCCCGACGAGCAATTGCAGGCCTGGACGCGCGACCGCGCCGGATGCATGGTCGATGCGAGATTGGCGAAGAAGCACGGCTGGAAACTCGGGGACCGTGTCTTTATTCAAGGTGGTATTTTCCCGGTGAATCTCGAACTCACGATTCGTGCCATCTACACGGCTCCCGCTCCCTCCGACACGCTCTTCTTCGACCAGCGTTACCTGGAAGAATCGGTTTCCTGGTTCCGCGGCCAGACGGGCTTTTACGCCATCATGGTGGACTCGCCGCAAAACGTCACGCAGATCGCGCAAGCGATCGATGCCAAATTCCGCAACTCCCCGCAACCGACGAAAACAGAGACCGAAAAGGCCTTTGCTCTCGACTTCATCGCAACCCTCGGCAACGTGAAAGCTTTCATTCTGGGCATTTGCTCGGCAGTGGTTTTCGCGATCTTGCTGGTCAGCGCGAATACGATGGCAATGTCCGTACGCGAGCGGACGCGGGAAGTGGCCGTGCTGAAAGCGCTCGGCTTCACGCGGCGGCTCGTGTTGACACTGCTGGTGGGTGAAAGTATCGCGCTGGCGGTGACGGGAGGCATGCTCGGAGCGCTGGCGGCTGCCGGCCTGGTTCGCATGATCGCTAACGCCCCGCAGTTGAGCGGGTTGCTCGGCGCCGTGCGCGTGACTGGGGCAACGTTCGGCGTATCTCTTTCCGTGGCTGCGCTGGTTGGATTTCTCAGCGGTGTGATTCCGTCCTATACGGCAGCCAATACCGAGATCGTCAAGGGCCTCCGCCACATCGGGTGACGCGGGGAGACTTTCAAAACCGGATTTCTACCCGACTTCGCTGCCGAACTGCAGGATGTATCCGTTGTTGTCGCGGATGGCGAACTCGCGCATGCCGTAATCAAAGTTCTCGACGGGATAGACGACCGCGGCCTTGTCCTTCAAACGTTTCCACCAGCCATCGACATCCTCAACGCGAAAATAGAACGACCCGGTGAATTGTGGGCGGTCATAGGGCTCGTGCCGGTTTGGGGCGGAGACCATGACCTCTACGCCATCGCGCTCCAGGCTTGCCCACTCCGCCATGTGCGCGGTGCATTGGAAGCCGAGAATATCGCGGTAGAAGGAAATGGTCGCTGGAATGTCTTCCGTCCAGAGTGTCGGAGTCAGGCCGGTCGTTTTCACGTCCATGGCCGCTCGTGGGTTCCTCAGTGCGTCATGGGAGTCGCGTTGGTGGCGACGCACACCCAGTTTCCATTTTTCAGAATCCAGGTATCGACGAAGCGCTCACGACGCACGTACGGCTTGCCTCCCTTGGTGCCCTTGGCGGCGAAGACGCCGACGGCAATCGCAGTTTTTCCAAAGACGCGGACCGTCAGTGACTCGGGTGCGACCTGCTCCTCATTGGCGGTGGCCGACTTCAGGCTCGCCAGAAATGCGCCTTTGGTCTTCATCGAACCGTCGTCTTCGATGAGGACAATACCATCATCGAGCAGCCCGCCGAGAGCTTTGCCGTCGCCCAGTTTGTAGGCCTGGTTCCAGGCTTTCTCGAGGGCGATGATCTTGGCTTGAACGGCGTCGTCGGAGTCGCTTTGCGCGAATAGGGGTAGGGCAGCGAGGAGAACGATCAACGTGACGGTCCACTTCATGGTGTCAGCTCCGTCGGCGAACCGGCCTGGCGTGGGTCATACCGGCGCGTTGGAATGAATGGATCGAGGCCCCCAAATCTGTTCGGACTATAGCAAAAGCCAAGGCAGCCGCCGAGACTTTCGCCGCGCAGTATTCGGAAGGTAAAGAGCAAGAAGAGATGGAGCATGCTGTCCTGTCGATCGCTGGGAATCAAAGCTGTGGCTGGTGTGAACGTCTGATTTTCGACAACTACGAAGGACGCCGATAGCAACTAGATAGGGACATCGTCAGGGAGAGGCCCGACCATATAACCCATGCCGTTCCTATCCAGTACGTGTCAGGCGTCCTATGGTGATTCATCGAGGTGACAGCCATCACGCCGATCACAAGCAAACCTGCTGAAATGATTGCGAACAAGCCGCTCAAAGATCGTGGTAGTCGTCGCCTTTGCTTTACGTAACCAAAGGTTGTATCCATCCAATTTCCGATGCGATACCAAACAAAGGGCACGAACGGCAGTGCAGCGTAAAGTAGTCCCATGTCGCTTCCATGAAACGCGGTCGCTGCCAACGGAATGGCTAATAGCAAGGACGGCAGATTAAGCAGCAGCGCGAGCTTCTGCGCTATCGTGAGCGGCCGCGAATCCCTAGGCTCCCATCTGACGCCGTTCTCCTGATAGTCAGCAGGAGCATATCTTTCCGTTAGAGAGCCTGACGTATTGGCCTGGTGTATATGTTCCGCGCTGTAAAGGAGCAGGGCGATGTGGACTAGTGTAAATACAACGGGGAGCAACCGACGAAAGCCTATCCGTTGCATCATAGGCACTCAGGCACCACTGCTTAGGCTAACAGAACCTGACGTTATGCTCGATTGGTGGCAAATCCCGATTCAACTCAAAACCCCGCTCAATGCTGCGGCAGCAACGGGTGCGGATCAGCTTTTAGTCTGATTCTCAGTCCTCGAAGCTCTCGCTGAACACATACTCTTTGCGCTAGGGGAAGAAACTGAAGGCTCGCCGAAACAAATACGTCGTAGCACCCTCTCGGTGCTGCGAACGAAAACCCTCCATCGGCTGCCGTACGACTCTCCCACCTGTCAGAGATGTACCCTGCACTCGTTTGCCGATAGTCGCGGATAAGGACAAAAGCGCCTTCTATCGGGTTACCGTTGCGCTTCAGAACGACACCCTTAATCGCGATGGGTTCATCCTGAGAAATCGAGTGGACGGCGCTAAATAGAACGCACATCAGGGCAAGGGTCCGCATGGGTTCACTCCGGCTACGGTTGAGATTATCTCGCGGCGGAGCGATTGACGTAACATCCCCATTCCACTCACTTATGACCAGGAATCGTGGGTGGTTGTTCGCCCGCCAACCGCAGCTTGGTGGATCCGCCCGGCGCGAACCGACGCCCTACGGTGAACTGGACAATTCCTTCCGGGCGGCATTGCGAATGGCGAGCACCGCAGGATGTTGCAGTTTCCGCTCGGCGCTGATCGCGTAAAAATGGGTTCGCACTTCGCTGATTGTCCCGATCGTTCTCAGCCCTTTCTGCTTGCGCACCTGGACTTCGACCACCGACGGCAGAGGAAATACGCCCGCTCCGGTTTCTCCGAAGGCCCGCAAGAGCGCGTAGTCCTCGAATTCGCCGACAACGAGCGGCCGGATTCCATTCGACTCAAACCAGAAATCCAGGTTCCTGCGCAGAGCCGTATTGTCGGTGGGCAGAAGCATCGGCGCGCCGTTCAGCGATTGCGGAAACTTCTGGCGATAGCGCCGTGCCACCCGCTGAGCCGCCACGAAAATCACGCCGCACTCGCCCAGCAGGTGACTGTACGCCCGGATTTTCAATGTCGGATCGAGCGGCGAATCCGACAGGACGACATCCAACTCATTGCTTGCGAGGCGCCCGAGCAACTGATCGGCGCTCGCTTCCCGGCACACGATGCGAACGGGCTCGCGCAGACGCAATGCCGGCGCCAGCAGAGTCTGCACGACGACTTTCGGCATCACGTCCACGATGCCAACGTCCAGCCGGAAGGGTCGCCCGATGGGACGATTGTGAACCACATCCATCAATTCGCGCCCCAGGCTGAAAATGTCTTCGGCATAGCTGAAGACGGTTCTGCCTGTCTCCGTCAGCGTGAGCCGGCGCCCGGAACGCGTGAAGAGTTTCTCCCCGAGCTGATCCTCCAGCAGCCTCAATTGCGTGCTGATCGCCGGCGGCGACACGGTCAGTTCCTGGCTGGCTTTCTGAATGCTGCCGGCCCGGACAACAGTCCAGAAGTAGAGCAGGTGGTGGTAATTCAGCCATTCCATAAGTTGTTAACAAAATGTTACCAGAATCCTCGAATTTATATACTTTTATTAACATTCTATTCTCCGTACATTGAGGTCAAACACAGGCAACATGGAGGAGGAAATGATGCAAGTCTCAACGCACGTCAACGATGCCGACCTTGCTCAGGCACTCCAGCAGTACGTCGAACGCAGGCTGCATTTTGCTCTCAGCCGGTTTGGCGGCCGCGTGGGGCAGGTCACGGTCCGCATCAGCTCCGACAGCCCTGCCACAAGCCGGTGCCGCATCAGCACGGAAGTCATGCCATTCGGGCGTGTTGCCGTTGAGGAAAGCGATCCCGATCTGTTCACGGCCGTCGACCGCGCAACCGGAAGAATCGGCCGGTTGTTCGGACGCGAACTGGAGCGTTACCGCGATGCCAGAGTCGGTCGCGAGTCGGTTCGCACAGCAGCCTGACTTCGCGGGCATGTTAACCAGTTATCAGATGGGGCACAGGCCCCCGACATTCACCTGTAGCAAGGGGGGACGATCATGAATGCCAAGAATATCGTGATTACGAAACCTGACTACGAGCGCTTGCGGAGTCTCATCGACTCATCGAAGACCTTCCTGCAGCGGGACGCGCAGCATCTCGATGCCCTCGAACGGGAATTGGAACGAGCCACCATTGTGCAGCCCGGCCAGGTGGGGCATAACGTGGTCACGATGAACTCCCGGGTGCGGGTACGAGACCTGAATGATGGCCGCGAGCATACCTATCAGATTGTTTTTCCAAGCAACGCCGACGTGGCGAAACATCGCATCTCCGTGCTTGCTCCGATCGGCACGGGGTTACTTGGCTACAGCGCTGGCACCACCGTGGAGTGGCGTGTCCCGTCTGGTATTCGGCGCTTCCGCATTCTCGCGGTGGAATACCAGCCGGAAGCCGCGCGTATCGCGGCTTAGTGCGGGCCAGGTGGGCGCAGGGGGAGGAGTGAGATGACCCTCCCCCTCCGCTTCGTGACGGCGCTCATTTGTTGAATCCTGCAGGACGGGAAGCGGATTTCGGGTCAGTGCGATGACTGCCGAGGACGTATCATGTCGGTCTGCATCAGTTCGGGGAGATCGGGATCCCGAGTGTACCGACAAGACCCGTGCCATTGTCGCGCACGGCAAGTCGCAGACTCTCCTGTTTCGACGCCCAAGCAATCGGCATGCGGAATTTCAATCGCTGGCGTCCAACGGTATTGTAGGTCGAAGCCGGAATCGAGGTTTGCACTGTCTTTAGCGTGGTCCAGGAGACACGTCCGTTCGGGACGACCGTGAACACGGCGTAATCCAAGTTGCATGCGTAGTGATCCCCGGTCGCTGTCCAGGAGAGCGTATTCGCGTCCACCAGGAACTCCACATAGCTCGACGTCTCTCCCCATCCGGGAGGGATCACCTGCGCTGAAAAGGTCACTCCCGTAGCTGGCAGCGGATCACCGACTACCCGTAACAATTCCTTCACCCGTTCTTGTTCCGGTCGTGGACCGGCCGGCCCTTTCGCATGAGCTGAGTCCAGTGCGTAGTATCCGGAGCGATTCCGCAACCGAATGTCTTTCCTTTCTGTCTTGATCGCAATCTTCCTGAACTTCCCGTCCCAGTCCTTGTTCTGCGGGTAGTAGCCGAGTGTGTAGTACGAGTTCCCGTCCGCTACGCCCCTTGCAACTGCCGCTGAAAGGTTGTTGGCATCGTAGAATGCGCGGCCGCCAGTGTCCTGCGCGATTTGCTGCATGGCCATGTGGGACTCAGTGACCAGAGGAGCAATACGTGTCAGTTCCTCGGAGCCATAACTGCCATCACTCAGGGATTCCACCGTGGGCACGATCTGAGAGCCTGGGGGGTCATCGTCGAAAGGATTCTTACTGCCTGGAGAACCCGGCGGTTGCTGAAGATTCGCGATCAGTCCACGGGCATCTACGGGATAGACCGAAACTTGCGCTTGCGACAACAGCTTCGATGCTTCCGCCAAGTCGCCCGCGTAAGTTTGTGACAGAGCAAAGTTCTTGCCGCCCAACTGAAGCGATAGAGGAAACCCGGAGGATACCCA
Organism: Terriglobales bacterium; assembly: GCA_035519435.1. Lineage (GTDB taxonomy): Bacteria > Acidobacteriota > Terriglobia > Terriglobales > Acidobacteriaceae > Acidiflorens. The sequence goes on from DATIWL010000117.1 coordinate 11,908, forward strand.
GATGAGATTCTTACGCCCGGGATACCCGATCATGGCCCGCGCAAGGGCCTGCAGTGCCGCAATGGTGACCCGAACGCGGTCATCGGTACTGTTAACCGCAGCCTCCTGATTCATTCGTTTCAGGTTTGACAGAAGGGCTGGGGCTCTCCAAGCCAGGAGCTCGGCCATTTGTGGGCTGATCTGGGCTGGTACACCCCTGGCTAGCAGAGTTGAGTCGCTCGCTCTGTACTTTTCGAGTGCAGCCTTCAGAACTTGTGGATCCGTCGTAAAGTCCTGCAACAGGAGCAGGTCGCTCGTGAGCGCAACGATTGCGACTTGCTGATCCGATTTCAGAGTGCGGACATAGTCCAGCAACTGCCGACGGGCATATGCCTGATCAAGGCCGGCCGTATTCACGCCGTCCAACAAGATCAGAACCAGCGGCCCCGCTGGCCGGCTGGAATCCGGACGGTTGGAGTAGACGTTCGGCGGCAACGTCGCCGTCGGCCTTTTCTCATTGCGCACCGATTCGTTCGCGGTATAAGAAAAGAACTTGATCTCCTGCGGCCGTCCTTCCTCCAGAACCTCAAAATCCCCGTGATGAAGATCCCTGATCGGCTTGCCGTCTTTGTCAGTGGCGATCACGTCCACGAGCACCATGCGAGTTGTCACGCGCAGCGAAATAGCCGGTTCACTCTCTGCGGTCTTTTGTCCGGCGAGATTCGTCGGAGCAGTCGGGGAACCGGGTGCCGGCGAGGACCCGCCAGCCTGCGCTCCACTGGGGATTGGTTGGTCCTCCTCTGCTGGAGCTGAATCAAGGTCGGATGGCACGACCTGCGCCAGTTCACTGCTGATTTCGCTGGGGACGTCTTGATTCGGTGAGGCAACGCAGTTGTTTCCGACTGCCTGGTTCAGCCGTGCCGCCTTGCGCGACTCGACATTCTCTTTCACCCATTTTTGCAGAGGGATGAGTACCCCGGCAGCGCTATCCATGTGCCGAGTGTCGGAACCTCCTCCGGCGGTCAGGAGAGGTCGCCGGTCGACCGTCACGTAGTAGTTCGTGAATGTTAATCGCTGGACATCGCGTCCCCGCGGAATCAGGACGAAGGTGACTTCAGAATCCGTGGAGCGGCCGCCGGCTGGCAGGCCGGAAGGATGGGCAACGGTCAGATCCGGACTATCGAGGAGGCGGCGCAATTCCGTGATGGCAGCCGCATCCAGAAATTGTTCGAAAACGTCCGCCTTGATTTTTCCTCGTAATCCCTCGGTGACAATGTCAGGTTGATAGAAGCCCTTATCGTAGTGAGCCTGGCGGCTCTTCTCCAGGCGGTAGAAACCGTTGGGATATACGATCGCGCATGTGCGTTTGGCTTCGCCGCCACCCAGCCGGTCCATGACAATTCGCATCAGATACGGACTCACCGGAGATTGAGAAGCCGTGATGGGCACGGCAGCTTCGTCCAATGCGCGTGTCGACAGTCGAATGTCGCTGGAACGTGGCCGCAGACAGTTGGTCTTTCCTTCGCCCTCCCTCAGCTGTAACGCATCCTTTCCCGGCAAGGCACTAAGCCACTGCAGGAGCGGATGGAGTGACTTCCCCAATGGCTCCCTGGACTCAGCATCGGGAAATAGAAGCTTCTGCCAGCCATTTTTCCGCGCGATGCGAACGTCCAGCTCATCGCGACTGGAGGCGACGATGCGAATGGGAATGCTGTCCTGGCTCAGACTTCCCAACTCGTCATTGTTTAGTACAGCCTCGATTCCCTTCAAACTCTGGCTGGGAAGGATGCCTTCAGCGATGAAGACTTTGTCGTGGCCCACGCGCTCCAGATGATATCGTCCATCCCGCTGCAACAGCACGCAGCTATCGGCTTCGTCGGTGATGCGTCGTAAGCGAAGCACATCTTGCTGGCATTCCATCACGGAACATGCCAACGAGAATAGAACTGCAGTTAGGGCTGACTTATAGATCGCGCGAGACGTAACAACGGCGGACGAAAGCTTTGACACGTCTTCCCCCAAAGCCGGGGAATACTTCTTCACGATGATCCTCAGCCAACCAGGGAGATCGACCGGGACAACATATATAGTGTATACCCTTCAATGATTGGGGAACGCACCGCTAGATCTTATTTAGCCCGTCTAACGCCGCCACTTTGTAGGCTTCCGCCAAGGTGGGATAGTTGAACACCGTATCACGGAAGTATTCGATAGTAGCGCCCATCGCCAGCACCGCCTGGCCAATGTGGACAATTTCAGCCGCGCGATCTCCGATGATGTGCACACCCAGAAGTTTGAGCGAGTCCGGATCGAAAAGGATCTTCAGCAAGCCCTGCTCGTCGCCGAGCATTTGTCCTTTGGCGAGTTCCGAGTAACGAGCCAGACCGATTTCATACGGCGCTTTCTTCTTCGTCAGTTCTTCTTCCGTCGCTCCGACCATCGAGATTTCCGGGATGGCATAGATTCCGTAAGGAATCAGGTTCGACACCATCTTGCTGGGCTTGTCGAACATGTGGCAACTGGCGAGGCGGCCTTGCTCCATGGAAGTGGACGCGAGCGCGGGAAAGCCGATCACGTCGCCGGCCGCGTAGATGTGAGGAACGGAAGTCTGGAAGTGTTCGTTGACGGCAATCTTGCCCCGGTCGTCAGCATTGAGGCCCGCGGCAGCGAGGTTGAGGCTGTCGCTGTTTGCCTGCCGCCCGATGGTGTAGAGCAGCGCTTGTCCGCGCACCATCTTGCCGCTCTCCAGCTTGGCAAAAACGCGGTCGCGCTCCTGATCGACTCCCACCTGCACGACTTTTTCGCCCAGCCGAAAGACGGTTCCAATCTGCCGCAACTGGAAGCAGAGGCTCTCGATGATTTCGCGATCGACGAATTCCAGCAGCGTCGGCCGCAAATCGAGCAGCGTGACCTTGACGCCCAGCGTGGCGAACATCGACGCATACTCGATGCCGATGATGCCCGCGCCCACGACGATCAGCTCGCGCGGAATTTCTTCCAGGCAATGCACCTGATCGGAGTCGAAGATACGCTTGCCATCGATCGGGATGTCGTCACTGTGTGCCGGGCGCGTGCCGCAGGCGATCAGAATGTGTTTTCCGTGGATCAGTTGCACGCCGTCTTCGTTGTGAACTTCGATGGTATGCGGATCCCGAAACTGCGCGTCGCCTTCGAACGAAGTTACATAGTTGCGCCGCAGCTGCGACTTGATCACATCCACTTCACGGTTCATGACCGTCTGCGCGCGCGAGATGAGGTCGGTCATGCTAATGCGGTCTTTGACCACGTAACCGCGCCCGTAAAAAGAGCGTTGCCGGAAGCCGCTCAAATACAGGATGGCTTCGCGCAGCATCTTGCTGGGGATGGTGCCGGTGTGGACGCAAACGCCGCCGATGGTCTTCTGCCGGTCGATGATGGCAACGTTCTTGCGCAGCTTGGCGGCACAAATTGCGCCTTTTTGCCCGGCAGGACCGCTGCCAATCACGACGAGATCGTATTCGATGACGGACATAACGGACGAATCGGAAGCTGCCCACCCCGACAGGAAGGCTAATACTTTACAGGAAAACGGCGGAAGATGCCTTCCGTCACGGGAGAATTAACGTTTCTCTCATAATCGCCCGCCACATCGTCAACGGGGCCAGCCGGGCTCTGCCCCAACTGCTATGGATGCGCCGGGGATGACGCATTGCACCGCTCGGTCCGTACGGCGTGGAGAATCCGGTCGACTAGTTCAGAAGGCGGGGCAGGCTCATCCAGGATCGTCCAACCGGTGAAGACGGCGATCAGATCCTTGTCGGGGACAACGATCAGCCGCTGCCCTCCGAACCCCATACCCATCCAGACATCGCTGTGAGGTGGATTCGCCGGCAAGATCCACCATTTGAAACCGTACTTGAAACCTTCTTCTGCGTCGACAATCCGGGCGACAGATTGCTTCACCCAGTCCAGAGACACGATCTGTTTGCCTTCCCACATGCCGTCATGAACAAAGAGGTAGCCGATCTTGGCAAGATCTGAACCGCGCAAATAAAGGCCGCCTTCCGTATCCACCACTCCGAGTGGCGTGCGCTTCCAGTAGTGATCCATCCCCAGTGGCTGAAACAGATGCTTCTCGCCGTACTTCTCGATGTCCTGTCCCGTTTCTTTCTGAAAAATGTAGGCGAGCAATTCCGACACGCCGCTGCTGTAGTTGAAAACCTTCCCTGGCTCTTGCGCCATTGGGCGGTCGATGACGTATTGCACCCAATCGTCGGCGGCTTCCATCAGGCTGGAATCGTTCTTGGGATCGTCGTAAGCAACTTCCTCGTTCCAGTCGAGGCCGGTGGTCATGGTGAGCACATGCCGCAGCGTGATGCGACGTTTCCGATCGTCGACATTCTTCACTTTGGAAATGTCGAAGAACTTCAGGATCGGCGTGTCGAGACTCGCCTTGAAGTCCCCGCGCGTGACAGCCACGCCCAGGATGACCGAACTCACAGTCTTGGTGATCGATTGCATACTGTGCAGCTCAGTGCCGTGATAGTACGGGTGCCAGGCTGGATCGAAATAGTTGTAAGGACCGGTGAGGCGCGCGTTCAGCGGGCCACGGGTCTTCGCCTCTTTGCCGTAAATCTGCGCGTAGTGGGAATACTTGCCCTGATAGACCTGCTTCCCGCAGCGGTAAGCCTCAAAGCTGTCGACATACTTGTATCTTCCGTTCCGCAGATCAGAATCGAAGGCCGCCAGCGACTTTTCATCCAACCCCGCGCTTGCCGGTGTGGTTTTGGGCCAGCCCTGCGTCGGCCATACCGCAACGCCGCGGCTCTGTTGGGCGGAAAGCGGAGCTGCGAGCAAAATCCCGAGCAGCAACATCCAGTCTGCGGATCGACAGAACATACAACCCCCTGCTGTCAATTGTTTGCCATCCTCTGATAAGGGGCGATTCTCCGAAGCAAGACCTTAGGGTCGGCGAGAGCCGATGTCAAGCGCAGCTAAATCGACATCCCCGCATCCGCGCATTTGCGGTTGCGTGGAAGGCGGGGATTCGAGATAGAGTAGTGCACGCAGAAAATTGCGAGGGCCTAACTCTCACGCGGGCCAGGAGGATCCCCAATGCGAAATATCGTGTGTCGTGCTGTCGTTGTAATGATTGCGATTGCCCTGCCAATGTGTGCGCAGGAAGCAAAGAAAGACGCGGCGCCGAAACCTGCCGTCGGGCCGTCGCAGGCCTTGCTGGATGCCTGGAACGATGTCTCTCGCAGGCTGATCGCCATGGCCGAGGATTTCCCCGAAGACAAATACGATTTCAAGCCAAATCCGGCGCAGCGTAGCTTTGCCGAACAACTGCTGCATGCGGCGGGAGCGACCTATTATTTCACCAACCCGGTGATGGGACAGAAGCCGCCTGCGGGAGAAGATCCGAAGCGCTCGGACTATAAAACGAAGGCCGACGTGGTGGCCTTCGTGAAAAAGGCGTTTGCAGACGGCGAGGCAGCAATCAAGGCCAGAGGCGACAAGGGAATGAGCGACCTGGTAGTGGATCCTTTCGCCAATCAGCAAGTCCGTGTCTCAGATATGGCATGGGGACTGCTCGAGCACTCGGGTGAGCACTACGGGCAGCTGGTGGTCTACTACCGCGTCGCCGGACTGGTGCCGCCGGAGTCGCGTCCGCATAAATAACGGCCCGGACTTTGCCTTGGTTGTGATTGCGCCTCTATAATCATGAATTCGCTGCCGGTTCGCCCCTGCGCTTGCCGGTGGACCGATCACTCCATACAAGCGAGGAGCCTATTATGTCTGCACCCAGCCGACGTCCGGAAATTCGCCGGCGCCGTACCCGCAATGAAAAAGTCGCAAAACTGCGCAAGCGCCTGGCCGCCGCCTCCGGCGCTGACAAAGATCGCCTTTCCGCCAAGCTCCATCGTCTGGAGCAGGCTTCGCCGGGGAATCCGCTGATCAAGACGTCATAAGCCTCGGCCTGTGCCGGCGGAGATGTCCGCAGGGACGCGCTCCAGTGCTACAATCCGCCGGCATGAAACGCCCTGCTGTTCTTTCCTTTCTGATCTTGTCTTGGGCGGCCGCCATTGCGGCGGCACCCGAGGTCGAGATCACCGCCGAGCCGTCGCATCATTTCGCCATCGAGAACGAGCACATCCGTGTCTTCAAAGTAGAGGTCGCGGCGCACACTTCGACGCTGATGCACCGTCATCGCCACGACTATCTTTTCGTCACGCTCGGCGACAGCCACGTCTCGAACGAAGTTGCAGGCAAGGCGCCGGCGGAACTGAATCTCGCGGACGGCGAAACGCGCTTTACTCCCGGCAACTTTGCCCACATCGCGCACAACCTCTCCGATCAGCCTTTTCGCAATGTGACCATCGAATTGATGGAAGACGAGAAGACCCGGACTGCACCCTCACCATGGCCAATGGAGGGCGGCGATCGCGAGTTCCCAGGCGGCAAGATCAAGATCCTGTTCGTCCGTGATGGCGCTCGCGTGGCGATGAACGAACTTGAGTCGGGAGCGACCGTCCCCAGTCATCATCACGATGGCCCGCATCTGCTGGTCGCAGTCAGCGATCTCAACATCCGCAGCGATGTTGATGGCATGGGCCCCATGCCCGGGAAGTTCAAGTCCGGCGATGTGAAGTGGCTGCCGGGAGGCTACACGCACACGCTGACGAATACGGGGACCGCGGTGGCGAGGTTTGTGACGGTGGAGTTCAAGTAACGGCCTCACTGGCCTCGAGACCACAAGTGGGTCATCGACTTCGCTTCAGGCCCGATACACAATCTTCCCGCCCACGATCGTCGCGACAACTTTCCCCGTCAGCTGCCAGCCGTCAAAGGGCGTGTTCCTCGATTTGGAGAGAGAGCCCGCGGCCTCGAAGGTCCATTTCTTCTTGGGATCGAAGATCGTGACGTCGGCGATGGACCCGCGGCCCAGCGATCCCCGCCCGCGAAGGTCGAAGCAACGCACCGGCCCGGCAGTGAACAGCTCGACAATGCGCGTCAGCGGAATACGCTTTTCTTTGTGAAGCTTCGTAATGGCGAGCCCCAAGGCCGTTTCCAGCCCGGTGATGCCAAACGCGGCCCGCTCAAACTCCATCTCTTTCTCGTGCGAGGCATGCGGCGCGTGGTCGGTGGCGATTGCGTCCACGGTGCCATCGGCAAGCGCCACGAGAATGGCCTCCAGGTCCGATGCCGAGCGTAGCGGTGGATTCATCTTGTAGCGGCTGTCGTATTCGCGCACATCGTCATCCGTCAGGGAAAAATGATGTGGCGTGACTTCGCAGGTGACGCGCGTTCTGGCGCGTTTGCCGCGGCGGACCGGCTTCAGCGCGTCCGCGGTCGATAGATGGGCAACATGCAGGCGCGCGCTGGGAATTTGCATGGCCAGTTGCACATCCCGTTCGACAACGTTTGCTTCGGCGGCTGCGGTCATGCCGCGCAGTCCAAGCCGGAACGAACGCGCGCCCGAATGCATCGAGCAGTTTTCCGTCATCCGCGTATCTTCGGCGTGCTGCACCACGGGAAAATTCAGCTCTCCGGCCAGCACCAGGGCCGCCCGCATCACGACATCGTCCAGGATCGGCTTGCCATCGTCGGTGACGGCAGTGGCTCCGGCAGCCTGCAAAGCGCGAAAATCCGTAAGCGTTGCGCCTTTGCTGGCCACCGTGGCCGCAGCAATAGGAAAAATGTTGACGACCGCGCCCCGCTCAGGTTGGCGCAGCCACCGCACCCACTCCGCGGAGTCCACGACCGGCGCCGTGTTCGGCATGGTGCATACGGAAGTGAATCCGCCTGCGGCTGCTGCCGCAGTACCCGTCGCTATTGTTTCCTTGTATCCCTGTCCGGGTTCGCGCAGATGAACGTGCAGATCGATGAAGCCCGGGGCGACCATGAGACCGCGGGCGTCGAATTTTTCGTCGGCGCCCTTGATCTTGTGTGGCGGCGCGATCTCGGCAACGCGCCCGTCCTCTAGCAGGACGTCCATAGGCGCGTCGATGCGCGCGGCCGGGTCGATCACGTGGCCGCCCTTGATCCACAATGAAGACCGCGATCTGGACTTAATGTTCGCCATGCCAATCGTGTTACCTGAAAAGATCAGTCGACTCCTGACTGCCGAACCAGGGCCGGAACCGTACGCCATCGCTCCAGGCCGTATCCAGTGCCTTTTCGAGCTTCTGCATCTCGTCAGCCGAGAACTGCGACTTATGGCATTCGAGCGCTCGATGATAAGCCGCCATGTCTGCCTTCGTGACCACGATCCGCACGGGGAGATACGACGGGTCGCTCCCGTGCCAGAAGAATCCTACGCTTCCCCAGAACGTATCGACCGCCTTGACTTGTTCGGGCGTCATGCCCGCATAGAACAACTTCACATCGCTCTTGTTCGCCTGGATCACTTGTGTCACCGCGTCCGATACAAGACGGTGGTCAGGATGTCCGTAGCCGCCTTCCGGGCCCCACGTTACGATCACCTGAGGGTTCACTTTGTCGATCAGCGACTGTAGCTTGTCCGCGACGGACTGTACGTTCTTTCCCAGCGGATTGGTCATCGCCCCCAGTTCGCCGTCGTTCAATTCGAAGAAAATAGGCGACTCAATCCCGAGTTCGCGACACGCACAAGTTGCTTCCTCGCGCCGGACCTGCGCCAGACGGTCGCCGGCCGGTATGCCGGCGCGGTCATTGGTTCCTTTCTCACCCTTGGTCGCGATTGCCAGGTAGACTTTGGCCCCTTCACGCGCGTAACGCGCCAGCACCGGGCCGACAAATGTTTCGTCATCGGGATGCGCGAACACGGCGATCAGTGCCCGAGGCGGCTGCGCGAATGCCGCGGCGCAGGTGAGAAGCAAAATTGCGACGATCCGCTTCCCCACAGAGATACACGAACACAGAGATGAGTGTGCAACTTCCAAGCCTTTCTCTCTGACTCCTTGCCTCAGTGGTGATCGATTCCTCATCATCGCAGCCTCCCTACGGCCCGCGCCAGGATCGCCATGCGCGTCTGTACGCCGTTGTGCACTTCTTCAAGGATGCGCGACTGTTGCCCGTCCGCGACCTCGCCCGTCAACTCCAGCCCCCGGATGATCGGCCCCGGATGCATGACGATCGCGTCTTTTTTCGCCGTTTTCAGCCGCGCCGGTGTCATCTGGTAGCGCGCAATGTATTCCGGCACATCGATCTTCAATCCTGCCAGCCGCTCTTTCTGCACGCGCAGCAGCATCACGACATCGGCTCCACGCAGTGCATCTTCCATATGGCGGGTCACGCGAATTCCCGCCGCCAGAGTGGTCGCGATCTCGGGGACAAGCTCCGGAGGACCGCAGAGAATGACCTTCGCTCCGACCTTGGTCAGCAGATGGCACGCCGAGCGCGCCACCCGGCTGTGAAAAATGTCGCCGATGATCGCGATCTGCAGTCCCTGAAACTTCTTCTTGTTGCGGAAGATCGTGTAGGCGTCGAGCAACGCCTGCGAGGGGTGCTCGTGCAGGCCGTCGCCGGCATTGATCACCGGGATGTCGAGGTGCTCGGCCATCACGTGCGGCGCCCCGGAGTTGGGGTGGCGGATGACGATCGCGTCGGCGCCCACCGCCCGCAGCGTGTAGCCGGTGTCGAGCAACGACTCGCCCTTTTCGATGCTCGATCCCATCGTCTGGACAAGGACCGTCTGCGCGCCCAGCGACTTGGCCGCGATTTCGAATGAACTGCGCGTGCGCGTGGAAGGTTCGTAAAAAAGAAGAAAGATGCGCTTGCCTTTAAGCAGCGGGCGCGGCTTGTCGGGATTCATGCGCCGCGCGAATTTCAGGATCTTCAGGATTTCCGCTGCTTCCAGGTGCTCGATTCCCAGCAGCGAACCTCGGGCTGCGCTCATAGGTCTCTTGCGTATTTCACGACTTCCGTGGCACTTCCCGGCCCCTTCCGGCCGGCGAGTCCGGCACTACGACTGCTTTTCCATCAGCAGGACTTTCTCCGCCTCATCCACCTCGCGGAGCTTCACTTCGATGATCTGGTTCTCCGTCGTCTGTACCGTGCGGCCGACAAACGCCGCTTCGATCGGCAGCTCGCGGTGTCCCCGGTCAATAAGCACGCACAGTTGCACCCGCTTCGGCCGCCCCTGGTCAAACAACGCGTCGAGCGCGCCGCGCGTCGTGCGTCCTGTGTAGAGGACGTCATCCACCAGAACTACCGACTTGCCGTCGACCGCGAACCCGATGTCGGCCTTCTGCACCACCGGCTTGGGTCCCAGTGTCGAAAGATCATCGCGGTAGAGCGTGATGTCCAAGGTTCCAACTGGAATCGCTTTCTTGTCGATGCGCTGGATGATCTTCGCCAGCCGCTGTGCCAGCGGTACTCCGCGCCGCTTGATGCCAATCAGCGCCAGATCGGCCGTACCGTTGTTTTTTTCAACGATTTCGTGCGCCAGCCGAATCAGCGTACGCTCGATCTCCGTGGCCGACATCAACTGCGCCTTCTCGCGAATCTCGACCGCGCGCCCGGGAACTCGTGCACTCATAAACGCCGCATGATACGCGTGCCGTTAGATCAGAGCAAGGACGGACTACCAGGAATGTCCTAGAGTCTTCGTCGCGGCCGCGAAACGGCAGCCACCAGCCCGCCAAACGCTCCGAGCAGCACGGACACGATGAGCGTGAGCACAATAGATGAGGCGAGGCCCGACGGCGTAAACAGGCGGTGGATCGAGGCTTGAACCTCCGGATCAGACAGGTTGAAGCCCAATGCCTCCATCAACTTGGTCATCGCTTCTTCCGAAGCCACCTGGGCGTGAAAGACGAACACCTGCAGGACGACATACAACGCCGAAATGGCGAAGGCAACGGCCGCCCCCGCGCTGCCCAGCTTCGCGCCGCGGCTCCCGCTCACGGACCCGCCTCCCGCCCGCCGGTAGAACCAGACCGCAAGCATGCCCGTCAGGACGCTTCCCAGAAACGGAATCATGCCCAGCAGCACCCCAATGAGGCCGGCCTTGAACACGGCAGCCGCGCTTCCTGCGGCGGACGCGCCTGCTACGGTGTTCGGTAGTTCTTGGTCCCGTTCTGGTAGAGGAGGTGGCGGAAAACCCGTGCTTTCCTGGGGCAGTTCCACAACAGGGACCGCCGCTTCGACTTTCACCTGGGGCGCCCGGCACTGGGGACAAAAGGGACGGCCGTCCGGAACGGCCGCGCCGCATTTTTCGCAGAGATGATCCACCGTGAGAAAACTAGCGCATGGCGCGAACCGGCGCAACCCGGTGTGCGGGATCGGTAAAACGAATGTTCCCCAACCTGCCGGACTGGTGGCCGCTCGTTCGCTGCGCCCCTCAATGCCGGAAGTGCCGGACGCCGGTAAAGATCATCGCCAGCCCAAGCCGGTCGGCCGCCTCGATGACTTCCTGGTCGCGCACCGAGCCCCCCGGTTGAATGATGGCCGTCGACCCCGCTTTGGCGATCTCTTCAACGCCATCAGGGAACGGAAAGAACGCGTCCGACGCGGCAACCGTGCCCTTGAGCGGGAGTTGCGCCTTCATCGCGCCGACTTTGCACGAATCCACCCGGCTCATCTGCCCGGCGCCCACGCCGACGGTCTGGCCGTCGCGAGCATAGAGGATCGCATTCGACTTCACGTGCTTGCAGACTTTCCAGGCGAAGAGCAGGGCTCGTTTCTCCTCCGACGTAGGCTGGCGCTTGGTGACGACCTTCAGATCCGAATCCTTGAGTTGATGCAGATCGGCGTCCTGCACCAGCATGCCGCCGGAAATGTTCTTCAGCACCCAGGTTTGGCGTCCGGGAGGAACTTCCACTAGGCGCAGATTCTTCTTCGAAGCGAAGATTTCCTGCGCCGCAGGCTCGAATGACGGCGCGGCGATCACTTCCAGGAACAGCTTCGCCATTTCCGTCGCAGCCGCGGCGTCCACCGGGCGATTCACGCCGATGACGCCGCCGAACGCCGATACCGGATCGCATTCGAGCGCACGCACATAAGCTGCAGCGAGCGTGTTTCCCGTTGCCGTCCCACACGGATTCGTATGCTTGATGATCGCGCATACGGTCTCTTCAAAATCCTGTGCCAGATCCCAGGCTGCCTGCAGGTCCACGATGTTGTTGTAGGAGAGTTCCTTGCCCTGCAACTGCCGCGCATTGGCGACCCCCGAACCGGAAGCGTCCCGGTACATTGCCGCCTTCTGGTGCGGATTCTCCCCGTAGCGTAGGTCCATCGTTTTTTGAAACGAAAAACGCAGGGTTTGCGGAAATCCTTCAGCCGTGCGCAGCTCAAAATGCCCGTTCACGCCGACTCGCTCCAACGTCGATGCGATGGCCGAGTCGTATGCCGCCGTCGTGGCAAATGCTTTCTGCGCCAGCCGCCACTTCGTTTCCCGGGAAAGCGCTCCGCTGGAGCGCGCCATTTCGTCGGCGATGGCGTCATAGTCAGCCGGCGATGTGACAACCGCAACGTCCTGAAAGTTCTTCGCTGCCGAGCGGATCATCGAAGGCCCGCCAATGTCGATATTCTCGATCAGCTCTTCAAAATGGACACCTTGCTTGGCTGCGGTTTTCTCGAACGCATAGAGATTGACCACGACCATGTCGATTGCCGGTATTCCGTACTCAGCGACAGCGTTCCGGTGCGACGGTTCCTCGCGCCGGTGCAAAATTCCGCCGTGCACTTTCGGATGCAGCGTCTTCACGCGGCCATCGAGCATTTCCGGAAAACCGGTGAGTTCGGAGATGTCTTTTACAGGAATGCCGGAGTCGCGCAGCAGTTTCGCCGTCCCGCCGGTCGAGACAAGTTCGACGCCCATGGCGGCAAGCTTGCGGGCAAAATCGACAAGTCCGGACTTATCGGTAACGCTGAGAATGGCACGCTGAATTTTCGACATGAGAGCCTCGGGAGATGAGGGTGATGACGGGAAATTCTAGCAGGAGAGCTGTTCCCAGTTCTCTGTTCTCAGAGAAAGCGATCGAATATCAGCTTGAGGGGGCACAACACAAAAGCTGAGCAAGTGGGCTGGTTTGCTGAGATCAGGAACTCTTCTTGCAGAACTGGGAACTGAGAGATTGCTAGCTCTTTGCCTTTGCCTTCAGCTTGACCTGTCCGTTGTCCAGTTCCACCGAATATACGACCGTGTCGCACTTGTGCTGCTTGCGGATCTCGGCGGTTTTCTTCTGGACGAACGAGGCAAAAGAGTCGAGGCTGCCGGAAACCTTCTCTCCCGCTTTCTTCTTGGCTTCGCTCAAGGCCTTGTAGAGGGACTCGACTTTTTCGCGCTCCGACTTGGCGTCCGAGCATTGCACCGTGAAAGGCTTGCCGGCGACGTCCCCGTCGCCGTGATGACCGACGCCATAGACATGGGGATGTTTGGTCTCATGCTCGCCGGCATCGCGAACCCCCTGTACGGAGAGCAATGCATCCTGCGGACGCCGGTATCCTTCTTCACGAATCCGCATCTTCTTGCGCCACAAGTCGCTTTGAATCGCGTAGCGCTGTGCCATTTCGTTGTAGCGGTAGCGCTGCTGGAAGCTCATGCGTCCGCCGTCACTGAACTTTTTGAGCAGGTTGGTGACCTTCCACTCGATATCGGAAGGCGGTCGCTTCGTCGGGTTGTTGAAGAAAATCTCGTACTCGATCTTCAGACGGCGCAGATGCGTATCGAGGAGATTCAGTTCTTCATCAATGGTCACAGGAAAGTCCCGGACATCAGATTAGCCGGGAAACGGAAGCGGAGGCAGGTACCCGCGGGACAGGGCGGTAATGGTACGAAAGTACCAAGGCGTCGCGATTCGCGCCCCGTCAGTCGCTATTCGCAAGCCCAACAAAAGAAAGTGCTTCAACCCAAGCTCGGGTAACTGCTGCGGAGGGCATTCGGCGAACAGCGAACAGTGAGAAGCGGCCGACGTTACTTTGCGCTCGACGCCATTTTCTTGATCATCGCCAGCACCAGCTTGCGGTCGCTGTCGTTGAGGTTGGTGGCGTAGCGTCGGATCTGGCTCAGGAAACGAACCTCGTCGTCGGAAAGCTGCGGCAGTCCCTTGTGACCGTTCGAGTGGCCTTCCGCGAAGAACTGCGAGAGCGGCAAGTCCATGGCGCCGGCAATCTTCGCCAGCGTGTCCAGCGACGGAATCGTGTGGCCGTTCTCCACCCGCGACAGATAGCAGCGCAGCAGGCCGGTGCGCTTTTCGATATCGCCCTGCGACATGCCTTTCTGTAAACGGTAGTTCCGGATGGTTTCGCCGATATTCATAGACGCGCAACTAACGAGTCGCGCAAAGATGGCTGCATAGTAAACACCCAGCCCGCATCTGGCAAGTGGAAATTCCTTGCATCGAAAACACGGCTAGCGGAAAGTCCTTGCGCATTCCCTGTTTGTTGCGCTATGCGAAAAACCTCGAGCCAGGCGTCACTTCTTCAGCGTGGCGGCGAGAAAATCGACCGTGCGTTTCCAGGCATCGCCTGCGTCGTCCACCCGGTATCCCTGCTTGTTGTTGGGGTTTTCGAAAGCGTGTCCGGCGTCGGGATAAATCTTGATATCTGCCTTCTTCCCCAGTTGTTCCAGCGCCTGCTGGAACTTCTTCACGTCGTCGGGCGTGATGCCACGGTCCTGGCCGCCAAAATTCCCCAAGATCGGTGCGTTAATTTTTTTCAACTCCTCCGGATCCGTGGCTAAGTGTCCGTAATTGATCACCATCGCCGCGAGCCCCGGTTCGAGGAGTGCTGTATCGAGCGAGTAACCGCCCCCCATGCACCAGCCCACCGACCCAATCCGGTTCTTCTTCACGTTCGGTTGCGCGGCAAGATAGTCGAATGCGGCCTGCAAATCGCGTTTTGCACGATCTTCTGGCAGCCCACGGGACAACTCGTGTGCCATGTCTGAAGTGTCAGCGACCTTTCCGCGATACAGATCGACCGCCAGCGCGACATATCCCTCGTCCGCAAACTTCGACGTCTGCTCTTTCACCCAATCATTCAGCCCCCACCATTCGTGGATCACAATCAGTGCCGGAAACGGGCCCTTGCCCGCCGGCGTATAGAGCATTCCGGTCACGGTCTCGTCGCCAGACTTGTAAGAGACGGACTTGCCCTCAGCGGCGAAGGCCGAAAGGGATATTGCAACGATGAGGGGGAGGAGCAGAGTCTTCATAGGTCACCCCGCGATTTTCAGTATCGTAGCAGGAGATTCGCGGCGCAGAACAAAACCGAAATCAGAAGCACCGAAACGAGCGCAACTAAAGATGAGTTTCCCCCCCGTAAGCCCTGTGCCCTTCGTGGGTAGGTTTTTTCTCAGCGTCCCATGCGCATGCCACGGGGATCACGCTGACGTCAGCTTGTTCTCCGTCGCTATTTTCCCGTACCACTCCCCCGAAGCCTTGATCGTCCGCTTCAGCGTTTTGTAATCTACGTGTACCATGCCAAACCGTTGACTCAATCCATCCGCCCACTCGAAATTGTCCATCAGGCTCCACGCGTGATAGCCGCGGACGTCCGCGCCGTCGCCGATTGCCCGCGCCAGTTGCGCGAGGTGCTGCTGATGGTAGGCAATCCGCCGCGTGTCGTGGAGCTTCCCGTCGGGTTCGGGACCGTCGTTGTACGCGCACCCGCTCTCAGTAATTTCGATGACCGGCCGGCCATAGTCATGCGTGATCCGCATGACCAGATCGTAGAGCCCGCGCGGCCACACTTCCCATCCAATATCGGTCTTCGGCCCTTTCCGGCCGTCCTCCATGCGCGCCGGAAGAAAGAAGAATTTCGCATCCGTAAGGCGCTCACTCCAGCTTGTCGCCGACACCACACGGCGCGTGTAGTAGTTGATTCCGACAAAGTCGAGCGGCGCGCGCGCCAGATCCATGTCGTCCTGATGAACGCGCATCAGTACCGCGGGATTGAACGAAAACGGCGTTGGGTAGCGTCCAAGCAGCGCCGGTTCGAGAAACCACGCATTCACAAAGGCGTGGGCGCGTTCGGCAGCAAGGCGATCTGCTTCCGAGTCCGTGGCCGGCTCGCACGCCGACATGTAGAAGACGCTTCCGACGCGAGCCTGAGCGCGTACTGCCTTCAGCGCGCGGAATCCAGCGCCCTGTGCGAGATTAGCGACGTGGGTAGCGCGTAAGAAGTCGAAAATGCTATTCCGCCCCGGCGCGTGCACGCCCTCGAGATACCCTTCGCTCGTGAACGAGATGGCTTCATTGAGCAGGCACCAGTCGCGTACGCGGTCTCCCAGCGCGCGAGCGACAACATCGGTATAATCCGCAAACCGTCCTGCCAGATCACGGTTCGTCCACCCGCCCGCGTCTTCGAGCGTCTGCGGCAGGTCCCAGTGATAGAGCGTGACCAGCGGCCGGATGCGCGCCTCGAGCAACGCATCAACCAGCCGGCTGTAATAATCCAGACCTTTCTGATTCGCTTTGCCCGAACCACTCGGTTGAATTCTCGGCCACGATATCGAAAATCGGTAGCTGTTCAGGTGCATCGCCTTCATCAGCGCGATGTCTTCCCGCCAGCGATGATAGGAATCGCACGCTACGTCGCCGTTCGTTCCGTCTTTGATCTTGCCCGGCGTGTGCGCAAACCGGTCCCAGATCGATTCGCCCTTGCCGTCCTCGTTCCACGCGCCCTCGATCTGATACGCGGCAGTGGCTATGCCCCAGTAGAAATTCTTCGGAAACGGGATCGGTGGAGTCTGTGCTGCAAAAGCGATGCGCTCAATCAACGGCGAAGCCGCCGCCGCTGCCAGGGATCCGAGAAATTGGCGGCGCGTAGTCAGAGGCGTTCGAGGACGGCCAGGGCCGGCCGTCCCTCCACGAGCTAATTGTGCTTCATGAACTTGCCGTTCATCTGTCCGGTCAGCGAGTTGTACACCGTTTCCAAAAATGCGTCGGTCGAGATGAAGTCGCCGTTGTATTTCTTCCACGGATCGAGAATCTTCTGTTCTTTCATTTGCGCCAGCGTCATCTTCTTGTCGACAGCCTGCTGCACTGCGGCGCGCGTCTCTTTGAGCATTTTTACGAACGCACGAACGTCGTCAAGATTCGATAGCGGACCGTGGCCCGGAATAATCTTCACGTCAGGCGGAAGCTGGGCAATCGCGTTCTCCACGCCGCTGATCATGCCGTCGATGCTCCCGCCGCTGT
Source organism: Terriglobales bacterium (assembly GCA_035519435.1). Lineage (GTDB taxonomy): Bacteria > Acidobacteriota > Terriglobia > Terriglobales > Acidobacteriaceae > Acidiflorens. Next base: position 28,995 of record DATIWL010000117.1, read on the forward strand.
CCACGTCGATGAAGGGAAAGCCGTAGGTGACGAAGTCGTCGCCCATGTGCACCACATTCGACTTCGGGAAATAGATGACCGAGTCGCCGTCGGTGTGCCCAGCCGGAAAATGCAGGGCGCGGATATCCTCACCGTTCAAATGCACCGTGACATCGTGATCGAAGGTGATGATGGGCAATGCGCCCGGCGGCACGGCTTTCATTTCCATCTTGACCGAGCCGCCGTTACCGGCAGTGGTGTCGGCAGCCAGCCGCTTGCGCACGTTGTCCTGTGCAATGATCGGCGCCTGTTTCTGGAAGAATTCGTTGCCACCCGTGTGATCGAAGTGATAGTGCGTGTTGATGATGAAGCGCACCGGCTTGTCGGTGATGCCCTTCAGCGCCGCCTGAATGCGGTCTGCCAGCGGCGCGTACTGATCGTCAACCACAACGATTCCGTCCTCGCCGACCGACGCGCCGATGTTCCCGCCCGCGCCTTCCAGCATGTAGACCGTACCCGCAACTTTCGTGACTTTGATTTGGACTTTGCTGAAATCCTGGCTCTGAGCGAAGGAAAAACAAACAAGAAACAACAAAAAGGCCAAGCCCCGAAGCACGGCGCGCATAGTCTCACTCCTGAGAAGGACGGATTGTAAACGGAAAGCGCTTGAATGTCAGGCCTCAAGTGGCATGAGCCGCGCGATCTGCTTTACTCCGCCCTCCCAACTGATTTTCCTGACACCTGGCTCCCTGAGACCTGCTCTCTACGGTGTCCCCTCATACAGCGGATACAGGCGGTTCGCCGTCACGCGATAGATCGCGTACGAGCCTCCGGCGTCGGAGATCGTCCGAAAGAGCAGTTCGCCGCGGCCATCGCCGTCA
>DATIWL010000118.1:0-2759 GCA_035519435.1 Terriglobales bacterium
TCGCCTGAGTCCATCGATCTCGCCGAAGACCGTAAACATTTCAACAAACTCCTTGAAGAGCTGCAGATTCCGCAAGCTCCGGGCGTGATGGCGACCTCGATCGAAGAAGCGGTCGAAGGTGCGAAGCGAATAGGTTTTCCCGTGCTGGTGCGGCCTTCGTACGTTCTGGGCGGCCGCGCCATGGTGATCGCTTACGACGAGCAGTCGATCGTGCGCTACATGCAGGAGGCCGTCGAATACTCGCACGACCGCCCGGTGCTGATCGATCACTTCCTCGAAGACGCGATCGAAGTTGACGTCGACGCACTCTCTGACGGCGAAGATGTCGTCATCGGCGGAATTATGCAGCACATTGAAGAGGCTGGGATCCACTCCGGCGACTCATCGTGCGTGCTGCCTGCGGTCGACATTCCGCAGCATCTGCTCGAGCGCATGCGCGAGTACACTTTCAAGCTGGCAAAGGCGCTGAAAGTTGTTGGGCTGATGAACATCCAATTCGCCATCCCGCGCCGCGATGGCAGTGCCTCAACCAACGGCGGCGAGGGCGGCAAAGTATACGTTCTCGAAGTCAATCCGCGCGCCTCGCGCACTGTGCCCTATGTATCGAAGGCAACCGGCATCCCGATGGCGAAAATTGCTGCGCGTCTAATGACCGGTCGCAAGCTGCGGGAATTTCTGCCCGAGTTCGTGAAGCGCCGCGCCGATCTCGACACCGGAAACTACTACTATGTGAAGTCTCCGGTATTCCCCTGGAATAAGTTCCCCGGCGTTGATACGGTGCTCGGCCCAGAGATGAAATCTACGGGTGAAGTGATGGGCGTGGCCGACAACTTTGGCGAAGCCTTCGCGAAGGCTCAACTCGCCGCTGGACAAAAGTTGCCGACCAAGGGAGCCGTCTTCATCAGCGTGACGGATACAGACAAACGCCACGTCGCGCAGGTCGCTCGGAAATTTGTCGAGATGGGCTTCAAGCTGGTAGCTACCGACGGTACGGCCGAGGTGATCGAGGCCGCCGGCATGAACGTGGAGCGGGTGTACAAAGTGAAGGAAGGACGGCCAAATGTTGTCGACTTCATCAAAGGCCAGCGCATCCAGTTAGTCATCAATACACCCCACGGACAGGAACCCTGGTTCGATGAGAAGGCGATCCGCCGCGCGGCTGTGGTCGCGCGGATTCCTACGATCACAACCCTGGCCGCCGCCAGAGCCGCTGCCGAAGGGATTGCCGCTTTGCAACGTGGTGAGGTTACAGTGCGTGCACTTCAGCAGTTGCATGCCGAACGCACCACTGGCCTCAGATCTTCAGTGTAAGTGGAAGCTGCCGGTTCTCGTACCGTGCAGTCCGTGTTAGCATTGCCTGCATTCGGGCCCTGCAGTGGTCTCTTTTGCGGAGAGCACCATGGCACACGCTACCGTTCCCACAGCAGTAGGTGCATTTTCAGGCAGCAAGGCAAAGGCCACGGCGAAGATTTTCGGCTGGACCGGAGTCGTGGTGCTGGCCATTTTGTTCGTCCTGAAATACGTTCTGTTCTATTACCGTCACTACGATCCGGCCTCGTTTGACCCATACTGGCCGCGCCGCGGATGGCTTTTCCTCCACATCAATGGAGGCACGCTGGCCCTCTTAGCCGGGCCGATGCAGTTCTGGACCGGACTTCGCCAGCGTAAGATGACTTTCCATCGCTGGACCGGAAGGATCTATCTGCTGGGAGTTGGTGCTGGCATTATCGGCGCGGTGGGTTTGTCTCTGACCACCACATTCGATTTTGGTGTAGTCAACGGAATCCGCGTCCTGGCGCTGGCATGGTGTGTGACGACTGGTATGGCTTACTTCACGATCCGCAAGAGATTAGTCTCCTTGCACAAGGAATGGATGATCCGATCTTACATCGTGACCTTTGCCTTTGTTACATTTCGTTTTCTACAAGACTTCTCGCCGCTGTCCCACGTGCGTCCGGAAGGCGATCGTGACACGACAATTGCGTGGGCTTGTTGGGTAGTGCCCTTGGCGATTGCCGAGATGGTGTTTCATCTGAAACGCCTGAAAGTCGCGCTGGCAGCGCGTCAACCGCGGTAGGGAACTGATAAGCTTGTAGCACGACCATGCTGCTCCAAGGAATTCTGCCGCCGATTACCACGCCGTTCTATCCCGACGGCAACGTCTACTACAAAAAGCTCGAAGCCAACGTCGAACGCTATTCGCGCACTCCCGTCGCCGGCCTGGTGGTGCTTGGCTCCACGGGTGAGGCGCTCATGCTCTCCGATCAAGAGAAGCGGGATGTTCTCAAAGCCGCCCGCGAAACCGCTGCTCCGAACAAAGTGCTAATCGCGGGGACAGGAATCGAATCTGCAATCGAGACCCTGCGCTTGACCGAATACGCCGCCGAACTCGGATACGACGTCGCGATGGTCCGCACACCGCACTACTACAAGAAGCAGATGCTGCCGGCGAACATCCTCGCGTTTTACCGCACAGTCGCCGACCGTTCGCCTATCCCGGTGATCGTTTATAACTTTCCGCAAGCCACGGGATATGACATTCCGGCAGAACTCATGATCGAACTCGCGGAGCATCCCAACCTGATCGGAATCAAGGAATCGAGCGGGGACGTCGAGAAAGTCCGCAAAATGGTCGAGGGGACGAGGCACATTGAACGCAGCGCCACCGTCACGGAGACATTCGATGCGGTCACGCCACGTATGCTGGCGGCTGCAGCGGCTCGGAGTTCGTCGGAGGGCGGGGAACTGGTGCCGGTGGG
>DATIWL010000119.1:0-2714 GCA_035519435.1 Terriglobales bacterium
TGGGACTCAAAATCCCGTGCCGGCGACGGCTTGTGGGTTCGATTCCCACCTCGGGCACTGGCCAAGACGCACAGGCGCACAGACGCACAGTGAGGGGCGCGACGGCGTGAGGATCGTGGGCGGGACGTTCGCGGGGCGCGACCTGACGTCGCCGGCCGACCCCCGCGTCCGCTGCACCGCCGAGCCGGTGCGGGCCGCGCTGCTCGACGCGCTGGCCGCGGAGGGCGCCGGCGGCATGACGATCGTGGCTTATGCGCTTGCGGGGCGCGAGGGACGCGAGTGACCCCAACATATTGGGAGAGCGATGGCGTGTACGATGTGGGAATCGTGCACTACCAATAGCCAAGGATACTTGAAATCTTCATGACGGGAGCTTTCAGCGGTCAGCGGTCAGCATTCAGCTTTTGAAGCAGCGCGGTCAGCATGCGTTTCAGCTCCGTGGCTCGCTGCGACAGTTCTGCATGATCCTTGGTCTTGATGAGTTTCAGATCTTTGGCCAGCAGCAGGTGGTACTCCAACTCGCTCGCTGATCCCATAGCGATCGAGCAAAAGCGCGCGAACTCGGCATCGCCATTCCTCCCGCATCCTTCGGCGAGATTGGCCGGAATCGAGGCACTGCATCGCCGCAGTTGACTGGTCAGCCCGTAGAGTTCTTCCCGTGGGAAGGTGGCCGTGATCTGATACACCGCCAGCGTCAACTGGTGCGCCTTTTGCCAGACCTTCAGTTCGTGAAAATCCTTCATCGGGCGGCCCTGGATTCCATCGGCCCTCTGTCCGATGATCTTGGGTGTTGAGACCAGCACCGAAGGAGGACCGATGGAAACCTTCTGCAAGCTGTTCGGCAGCCTGCTGGCTTTTGTATACCACTGTTTCGACCGCATCGTCATCCAGGGCTACCTGCCACTGCTGACCCGGCCCGAACACATTGTCCATTTCTTCCGCGACGTGCACGGGATCTATCCCATCACCAAGCAGGCTCTGGCCAAGCGAACCCGCGAATACCAAGCCTGGGTGGAAGCGTTCGCCCGCAATCGTCGCATCCCCATCCAGTGGCCCGATCCCAACATGCAGAAGAAGGACATCAAGAAGGAGGATTTCGTTCGTCCGTACTGTCTCGCCATGGAACGGCGTCACCGCTTCGGCGTGTACTTCATCTTCAAAAGCCTGGAGCAGGGACCCACCTTCCGCTCCGTGCCGCCCAAGTATCCCACGGACGATCCCGATTACCGCATTCTGCATCGGAACCGATCCCGGTACACGCACTACTACTTCTACATCCGCGATGAAGTTCTCGGCCCCATGATGATGTGCGTGGGCTCGTTTCTGCCCTTCCAGACCACCTATTACCTCAACGCCCATCACTATATCGCCGGTGAACTCCAGCGTCGCGGGATCCGCTTCCGCAAAGACGACAATGCGTTCCTGTGGGTGTCGGATGTGAAACAGCTACAGGCCGCCGCTGACCGCCTCAGCCCCGAGATCATCCGGAAGCGGCTGGATTACTGGACGCTGGTCCTGGGACCGAAGTTCTCTAAGAAGGACCACGCCGCCATACCCTTGCGCCGCGACTACTCACTGAATCCAGTCGCATACTGCCGGAACTTCCTGTTCCGTCGCAATTTCCCGATTCCCAAGATCTTCGAGCGCTCCTGCGAATTGGGATTATTCCGTCTGACCGCCGACAAGATCGCCCAGATCTTCGGCGTCCGCAAGCACAGGCGCATCCGCGGCAGGTTGCATAGCATGCTGGAAAAGCTCGACCACGGCCATCATGTGCTGCGCATCTACTGCAAAAGCTCGTTGGCGCGGATGTACGAAAAGTTCGCCACCTTCCTCCGTCTGGAGGTGTGCGTCAACCGGCTCAAGGACCTGGGGCTGAACAAAGGGCTGGAGAATCTGAACGCGCTGCGGCAAAAGCTGGTGGAAGTTACGGATCGCCTGGCTGGTTTCGAGGCCGACCTGCTCAACGTCCATGTCGACTTCCCGCTGTTCCAGAAGTTGGCTCTGCCCATCCAACTCGGCCACAGCAAAATCCCCGGCATCAAAGTCCAGGACACTCGGATGATGCGCCTGATGGAAGTGCTCCTTCACGGCGGTTCCCAGCTTGCCGGCTGGCGGACGGCACAGATCCACGAATCCATCCAGGAGGCCTTTGGCCTCACGGCGGAGCAATACACTCTCACCCAACTCCGCTACGATCTGCGCAAGATGAAGGGCCACGGTCTGCTGGAACGCGATGGTTCGCGCTACGCTTATCGGCTCACCGAAAAAGGCAAGCGGGTCGCCGCCATGTTCGTCCTATTCCACCAGCGCATCTGCGGGCCCCTGGCCAACTCGCTGTTTCACCATCGGCCGCAGCAGACCGCCAAGCCGCCGGCCACGATCGAAACCGCGTATCACAACGCCGATGCGGCTATTCAGAAGCTTGTGGATCTCCTCGCGGCATAGAAAAGCTGACTGCTGTCAGCAATCAACCACACCCCTCGAATCCAATTCGCAAGCTGATCGCTGGCTGACCCCTGAATGCTGAGAGCTGACAGCTTGCCCACCCGTCGTTCAAGCTCGTAGCGGCAATTCTGCGAAACCAATTCTCAGATTTTTGAGGCTAGCATCTAATTCATCCCGCACATTCCGGGATTGCTGCACATGCCGTTGGGGCACGACGGCATCGGGGCCGATTTCGATCCCCCGGAGTGCGCGGCGAACGTGGAGTG
>DATIWL010000120.1:0-48656 GCA_035519435.1 Terriglobales bacterium
TCGATGTTGGTGACGTGCGCGGAGAAAGTCGAAAGATTCTGCTCGATCGACTGGTAGTCGCCGATGTCGGCGAGGATGGCGTCGAAGACCGGCATGTCGGCGCGGTCGGCGGGGACGGGAATGCCGGACTGGGCCATGAGCGCGAGCAGGCCGAGAGTCTTCAGAGAGACCGTTTTGCCGCCGGTGTTGGGGCCGGTGATGACGAGCTGGCGGCGGTCGCCTTCGAGTTCGATGGTGATGGGGACGACGGCGACGTTCTTGAGCTTGAGCGTGCGTTCGAGCAAGGGATGGCGCGCCCGATGCAGGATCAGCTTCCCCGCAGACAAACTGACAGCCACGCAGTTGTAGTCTTCGGCGAAGCGCGCTTTGGCGAACTGGAGTTCGAGTTCGGCGAGGATGTCGGCGGCGGCCTGGATCGCTTCCGCGTTCTCGCCGATGCGACGCGTCATCTCCGACAGGATGCGATGGATTTCAGCCTGCTCTTCGTCGAGCAGGCGGACGAGTTCGTTGTTCTGCTCGATGGTTTCGAGCGGCTCGACGAAGACGGTCTGCCCGCTGGAACTGGCGCCGTGGACTACGCCCTGGACGCGGCGTTTCTGCTCGACCTTGACCGGGATGACGAAGCGCTCACCGCGGATGGTGATGAGTTCGTCCTGGGCGGTGCCGCCTTCGGCCAGTCGGCGCAGATAGCCGCGCAGAGATTCCTGGATCAGTCGGCGCTGCTTTTCCATCTCGCGACGGATGCGGGCGAGTTCGGGCGAGGCCTTATCGTCGAGCGTGCCGTCGGGGAGAATCTTGTTGCGGAAGGCGCGCAGGAACTCGGTGAAATCGGCGATGCCGGCCGAGAGCGCGTTCACGGCGGTCCATTCCGAGCGCATTGCCGCGGGAGGCTGATGCACGATCTCGCGCCATTCAGAAGCGCGGTCCGCGATCATGACGACGTCGCGGATTTCGAGCGTTTCGAGCGCTGCCCCGGAGATGCGCGATTTTTCGAGCAGCTTCACGACTTCCGGCAGGCCGGAGAATTCGAAGCGTCCGCCGACGCGGCGGTATTCACGAATCTCCGCGGTGAGTTGGTGCTGGGTCGCGATCCAGGCGGCGTCGAGCGAGGGCTGGAGTTCGGAGATGCGTCCGTGGCCGAGCGGGGACGAGGCGTAGCCGGCCACCAGTTCGCGCAGCGCCTCGAATTCGAGCAGGCGGGAACTGGTGTGCTGCATCGGGCTGGGGACGAACCGCATGCAGTTCGATGGTAGCAAGAAGCAGTTCTCAGTTCCCAGTTCCCAGTAAAATCGCGGCAGGGGCGTCGCCCGGTACGGGCATGAACAACTTGGACAAACTCGCTGACCATCCTCGCGCCCGCATCCGGAGCGGCGGTCTGCCCGATCCCGAGGGGCGCTGCGTTGTGTTCTGGATGCAACGGTCGCAACGGGGCGTGGACAATCCGGCGCTCGACGTTGCCGTGGAAGCGGCGAACGCGCTGGCCAAACCGGTGGTAGTGTTCTTCGCGCCGGTGCCGTTCTATCCGAATGCGAATCTGCGGCACTATGAGTTTTTGGCCGAAGGAATCCCGGACATTGCCGCCACCCTCGAACAGCGCGGCGTTGGCTTCGTGCTGCGGCGCTATCCGGAACACAGCCTGCTGAAATTCTGCGATGAAGTGCGGCCGGCACTCGTCGTGGGCGATGAAAATCCCATGCGCCAACCGTCGCACTGGCGCGAGGTGGCGGCCTCGAAACTGCGTGTGCCGTTCTGGACGGTCGACTCCGACGTGATCGTGCCCTCCCGCCTGATCGAGAAGGAGCAGTATGCGGCACACATCATCCGCAAGAAGCTGCACGCCCAGGTTGACCGCTATCTCGTCAGGCCGAAAAATCCGCGGCCGAATATCGCGTGGAAAAAGCCGCGCGGATTGCAATCTTTGCTGCCGGATTTCGACATCTTGCAGGGCTGGGAACTCGACCGGTCTGTCTCACCGGTGCGCACGTTCCGCGGCGGAACGGCGGAGGGGATGCGGCTGCTGCGCCAGTTCGTGAAGAAAAAGCTGTCGCGGTATGCGGCGCAGAGAAATCATCCGGAGATTGATGGAACGTCGCAGTTATCGCCGTATCTGCACTTCGGGCACATCAGCCCGCTGACGGTCGTCCTGGCGGTGCGCGAAGCCGATGCGCCGGCCTCAGCGAAAGAGGCGTTCCTCAACCAGTTGCTGGTCTGGCGAGAACTGTCGATCAATTTCGTTACATACAACCCGAACTATGACAACTTTGAAAGCGGCGAAAACTGGGCGCATCGGACGCTGGCGAAGCATGCAAGCGATCCGCGGCCGGTGGTGTACAGCGAACGACAGATGGAAAACGCGGAGACGCACGATCCGCTGTGGAACGCGGCGCAGCGACAGATGGTGAGCACGGGCTGGATGCACAACTACGTCCGCATGTATTGGGCGAAGAAGATTCTGGAGTGGAGCAGGACTCCAGCCGAGGCCTTTCGCGTTGCCGTCGCGCTCAATGACAAGTACGAACTCGACGGCCGCGACCCGAACGGGTATGCGGGGATTGCGTGGTCGATTATGGGGAAGTTCGATCGTCCCTGGTTCGAGCGGCCCATCTTCGGCCAGATTCGCTACATGTCTGGCGCGAGCACAGGCAAAAAGTTCGACAGCCGGAGATACATCGAGCAGCAGAGCAAGCCGCCGCGGCTCTAAACGCTTTCCAGGTGCGGAATTGGCCGTTGACAGGCGTTTTCGGGACGGATACGCTCATCGCGCGTAATTCGGCGGAACCTGTCCCGTTCCTGCCCGCAGCAAATCCTGCAATCCAGAGGTTGTCAGCAATGCGAAGCCTGGTGGTTTACCTGTATCTCCTATTGCTGCTAGTAGGTTTCGCGCTTCAGCCTGCTCCAGCTTCCGCGCAAGTCAGCCTGGTACAGCTCAGCGAAGATACGTTTACGAACACTTCCAGCCAGCACATGACGGAAGTGGAGCCGGGTGCGTTCACCTGGGGGTCGACGATCGTGACGGCATTCCAGGTGGCGAGAATCTTCGGCGGGGGCGGAGCAGATGTTGGTTTCGCGACCTCGACCGACGGAGGCGTGCACTGGACGAACGGATACTTGCCGGGAATCACGATCTTTCAGGGGGCCGGGACTTACCAGGCGGCGAGCGACGCGGCGGTTGCCTATGACGCGCTGCATGGAGTGTGGCTGATCTCGACGCTGCCGATTGGGAGCGCAACGGCGGTGGCCGTGAGCCGGTCAACAGACGGCATCCATTGGGGCAATCCGTTTTTCGTAACCAAGGCGGGAAGCCCTGATAAGAACTGGATCGTGTGCGACAACACGGCCACGAGCAAGTTCTACGGGCATTGTTATTCGGAATGGGACAACACGAACTCGGGCGACCTGATCCAGATGAGTACTTCGACGGACGGAGGAATCACCTGGAGCACGCCCGTGGCCACACAGGGGCGCGATGTCGGCATCGGTGGACTGCCACTGGTGAAGCCGAACGGCAAAGTGATCGTGCCCATCCTGGCGTTTGACGGATTCGTCAAAGCCTTCTCATCGGTCAACGGCGGGCAAGGCTGGACGGCGGCGGTGAATGTCGGGCAGTTCATTAACCATGCGGAGGCCGGGGACATTCGCAGCGCGGGACTGCCTTCGGCGGCGATCGACGCGAAGGGCAAAGTCTTCGTGGCCTGGCCGGATTGCCGTTTCCGCGCGAGCTGCGCTGCCAACGACATCGTGTTCAGCAAGTCGGGAAGCGGGACCACGTGGAGCGCGGTGAAGCGCGTGCCCATCGATCCGGTGTCGAGCACGGTGGACCATTTCATCACGGGCATGGCAATCGAGCCGAGCACCTACGGCACGACCGCGCACATTGGACTGGCCTACTACTACTATCCTGTCTCGAACTGTGGCAACAGCTGCCAACTTTATGCGGGGTTCATCCAGTCGTCAAACGGCGGCGGCAAGTGGAGCGCGCCGGTGACGTTGGGCGGGCCGATGAGTCTGGCATGGTTGCCGGATACGTTCTCGGGCCGGATGGTTGCCGACTACATCGCGGTGGGATTCGGCGGCGGGAAGGCGTTTCCGGTCTTCGCACTGGCGCAGGCGCCGGCGGGATCGCTCATGCAAGAGGCGATCTACACGACAGCGGCAGGCTTGTCGGCGGCTCCGCCGGAGATGGAATTGTTGAGCGCGGCGGAGGATCGCCCGGTGCCGGACGCGAAGTCGGATCATCCAATGAGAGTGTTGGTGGATAATGAGGTGCCGCCGGAGAGGGAATGAGGTCCCTTTGCTGTCGCGCGTGCGTCATGGGAAGAATTCCTCGGTGCGATATTGCGACGGTGAAGATACAGGGGTCCTTCGACTGCGGTTGCCGCTCACGACGTGAGCGGCAATCCTCGCTCAGGATGACACTCGTTTGAGGTTAGGAAACAACTAGAAGGATCTTCCTGAGTCCAGCAGGATCGTGACCGGGCCTTCGTTTGCCAGTTCCACTTTCATCATTTCCTGAAAGCGTCCGGTTTCGCAGCGGAGGCCGGCTGCGCGAATCTTCTCAACAAAATATTCATAAAGTTCGTGGGCCTGCTGGGGTGGAGCGGCAGCGTCGAAGGATGGACGCTTGCCGCGGCGTACGTCGCCGTAGAGGGTGAATTGCGATACGGCGAGGATGGCACCTTTGACATCGACGACAGAGAGATTCATTTTGCCGCCGTCGTCTTCGAAGATGCGGAGGCCGATGATCTTATCGGCGAGATAGTCGGCATCGGACTTTGTATCTCCGGTTCCAACTCCCAAGAGCACGAGCAAGCCGGGACCGATTTCTCCTGTGACTCCGCCGTTGACGGTGACTTTGGCGCAGCTGACGCGTTGGATGACGGCGCGCATCAGCGATGGGCCTCGCTAAGCAGAGACTCGTGACCGGCCAGGGCCTGCCAGCGTCCGTCGCGGTAGACGAAGATGTCGGTGAAGCGGACGCGGGCGACGACCTTGCCGTCGGTGTCGAGAATCTCGTTCAGCCCACGCGTGTAGCCCATGTTGCCTTCGATGTGGGCACGGAGGTCGGTGAGGCGGTTGGTGCGGTCGGGCTTGCGGTTAGGGATTTTGGCGAGAGTTTCGGCGCGCGTGTGGAGGGAGCCGTCGACGTCGGCGTCTTCGAATTCGTCCGCGAGAAGGCAGGCGATGGTGTCGGCGTTCTTGTGGTTGAGCGCGTCGGCCCAAGAGCGCTCAAGGGCGATGAGGGCGGCTTCGGACTTGGGTTGATTGTTGAGACAGTCGGCGGCGAGGGCAGGCAAAGAAAGAAGCAGCGCGACCACGATCAGGGATTTCACGCTCAAATCGTCACATGAGTCACGGCGGCGGGACAAGGACAAGTTCGTAAACCGACCACCGGAGCGGACAAAGCGACACTCAACCCAACTTCGACAGATATTGGTCTTGCCAGCGCAACCATCCCTCCTGCTCACAGGTCACAGACAAAGCCGGCATTCCATCGGAAAATCAGACGGCTTAGCCAGGCAAGGCTGGAATCGAGTTCTTGAAATTCCGGGGACGCGTATGAAGAGAATTCTCATCTTGTCAGCCCTATTGATTGCACTCCTTGTGCTCGCCGCTACGCCGGCGGTTTCACAGGAGCGAAAGCCGGTGAAGGTGAATCGGACGGTGGTCGTGACGGGCGTCGTCATCGTAGACGTTCTGAAAACGGACGGGAAGAAGGCGCAATTGCAATGCAATCAGGATTCATCCGGTTGCACGCAATTGAAGAGCGGCAATTACCTGATGGCCGAGCTTCCCGAGAACTCCGGGAAGTATGACTGCAAGAACGTCGAGATTTACGACGAGAGCAAGCAAAACGACGATGAAGCCCAGCCGCTGGGTTATTACTGTCTGATTGAGAAGTGAGGTAGAACTGCGCCGGTTCTTGCGGCGGCGTTTTGATCGCCTAACCTCAGCCCCCGATGTGAGGCCTCGCTGTAATGCCATGCCTAGCCGCGTGTCTGTCGAGCTTCAGCTTGAGCTGCAAGGGATTCCACAAGGGGTGATCGAAGCGCAAAGTGTAAATCGTCTTGCCGCGTTGGGTGGAAAAGTGAAAATGGCCCTTGGCATCGGTTTTCGTCGAACGTAGTATTGCCGACCCATCTTCGGTTCGGTCGGTCACCGTCATGCCCGGGATCGGCTCGTCCTGAATATCAAGAACGACACCCTCGACGCGCTGGGCAGGTTGGGGTTCTTCGATAATCACGAGTTCCCGAACCGCATTCGCAGATGCGGCGAGGAACAGACACGCGAGCACAACTGCCACTGGCCGGAACATGCAGAGAATTATCCGTTCTCAAATAGCAAGAAGCAACAACCGGGTTACCGCAGATTACAGGCACTCCATCGCCTAAATGGTACGCCGCGTTGACCCCCACGGCTTCGTCCTCCTACAATCCAAACTCTCCGTAATACCCGAGGATTCATCGCATGCGACGAACAATTCGTGTCAAGACTGCTATTGGGGCCGACGGATATGCCCCTCAGGGGCTGAAGCCCGCATTTCTGTCGATGCTGAACGGCACGGCTGAAAGCCGTGCCCTGCCCAAAACCCATTCTGCGAGCCGTTGGAGACAGTTTGTTTTGTTGTTGGCCTGCGTCATCGCGATGCTGCCTTGCTCGTTCAGCCAAGCGGCTTCGCCCAAGGGGCACGACGTCCTCATCAAGAACGCCACGGTGATGACCGTGACCCACGGCAACATCAAGGGCGGGTCGATCTACGTCAAGGACGGCAAGATCGCAGCGGTGGGCGAGAAGGTGAACGCGCCGGCGGGCACGCCGGTCATCGACGCAGGCGGAAAATACGTCACGCCGGGGATCGTCGACTCGCACTCGCACATCGCGCTCGACGACGACGTGAACGAGGCGACCAGCCCGATCACGCCGCACATGATGATGAAGGACGCCTTCGACTATCAGGACAAGGCGATCTACCGCGCGCTGGCCGGAGGAGTGACGACGTCGCTGCTCCTGCACGGGTCGGCCAACATGATTGGCGGGCAGGCGATCGTCATCAAGCACAAGTACGGCCTGGGGCGCGACGAACTGCTGTTCCCCAACGCACCGCGGTCGATCAAATTTGCCAGCGGGGAGAATCCGAAGCGCGTGTATGGCGGGCGCGATCAGTTGCCGTCGACACGCATGGGGAATTTTGCCGTACAGCGCGAGGCGCTGGTGCAGGCGCAGGACTACATGAAGGATTGGGATGCGTACAACGAGAAGATCAAGCGCGGCGACAAGGACGCGACTGCTCCCAAGCGCGACCTCAAACTGGAGGCGCTGGCCGATATCCTGCGCGGCAAGCTGATGGTGCAGATTCACTGCTATCGCGCTGACGAATTTCTGAACGAGATCGCGATGGCGCACGAATTCGGGTACAAGATCCGGGCGTTTCATCACGCGCTCGAGGCCTACAAGGTGCCCGAGGACCTGGCCAAAGACAACATCGGCATTGCGACCTTCGCCGACTGGTGGGGTTACAAGCAGGAGGCGTGGGATGCGATTCCGTGGAACGCGGTGATCGCGATGCGCAAAGGCGTGAAAGTGGCGATCAAAAGCGACTCGGAGGACTACACGCGACGCCTGAATCAGGAAGCTGCGAAGACGATGCGCTACGGCGGGGCGACGGAGGAAGAGGCGCTGAAGATGATTACGCTGAATGCAGCCTGGATTGTCGGCGTGGATGATCGTGTCGGGTCGATCGACGTGGGCAAAGACGCGGACCTCGTGATCTGGGACGGGTATCCACTGTCGAGCTACGGAGTGCCGGACAAAGTGCTGATCGATGGCGAAGTGTTCTTTGACCGGTCTTTGCCGGGGCTGGGGATGACGAAGTATCGGGAGGGACAATGAGAAACCAGTGGCTAGTGGTCAGTGGTCGGTGGCCAGTGAAGCTCTCAGCTGTCAGCTCTCAGCTCGCAGCTAAATGCAGATCCCTCGCTGCGCTCGGGATGACAATCCTGATGGGTGCCGTCGTTTTGATTGCGCAGGAGAAGCCGGTCGTGCTCAAGGGCGGCAGGCTGCTGACGGTCACGCACGGCGTCATCGAGAACGGTGTGGTGGTCATGCAGGGCGGGAAGATCACCGCGGTCGGGGCGGCGAGTACCGTCAATGTGCCTTCCGGTGCGCAGATTGTCGATGCGACGGGGATGACGGTTTATCCCGGGTTGATCGACTCGGAGAGCCAACTTGGGCTGACGGAAATCTCAGCCGAGGCGATGACCAACGATCTGGTCGAGATGAGCGACGAGATCATGCCGCACATGCATACAGCGGAAGCGTTTCATGCCGAGTCAGCGCTGATTCCCGTGGCGCGGCTGAACGGCATCACCAACGCCATCATTGCGCCAGAGAGCGGCGACACGCTACCCGGGCAGGACTCGTTCATTCAACTGGCGGGAGCCTCAGCAAACGAAATGCTGATGATTCGCGATCTCGCCATGCCGCTGAACTTCACGGGCGGGGAACGACGCAACCGGGGCGGATTCGAGAAGCAAAAATTTCCCGCCACGCGCATGGGACTGGCAGCACAACTGCGGCAGGCGTTCCTGGATGCGCAGGACTACAAGGCGAAGCTCGCCGACTATGAACGCAAAAAAGCGGACGCCGAGCGCGACAAGAAGGCGCCGCCACTGGCTCCCAAGCGCGATCTGAAGCTCGAAGCCTTGCTGCCCTACCTCGACGGCAAGAAGACGATCGTGCTCGCAGCCGAGAGTCCGAGCGATCTTGAGACGGCCGTCAATCTGGCGAACGAGTTCAAGCTGAAGTTTGTGCTGAATCACATCAGCCATTCGCAGCCGGTGCTGGACTATGTGGCCAGCCTGAAGGTGCCGGTGATCATAGGGCCGATCTACCAGGCTCCGAAGGACGACGAGCGCTACGACACGGTGTATAGCCTTCCGGCGGAACTGTACAAACGCGGAGTGAAAATCGTATTTGCGTCGTACTCGGCGCACAACGTCCGCAACCTGCCTGATCAAGCCGGATACGCGACCGCGTTCGGCTTGCCCTACGACGAGGCACTGAAGGCGATCACGCTCAATGCTGCCGAGGTGTGGGGTGTCGCGGACAGACTGGGGTCGCTCGATGCAGGCAAGACGGCGAACGTCGTTGTGGCGAACGGCGATCCACTGGATGTCAAGACCGATGTAAAGCAGGTGTATATCGAGGGACGAGCCATGCCGATGACGAGCCGGCAGACATGGCTGCGGGATCAGTATTCGAAATAGAGTTTTCCGTTCCCGGTTCTTAGTCAAAGGGGATACGTTCGGCGGACGCCATCATTTCACCTATTCAAGAATCCCCACCCTGTCGCAAAGAACGCGACAAGGGTGGGGCACCCCGCTTGCTCCCCGGGAGTAGAATGGCCGCCGGAATTTAAAGGAGGCACTATGTCTCTGGGAAAGCGGGCAACGGCGGAGTTTTTCGGCACGTTCTGGCTGGTGTTTGGCGGATGCGGAAGCGCGGTATTGGCCGCGGCATTCCCGCAATTGGGCATCGGATTCGCCGGAGTAGCCCTGGCGTTCGGCTTGACCGTACTGACCATGGCGTTCGCCATCGGTCACATTTCCGGATGTCATCTGAATCCAGCTGTCTCCGTAGGGCTGGTCGTGGGCAAGCGCTTTCCTGTCTCCGACCTCGTGCCCTATGTCGTTGCGCAGGTACTGGGCGGGATCGCAGGCGCCGGCACGCTCGATCTGATTGCCCGCGGGAAGGCGGGCTTCGAACTCAGCGGAGGCTTTGCGTCGAACGGCTACGGCGCGCACTCCCCAGGAGGGTATTCGTTGACGGCGTGCCTGGTGGCGGAAGTCGTGCTGACCTTCTTCTTCCTGCTGATCATCATGGGAGCCACGGACAAGCGGGCGGCGGCAGGCTTCGCGCCCATCGCCATCGGACTGGGACTCACGCTGATTCATTTGATTGGAATTCCGGTCACGAATCTGTCGGTCAACCCGGCGCGCAGCACCGGCCCAGCAGTTTTCGTCGGCGGATGGGCGGTCAGCCAGCTCTGGCTATTCTGGGTGGCACCGATCGCCGGAGCGGCCATTTCGGGCGGACTGTACCGAGCGGTGTTCGAGGATTGAGGCGAAGGATTTCCGGCTCAATCGCAGGGCTCGCCAACCGAATGTCCGGTTTGGGTCGTGGGCAGGGACTGCGAGTTGTATCGCGCTTCCTTTACATACGCTCGTCCTCCCTTTTAGACTACTAATTTCGTTTTGCAGCAGATTTCTCCAGGACTACATCCGGAGAAACGAGGAGCGTTCGCAGTCCGGCGCGCGGTCGCAGGCGAAGAGCGCTACTCCTGGTGTGCAGCACTGATTCAGCAGAACCCCGGCCCGAAACGGCCTGGACGATCCCCAGAATTCAGAAACGAGGAGACACATGGCAGCCGTTGACGAAAAAGTGAAGCAGATTATTGTGGAGCAGTTGGGCGTGGACGAGGGCGAGGTGACAGCGAGTGCTTCGTTTGTGGACGATCTGGGAGCGGATTCGCTCGACACGGTGGAACTGGTGATGGCGTTCGAAGAAGCCTTTGATATCGAGATTCCTGACGAAGACGCGGAGAAGATCCGCACCGTATCCGACGCCGTCGACTACATCGGAAAACACGCGAAAGCGGGCAAATAGCTTGGCGCGACGGGTAGTCATCACGGGGCTGGGATTAATCTGTGCGCTGGGGAACACGACGGCAGAGGTGTGGCAAGCGCTGCTGGCGGGCAAGAGCGGCGTAAGCCGCATTACCGGGTTTGACGCCGCCAACTTTGCCTGCCAGATTGCCGCCGAGGTCAAGAACTTCGATCCGCTGCAGTTTGTAGAGAAGAAGGAAGTCAAGAAGATGGGGCGCTTCATCCACTTCGCGCTGGCGGCGTCGGAGGAGGCGCTGAAGATGTCGGGGCTCGAGATCACGCCGGAGAACGCGGAGCAAGTCGGCGTGCATATCGGGTCCGGTATCGGCGGATTCGACGTCATCGAGCGCGAACACACGGCGCTGATGGAAGGCGGCCCGCGCAAGATCTCTCCTTTCTTCATTCCGGCGGCGATCATCAATCTGGCAGCCGGACATGTCTCGATGAAATTCGGGGCGAAAGGCCCGAACGAGGCGACCGCGACCGCGTGCACAACGAGCGCGCACTCGGTCGGCGATTCGTTCCGCATCATTCAGCACGGCGATGCCGATGTGATGATCGCGGGCGGGGCCGAAGCCGCAATTACGCCGATGGGAGTGGGTGGATTTGCGGCGATGCGCGCGCTTTCGACACGTAACGACGATCCGTCGCGGGCGAGCCGGCCGTGGGACAAGGATCGCGATGGCTTCGTGATCGGGGAAGGCGCCGGCATCCTGATCATGGAAGAACTGGAGCACGCGCGGAAGCGGGGCGCGCCGATCCTGGCGGAAATTGTGGGATACGGGATGAGTTCCGATGCCTATCACATGACGCAGCCGGCACCGGAACATGAGGGCGGATTCCGCGTAATGCGGAACGCATTGCGCGACGCCGGACTGGAGGCCAGCTCCGTGAGGTATGTGAATGCTCACGGCACGTCAACGCCGATTGGCGACACGCTGGAGGCGCATGCGATCCGCAACCTGTTCGGGAAGCAGATTCCGGTCAGTTCGACGAAGTCGATGACCGGTCATTTACTCGGCGGGGCGGGGGGGCTAGAGGCGGGTATCACAGTTCTGGCGCTACGCGATCAGGTGATGCCGCCCACGATCAATCTCGAGAATCAGGATCCTGGCACGGAAGGGATGGATTTCGTCCCGAACCAGGCGCGCAAAGCGCAGTTCGAATACGCCATGTCGAATTCATTCGGCTTCGGTGGGACGAACGGGGCGTTATTGTTCAGGAAGTGGAGCGGGTAGGCTGAATTTAAGTCAGAAGGCAAAAGTCAGATTGCAGAAGTGAGAGCCTCATCAACGGAAACGGCATGAAGAGGTCTTCAGTTCTGCAATCTGACTTTTAGTTTTGACTTTCTCTATTGCCGCTTCATGGCGTCGATCGTCGCGAACAACTGGCTCTTGTCCTTGACCTCGACGAAAGGCGTTCCCGTCTTGCGGTCGCTGACGACGTAGATCGTCGGCGTGTGGTCGAGGTTCAGGCTCTTCCCCAGGTCTCTAGAGGCGTTCACTTCCGCCTGCAATTTTCCGTCGGGATCCACAACAAAAGGCAGCGAGATCTTGTGATCAGCGGCGAACTTTTCGGCAAAGGAGCGCAGATTGCCGGGGAAAATTTCCATCTGGTGCTCGAAGATGTAGTCACGGAATGCATTGCCGGTGGTTTTTGACTGAGTGTCGAAATAATGGGCGATGACAGCGGCATCCATCGACCAGTTGTGCCCGGGGAGCGGGAAGTCGTGGCGTATGACCGGGATTTTGTAAGTCTGTCCGGCCTGGGCGACGACAGGGGCGGCACGGCGGCATTCGGGGCACTGCAAATCTTCGAACACGACTACGGCTAGGCTCGCGCCTTTGGGCGGACGGAGGGCGGCAGGGACGTCCTCGGCGCCGGCGGTCAGACCGAACAGGAGAAAGACAACGAGAAGGCGGAGAATTTTCATAAGTTATTTGGATGCAGGATGCACGCGACCCTGGCTTCTATGGTAGCGAATCGGAGGCAATGCCCGCTACCTCAAGTCAATCTTGTCGATATTGTAGAAGTAGTAGAAACGCAAGCCCAGTACCTGGCCGGGGAACTCCTTGGGAAGCGGTGGGAAGGGGTTTGAGGCGGTAATACTGGCCCAGGCGGCGCGGTCGAGGGCCACGTCGCCGGAAGGGGAATGCAGCACCATGCCGCTGACTTTTCCATCTTTAAGGATCACGAACTCAATCGAGACTTTGCCCTGCTTCAAAAGCGGGGGATAAACCGAAGGCGGCATCACGTTGTACCAGTTGCTGCGGACGACCTGGGTGATGCGGGCGAGGTAGGGGCCAAAATCGACGCCCATCGTGTCGGTGAGGATTTCGGCCTGGTCGAGGGCCTTCGCGGAGCCGCGACCCTGGCTGAGGCCGTAGTCGCCGGAGTCGCCGCCGCCGTAGTTGCCACGGTTGGCCGCGGCCGCGCGCGCCGCTTGTTCAATGGCCGATCCGGCCGATGTAGGCGTAGAAAAACTCGGGCGCGGGGCGGCGCCCGCCGCGGGAGCACGCAGTTGTGCAACCTGACTATTGTCGTCAGGTTTCGCGAATCCGGAATTCGGAGCAGCCTGCTGGTTTTCCTGGGGCGGCTGCGGAGCGGGGTTTTGAGCGACCTGTGGGGGCGGCATTCCCTGCGCGGGGCCTGCCGGTTCTGGCCGTCCCGGGCGCGAACTCTCAAGGAGCTTCTTCAACTCTTCCCGGTCGATTTGCGGAGCTTTGCTGGTGGCGACGCGATCTTTATCGGAAATGATCTTCGAGTCAGGCCTGCGAGTGGTTTTCTGTTCGTCGGGCGGGAGCTCGAGGTAGGTTGCGTCCTTCTGCTTTTCGAGGTCGATCGCGTTCGGCAAGACCAGGGTGCGGCGCGGCATGAGGCCCATGATCTTCTCTGTGTTGATCAGGAGAACCACGATGAGAAGGTGCAGAACCACGGACAGCCAGAGCGCTTCGCGCTTGCGGGCGCGGGAGAGATCGTCCTGCAATTGGATCAGCAGGTGGGGAACGTGGTCCGGGTTGAAGGTACGGTAGGCCGATTCCCAGTGCTGCGCTTCGAAGAGGTCGCGCTGCCCCGGCGGGGGTGGCGGAGGCGGCGGGCCCTGTGAATTGCGCGGCGGGATTTGCGTCACGGACATCAGAGACGACTATAAACGGTTAGAGACACGCGCAAGTCCCTGCGTTGCGTAAAGATACGTAAATTGCGGGTTGCGGCCGTGATTCTTGAGTCTATTGTCGCACTTTTTCCGGATTACAAGGCAAGTACTTGTGGACAAGGGCTTTGGGGGAGGGCAAATCGAGTAACACAATTGTCGATTGTTGATTTCTGACCGACGATCCAGCAACGCCTGCGACCAGCAGTCAACAATCAGTGTTTGCTTACCCGCCCATGCCGATCTTGCCGGCGTGGCGCTTGATGGCGGCCTCGATTGCGAGCGCCAGTTCGAGGGCATGCCCGCCGTCTTCGATCGACACCAGCTGCTGGCTGCGGTCGCGGACGGAGTGCAGGAAGGCCTTGATCTCAGCCAGAAGCGGTTCTTCGGAGGTGATGGCAAGCTTGTTTACATGAATCTGCGGGTTCACGCTCGGCCGCGCAGCGGGACCAGCGGCATCGCCTACGGAGAAAACGAGGACTTCCTGACGGCCGTAGTCGATGGAGATGTATTGTCCCGGCTGGAAGAAGCGCAACTTGCGGACGCGCTCGGTCGAGACGCGGCTGGCGGTGAAGTTAGCGACGCATCCGGATTCGAATTCCACGCGCACATTCGCGATGTCGACCTTGCCGGAGAGGATGGGCAGGCCGACAGCGCGGATCTCCTTGACCGGCGAGCGGGCGAAGGCCAGGACGATGTCGAGGTCATGGATCATCAGGTCGAGGACGACATCGACATCAAGCGAGCGGGGCGTGAACACGCTCAGGCGGTGAACTTCGAAGAACATCGGTTGGGTGAGCAGAGGCAGAGTCGCGCGTACCGCCGGATTGAATCGCTCGAGGTGTCCGACCTGCGCGATCCGATGGTGCTTCTTTGCCAGGAGCATCAGCTCATTGGCCTCGGTCTGCGTGGACGCCAACGGCTTCTCGATGAGCACATCGACACCGGCCTCCATGAGGGCCCGCGACACTTCCAGATGATGAACCGTTGGCACGGCAACGGAGACGGCCTGGACCTCGCTGTGCGTGGTGAGCATCTGCTCGACCGACCCGAAAGCCTTGCATCCGAACTCGACGGCGACACTATCGGCGCGAGCGGTATTGGGGTCGACGACACCCACGAGCCGGACCGCGCTGCTTTGCTGGAGCTGGTGATAGACGCGGGCATGGTTGCGGCCGAAGGCGCCAACACCCACCACGGCAACATTGACGGGAGACTCGTTGCTCAGATGCTTGCTCCGGTGCAGGACTGGAAACGATATTGTCGCAGCTTCGGCGCTCGCTGGGGAAGTGGAAATCCTGACTCCGCTGGAGGGCGAGTCAGCGGGCCTTCTTGAGTAACGCGATCTGGCCGGCGTGGTAGAGTTCGTGCTGCACGACGCCCTGCAGCATGTAGTAGAAGTTGTACCAGTCGGGCTCGCTGGACTTGCCGGGCACCTTGTCTCCGAGACGCTCGTCGGGGAAGGAGGCGACGGCAGTCACGAGATCGTCGTGCGCTCGCTTGGCGTGCTCGAGAGCGCGGCGCCAGGCAGCTTCGCTCGTGTCCATGACGGGAGGAAAATTCTTGTCGCCTTCGAGCGACACCGGTTCGCCCGCCAGGCGGC
The DNA here is from genome assembly GCA_035519435.1 of Terriglobales bacterium. GTDB lineage: Bacteria > Acidobacteriota > Terriglobia > Terriglobales > Acidobacteriaceae > Acidiflorens. The sequence goes on from DATIWL010000120.1 coordinate 15,416, forward strand.
GGCGGACCGCGCAGTCCCAGGCGGTGACGTGCAACAGCAGTTCCCAGATGGTATGGGCGTGTTTGATGGGGCGGGCACAGGCCTGGGCGGCTGTGACCCCTTCGAGGATCTCGAGGAGAGAATCGCCGTGCCAGGCCGGTCCGCGGAAAGCGCGCTGGAGTTGATCGGCAATGCGGGCGGTTTCGGACAATGGGCACCTCCTCTCACTCACCGGCTGCGTAGAGTCTAGACTACCCTGACACGACCGATACCTGCGCATCGTTGGCCACTTCAATGATGGCATTGCCGTCGAGCAGCAGGCAACGGCCAGCGTCGACGGCGAGGCAGGTGGCTCCAGCTTTCCGCATGACTTCGATCGTTTTCACCCCGACTACCGGGACGTCAAAGCGCAGGTCCTGATACGGTTTCGCAATCTTGACAATCGTGAGAGCGCGGCTGAGGGTGGAAGCGTCGCCGTCGAGCGAGCGCATGATCTGTCCAGCGCGTTCGATGGCAGCGTCGGTGCCTTCCATGGCTTCGACCGCGACGCAGGCGGATTCGGCGATGACGACAGTCTGGCCGATGTCGTACTGCGCAAGGTGGCGCGCGACAGCGCGCCCGTAGTCGATGTTCTTGCGCTCCTGCTCTGTCGGAGCGCGCTTGGTGAGCACCCCCGACTTCGCCAGCAGAGGCTCAAGCAGCGCCGTTGAGTTCTCCAGCATGATGCCTTCGTCGGCGAGGACCTTGGCGACCGCGCCCAGCAACGAGTCGGTGTTGCGCGTGCCGAGCGAAAGCAGCAGCTTAGCGAGGCGCCAGTCGGGTTTGATGCTGGAGAAGATCTGTTTGTGCTTGACCTGTCCGGCCATGATGGCGCGGGTGACACCTTCGGCTTTGAAGGTGTCGATCAGCTTGGAAAGTTCGCCGAGAGAGAGCCAGTGGACGGAGGTTGCTCCCTTGCTTTCGATTTCGGGAGACGTTTCTTCCTTGATGGCGGCCACGACGATTTCGTAACCCTGGGCGCGAGCGGCATCGAGCACAAGAAAGGGGAATGTTCCATTGCCGGCGATAAGGCCAAGTTTCATAGTTTCAGTGGTCGGTGGCCAGTGGTCAGTTTTTGCCGTGCGACCCGTCCAATGAGGCACCACCCGCTACTTGATCACTCCTCGTTGCGATTCTTCGATGAATCGGATCAGCCGATCCACGTCCTCTCCGCGATCATTTTCCGCCTTCAACTTTTCCAAAGCTTGTGACGTATTGAGTTTCGACGCCAAGAGCACGCGATAGGCATGATGGAGCTTCTTGATCCGCTCTTGGGTGAAGCCGCGGCGCTCGAGGCCGATCGAGTTCAATCCGTATGCATGCGTACCGCGTTCGGCTGAGGTCTTGGAAAAGGGCAGCACGTCCTGTGTGATGGTGCTTCCGCCACCGATGATCGAATGCGTTCCAATCCGCACAAAATGATGAATCGGACAAAGAGCACCGACGTTCGCCCAGTCTTCTACGGTGACGTGTCCACCGAGCGTGGCGGCATTCGCCATGATGATGTGGCTGCCGATCTGGCAGTCGTGCGCAATGTGGGTATAGGCCATGATCAGGTTGTGATCGCCGACCCGGGTCACGCCGCCACCCTTCACCGTCCCGCGATTGATGGTGACGTACTCGCGAATCTCGTTGTGGTTGCCGATTTCCAGCCGCGTGGGTTCGCCGGCGTAGGTCAGGTCCTGCGGCGCCATGCCGATCGAGGCAAAAGGAAAGAAGCCGTTGTCGGCGCCGATCTTGGTGGGGCCTTCGAGGGCGACGTGGGAGACGAGGTGGCAACCTTGACCAAGTTCGACACCGGGGCCAATCACACAGTAGGGGCCGATCTTGCAGGTGGGGTGAACTCGGGCGTTCGGGTCAATAATCGCGGTCGGGTGGATGGACATACAGTGGCCAGTGACACGTCAGAAACAGGAATTCGCTCTACTCAGCCGCTGCATTCGCCGTGCCGATCGCACGCGGCACAAGACGACAGGTCACGGTCGCCTCAGCGGCAACCTTCTCTCCGATGTACGCCTTGCCTTCAAGACGAGCGGCAGTGATCCGCCAAGCCTTCACCTCTACCTCGATCCGCACCTGGTCACCGGGAACCACGGGACGCCGGAAGCGCGCCTTCTCAATTCCGGTGAAGACCATGAGCATCTCGTCGCGGTTGGGAACTTCTGTCAGTAAAAGAAGACCGCCGGCCTGGGCGATCGCCTCCACGATGAGCACACCCGGCATGATGGGCTTTTCCGGAAAGTGTCCCTGAAAAAACGGCTCGTTGATAGTCACGTTCTTCAACGCCACGATGCGCTTCATGCGCTCGAGTTCAACGACCCGATCAATGAGGAGGAATGGATACCGGTGAGGGAGAATCTTGAAGATTTCGCCGATATCCATCGGCGCTTTCAACCCCGCGGGCGTGTCGGTTACCGTTGTGGCCGTGTCGGTCATGCAGATTCTTTAGAAGCGAAGATTATACTGTAGCGCACGCAAGAGCATTGCAGAATGCAGAAGTCAGATTGCAGAATTGAACCCAGGGTAATTTTGACCACAGCTGCGTAGCAGCGGAATACGAAAGCCCAGCGCGTTAAGCGCTGGGTAAGGCAAAGGGAACGAATGAGTCCCGCAGGGACGGCACACGATACATCCGAAGCCAAGCTTAGCTTGGCGTATTTCACGCAGCGGCGCGACCAGATCGTTGCCACCATCCGCGAGTTGGTTGAGATCGAATCCCCCAGCGACAACAAGGTCAGCGTCGACCGCTTCAGCGAAGTGGCGGCCGCGAAGTTTGCGGCACTCGGTGGAGCAGTCAAAGTCCATGCGGTGAAAGATTTCGGCAACCACCTTCAGGCGGATTTCGCGGGAAAGGCCTCCGGCAAGCCGGTGCTACTGCTGGGACACTACGACACGGTATATCCGCTGGGAACGCTGGCCACAATGCCGTGCCGCGAGAACGGGGACAAACTGACCGGGCCGGGCGTGCTCGACATGAAGTCGGGCATCGCCTGCATGCTGCACGCGCTGGCGGGACTGAAAGAGTGGCATGGAGAGTTGCCGCGTCCCGTGACGGTCTTGCTCGTATCGGACGAAGAGGTCGGGAGCGATTCCTCCCGCGCCATCACGGAGTCTCTGGCGAAAAAGTCGGCCGCGGTGCTGGTGCTGGAGCCTTCCTACGGGCGCGAGGGCGCTGTGAAGACGGCACGCAAGGGAGTGGGCGAGTACCAGGTGAAGGTCACGGGGAGGGCATCGCACGCGGGTCTGGATTTTGCGAAGGGCGTGAATGCGATCGTCGAACTGGCGCGGCAGATTGAAAGGATCACGAGCTTTACGGACCTGAAGAAGGGCTTGACGGTGAATGTCGGTGTCGTCAACGGCGGGTCACGGACGAACGTGGTTCCGGCGGAAGCGTTGGCGCAGGTGGATGTGCGTATTGCTCGCATGAAGGACGCAGCCGGGATCGACAGGAAGATGCGGGGCCTGCGACCGTTCAACCGCAAGTGCAAGGTCGAGGTGACGGGCGGTGTGAACCGTCCTCCGATGGAGCGCAATGCAGGAGTGGCGGCTTTGTACGAGAAGGCGGTCCGGATTGCGCGCGACCTGGGATGGAAGCTCGGTGAGGCGGCTGTCGGAGGCGGGTCGGACGGGAACTTCACTGCTGGGCTGGGGATCCCGACGCTGGACGGCCTGGGAGGCGTGGGCGACGGGGCGCACGCGGTGCACGAACATATCGTGATTTCGGAGTTGCCACGGCGGGCGACGCTGGTGGCAGGACTGATCGAATCGGCATAGGCGTGGCCTGCAGGCGAGGTTCTCGCCCGTTGTGATCGCCATCACGCGCTCAAGTGACGACGATTGCAGAGCGCGCTTTGACTCGGGCCCTACACTCACCTAGAATCTAGCTGGGGTCTTCCAGGTACGGTGCATGCTTGGGCGCTGGGCAACCCCTTGGAGGTAGTTTATGTTTGGTGGAAAAATCGGGTTGCCGGAACTGTTGATTCTACTGGCTGTCGCGCTGCTCATCTTTGGTCCGAGCAAGCTGGCCGATCTGGGCAAGGGCTTAGGCGAAGGCATCCGGAACTTCAAGTCGTCAATGAAGGAAGGCGAAGAAAGCGCCGAAAAGAAGTCGTAGCATCTGGGGCGGACAGTCTTGTCCGCCTTGTCCTTCTTCAGAACTTCATTTCATACCCGCATCACGAAGCAGGCGCCAGACCAGCGTCACCGGCAATCCCACAACATTGCTATAGTCTCCTTCGATACGCGGAATCCAGCGCGAGGCGATGCCCTGGATCGCGTATGCGCCGGCCTTGTCCATGGGTTCGCCGTGGGCGATGTAGCCGGCAATCTCTTTCTCTGAGATCTCGGACATCGTAACCGAGGTTGTTTCACTGGCTACTGACCGCTGATCGCCAACCACTAGACAAACGCCGGTGATGACCTGATGTGTGCGTCCGGAGAGAAGACGGAGCATGCGGGCGGCGTCGGCGGGATCGGTGGGCTTGCCGAGAACCTGGCCGTCGATGACGACTACCGTGTCGGCGCCGAGGACGGGGTTGTTCGGGCGAAGGCGCGCGATCGCCTCAGCCTTTTCGCGGGCCAAGCGCTCAGCACAGGCTTTCGCGCCTTCGCCGGGAAGCGGATCTTCGGCGATGTCGGCAGGCTGGACCTCGAAAGCAACGCCGGCGTTGCGCAGCAATTCCTGGCGTCGTGGCGAGGCCGAGGCGAGCACAAGCATGGGAGACATTGTACGGGAGGGTCACTTGCCGCTGGCGGAGGGTTGAGAAGTGAAATCGGGAAGGTATACCAACTATGGCGCGGAAGCGGTGTAAAAGACGGCATATACCGGATGATGCCAGCTAACCGAATCGAATCAAGTACAGCGTATAAACGACCATCACAGCAACCAGTAGTAACCCGATCGCGATATACAGAACGTAGTCCTTGAACTTGATCTTCCAGGGGAACCGGCCACCTGCGACAGCATAGAGAATCAGCAAGGAGCCAGTGACAGCAGCGACAAGGCGTGTAAGGCCTCCGACGATACCCCAGGTAAATAGCGCGATCGCAACGACGCTCCAAATGGCGCGCTGCATTGGGGTCAGTTCCAATCGCGAACGCATACGGCAGAATTCTAGTCCGCTGCAAGGCGTCCCGGGCAACGGAAACAGGCGAAGCCCGATCTCAGTTGTCGAACAAGGACAGCGGGACGGCATGGGCTACGGCGGCGCAGCCCAAGGAAGCCAAAAAGTCTGGAACTCAGAGCCTACAAAGACGGATCGCCGCTAGGGCTTCCACTTGTTGAGGAACGTGATGATGTCGTCGGGGTCCATGGAGCGCGCCGATTCCCACTCGCCATTCTGCTGAGAGTAGAGAAGCTTGCCGTCGGGACCGAGGACAGCGAGCGCAGGTACGCCTTTGTCGAGCGGGACCTTGTATTCGGCGGCCAGGTCGCTGTTTTTCTTGCCATCGTCGCCGATATCCACGTGCACAACACGAAAATTCTTTTCCAGGAGCGGAGCGACGTCGGCCTGATGGAATGCCTGGTCGAGCACGTGGCAGTCGTAGCACCAGTTGGCGCCGAACACCAGGATCACACGCTCGTGGTTCTTGGCGGCCTCGGCAACGGCTTCCTTGATTTCCGCGCGGGCGTCGGCGTCTTTGTCATAGAGGTGCGGATTGGGTTGGAGCGCCGGGCGCATCTTGCTCAGGTCGGAGTGTTTGACCACCACGATGCGCCACTTATCAGACTGTTGCTGCCAGGCCTGATCTTCGGTTACATAACGGGTGCGCGGACCGTCGGGAGTCTTCACTTTCATCGCGACTGCCAGGCTGACAAGATGGAACCCCGGCTTGTCCTGCTCTCCAACAGTGTTCACGTCGAAGTCGGTCGCGCCGGACGACACCAGGTCTTTCCAGAAGCCGGTTTCCGGAGTGAGGTCGGGCGCCGGCTTTTGGTCTTTGCCGATGTACTTTGCCGGCGGATTGGAAGAATACAAAGCCTCGAACGAAGCCATATCCGACGCCGTCAGCGAGGTTTTCCACTGATCAACTCCGTCAAACTTGGCGGGCTGAGTTTGTGCGACAGCAACGGCAGACAAAACCAGCAGGAGAGAGAGTCGAAGGCGATTGGTCACAAAGAACACCCCGGAAGGATTATAGGCCAGCGGTTAAGGCCACACCCTCGTGAGAGATAGTTGGGCGTTGGGAAGTTTGGCCCGGGCACTGAGTGGCACGCCTGTGCATAGGGGCAGGCTTGGAGGTTCGCGTGCGCCTGTAGGACGAAGACCGAGACAACACCTTGCTGTGGGCGCCAATTGCGCCGGTGCGTTTCAGCTGATATCGACTCCATTTGAGGCAGGTCGAGGCAACTATCCCCGAGTAGGATGACGATCACAGGAGTAAGTGCGCTTGGTCATTGAAATGTTAAGCAAACACGACTAAGAAAAACTCATACGATCGTGTTGGAGATTCTATGCCCCGACTGCGCTCCTGCTGGGTGGTCCTGTTTGTTGTTTTGATATCGATGCTCACGAACGGATGTTCCAGTTCGTCGGCACCGCCTCCAATTTCAGTGAGCCTCGTCCCTTCCTCTCCGCAGACGATTGATCAGGGGCAGACGGTCAGTATCACGGCGGCGGTAGCGAACGACAGCAGCGGGGTGTCATGGAACTTGAACGGGCCGGGCACGCTCAGCGGTGCAACCCGGCTGTCAGTTACGTATAATCCCCCGACCACCGCCATCACCAGGGGACAACAGGCGACAGTCACGGCGACGTCGGCAGCCGACAAGACAAAGAGCGCCTCCCTACAAATCACGGTAAACGCCAGCCCAGATATTCCTTTTCAGGCGCTTGCGGACGGGTCGGTAGGCGTGCCGTACAGCCAGGCGATCACGCTCACCGGCGGGACCGCTCCCTTTCAATGGAGCGTGTACAACGGCCCCATCATCACCGGATGGAGGATCGGCGGTGCGGTGCCGGACGGACTGACGATGGATTCGAAGACGGGAACCATCAGCGGAACTCCGACCGCTGCCGGAACGTGGTATTTCGAGGCGATAGCAGATGACGCGGCCGGTTCGTTTGCGAGCAACGGTTTTCTGAGCATCAAAATTGAACCGATCGCTCCACCGGGAAATCCGCTTCCATTCCTGAACCAGCAACTGGTGCCGACAGCAGTCTCGCCCGGGAGTCCGGAGTTCACACTCAACGTGAGCGGGGCGGGATTCGTCTCCGGCGCGACGGTTGACTTTAACGGCGCCTCGCTGGCGACAACATTCGCGGATAACGACCATCTCACCGCGATCGTGCCAGCGGAGGAGGTTGCAAGTGCAGCGACAGCGGCAGTAACGGTAGTGAATCCGGGGCCGGGCGGCGGCCGGTCCAATGCCGCCTATTTTCATGTGGCTGCTCCCGCAACCTCGGTTCACTTTGCTGCGTCGCCAGGTTCTCCGCTACCGATTCAGGAATCTTTGCGGATCACGACTGCCGATTTGAATGAAGACGGCAAACCGGATCTCGCCATCGCGGGTAACGTGCAAACGTATGTGTTTCTTGGAAACGGCGACGGCACCTTCACCCCGGCAGCGGGCTCTCCGATGCGCATGCCGAGTCCGCCCTACGACAACTTTGCTTCTCCCTATACCGGACCGATCGCGGCGGGCGATTTTAACAACAGCGGCCATCTGGGGTTGGCGGTTGGAGAATTCCAGAACATGGCTGTCGTGATTCTCCTGGGCCGCGGGGACGGAACTTTCGTGTTCTCGTCGGCGGAATTCGCGCAGTCGCTCGGCGGATCGATGTCGGATGTGCAACCGGCCGACTTCAACGGGGACGGGAATCTGGACCTGGCGGTGGCAAACGAATTCACGGGCGTTTCACCGGTCGTTTTGGGATACGGGAGCGGGGCATTCAATACGGCGGGGAATCTCTACACCCTGAGTTTCGCAGTCGGGGAGGCCACGGGAGATTTTAATGCAGACGGGAAACTGGATGTGATTGTAGCCAGCGGCGGGACGGATGCGTATCCCTATTCGAGCGTCTCTGTATCGCTTGGTAAGGGAAATGGGACATTCACGCAGGGGAGTGGTTCGCCGGTTTCGGTTGGGAAAAACCTCTCCGCGATTGTGGCTGCCGATTTCAACGGTGACGGGAATCTGGATCTCGCGGTGACGGATTATGACCGCAACACGGCGATGATCATGCTGGGGAATGGTGATGGAACGTTCGGTTCGCCGGCCACGATTGCGGTGGGGAACCAGCCATACTCGATCCTAGCGGGAGACTTCAATCGGGACGGGAAAGTGGACCTTGCGGTCGCGAATTATGGAGACGGCACGATTACGCTGCTGCTTGGAAACGGCGATGGGACATTCACAGAAGCATCGGATTCTCCTTATGCAGCCGGCAGTGATCCGTATCAAATGGTGACGGCGGATTTCAACGGCGATGGAAAGCTTGACCTTGCAGTGGTGAACTTGACGGCTGGAACGGTATCGATCTTGCTGCAGCAATAGTCCTGAGGAATGTGCTTTCTACTCCAGCGCTTCGGGCTCGATTGAGATATTCTTCTCGCCTGCAGCGCGCTTTTCCCAGTACTTCTTGACCCAGGCTTCGTAGCTTTTGCCGGCGGCAGTGTCGCGTCCGGTGAAGGCCAGGCCCGCGATCTCGGAGTACGGGATGGCAGGGCGTTCGTTGCCGGTGGGCAGCATCAGGCGGATGACTGAGTTGGCGAGGGTGGAAGCGATGCGGCGGTCGAACAGATAGCCGGTGATCTGAGAGCCGTCCTTGCGGGTGACGGTGACGTCACCGCGGTAGTCGAAGGCTTTTTCGATGACGGCGCGGATATCGGCTTCGGTGGCGAGATCAGGGATCCAGCCTTGCAGGTTTTCGCGCTCGAACCCGGGGACGACCTCGAGGTCGTCGGACGCGCCGAGTTTCGAGTTGGACGATTCCGCCATCTAAGAAGTTTAGGTGCCCCTTCACCTGGGCGCAAGCGGGCCCGAATCTCGCAGAGCGGTTGTCTCAGCAACAGCAGCAGAGCTTCGTGCGGCTTACGATCTCGGAATTTTGTTCGGGACCGGCCTTTGCGGTCCATCGCTGGCGGGACCATAATTAAATTTCGAGGTGGATCATGAAGCATGTTGTCACCTTGGGACTCGTGCTGACTCTCGGTTCATTGCTGCACAGTCAGACGGCGTCGAACACGCAGACCATTGCAGCACCCTTCGACAAGACGATCGAAGTCACCCCATCGCAGGCGTGGACGGATTCGGGAATCGATCTGCATCCCGGCGATCTCCTGCAAATCTCGGCCACAGGAACCGACAGCGGAGACCGGGCCTGCGATCCGCAGGGGACGGCGGGGGCGAATCCCGGCAGGCTGCCGCTGGAATCCGGGTTGCCGGGTGCGCTGATCGCCAAATTGCAGGAGAAGGCGGAGACGCCGGTGTTCGTCGGAGCAGAACGGCACTTGAAGGCGGCAGAAGAGGGACGCCTTTACTTCAGCTCGAATCTGAGTGGCGCAGCATCATGTCAAGGAAAGTTTTCGGTCAAAGTGCACGTCGTGCCGGGAGCCGGGAACGAAACGGCATCGATCAAGTCAAAGCTGGCCAGCGCGGCGCAGATATGGATGAATGGACAGCTGGGCGGAGCGAAAACCGAGCAAGCACAGAATCAGACGATGGCGTCGGACGCAAACGTGAGCGCCAGCGCCGCCGCGGGAGGCGCGACAACCGCGGCGCCGGTTTCCGGCGGTCTGGCGGTGTCACGGATGCCGCTGGATGGGGCGCTGACCAAGGAATTGCAGTCGCTCCCGCGACGCGTCAGCGACGAGTTCCAGAACCCCGGGGACATGGTGAACTTCGTGCTCATCGGCTCGGAGAAGCAGGTCCAGGACGCGCTGGCGGCCGCGAACTGGCATGTCGCCGATACGTCGACACCGGGCGCGGTTGCAAAGGCGATTCTCATGGCCACGCAGAAACAGGATTACCTGCAGATGCCCATGAGCAAGCTTTACCTTTTCGGACGCGTTCAGGACTATGGTTACGAGATGGCGGAGCCGTATGCGATGGTGGCGAGCCGGCACCACTTCCGTATCTGGAAATCGTCGCTGACCTATCAGGGGCAGCAGGTGTGGGCCGGCGCAGGCACGCATGACATCGGTTTCGAGAAAGACCAGCGCAACGGGAAAGTCACGCACAAGATCGACCCCAAGGTGGATGGCGAGCGCGACAACATCGGTCAATCCTTGCAGCAGGCGGGGGCCGTGAAGACGATCACCTACTTCACGCCCTCGGATCCGGTACGAGACGCGCACAACGCCACCGGCGGGGGGTATGAGTCGGACGGCCGAGTGCTGGTGATCTTTCTGCAGTAGCGCCGGTTGCTCCCGACGCTGGAGAAGCGATGAGCGTTGATTCGCTGTGGTGGCTTGGGCTCGCCCGCGACTTGCTCATCTTTGTTTTCGCGTCAGGAGCGGGAGTTACGCTGTGGCTGCGGAAGCGAAGCGCCAGCGTTTGGCCCGATGCCTTTGGGAAGGTGGAATCCGTCTCGAGCCATCAGGTCGATTTGGTTTGGCGGACCGACATCGCGTATTCGTACAGCGTCGGTTCGCAATTCTTTTCCGGGCACTTTCAAGTGGTGTCCCGCAGCGAGAAAAAAGCAAGCGCGCAAGAACGGCGCTGGAAGGGGCAGAATATCCGGGTCCGGTACTCACCGAAAGATGCGCAGGTGTCGGTGGTGCGAATGGAAGATCAAGTTGGCTTGCTTCCAACCGATGCGCTGTGAATCGCGATCCTGATGGCCAAGTTCTACCGCAGTTTGGCGTACTCGGCTTTCGCTTTGATCAGCAGGGGCACGTCGGGATCGGCGTCTTTCCAGATGGCGAGGAAGTTCTGGTAGGCGATGCGAGCCTTGGGAATGTCGCCCTGTTTGCTGTACAAGCGTCCCAGTTCGAGCTGGGCGCCGGGAATCATAACGTCGGGCCCGCGGGACTTCAACTCTCCGATCTTCTGGAAATCCTGGACGGCTTCGGAATAACGGCCGGCCTGAAAGTAAGCCAATCCGCGACAGAAGTAGACACCGGAGCTGGCACGAAGATACACCGCCGCCGAATTCAGAAGGTCGATCGCCTTTTCCGGTTCGGCTTTCGCGGGATTCGCCTGCATCAGACCGACAAGTCCGCGAATCATGGGAACAGCGACGTTCTGCGCGACCGTGTCGGTGAGGCGCGTACGCTGGATCTCGTCGGCGATTTGCAGGGCTTGCGGCTGCTGTCCAGCCATGGCCAGGGCCAGCGCCGAATTCCACAAAACGGAGAAGGTGCGCGAAGCCCGCAGGGCTTCGTTGGCGTCCTTGAGCGCCTCGTTGCGATTCCCGATGTAGGCCTCGAATCCTGCCATCTGGGCCTGATAGTCGGCGCGTCCCTGAAGGTGGAGCCGGTCAAGTGCATCTGAGGCCTGGCGATTGAGATCGCGGGCCAGTTTGACCCGGCCACGGGCGGAGGCGACGCCCATGCGGAATGAAACAGCCGCCACTTCACCGTCGGGCGTGGATGCCGCGTTCTGAAGGTCTTTCTCCATTTCGGCATCTTTCCCCTCGGCCCAATCGAGGTTCGCCAGCATGATGTGGATGGTGCTGGCAAACCCCTTTCGCTGCAGCGCAATGCTGAGCGTTTTTCTGGCCTCTTCATAGCGATTCAGGCCGGAATAGGCCTGTGCCAGGTTTTCATATCCACTGAGCGAGTCGGGATCGAGTTCGACGGCACTGCGGGCATTGAGGAGCGCATTGTCGAACTGTCCGAACTGGTTGTAGATGGCCGCAAGATTGTTGTGCGGGATAGAGTCGCGCGGATACGTCTGGCGGTACATCTCGAGCGCGGTGATGCCTTTGTCGAGTTGCCCGCTGTCGGCATAGTAGTGCGAGGTGATGTAGAGCTTCTCGCGCTCACTCGCACGATCGCGGAGCTCGAACGCCTTCTGGCGATTGACTTCGGACAACTGCGTTTGTCCCAGGTTGTTGTAGACGGCGCCGAGCCGGGCATAGGCCATCGCGAAGTTGGAGTCGAGTTCGATAGCGCGCTGGTAATAAGGGATGGCTCCCAGTTCGTCGCCCATCGCGTGCTTGTTGTCTCCCATGCTCAGCGATTTCAGCGCTTCCAGCGAAGACGTGGTGGCCTGAGAGAGCGGCATGTCGTACTTCTGCACCGACGCGAGAGACTCGCCGAGTTGGCCGCGCAGGTCGGTAGCTGCCCGATGCAAGGCATTCAGGACTTCTTCTTTGCGGCCGGCCTGAACCTGCTGGCGGGCGAGAGTTTCTCCGGTGCTGGCCTGGATGGCCTCGATGGTGATGGCATAGTCACTGCCCAGGCTGGCGATGTTGCCGGTGAGCATGGCCTTGATGCCGTCGCGGAGACAGATTTCGCGTCCGATGTCGGCAGTGATTCGTTCATCGGGACCGCGTCCCATGAATTGCAGCGTCTGCCGCGCCTTCTGCTCGGGAAAGACGTTGAGATAGGGCGATTGACCGAGATCGACGGCGAGCGCTTTCTTCAGGGTTCCATCGAAAACCGGATCGGCGGTCAGGTTCACGAAGTCGGTAATGAGGATCGAGTCGCGATCAGTGAGGGCGCGGCCCCGCTTCAGGAAGACGAAACCCACTCCGATGGCAAGAATGACGACAAGCACTACGGGAATGAGCCAGCCCGGCAACTTGCGCCTCGCGGGAACATGGCGGCGATTGAAGGCGGACGAGCCGGAGGCCGCGAGGATCGTGCCGGAATCGGAGTCACGCTTCAGGCGCTTGAGGTCGGACCGAACCTCGGCAGCACTCTGATAGCGGAGTTCGCGGTCTTTCTCCAGGAGTTTCGTCAAAATCTCTTCGAGCTGCGGCGGCAGGTCGGGGTTGAGGCGAACTGGCGGCGTGGGCGGCCGATTGAGAATGGCTTCGAAGATGACGGCGGAGGTGTCGCCACGGAACGGAATTGAGCCGGTCGCCATCTCGTACAGTACCGCACCGAAAGAAAAGAGGTCGGTACGTGTGTCCAGGTCCTTGCCGCGGGCCTGTTCCGGAGACATGTAGGCAACAGTGCCGACCGTCGATCCGGGACTCGTAAGAAAAGGCTGATCGATGGTGGCGGTGTTGCCGACCGTCGCTGCGGCATAGACCGAGGGCTGGACAGCGCGCTTGGCGAGGCCGAAGTCCAGGATCTTGGCCTGATTGCGGTGTGTCACGAAGATGTTTGCGGGCTTTATGTCACGATGGATGATGCCTTTGGCGTGGGCTGCATCGAGCGCATCGGCGATCTGAATACCAAGTTCGAGGAACCGGTCAAGCTCCATGGGCTGGCCATGGATCGTGTTCTTCAGGGTCTGGCCCTCCAGGAGCTCCATAGCGATGAAGTGACGGCCCTGATCCTCTCCGATCTCGTAGATGGTGCAGATGTTGGGATGATTCAGAGCGGAGGCCGCACGAGCTTCCCGCTGGAAGCGATCGAGAGCTCCAGGGTCCTTTTCCGTCTCAGGCGGCAAGAACTTCAGGGCCACACGTCGGCCGAGGTTAAGGTCCTCCGCCTCATAGACCACACCCATGCCGCCGCCGCCAAGTTGGGAGAGCACGCGATAGTGCGAGACGGTCTGCCCGATCATAGGAGAAGAACGCTCCAGGAGGGTGCCTCGATGTTAGGCTGGGCCCCCAGCCAAGTCAAACAGACTAACCCTTTGTCTTTATACGATGCGAGTCGATGTGAGGTTCGCAGGAATTTTGAGTTCGCATCGGCAACCAGTCGCTGCGGGAACCGTTCATCTCGAAAACAAGACAGCCCTTTGCCTCTGTCTGGACTTGGGTGAAGTGATGGGTCCGGTGGTGCCGAGGCGCGTTTCGCACCCAAGGCAGAGAAACCGGGGAAGGCAGCGTCGATCCGTTGCGATGTTCATCTTGTACCGTTGCGAAGTGCAGCACTCAGAGCAATGCTCTGTAACCTGAGATTGCTCAAACACTTCCACTGCTCTCACACCGCGGCGTGTGGACTCACGGCGGATCTGACTGCTGCGATTCTCAACAATTGACTGTTGTCGTACTCAGCAAGAAATTGCGCCGCTGGCTTGGCTCAGCCTAGGAACAATTGCGTTTTCATGAAGATAACGGATGATCTCCGAAAAGCACGATGCCTTGCCGGCTTTGGCATGGGGAGTGCCTTTAGGAAGAGTGGCGAGCGGCCTCAACAGAAAGAGCCCTCGAACGAGGTGGGTTATGACAGTCATCCTGGTTCTTCTAACATTCGCAACGTTCCTTCTTATCGATCATTTCTACAGCCGCAAGAAAGTCGTCACGCAGCCTGCGCTGGTTGCCGCGAAGCGCGAAGCGCAGCCGAAACCGGGGGTGGTCGGCGGATTTCAAGTCCCCGAAACTCTGCGTTATCACCCCGGCCACACCTGGGCGCTGAACGAAAGTCCAAGCCTGGTGCGCGTGGGCATGGACGATTTCGCTTCGAAGCTGATTGGTAAAGTCGAGCGCATCGTTCTGCCGCAGCGCGGGCAGTGGATCCGGCAGGGCCAGAAGATCGCGACGATTTTCCGCGACGGCGCTTCCGTGGATATGGTGTCGCCGATCGAAGGCAGCATCGCTGACATCAACGACGCGGTCACACAGGACGCCACGCTGGCGAAAAAAGACCCCTACGGCGAAGGCTGGCTGGTGACGGTACAGTCGCCCGATGCCAAGACCAACTTCCGCAATCTGCTGGGTGGAGCACTGGCCCGGTGGTGGACGGAGGAATCGGCCGGACGTCTGCAGAGAAAGATGCCCATGATGCTGGGTGCCCTGGCGCAGGATGGCGGAGTGGCAATGGACAACCTGACGGAGCAGATTCCGGACAAAGAGTGGAGCTCGATCGCGAAAGAGTTCTTCCTGTCGTAACCCCGGTTCGAGGCGCTCGCTCGCCGAGGACCCTATGCACGCTGCCGCCCGGGAGACCCCCCCGGGCGGTGGTGTTATTCGGGGGGTTGGGCATGGGGAGAAGACGCGGTTACGGGCCGCGGCCCGAGTTACCAGCCAATCTCGTAAGGGCTTTGTCTTCAATGCGTCAAGACCAAACTGTCACACGCGCAGGTTACGGAAGTTTCCTCCCAAAGGTCAGATTCTTTGCTGCGCTGTCAGCGCCCTGTTATCAATAAATTTCCCCCGCTTTTTGTCTGGGAACCGCACGCTGGGCTCCCGGGTAGGAGACTGCACAAGCATGGAAGGTCGCCCTCATTCCTGGAGGGAGATGAATGCCGGCGCCCGTTTCTTCATCGCGGTGGTCGTGCTGTGCGGCACCAGTGTCCTGACCTACACCGTTCTGCACGGGCAGAGCCGGGATCCGCTGAAATTCATCTGTTACCTGGTCATCGCGCTGGTGGCGTCGCGGCTGAAGGTGAACCTGCCGGGAATCACGGGCACGATGTCGGTGAATTTCCTATTCCTTCTGCTGGGGGTGCTGGAGCTGAGCTTCTCGGAAACCATGGCGCTGGGCTGCGCCGCGGTTGTCGTGCAGTGTTTTGATCGGGACCGGCCGGTTCCGATTCAAGTTGCCTTCAACGTGTGCTCGACCGCTCTGGCCATTGGAGCGACGTTTGCCGCCTACCGCTATCCTCTCTTCCAGCACGCGGTTAAGAATCCGTCGACCTTGCTGTTTATGGCGGCATGCGTGTACTTCGTCGCGAACACCGTGCCGGTGGCGGCGGTGATCTCGCTGACCGAGCGGAAATCGCTGCGCAAGATTTGGGCCGGGTGCTATTTCTGGAGCTTTCCGTACTACCTGGTCGGAGCGGGTGTAGCCGGAATGATGAGCTGGCTGCACGATTTCACCGACTGGCAAACGTCGCTGTTGATCCTACCCATTGTCTACTTGATCTACCGGTCCTACCGGCTGTACCTGGGGAAACTGGAAGACGAGAAGCGGCATGTGGAAGAGATCGCCGACTTGCACATGCGGACGATCGAAGCACTGGCGCTGGCGATCGAAGCAAAGGATCAAACCACGCATGATCACCTGCAGCGGGTCCGCATTTACGCACTGGAAGTGGCCAAGGAGCTGAAAGTCGGGTCTGAGGAACGGGAAGCATTGCAGGCCGCGGCGTTACTGCATGACATCGGAAAGCTGGCGATTCCGGAACACATCATTTCCAAGCCGGGGAGGCTGACGCCGGAAGAATTCGAGAAGATGAAGATCCACCCGGTGGTGGGCGCGGAGATTCTGGAGCGCGTGCGGTTCCCGTATCCGGTGGTGCCGATCGTGCGGGCGCACCACGAGAAATGGGATGGCTCGGGTTATCCGCTGGGACTTCGCAAGACGCAGATTCCGATCGGGGCCCGCATTCTGGCGGCGGTGGATTTCCTCGATGCACTGGCATCGGACCGGCAATACCGGCGCGCCCTGCCGCTTGAAGAGGCGATGGCACGGCTGGAAGAGGAGTCGGGCAAGTCGTTCGATCCGCAGGTCGTGCGCGTACTGGAGAAGCGGTATCCGCAGCTGGAGCAGCTGGTGCGCGAGCGGATCGAGAGCCTGGGGCTGGCAAAGCTCTCCACGGAAGTGAAGATGGACCGCGCCGTGGAGCCGGCAGCAGGCTTTGCGGTGACGGGCAAGCCCGGCCAGTATTCGGATCGCAGCTTCCTGAGTTCCATTGCCGCGGCCCGGCAGGAAGCGCAGACGTTGTTTGAACTGAGTCAGGATCTGGGCGCCTCGCTCAGCCTAGGCGAGACGCTCTCGGTATTTTCGGTCAAACTGCGCGCGCTGGTGCCGTACGACGCGATCGCGATCTATGTGCGCCATGGCGACGAGCTGGTGCCAGAATACGTAAACGGAGACAATTTCCGGTTGTTCGCCTCGCTGCGGATTCCGATCGGGCAGGGCTTGTCGGGCTGGGTGGCACAGAATCTGAAGCCGATTCTGAACGGCAATCCTTCGGTCGAGCCTGGGTATCTGAACGATCCCTCGAAGTACAGCACACTGAGTTCGGCGCTGGCGGTACCGCTGGAAGGGCTGCAGGGCGTGGTGGGCGTGGTCGCGTTGTATCACGCCGACAAGGACTTCTTCACGTCAGACCACTTGCGCATCTTGCTGGCCGTCAGTTCGAAAATGGCACTCGCGATCGAGAACGCGCTGAAATACGAGCAGGCAGAGAACTCCGCGACCACCGATTACCTGACGGGCCTGCCCAACGCGCGGTCGCTGTTCCTGCAACTGGACCGGGAGCTGGCGCGCTGCAAGCGGGACAACACCACGCTGACGGTGATGGTCAGCGACATGGACGGTTTCAAGCAGATCAATGACCGCTTCGGACACCTGGAGGGGAACCGGGTGCTGCGCTTGTTCGCGCATGCCTTGAAAGATACGAGCCGCGAATACGACTATGTAGCCCGCATGGGCGGGGACGAGTTCGTGGTCATCGCGCCGGGGCTGACGCCGGAAGCGGCAGCGCGCAAAGCGGAGCAAATGCGCGAGCTGGTGCATCAGGTTGGAATGGAAGTTTGCCGCGAAGACATTCTCTCGCTGAGCGTGGGCAAAGCGGTGTACCCGGAAGACGGACTCGACGCGGAGAAGCTGCTGACCGAAGCCGACCGGCGCATGTATTTGCAAAAGCAGAGCCAGCCCACCCGCAAGAACCGGCGACTGTATCCGCGCGCGAAGGGAAGGCTGACGGCGGAGATCGCGCAGGTGGGAGATGGCGCTTCGATCATGGGCATTCTGACCAATGTCAGCCTGGGAGGCTGCTACGTTGAAACCAGCGCGATACTGTTGCCTGGATCGCAGACCAAGCTGACATTCTCCGTTAACCACACGACGGTGTCGCTTACGGGCGAGGTTGTGCGGATGGACATGGGCATAGGAGCGGCGTTGAAATTCGTCGAGGAAAGCCAGGAGAGCCGCGCCGCGCTGCAACGCATCCTGGATCAGCTGGCAAGCTCGGAAGAGGTTCTGGAGCGGCAACGCATCCGGAACGCGGCTGCCGGGCATGGGATTTAATAGCGCGCCCGGGGCAGTGAGCGTCTGGTACTCTTCTTCTTCCAGTGAGTGCCTTGGGACGCCAACTCGCGGTGTTAGCCGCTCTGTGCGCCTTCCTTGCCGGCTGCGCTCAGAGTGGCCCTCCACTCCCGCCATCACTTGAACTGCCACGGCCCCCGACCGACCTGCGCGCGAGCCGAAAGGGAAACCGGGTCGTTTTGACCTGGACCCAACCGAGTCTCACGACGGACCGGCAAAGCGTGCGCTATTTCGGCTCGACGCGGATCTGCCGCAGCCGGGATGCTGAAATGAAGGAGTGTGGGATCCCAGTCGCGCAAGTGGCGCCTCCGGCCAGACCGGCGCGGCGGTCCGGTCCCTCGCAAGCGCAGGTGCAGACTTACACCGACACTCTACCCGCTGAGATTCAGGAACAGAATCCGGCCGGCGACATCACCTATGCGGTTGAGGTTCCGAATCGCGATGGGCGTGGAGCGGGACTCTCCAACCATGTTCCAGTCGCGGCCGCGCCGGTCCTGCCGCCGCCATCGAATTTCAGAGCGGAGACGAGCGCGGAGGGCGTGGTCCTGAGCTGGAGTGGGGAATCTGAACCGCAGGGACCTCCCGTGATCTCGCATCACTATCGCGTATATCGGCGTGAAGCCGGCGCGACCAAGGACGTGGTGGTGGGCGAATTGCCACTCCAGATGCCAGAAAATGTGCGTCTGGTCGATCAGAGCTTTGACTGGGAGAAGACGTACGTGTATCGGGCCGAAGTTGTGACGGTGGTGAATCTCGGGTTCAGGCGGTGCCGCAACGCGACGACCTCGGGAGCGGATTGCATGGAGACACGCGAGGTGGAAGGCGACGACACGGCAGAGATCAAAATGACGCCGCACGACGTCTTTCCCCCGGCGGTACCTTCAGGAGTGCAGGCAGTCTACTCCGGAGCAGGACAGCAGCCGTTCGTCGATCTGATCTGGGCTCCGGTCACCGACGCCGACCTGGCCGGGTACAACATTTACCGGCGGGAAGGAGCTGGGGAACCCACAAAGCTCAACAGCGACCTGGTGAAGGCGCCGTCCTTTCGCGATACCGCGGTGGCGTCGGGAAAGACATACACGTATTCGGTTTCGGCTGTCGATATCCGAGGAAATGAGAGCGCGCGTTCCGAGGAGACGAACGAGAGCGTCCCTTGAAGACCATCGCAAAAAACTCTGCTGGTAA
The DNA here is from genome assembly GCA_035519435.1 of Terriglobales bacterium. Lineage (GTDB taxonomy): Bacteria > Acidobacteriota > Terriglobia > Terriglobales > Acidobacteriaceae > Acidiflorens. The sequence continues at coordinate 34,622 of DATIWL010000120.1, forward strand.
TCTTGAGCTCCCGTGTTCAGATGGGTTCCGATGAAATATTGCCGCTTTTCTCAGGATGGCCAAGCACAGTATGGCCTGGTCGAGTCGGTCGCTGGAAGTGAGGCTATTGTGCGAATTCTGCTGTCCCCACCCGAGGATGCCGCGGGCGATCTGGACAGCCTGCGTACGCGACGAATCGACCCGCTGCCCCTGGAACATGCGAGTCTGCTGCCTCCGGTACGGCCATCGAAGATCGTCTGTGTGGGCAGGAACTACCGCGAGCATGCTGCCGAACTGGGACACGACGTTCCCCAGGAGCCACTGCTGTTTTTCAAGCCGCCGTCGGCATTGCTCGCTCCAGGAGGGACGATCCTTCGACCGGCGGTATCGCAGCGTACCGACTATGAAGGAGAGTTGGGCGTCGTGATCGGGCGGCGTTGCGCAAAGTTACGCGACGATGAGGATGTGCGTCGGTATATTCTCGGCTACACCTGCGTGGATGACTTCACGGCGCGTGACCTGCAGAACAAAGACAGCCAGTGGACACGTGCGAAAGGCTTCGACACGTTCTGTCCGGTGGGACCGGTGGTCGTCGATGGGCTGGATCCGTGGGCGGGCGTGCAGGTAGAGACGCGCGTGAATGGCGAAGTGCGGCAGTCCGGCAACACGCGCGACTTCATTTTCCCGCTCGCTGTGGTACTGCGCTACATCTCCCGCATCATGACACTCGAAGCAGGCGACTTGATCGCCACGGGAACGCCCCAAGGCGTGGGCCCCGTAAACGCCGGCGATGTGGTTGAGGTTTCAATCGAAGGAATCGGCGTTCTGCGGAACCCAGTCGGAAACGCGCCCTAGCGACGCCTACGAACCGCCGACTCGATCGTTTCCGCAGCTTCTCCCAAGAGTCGCATCTGCTCTTCACTCAAGTCGCCAAGAACGTCTGCGACGGCCTGAATCCTGCGCTGGCGCGCCTGTTGCAGCAATCGCTCGCCTTTGGGAGTGGCGCGAATCTGAACGCGGCGCGCGTCTTCCGGGTCCGTTTCAATTTTGCCAAGGCCTGAGCGCTTGAGTCCGGCGACGATGCGGCTCATGGTCGGTGGCTTGACCTGTTCCGCGGCGGCGAGCTGTCCGAGCGTCATGGGACCGACGAAGACCAGCACGGACAGCGCTGACAGCCGCGCCGGGCCCTGACCCGAGAGGATATCCTGGCGGCGGGCATGACGCAGGAGATGGATGGAAGCTGAGTGAAGACGATCCGCGACTTCCAGCCGATCCTGTGCAAGAGAGTGGCTCATTTCCATAAAGTTTAGCACTGCTAACATTTTTCTTGACAACGGGAGCGGACTCTTATATTTCATTAGCAATGCTAATTAACTAGAGAAGGGGACCATGGACCAAGCGCAACGTTGTTTCGAGCTCTTGCAGGCCGGAGATGAGGCGGCCCTGTTGCGACTGATTGCCGAGAATCCCGCTGCTGTCAATGCCCGCGACACCGGTGGAGTCAGCCTGCTGATGCAGGCGCTTTATCGGGGGAGACGGCCGCTCGCTGACGCCATTGCTGCGAAGAAGTCGGAGATCGACATTTTCGAGGCCGCCGGTCTCGGGCGCGTCGTGCGGCTCAGGGAACTGGCGCGGGATCGGCAAGCGGTGCAGGCGTTCTCCAGAGACGGTTTCACTGCTCTCCACTTCGCGTGCTATTTCGGGCAGCCCGAGGCGGCGGGCGTGCTGCTCGACAGTGGAGCGAAAAGCGACGCAGTGGCAGCGAATCCGATGCGAGTCATGCCTCTGCACTCGGCGGCCTCGGCGAGAAATCTGGAGGCGGCGCGCATGCTGCTGGAGCACGGCGCTCCCATAAATGCCCGGCAGCAGGGCGGATGGACGCCCATTCATGCGGCCGCACAAAATGGCGACCGCACCATGGTCGAACTGCTCCTAGAGCGGGGAGCGGATGCCAGACTGGTCAACGATCAGGGTCAGACTCCGGGGATGGTGGCACGCGAAAAGGGGCATGGTGAGCTCGCCGAATTGCTGGAGAAATGACAGGGTCAGCAAGCTTCCGCGTGCAAGGGGTCCAAGGACTGGGTGATCTCATCAAGTTCCCATCGATTGCTGCAACACACTGAAAACACAAGCTCAAATAAGAAATGCGGCCCATCCTGGAAGGCAAGACTCTAAAGCTCCTGCAACCCTCCAATCCGAAAGCTGTGTCCAGGATTTAAGTACTTCCGATATGACCGATCCGGGCATCAAACCGTCTATAATGGGAGCAATTCCTCGGGAAGTGCCTGTCCCTTCTCAGAAGAAAGACATCCATGTCGATGAAGTTGAAGGTAACGATCATTGCCAGTTCGCTGGGCATCCTGCTGTTCACCATCGTAGGCGGCATCGTCAATGTTCGCGCGTCCGCGAATGAGGGCGCTTATCGCCAGTTATCGGTGTACAGCGAAGTGCTGTCGCGAGTGCGCAGCGAATATGTGGAAGAACCGAATATTCCGGTGGTCACGGAAGGCGCGCTGCACGGGCTATTGGAATCGCTGGATGCCAACTCCAGCTACCTGACGCCCACCGAATACAAGCGCTATCTCGAGATGCATAGCGACTCCAAGTCTGACATCGGGGCGGCAGTGTCGAAGCGCTTCGGCTACGCGGCGGTGATTGCGGTGATCCCGGGCGGACCGGCAGACAAGGCCGGGGTGGAGAATTCGGATATCTTCGAGTCGATCGAAGGACGCAGCACACGTGACATGTCGCTGGCGGAGATTCGCAGCCTGCTGGCCGGCGCGCAAGGTACGAATGTCACGGTTTCGGTGGTCCGGCCACGGCGTGCCGAGCCGCAGAAGATTGTGATCACGCGGGATACGGTTGCGATCCCAGCGGTTTCGGAGAAGATGCTGGTTGACAATGTGGGATACCTGAAGGTGGATGGGTTCCCGCAGGGGAAGTCGCAGGAAATCGCGAATAAGTTGCGCGGACTGCAAAAGCAGGGCGCGAAAAAGATAGTGCTGGATCTGCGGAATGCGGCCAGCGGCGAGGAGTCCGAAGGCATCGCCACCGCCAATCTGTTCCTGGACCACGGAACGATCACCTATCTGCAGGGGCAAAAGTACCCGCGACAGGCTTTCAACGCCGATCCCTCGAAGGATGTTTCCAAGCTCCCGGTTGTCGTGCTGGTGAACCGCGGCACGGCGGGTCCGGCAGAGATTGTGGCGTCGGCGATTCTGGAGAATGCGCGCGGCGACGTCGTCGGCGACAAGACGTTCGGCGATGGGTCCGTGCAGAAGCTGATTGACATGCCGGACGGCGCAGCGCTGATCCTGTCGGTCGCGAAATACTACACGCCGAACGGCAAGGCGATTCAGGATTCTGCTGTAACGCCGAATTTCCTGGTGGCCGACTCCGATGATGACGCCGGCCTGCCGGATGAGGATCAGCAAGCGGCACCCGATGACCAGACCCAGAAGCCGAAGGATCAGCAGGACGACCAGTTGAAGAAAGCTCTGGATGTGCTGAAGAATCGGGAATCGAAAAGCTAGCCGCCAGTACACCGGTTTGGGAGTCGCCCGCTTCGGCGGGCGATTTTGTTTTGGGTATTGCCTTGAGTGAGGCATCCATCAAGCACCGGCGACCGCCGGCTGGTTTATCCTGACAGCAGAGATGAAGTCGCTCTACGAACACCTTCCTGCGATCAAGATCGGTGAGCGGAACCTGATCGGCCACGTTTTGTTTGCTGTCCTGGTCCTGATCTCAGCGGTTGTGGGGGCGGCGGCCGGTGTTCTCCTCGTGTACTCAACCGACCTGCCTCAAGTTGAACAACTGGAACGATATCGCCCGAGCACGGTTACGGAGCTTTACGACGCCAAGGGGCGCGTGATTGGCACGTTTGCTCTGCAACGGCGGGTCGTAGCGGCCTACGACGACTATCCGGAAGTGCTGCGCAACGCTCTGGTATCGATCGAAGACAAGGACTTCTACACACATTCCGGTATCAACTTCTGGCGCATTGCGGGCGCAGCCTATCGCGACATCGAATCGGGTGGAAAGGTGCAAGGCGCGTCGACTCTGACGATGCAGCTGGCGCGTAACCTCTTTCTTTCTCCGGACCGGTCATTCCACCGCAAGGTCCAGGAAGCGATGCTCGCGATTCAGATGGAGCGGCGGTTTACCAAACCGCAGATTTTCACGCTGTATGCGAACCAGATCTTCCTTGGGCACGGTGCCTACGGATTTGAGGCCGCGTCGGAATACTACTTCAGCAAGCCTGCCCGGCAGTTGAAACTCGAAGAGGCGGCATTGCTGGCCGGCCTGCCCAAAGCGCCGCAATACTACTCGCCCATCGTGCATCCAGACCGGGCGGTGAAGCGCCGCAACCTGGTGCTGAATGCGATGCTCGAAGACGGGAAAATCACCGCCGGGCAGGCCACCGCGGCCAAGGCGAAGGCGATCCAACTGAACCTGCAGAAGGACCCGAATTCCCTGGCGCCGCACTTTGTGGAAGAGATCCGGCGTTACCTGGAGGCGAAGTACGGCACGGACCAGGTGCACGAAGGCGGCCTGCGCGTGTACACGTCGCTGGACATGGACCTGCAAAAAGCGGCGAACCAGGCAGTGCTGGACGGCCTCGCCGCCTATGAACGGCGCGAGAAATGGCGCGGCAATCTGGCGAACGTGGTGGTTCAGGGACAGCACGTCGATCGGTATGTCGATCCGGACTGGGACCAGGAAGCGGAGGTTGACGGATACATGCACGCGATCGTGACGGCAATTTCGCCGGCCGCTGCGCAGATCCGTTTTGGAGAGCGGACGGCTACGCTTCTGCCCGCCGACGTGACCTGGACACAACGCAAGCTGCCGGCTCTCTTTACCGTGGGAGACATCGTCTATGTGAAGGTGCTCTCGCTCGATCCCGGCGGCAGAGCTAAGGTAAGCCTGGAGCAGGACAGTGGCGCACAGGCTGCGCTCGTCGCCATTGACAACGTGACGGGCGACATTAAGGCGATGGTGGGCGGCCGCGATTTCAACCTTTCCAAATTCAACCGTGCGACGCAGGCGCTGCGACAGGTGGGGTCGTCGTTCAAGCCGTATGTGTACACCACGGTCATTGACCAGGGAGCGAGCCCGGATGACACGATCCTGGACGCGCCGGTGACGTTTTCTACTCCGTCCGGGCCGTATGTGCCGCACAACTATGACGACAAGTTCGAAGGCCTGATTACTCTTCGGCGCGCGCTTGCCCAGTCGCGGAATATTCCCGCGCTGAAGCTGGCGGACCGTGCCGGCATCAAGAGCGTGATCGACTACGCGCACCGTTTTGGCGTTACGGCAACGATCCCGCCATATTTGCCGGTGGCACTGGGTTCCGCCGAAATCACGCTGCTGGAACAAACGTCATCGTTCAGCGTCTTTCCCAACGACGGAGTGCGGATTGCGCCGCGCTACATCAAGAAGGTGACGGACTATGACGGGCGCGTGCTGGAAGAGGATTTTCCGGATATCAAGGATGTCATCAGTTCGCGGACGGCCCGCATCATGACGTCCATGCTGCGGGAAGTGGTGCTGCATGGCACGGCGATCGCGGCATCCAAGATGCCCTATCCTTTGGCGGGCAAGACGGGTACGACCAACGATTTCACCGACGCGTGGTTTCTAGGATTTTCGCCGTCGCTGACGTGCGGCGTTTGGATCGGTTACGACGAGAAGAAGTCTCTGGGACCAAAAGAGTCAGGCGGACACGCGGCGCTGCCGGTCTGGATGGAGTTCATGACATCCGCCCTTGCCGGCACCGACCAGGGGCAGTTTGAGGCACCCCCACCCTCGCCGCCGGTCGCACAAAAACTCGACACGCCCGACGTGGCGCCGGGTGATGGCGAAACGCACTAGCTTGCCTTGACGGACACAGACCTAAGGCCCGGCCACAAGAATCTGCGCGCCAGCCTGGCGACACGCACGAGTCGATACAAGGGGAACAGAGCTTCCGGCAGGCGGACGGCGGCGAGGTCCCCGACTCCCGGCGTCCAGAACAGCCGCCAAAAATAGCGCCAGCGGTCGCTGCGGTGCTCCCGCAGTCTTGGAATCCAGCGGAAGTATGCAGGAGATTCGAAGTCGTACGTTGCGCCACGAGCGATTCGCGCAGCGAGTTCTTCGCCGAGGGCGGCGATGGCCGTATCTCGACTCACGCCTTCTGCTGCGAGCGAGGGGATGGGCGCATCAAGCAGGCGCTGCGCCAGCCAGAAACTCAGCAGCGTGATCCGCATGATCCCGAGACTCCGAGCGCGGGAGAGAAGGGAGGTGCAGTCGATCGTCTGCGTCCTGATTGTCTGCGCGATGTCGCAGACCCAGATCAGGCGCATCCAGAGATGTTTGGCGGCATGGAGACAGAGGACAAGGAGAGTGTCTTCAGGCGAGAGCGTCCGGACCGGATGGTTACTGATCGTGGCGGCGCAGGAGCGGTGGAGCAATTCGTCGGCGCGGAGATTGACGGCGTAGAAATAGGGAGTCAGGCCCCACTGCAACTCGACGAGATACCTGCCGGCAGCGCCGTCGAAAGGGAGTTCATAGCCGAAGCGCTGCCAGAGCCGCTCCACGGCGGGGCTGAGTTCCTCGGAAGGCCGATAACCCAGATGGGCAAGCGCGCTCTTTGCTGCTGCGAGGTTACCGGGCGAAACAAGAAAGTCGAGATCGCCGAAGGTTCGCAGGGCGACGTCGCCGTAGGCGCCTTCCGCCAACAGCGGTCCCTTGTAGGAGACCACGCAGAGTCCCTTGGCTTCAAAAAGCGCGGCGATCCGGGACAATTCACTCGCGAACCAGAGATTCCGCCGTACGTTGGTTTCGAAGGCAGCGCGCAACCTGTGCGCGATTTCGGGCGGAACAGCGGCGACATCGCCGAGATTCCGCGCCACCAGGGGTAAGAGGCCATGATGTTCGGCGGAGTGCAGGAATCTGCTCCAGTCGATGCCGGCGCCGACGTCGGCTGCGATGCGAGTGGCGCGTTCGGAGGAAAGGTCGACAGCAGCGCAGGAACAGAGGAGACGAAATTCTTGGCCGGGGTCCATCATCCTCTTCTTCTAAACCCAAAGGCACGAACGAGCGTCAAGATGGGCGCGAAGCGCCACTATAATACAGAGTCTTCTACCGCGTTCGAATTGCCGCCATGGACCGGGTCGTCTTCGAATCTGTTCGGAAGGTATTTCGTCACCGTCCAGCCTTGTTCAACTGGCTGGGACGCGAGCGCAGCGGCGAAACGATCGCGCTCAAAGACTTGTCATTCTCAGTCAAGGCCGGGGAAGTGCTGGTTATTTTGGGGCCGAACGGCAGCGGCAAGACGACGACCCTGAAGCTGATTTCCACGATGTTGTTGCCTGACGCCGGGTCCGTGCAGGTAGGCGGGCATGCCACGCTGCGCGAGGGCGGACGAGTCCGCGAGCAGGTCGGCATTGCGGTCGCCACCGAGCGATCCTTCTTCCCGCGACTTTCGGCACGCGAGAATCTCGAGTTCTTCGCGGCGCTTGACGAGGTTCCCCGGCGCGAGCGAGCGCAGAGAATTGAAGGAGTCCTTCGCGACACGGGGCTGGTCGAGCAGGCCGATACGCTGGTGATGAAGTTCTCGAGCGGGATGTATCAGCGCCTCGGCATTGCGCGTGCGCTGGTCAAGCGCCCGGCCGTGTTGCTGCTGGACGAGCCGACGCGCAGTCTGGATGCCGCCACCACGGCACATTTCTGGACAACGATCCGGGCTCTTGCCGAGCAAAATACGACGATCCTCCTCGCGACTCACAATTTTGCCGAGGCCGCCGCCGTGGGTGACCGCCTGTTGCTGCTGCAACACGGAGAACTGCTGGCGGAACGGTCGATACGAAGCGGAGAAAGCATGGAGGAACTGCGAACGTTCTATTTCCGCCTGACGCAGGAGGTGGATGAAGCCATAGACGTCCTGCACCGCGCGGGGAAGAGATCATGATGACCTGGCTCGATAAGCTCCACGCAATTCTGCGGCGCGATCTGTTGATTGCAGCACGGCACCGCACCGGATTCGCGGTGACGGCGGTGGGGCTGCTCACGCAACTGGCAGCTTTCTACTTTCTCTCGCGGGCCATCGGACCGGGCTTTCGCCCGGGCGGCGTAGGATACTTCCCGTTCCTGCTGGTGGGCACCGGCGTCTACACGTTCTTCGTGATGAGCACGCAGGCTTTCCTGAGCACGGTAAGAGACGCGCAGCAAACGGGAACGATGGAGGTACTGATGACGACCTCCACGCAACCCGCAGAGCTGGTAGTGCTGAGCTCGGTCTCAGCGTTCGCCGGGAACTTCGCGGACATGGTGATCTACCTGCTTGCCGGGGTCGCGTTGTTCCGGGCGCAGATCCACGCCAATCTCCTTTCCTGCACGGCGGTATTGGTCCTTGCTCTGGCCATTGCCCTGGCATTGGGAATTGCAGCGGCGACGCTACAGATCACGTTTCAGAAGGGGTCGGCGCTGGTATGGCTGCTGGGTTCGGGCGTGTGGTTCCTGAGCGGGACCATGTTTCCGGTCGATGTCCTGCCACGACCCCTGGTCGTGCTGGCGCGCATGATTCCACTCACCCACGCGGTGGAAGGCATGCGCATGGCTTTGCTGCAAGGCTACTCGGTTGGCTCCATGGCGCCGACGCTCGGCATACTCGCAGGGTTCGGCGTGGTGCTCCTGCCGCTCGCGTTGTGGGCGTTAGCGGGCAGTCTGCGGCGGGCGCGCAAAAACGGAACGTTGTCGTTCTACTGATTTCGCGGCGCTGGGTGGCCTTCACAGGCGTCCGGCTGCGTTGGCGCGCGGGAAACGCGTGTAGTAAACTGCCTGAAACGCACCTCTCGACCATATCTAGCTGGGGTACGAGTCAGTCCAGGATTGACCACCTTATGACGTCAGAGAATCGAGTCTCCCGCGAAGACGAGAACGTCGGCAAGAAGGGGGCGGGCAAGAAGCCTTATCAGAAGCCGTCTTTTCGTTACGAGCGGGTCTTTGAGACGCTTGCTCTTGCCTGCGGCAAGATTGGCGCCACGACCGGCCAGTGCCAATCTCAACCCAAAAGTTCCTGACCTGCACCATTTCATGAATGCCAGTGTGAGCAGTGCGGCGCGCGAGGTATTGGCAATCGAAGCCTTGCGCCGTAGCGGATTCCTCCGGCTGCAAGTGAGCGGCGCGAGCATGCTGCCATCTCTGTGGCCGGGGGACGTGTGCCAGATTGCTTCCTGTTTGCTCAACGACGTGGCGCGCGGCGAAATTGTGCTGGCCGCGCGCGATGGGCGGCTCTTTCTCCACCGGCTTGCAGATCGCATGGAGGGCGGCCGGTTCCTGCTCCGCGGCGACTCTCTGCCTGGCCCGGATCCCGTCTACTCGCGCGAAGCGTTCCTGGGGAGACTGGTGAGCGTCGCGCGGGACGGGCAGGCCATCGCGATCCCTGCTCCCTTGAGTTTTTGGCAACGGGTGTTGGGCCAGGTGTGTTGTTATTGCGGGCCAGCGCGACGGCTGGCGCTCAGGCTCCACCGGCGGCCGGCGGCGGGCGAGGTTCCCACCGAACTCAGCCATCAGGTTGCAGAAGCGGGGTCGATGCGATGAGTGCGGTTGGCTCGGATCGCTGCATCATCGAGATCGGTGGCGTGCCGATTTGCCTCCTCACCGGCGATTCGCGGTTTCTGGAACTCGCGCGAGGGAGGTACGCCGGTTTCCTGGGATCGTCGTCCGCTGAAGTGGAATTGGAATTCGATCTGACAGCGCTTCCGCCGCGTCCGGAAGACGAGGTCCGTGTTCGTCGCGATGGTTCGGATTGGCTGATTGAGCGTGGGGATTTTCGGGCGCGCTGGAATCCGGAATCGGGCCGCGGGCATGTGCGGCAGAGCCCCAATCCCTATGCGCTCGATTCGGTGCTGCGCATTCTGCACAGCCTGATCCTGGCGCGGCGGCACGGATTTCTGCTGCACGCGGCCAGCGGGATCTGCGGAGATCTTGATCCACGAGCTTACCTGTTCTCGGGTGTGTCCGGCGCAGGAAAGACCACGATCGCTCGCCTCGCTCCGGCTGATGTGACCTTGTTGAGCGACGAGATTTCGTATGTAGTCCCGAATACGGATGGCTACCTCGCCTGCGGTACGCCGTTTTCCGGAGAACTAGGTACGCCAGGGGAGAACTGCTCTGCGCCGGTGGCGGCGTTGTTCTTTTTGGAGAAAGGCAGGGAAAATCGCATCGAGGAAATTGCGCCGGCCGAGGCGGCGCAGCGGCTCATGCGCAACATCCTCTTCTTTGCAGAAGACCGCGAGCTGGTGGAAAGGGTTTTTGCGACAGCGTGCGATTTTGTGCAAAAAGTGCCGGTTCGCCGATTGACGTTCTATCCGGATCGTCGAGTGTGGGAAGAGATCCGTCACATCGAGGTAATGCCAGCCCATGTCTGAGACATATATTGCGCGCAGCACGAACATTGCGGCTCGCATGCTGGCGGGCGAGATGATGGTCATGAACTCGGTCGATTCCACGTTCTTCACGCTGAACGAGGTCGCGACGGCGATCTGGCAGGCGGCCGACGGCCGCACGCCGCTGCGTGAGATTGTCAACCGCGATATCTGTGAGCGGTTCGACATCGACCCCGAACAGGCGCAGGCCGACGCGCAGGAGTTCGTGGCGGATCTGTCGCAGCATGGCATTCTTCTGGTTTCCGACCATCCCTTGAACGTCCCATCCGGCACGGAGGCCCGATGAGCCTGCTGCTCGAGATGAACCAGAAGGCGTTCGAGATGGGCGTGCCCCTGAGCGTGCACCTTGACGTCACGTATCGCTGCAACGAGCGCTGCGTGCACTGCTACCTCGATCATGACGATCACGGCGAGATGACGACCGGGGAGATCAAGGGAGTGCTCGACCAGCTGGCCGAAGCCGGGGTTTTCTTTCTCACCTTCAGCGGCGGCGAGGTTTTCCTGAGGCGCGATTTCTTCGAGTTGCTGGAACACGCGCGGCGATTGCAGTTCAATGTCAAGATCAAGACAAATGCGGTGATGATTCGTGAGGCCGAGGCGCGGCGGCTTCGGGATCTTGGGGTCGATACGATCCAGGTCAGCGTCTATTCGCATCGTGCGGAGGTTCACGACACCATCACCAAGCTGCCGGGATCGTTCGAGCGCACCATGCATGCGGTGAGGTTTTTGAGAGCGCAGAACCTGAAAGTGACGATTGCCAACGTGCTGATGACGTGGAACCGGCATGACAGTGACCGGCTACAGCAGATGGCGCGGGAGCTGGGCGCGCACTATACGCTCGATCCCACAATCACGCCGATGATGAACGGCGATACCTCCGTTCTGGCGCTGCGCATTCCCGGCGAAGAACTGCCGGAGGTGTTTCACAATCCGGCGCTGGTGCCCAACATGGAAGAGTTCTGCGCGCCGCCCAAGCCGGTCACTGACGACGACCTGGAAGGCTACTCGTGCAGCGCGGGACACTCATTCTGCTACATCTCGCCGTATGGGGACGTCTACCCTTGCGTGCAGTTTCCACTGTCCAGCGGGAATGTGCGGCGACAGAAGTTTGCCGATATCTGGAATCATTCGCCGGAGCTGAAGGAAGTGCGATCGATTCAGGCGAAGGATTTGACTGTCTGCTCATCGTGCCGTCACGTCAGCAGTTGCACGCGTTGTCCGGGGCTGGCATACATGGAAGGCGGCATGCGTGGGCCGTCCACCGCTGATTGTGAGAAGTCGTACTACCGCACGGGCATTCCTACGGCCAACATGCTGCGCAACGGCGGAAAACTGGCTTCTATGCTGCTGGTGCAGATTCAGCCTCTGGCTGTTCCAGCCTGAGCCTCAGGCTCAATTCGATCAGTTTGCGGGCCACCTGCCTCTACGCAAAGAGCTCGCGCACAGATTCCCGGAAGACTTTGCTGTGATAGTCCACGTCTTCGGCCGCCGTCGACGGTGACATGAGCGCCATGTTGTGAAACGGCGTCAGGAGAAGGCCGCGGTTCATGGCGTAGAGATGCAGGAAGCGCTCGAGTTCGAAGTCCATGGCATCGTGGGCTTCGGTGCCGGTTTTCGGCTCGTTCGGGCCGAAGAGATATTCGGCGCGGCAGCCGAGGCGGGTGACGCTCCAGGGCAGGCCGAAATCGTTGAGCACTTTTTGTACGCCGGTCGTCCAACGCTCGGCCAGCGGGATCATGCGATCGAAGGCTTCCTTGGTCAGAACTTTCGTGAGCGTTGCCCGCATGGCGGCAAGCGAGAGAGCATTGCCTGCGAGGGTGCCGCCGATGCCACCCGTGTCGCAATCTTCCAGGCTCTGGTTCTTCGTGATCAGGTCGGCGACTTGCTGTGTAAATCCGTAAGCCGCGCCGGGAACGCCCGAGCCGATAGGCTTGCCAAAGACCAGGAAATCAGGCTCGAGATTCTCGGCGCGCGTGTATCCGCCGGGTCCGGCGCAGATGGTGTGAGTCTCATCGATGATGAGCAGCGTGCCGTGCTTTCGGGTGAGTTCCCGCAGCGCCTGGTGATATCCCGCGATGGGATGCACGATGCCGACGTTGGTGAGCGCGGGCTCCGCCAGCACGCAGGCGACGTCGCCATGGGCTAGAGCCTGTTCCAGTGCAGGAACGTCATTGAATTCGACTACGCGCGTCGTGACGGACGGGTCGACCGGAGGACCGATGTTGCCGCGGCGCGCTTTTGCGGTACCGTCGGGCTGCAGCGTGACGAAGGTTTCGTCGACGCTGCCGTGGTAACACCAGTTGAAGACGAGAATCCTGGGGCAGCCGGTGATCTGGCGAGCCAGGCGAATCGAAAAGCGATTGGCGTCGGTGGCAGTGAGCGCGAACTGCCAGTAAGTCAGCCCGAAGCGCTTCTGCAATTCTTCGGCGACGAATACTGCGTCTTCTGACGGAAGCATCAGCGTGATGCCGCGTTTGGCTTGCTCCTCGATCGCCTTCACGGCCGCAAAGGGTGAGTGGCCGGTCATGGCGCCCGTGTCGCCGAGGCAGAAATCGATGTAGCGATGTCCGTCGACGTCGTAGAAGTGCGCGCCCTGGGCTTCGCGGACGAATGGCGGGAAGGCACCTGCCCACTTCACCATCCAATTCATGGGAACGCCGGAGAGCAGCGATTTCCTTCCACGGTCGAACAGGGCTTTCGATTTCGGACGCTCGTCAACGAAGCGTTTCTGCTCGCGTTGCATCAGGGACTGGAGGCGGTTGCGGTCGAGGGTGGGCATATTTTCGTTGGAAAGGCGAAAGGGTAGCAGAAAGGAGTACAGATCGCGACAAAAAGCAGATAACCACGGGGAGCACGGAGACACGGGGAAAGCTTCCCTCTGTGCTTCTCCGTGTACTCCGTGGTAAAGGCTCTCCTACAGAATGTACCGGCTCAGGTCCTGATCCTTCACGATATCGGCAAGTTGTTTGCGCACGTAGGCGGCGTCCACTTTGACCGTCTTCTTTTTGAGGTCGGGGCCGGCGAACGACACGTCTTCCAGCATCTTCTCCATGATGGTGTGGAGGCGGCGTGCGCCGATGTTTTCGCTGGACTCGTTTACGCGGGCAGCATATTTGGCGACCTCTTCGAGAGCATCGTCGGTGAAGACGAGCTTGATACCCTCGGTCTCCAAAAGCGCGGTGTACTGCTTGGCAAGTGCGTTTTTCGGCTCCTTCAGGATGCGGATGAAATCCTCGACACTCAGGGATTTCAGCTCCACCCGAATGGGGAAGCGGCCCTGCAACTCCGGGATCATGTCGGCGGGCTTGGAGACGTGGAAGGCGCCGGCGGCGATGAAGAGGATGTGGTCGGTACGGACGAATCCGTAACGGGTGTTCACGGTTGTGCCTTCTACGATCGGCAGGATGTCGCGCTGTACGCCCTCGCGGCTGACATCGGGGCCATGGCCGCTTTCCCGGCCGGCAATCTTGTCGATTTCGTCGAGAAATATGATGCCACTGGTTTCCACGCGCTCCAGGGCCACGCGGGTCACCTGGTCCATGTCGATGAGCTTCTGCTCCTCTTCCTGGACGAGGTAGTCCATCGCCTCGGCGACGCGCATTTTGCGCCGCCTGGTCTTCTGG
>DATIWL010000121.1:0-3700 GCA_035519435.1 Terriglobales bacterium
CAGATGCCGGTGCACCGGATACGCGCCAAATCGGTCCAGGACGAAGTGCGGTTGCCCAGGCAACCGTGCGGGTACGCGATGCCGGCGGCACCGACTCCGCATTCCCGAAGAACCAACCACCTTCCGTGATCTCCCGGAAGGCTCGCGCGATGCCAGCGCGCTGACACTCATGCGCAGTGCCGACGGCAGACCGACGCACGGAGCAAGCGATTCATGTGGACCTTTCACGACCTCTTTGTGTCTCTGAGTGAATCTTGCTTTCGATGTCTCTCGGTGCTATAAGTCGACTCCCAGATACGGAAGTGCCGGCTTTGCCGGATTAATTCCACCTGTCGATGGTTGGCTGTTCCGCACTTCCATGTCGATCATTCCAAAGTCCCTGCCGGACAGCCTTTGATCAGGTGTCGGAGGTAATAATGAAAACGAGCAAAGGTCGGTTGGCGGCATGGAGCGTTCTCCTCGCGGCTGCCCTCATCGGATATGCGTTCCAGATTCACGCGGGAAAGCTCAACGTAAAGTCAGGCGAGGAATACTACGTCTGCGACTGCGCGAAACTCTGCTGCGAAACCATTTCCAGCAAGGCTGGCAAGTGCGGTTGCGGCCATGATCTTGTCAAGGCCACGGTGACCAAAGTGGAAAAGAACAAAGCCTATTTCAAGGCCGCCGGATGGGACAAAGACCGCGCATACAAGACCGAGGGCAAATACGCGTGCGACTGCGGCTCGGCCTGCGACTGCAAAACCATCAGCCAAAAGCCGGGCAAATGTGGCTGTGGTCATGACCTGAAAAAGGTCTGACCTTCCCACATCGGTGGGCAGAGCGCCGGAACAGACCCAACCCGTTTCAGGGACTCGTATGGCGATAGCATGTCGATCCGACGCTGATGTCGGGCGTTGTGGTGTCCGAGCCAGCGGCCGCTGGTAACTCCGTACCCATTTCCTCGTCTTCCGCGGGGTCCCCGACGTGCGGGAGACCGCCAAGGGTTCGGGGCCGAGCTCATCGTTAAGCAGAAGAGCCCGTTTACAGAAGTCGAGATTGGCGAAATCCGGCGGATTGCCCGACTCGTCCTGCCCCGGAGGACAGAGGACAATCCCGTCCGCGAGACATTGTAATCGCCCGCCCATCCGACGGCGGTCCTGCTCGATCACGAACTCGCGGGCAGATCGGACCTGCGGGGGACTCGGCTTCACCTTCATCGTGATCGAGGTGGCATTCATCAGTCGGATGGCGCTGTTTCATGGGCAGCCAGCGTATACGGGTGCAGTCGTGTTGTGCGGGCTGTTGGTCTTCCTCCAAGTTTGAAGCCCCCAGCCTTTAAAAATGAAGTCGTATCCCGCCGGAAATCTGGCGCGGCGCGCCAAGGGTTTGTGCGAAACCGTCAGCAACATATTGACGGTTGAGCACGTTCTCCGCCTTGAGTACGAGATCCAGATGCCGATGCACCGGATACGCTCCAAACAGGTCCAGGACGAAGTGGGCCCCCATCACGCCTTCGTTGCTGATGTCCTGGAATGTCCTGTCCACCCACCGTCCACGCAGATCAAAGCTTTCTCCGCGCAGACCCGAGTAGTGAAAACTCATGCTGACTACATGCCGGGGCGCGCCTTCCACATAGTTGCCGGTCAACTCGCCCTCGATGACCTTGGCATCGGTGCAGGTGTAATCGGCGAGAAGCGCCAGCCGGCGGTGGAGCCGAACGTTCGCCATGAACTCCACGCCCCGACTGCGGATGGCGCCGATGTTCGCGTTGATGACGGTAAACTTCTCATCCACATCTCCCACTTCCGCGCTGCCGACAAAATCCGAAAGGTGGTTGTAGAAATAGTTCACCTGCGCGGAAAGTCGCCCAGCCTTGATGTCAACTCCGGCCTCGCCGCCATGGAGGTGTTCTTCTTTCAAGTCGGGATTGGAGAGCCCGCGAAAGGTCGGAGTTTCAAAGCTGCGATAACGCTCGGCCAGTGTCGGCGCGCGAAAGCCTTGATAGTACGAAGCACGCAGCGCGACAGGCCGGCTGAACTGATAACGCATGGCAATGCGCGGACTGGCCACATTGAATGTCCGGTCAGGAAACAAATCAGGCGTGTCGTCAGTCACGATCCGTCCATCGGTCTCGGAGAAGTGATCGAGGCGCAGACTTGCCAGCAGTTCAATCCGGTCGGCCGGCCGGATGCTGATCTCGCCGAAAGTGCCGACAGATGTCTGGGTTCCGCCGCCTAGAACGACGGAGGCGAGGATCTCCGGCTCGTTGAACACATCCTGGTTGTTTACCCCGTCGACGCGGCGGAAGTCTACTCCGGCGGTAACATGCGAGAAAAAACCCTTCAATGGCTTCGACCACAGCGAGGAGAATCCAAGAAGATTTGAATTGGTGTGGTGACGATTGGAAACGAAAGTGGTGTTGTCGTCCACTTCGCGCACGTTATCCACATGGAAATCCTCGTGGGCGTAAAAGCCGCGCACATCAACCAGGCCGTTGCTCTTCAAATCGAAAGCCAAGCCGCCGCCCACGTCTGGGACGTCCACAGTGGTTTTCTCCAGACGCACTCCGCCGTGGCGATTCTGATTGTCATAGCCGGCACGAAAGAAGGCTTTGACCGTGTCGGAAAATTTGAAGTCGAAGCGGCCTTGCAGCGCGGTCATGTCGGCGGCGGCACGCTCGTCAATCGGACGCAACTGGTCCTCGGGATATTGATAATATCCGCGCGTCTGGTAATAGTCTGCGGTGAGGCAATAGAGCAGCTTTCCTTTGAACGCAGAATCGCCATATTGCGCGGTGCCCTGAAAGCGGTCATTCTGACCATAGGTCGCGTCCAGCGTGATCTCGCGCTTCTCAGGGACGTGCGTGATGACGTTTACGACGCCTCCCTCGGCGAAACTTCCGAACAGGCTGGACGAGGCCCCACGCACCACTTCGACCTGCTCGACGGAATATTTCGGCACGCGGTTCCAGAAGACGGTACCGAAGAAGCCGCCGTTCAGCGGCAGCTGGTCCATCAAAACCAGGGAGCGCGTGGCGGTGTCACCCACGCCTATGCCGCGCATCGCGATCGAGGGATTCAGGGGAAAAATCACGTCGGAGTTGTCACGCTGCAAATTTACACCCGCTACGTAGCGCAGCGATTCATCAATCGAGCGGCCCGGTGTATCCAATACCTCTTCGCGCGGCAGCACTGTCGCGCTTACCGGCAGATCGGTGATTGTACGGGCGTACGCTGCCGCTGCGTTGACCTGGATCATTTGCTCGATTTTAGAGAGCACAAGGCGGAAGTCCAGGGTGGCGACCGAGCCGGCGTTCACCTCGACATCCTGCGATGCCGATTGAAAATCCCGAGCGTCCGCTTGCACAGAGTAGCTGCCATTCGACAGATTGTGAAAACTGTACCGTCCGGCGCTATCGGTGTCTGTTTTTTGCATAACTCCCAAGACGCTGCTTCTTAGCGTGACGGTAGCTCCAACCACCGGCCCTCCGACCGGATCGGAAATGATCCCGGCAACCGAGCCCATTTCTTGTGCATACGCGAGGTGACGGTCATGAACCGCAATCGCCTGCAGCAGCAAAAGAACGACATAACACCTCGAGACTGCTTTATGCGCCGTTTGAAACGGTCCGTTCATAGGCACCGGCTCCTCCTAGACGTGTCTTGTTGATGTCGTGGCGTCAGACAGCGCGATAGCGCTGCCGATTGGCGGCGGCACGAGT